>CAWCWC010000014.1:0-316497 GCA_963799175.1 uncultured Acidobacteriaceae bacterium | reverse complement strand
CCTGTTTTGGCAATCTCCGACGGGAGCAGTCCGCTACTCATACTGACCAGAAAAAACCAGAGGAGTATGCCAAAGGCCGCGAACAACAAGGATTTGTAGCGAAGCAGGTAGGTGCGTTCCGGGAGGCTGAAGCGGTGCAGCAGAAAACCGGGAGCCGGAGGATTGGCAGGGGCAAAGGCTGCTTCGACGCCCCCGTTGTGTTCCAGCTTCGAGGTTTGGCGTTGGAGACGAATTCGGAAGACAATCGCTGCTGCTAAAAATGGCGCGAACGTGACGACTTGAACGAGAGGGAAGGCGGTGATTGCCCGGACCTCCGACGCGTCTTCTTCCCTGCCCTCGGCGGTGCGGCAGAGTTCGATGAATATCTCGTTGAGTGAGAGTGGGGCGGACTCAACGATGGTCGCACCATTGGTGGAGAGTTCGGTGGCGAACGCGTCGGGGTCGCGCTGAATGACGTATTTCGTGGCGTGCGGCTGTCGCTTTGTCGAGAGAATGCTGGGGCCACTAGATGGAAGTGCGGAGCCGGAGATGGTAGGCCGGCGGAAGCTGGATCGGATGTCGTCGAGTGGGCCTTCGAGGAGGATTTTTCCGCGATCCAAGATACCGATGTGGTCGGCGATCTGCTCGATCTCGGCGAGCTGATGGCTGGAGAGAAAGATCGTGCGACCATCGGCGGTGCAGTCTCTTCGACCAGCAGGCGTAGGAGTTCGTCGAGCGCGATGGGATCGAGGCCGGTGGTGGGCTCGTCGAGAATGAGCAGGCGCGAGCGCTGGGCGATGGCCATGGCCAGCGCGACTTCGTCTTGTTGCCTAGCGAGAGAAGCTCCATAAACGCCGTGTCCAGAGAGAAGGTCGAGACGCTTGACGACCTTGCGAGCCAGTTCGTCGGACCATGTATCGGGATAGAAGTTGCGGTTTAGTTCGAATAGTTTGCGCGGCGAGAGCCCGACCGACATCTTGTCCTCGGGCACATAGCCCACCTGACGGAGAACACTGATGCGTTCGGGATGATCTGTGGGATTGAGGTCGAAGACCTTGATCTCGCCCGAGGTTGGACGCGCCAGCCCCATCGCCATGCGGATGGTTGTGGTCTTGCCGGAGCTGTTGCGTCCGAGCAGACCATAGATCGAGCCCTCGGGAACGTTGAGAGAGAGACCGTCTACGGCGCGAATCTGTTTGCTACCGAAACCGTAGGTCTTGACGAGCGAGTCGGTCTGAATGGCAAAGGCGTTCATTGGTTTTTATCCTTGGGGTTAGAACTTGAGGAAGCTTTGTGTGAGCGGCGAGACTTTTCGAGATTGTGCAGCGTGGAGTCCAGCAGCTTGTGGATTTCTTCGGGAAGGCACGCGAAGCTGCGTTGCTTCAACCGCCCAATTGTGTAGCCTGAGGGCGGAGCAGACGAATGCTCTCGACCTTGAGCAGGCCAGCACCAGAAGCTACAAAGCTCGCAATGTAGAGTCCCACCACCAGGAACCGTGCGGATAATGCCGTCCCGCTCTAGATTCTGAAACGCGCGGGCCACGGTGTTCGGATTGATGCGCAGATCGGCGGCAGCCCGGCGTGTGGAAGGAAGTGCATCTCCAGAACACAGGATTCCCGAAGCAATACTCCGCTTGATCTGCTGTTCAATCTGCAGATACAGTGGAACGCCTGAGCTTGCCGAGATACGCAGCGAGAGCATGACTGTACTAATACACTCATGTGAGCATTAACTGCAAGCACTTTGTTGCAATATTCACTTTTACCATTGGCCAACGGAGTGGGACATCTAATGTGCGGGTCTGAGAAGTCGTCGTTGGCTTGGAGACGATTTCCAACATTCAAGCCCTATTCCTCTATTGAACTTCCCGAAAAACGTTAGTGTTCTATCGTGACCGCCCTGCGACGGGAGTGGCATGGGTGTGGCTCTGTGGGGCGGTTACGATAGAACCGTTTGAAGTGAGCCTCCGGCGTGGTGGATGCGGTGGGTTGCTACCCGACCACGGCTGGTTCTGGTGGTTGGTCCTCCAATTATCAGAACGCGCGATTCATCCCCGGCCACATCATTCAACTCAATCTCACTGAAGAAACGCTGCTCCCGTAGAGGATCAGAGCGTTTCTCATTCAACTCAATCTCACCGAAGAAACGCTGTTCCCGTAGAGGATCAGAGCGTTCTTCCCTCCCCAAGGAGAATTACCATGAAGAACGCCCACCTACGACTTACCCAGGTCGAATACTCCGTCCAGTCCAAGAATTGGTCTACTCGCGTGGAAGTTTGGTGCGATCGCCTGGCCACCGAGGACACCACCACCCACATGCTTTCGATTTTCGGCAATGATTCTGAGATGGCCGCTGTTTCGGGTGCGATCTCGACTAACTCACGTCTCACTGCCAAGCTCCCGGATGGCTCGAAGCTGGAGCTTTTCATGGGCCAGAAGCCAACCACGTACCGCGGCCACCTCTCGATCCCCGGCCGCTTGCGTCCCGTGAGGCACATCCTGTGCTTCTCAGAGGCACTCATGCAGAACGGCACAAACGGATCAGTCACGGTCCTCCACAATGACGACACCCTCATTTGGGCAACCGTCATTTCGTTTCTTGGGCTGCCTGCACTGCCCGAGTGGGCTGGCCCCGGCGTCCAGATGTTGCGGAATACCGAGAAGATTCGGGAGATCATCGGATTCAATTGCTCCCCTGTCACGGTGACCATCACGCGCGAGGAGTTGTTGCAGTGGATTGGATTGCAGGTTGCGGAGAAGTTTCTATTTCTCCCCGAAGCTGCAGGCCCTGTCATCTGGCCAGCCTACGGAATCAAAGATCTACTCTCCGCTTCTGTGATAGATGAAGACGAGCTTGAAGTCGCCGCGTAGCAGAACAAACCGCAGCAGGGCCAGTGCATGGCTGACACTTCCCTGAGTTTTTCTAGACCACCAGCATATCAGGAGTGTATACTCTCCTAGTCAGGAGGAATCATGGCAAGCCTTTCATATCCAATGACGCGGTACTCGCCTCCCCCGATCACCGACCTCACATCCAAGGATGCACGAAAGCGGCTTAGCGCATCCGCGCTCAAGCTGTTTTTCAATATAGTCGACGTTTGGAAGATCCGCGATGAAGACGCGCGCATGCTTCTGGGTGGGGTTACGAATGGCCCCTACTATGAGATGAAGAAGAAGCCTGAAGTTCGCCTACTCGATACAGACAGGCTGCAACGGGTCTCCTATCTGGTAGGGATATTCAAGGCGCTCAATATTCTTCACGGGCGAGAGCTTGCTGATGAGTGGGTCCGGCTCCCCAACACAAACCGTATTTTCAACGGCTCTACGCCTCTCGACTACATGATTAAAGGGGGAGTGCCAGCCATGCAAACCGTGCGCCGGCTACTCGACGCGCGACGAGGAGGCATTTGAACGCCAAGACTGCCCTAGCAGACAAAAAAACAGCAGTAAGCTGCCTTTAGTCTCTCGAATTCGGGCCGAAGAAACGAGCCGCCTCATCCCCTCCAAATACAGCATTGGCGAGGATAGCGTGCTGACGCGCATAGCAAACGACAACACTCTGCTTGCAGACGCGTTCGACCTTGACAGTGCGACGAATGACCGCCTGTTGGCCGAGAATCAGCTTCTACCAGGCATTGGCACTCACGAACTGGTGTTTGGCATACCCTACGCGAGCATTATCAATGCCGCCTTTGCTCACCCCCACCCGCTGGGGAATCGCTTCAACGGACCCGATCGCGGAGCATGGTATGCCGCAGGGGATGTTTCAACCGCGCAGGCCGAGGTTGCGTTTCATAAGTCTGTGCAACTGGCGGAGATTGATCGATACTACGATGAAGTGACCTATGACGAGTATCTGGCTGATTTCAACGCGGATTTTCATGACTTGCGCCGAGCGCCAGCGTTCAAGCCCTGCCTTGATCCAGAGAGCTACGCAGAGTCGCAACTCCTGGCCGAGCGGCTGATGACGGTCGGCTCACTCGGAGTGGTCTATCCGAGTGTCAGGCATGCGAAAGGAACATGCTTTGCCTGTTTCTGCCCTGCGTTGGTGACAAACGTCAGGAAACAATTCACATTCAGCTTTCGTTGGGATGGCAAACCTGAGCCGATCATCGAGAAGATTCGAACCTAAAGTGTAATCAGTCCTCCACCATAAAGCCTGAACCGGCGCTATATTCCCCTGTCACACATTACTGCAAGGCCAGCCCCTCAAAGGGCTGGCCATTCCTATTTAGGACTCGAGGTAAATTCATGGCAGCACTCGCCACAATTTTCGACTATCTGCGTGAATTCGCTCCGGACCTCGGGAAGCGGATCACGGAAGCGTATCAACCCCTCCACCGGCCGGAAGACCCGCTCTCTCCGCTCCTCTCCAAGCTTCGTCGCAAGGCTCTCCCCGCCCAGGCGCTTGCCATCATGGGCACCGTGAAGTTCTGGAAAAAGGGCGGACGCGCCGCCAAGATGGTTGCTGAATGCGGCTGCGGAAAAACCCTGATGGCGATTGCTGCGTGCTTCGTGCATGCGACCGGCAAGCGGTTCACCGCGATTGCGATGTGCCCGCCTCATCTTCCGAAGAAGTGGGCGCGCGAAGTGTTCATGACGCTGCCCAATGTCCGGGTCTTCATCGTGTACGACATGCGCAACAACGGCGACGTACACAAGCCGCACGGCATGACGGAAGTCGCCTACGTCAACGGCAAGATCGTTCACAAGGGCCTGAAGGTCACCCTGAGCGAGCTTCGCAAGATGGGGCCCAAAGGCTTCAAGAAGATCTGCCCCGAGAATTCTTTCTTCATTATGAGCAAGGAGAAGGGCAAGCTCGGCTACTTCTGGAAGCACGCATATGAGGTTGCCGAATCCGGTCCCAACAATGGCAGCGTCATCAGCATCGATAGCGGTCTCCCCGTCGAGACCTCATCCGGTGGCAACCTCACCCGCTTGTCCTTCGACAGCAACAAGTACGATGAGACGCTGACGCGGCCCAACAAGGGTACGACGGTCTTCTCGCCACTCTGGCAGGCGGACAAGAACAAGCTGCAGCGCATGGCGCCGCTCGATTACATGGGGCGCTATATGAAGGACTTCTTCGACTACGCCATCGCGGACGAGCTGCACCAGCTCGCCGGCGACACCGCCCAGGGCAACGGCCTGGCGGTGCTCGAGCGCATTGCGAAAAGGCTGGTCGGATTAACTGGGACGATGATGGGAGGTTATGCTGATGATCTTTACAACATCCTGTATCGCATGGATGCCCCACAGATGGCGAAGGACGGCTATGCGTGGGGTGGAGAGGGTCGCAGTGTCTTCCAGGGCAACTATGGCGTCTGTGAGGAGATAGTCAAACGCTTCACCTCCGATAACGCATGTTCCAGGGCGTCCAAAGCGAGTGTCACGATCAAGCGCAAGCCGGGCTGCAGTCCACTGCTCTTCGGCAAATTCTTGATGGAGAATACCGCCTTCGTTTCTTTGGAGGACATCGCTCGGGACCTGCCTTCTTATACGGAGTCGGTAATTCCTGTTGCCATGGACGAGGAGTTGTCGAAGGCTTACACGGACATTCTGGAAGCGATCAAAAAGGCGCTCGAAGAGTACCCGCGTAATCCCAGCCTCACCAGCCTCATGCTCAGCACCCTGCTTTGCTACCCGGACCATCCGTTTGGCTTCGATTCGATCTACGGAAAGATCAAAGACAAGCAGACCGGCGCGATCAAGGTTGTCCATGTATGCGACCCCGCGGAACTGGATCGGGACAAGCTGTATCCGAAGGAGCAGGCACTGCTCGACGACGTGAAGGCTGAGATTGCGGTCCGGGCGCCGCGTACAGGTGTTTGCTACCTTTACGGGTCGCCATGACGTGACGGCACGCTTGAAGTGGGTCTTTGAGCAGGCCGGTCTTCGCACTGCGGTTCTCAGGTCGTCGGTTGGCACCGATGTGCGTGAGGCGTGGTACGAGGCGCGGCTCAAAGAGGGCGTGCAGGTTGTCGTCTGTCACCCCAAGCTGGTCGAGACTGGACTCGATCTGCTGGACTTCCCAACGCTCTACTTCTATGAGACCGGGTACTCTCTGTTCACGTTGAGGCAGGCAAGCCGTCGCTCCTGGCGCATTGGTCAGAAGCACGCAGTTCGGGTGAAGTTCCTGATGTACTCCGGCAACAGTGCAGGAGAATCAGATTCGACTCATGGGCAAGAAATTGCTCGTGGCGATGATGATGGAGGGCAAATTCAGCGGAGAAGGGTTGGATGGCTTCGAAGAGGATGACGACATGGTCACCTCCATGGTTCGCGAACTGCTCGAAGAGGGCAAAGTCGGCGAATCAGCCGATGCAGTCTGGGCGAACCTCGCCCACGAGCGCGCGCAGATGTTTGCGCAGGCTCCGACCCTTGTCGCAGAAGAGCAGGAAGAAGAAACCGCCGACAGCAACGTCCCACTCGACGACTCAAGCGTATTTGCGTTCGACGCCGCCGAGGAGGAAGCCTCTGAAGTTGAAGAGGCTGAACCGTTGCCAGAGATGGCGAAGCCGTTCCTGGTTCCACCGCTTGTACCTGTCTCCGTACCTGAACCAGCACCAGCACCCACATCGCAAACCAACATTCTTGCGTTCAATGCGATGCGTCCAAAAGCCCACCGCCGCAAGCCAGTTGCGGAGGATGAGGAGCAGATGCTGCTGTTCGGGTGACTCGGCCAGCAGTAGCGAACGAGCGGCATGCGCCTTTAATAGGCGCATGCCGCTACAACCCAGATCACGATAGCGAAGACTAGCAAATAACGATCCGAACATATTGCCTCGTCTGCTAATGGTAGGCAAGTGCCCTTTGACGGCTCTAATCTCCGTTCGAGTCGGAGCGAGGCAACCATCGTTCTGATTATCAAAAATCTGATTATCAAATTCCTGATAAACAGGTTTGGAAGGCGCACGCTCACGTTCTTACGTTCGAGGTCCAAACATGGCAACGACATCACCGCAATTCGACCTTAAGGGTCACCTTCTGAGCCTCCGCGGTCTCACCCCCAAATCTACCAAAATGGCGCGGTTCTTCGACGCGAATCACATCCTCATCGCCGAGCGGACAGTGACAGCAGCCGAGTGCTGGAACGCCGGCGCCTCATGCTGGTCCAACTTTATGCTCGCCGATGGGCCAACCGCCCGAGCGCTAGGCGCTGCATCTGTCTGCTTTATTTCGGAAGGTGCGAGTGTGAGCGATCGGCCCACCATCAGCGGCCTCTAAACCAACCAGTTCAGGAGATGAAATGAGTCTGCTCGAAGAAGTAAATGCGAGAGTCGCTGCAAAGAATGCTGAGATTCTGGCAGCGCGGATCGCGGTCTACGACAAAATTGAGGGGCCGCGAACCGGGGATTACATGGAATTCCCCGATGGCAAGGCCTTCCGCATCGCCCACGATTGGGGCGACCGGGTCCAGCCTGCAAGTTGCAGCGGCGATACCGGGAGCTTCTATTTCAGCGTGGGATCGATGTCCTACAGCGGCGGACTTACGCCGGCCATCCTCACGTCACGGCTTGAGGCTACAGAGCGTTATCGCTCGGGGTGCCTCTGGTTCTTCAGTGAGAACATTACCGGGGCCGGGCGTGGCGTTCACTTCCAAGCGCAATTCCGCGTCTTTCGCGTGATCCCTGAAACAGGCGACGGACATGGTCGACGGCGTGCCGCGGTACCCGGGGAGCTATGCCATGCAGCTTATGCGGACGCTGCCGACGAATAGGCTTCAGTCGTTTCTGAACTGCTTTTAGGGAATTTAACCAAGAGGTGGGCACTTCTCGCTTTAATTAGGAGAGTGCTCGCCCTCTCGCCAGCTTCAGCAAGGATCGGGTGAGTGCTCGTGAAGAGTGCCAATGCGAGCCGATTAGAGACGCCGCACTTAACGAAGAGATTCCTCGTGTAATTCTTGACGACCTGCTCTTTGGTACCGAGGCAATCAGCAATTTGCTTATTCTTGTACGCCCTGGCGATGAAGCCGACTACCTGTAGCTCCCGTCGAGTGAGCCGATTGCGAACGCAAATACCAACTAGGTCGGATTCAACCGGAGCAGCGTCTGCGGCGTTTGGTACATAGTGGTGTCCCCTTGAGACGTGCCGAACGCATGCAACGAGTTCTTCTGACGAGATATCACGCGAGATTGTCCCGCGCAGTTGACGTGCGACTTCAATCGAGGGCTTGCGATCGGCGGATGTAACGACAATAAGGCCTGTGGAGGTCTCTTTGAGGGGGGAGAGCAAATATGGATGTTTGTGGAGTATTGGTAATGAGATAATCGCGGTCGATGCTCTAAGTGTCTCAACTGCGACTCGTACTGCCGCGTGATCATGCTCATCGCACTGGGCGACAATCTGAACGTCTTTCTCTAAAGAGAGGATACTTGCCACTCCAACGCGAAAGGGTGACCGAGGGCCTGCAAGGATGATTCGCTTGATTTTTATGACGTCCGCCTACAAAGACAGCTTGCGCTGCATCTCCTTGTAGCCCCTCTCCCAAGTATGTGTTGAAGTCTGATAATGGCCCATTGATGACGGCTGAACAACGGTACGAAGGTCTAGATGCTTTCGTACCCATTTTGTTTATCATTTAGTTAATAGCACTATTCATCACACGCAAGTTGCATGGCAGCGCGCGGATCCGTACAACGATCTCGCAGGCAACGGCTACTGCTTCGTCTGTGGGCTGGAAAAAGCGCATCCCGAGGCAAAGCACCCAGACGGAAATACGTAGAGAATTGCGCTATTGAGCAACCTGCCGATATAATCGTGGCAGGTTGCCCAGGAGGCGTCGTGACCCAAACCGCTCAAATTCAGACGAAGAGGGATCCATCGATGTTTTTTCGCCGTGTAGAAACCAAGCTCGGAATTGCTCCAGTGCGGTCGGATCGCGACCTGCAACGACTGGTTGCTAGTCGCCTTCCCCTCAGTTCGCTGGAATCTCTATCAAGTAATGGCATAAGCACTGAGGAGATTTACAGCTTCATCGTGCCTCGGCGGACTCTGTCCCACCGGCAGGCCCACCAGCAGCCATTGACCGGAGAAGAATCGGACCGCGTTGTCCGGTTGGCGCGCGTCGTTTCACAGGCCGAGGAGGTCTTTGGCAATAACGAAAAGGCGGCGCGTTGGCTCAGAAAAGGCAAACCGAGGTTCGACGGACTCTCGCCACTGGAGATTCTCAAGACAGAGGCAGGATCTCGCCTGGTGGAAGAGCTGCTCTTGCAACTTGATTACGGCTTTGCTGCATGAGTAGCACATTATGATCCTATGGCGCATCAGTAACTACGCAACCATGGATGGGGCGGGTGGCCTCTATGTGTCCGGGCGCTGGCACACCAAAGGCCACCCGGTTGTCTATTGCACCTCAAATCCATCGACCGCACTGCTCGAAATCCTCGTCCACATGAGTATTGACTCTGAGGACATTCCTGAGCGTTTTCAGGTGCTCAAGATCGAAGGGCCGGATACTGTTTCCCGGGACCGGCTCGAAGGCGACGAGTTGCCTCCAAACTGGGCCGATGATATTGCCGGGACTCAAAGTATCGGTGACCGATGGTTATCGGAGAAGCGATCCTTACTACTGGAGGTTCCCAGCGTGCTTGTCCCTGAGACCTGGAACGTACTTGTGAATCCCCAGCACCCTGACTTCAAGCTACTGAAGATCGTCGCGGTATACGATCATCCATTTGATCTGCGCTTCCTCCAGCATAGTTAATCGCGGATCAATAGGCGGCACACCGTATCGCAAAACCCGACACCAGGGCGGCCTAATCGGCCGCCCTTTTCAGTCCCCTAAAAGGAGTCTTTAGTGGCAAAGCCAGCAATCGAACTGATCGAAACCCGTCAAGGCTGCGAGATGTGCGAAACAACCAAGAGGTTCAACGTGATGCTCAATGGAGTGAAAGTTGAGCAGCTCTGGTGGAACATGAAGGGCTACGTTGGCAACCTTCCACTTCCTGACGGATCGAGCCTCTACATGCCCGAGGGCAGTCTCGCCAGCTTCAAACGCGAGATTTCGAGACTCAACCGCGAATTTGCAGCAGCAGCAAAAACACCAGCAAAGTAGAGGAGCAACATGCGAATTGAATTGGACGCGAACTCCCTTGGCTGCGGATGCAAGGGCCTCGAAATTGGGGTTCTTGGATTCCAGTCGAATCCCACGGATGCCGTGAGTCAACCCAGTCAAGTTTTTCTGGAGATTTACGAGGGGCAGTTAAGGGTTCATGTTTGGGATGGTCTTTCCCAAGACCCGACCACAACCGTTATTCCCGTCCAGACCGCGACCAAACCGTTGATGAAGTAGCAAACTCCGTCATTTCAGCCAAGGCGACCCAAATCGGGTCGCCTTTCGTAGTTCATCCCCCAGATGATTTCGCTACTCTGAATTGGCCCCTTTCGATGGTCTGAATTGGCCCCACCTGAGGCGGAGCCCGTTATCTTGTTTCGGGGGTTTTCGCCCGGAAACGAGGACGGCTTGGCCACAAGGAGGAGCAAGGTGGAGCTATACGAGCAGATCCGGCGGGAGTACGAGCATGGCGCCGGGACGATCCGCGCGGTAGCGCGGAGATTGGGAGTTCATCGGCGGGAGGTGCGCCAGGCTTTGGCCAGCGCAGTGCCTCCAGAGCGGAAGAAGCCGGAGCGGGAGCGGCCGAAGCTGGCCCCGGCACTGCCGTTCATCGACGCGATTCTGGAAGCGGACCGACAAGCCCCGCGCAAGCAGCGGCATACGGCGCATCGCATTTGGATGCGGCTGCGGCAAGAGAAGCCGGAGATTGTTGTCGGCGAGTCCACGGTGCGCGAGTATGTGCGCCAGCGCAAGCAGGCGATGGGGCTGCTGGGGCATGAGGTCTTCGTCGCGCAGTCCTACCAGTTTGGCGACGAAGCGCAGGTGGACTGGTACGAGATCCAGGCCGAGTTCGATGGCCAGCCGCGCAAGATCTACATCTTCTGCATGCGCTCGATGGCCTCGGGAGCGGCCTTTCACCGGGCCTATCCGCACGCCACGCAACAGGCATTTCTTGAAGCCCACGAGTTGGCGTTTCGCTGGTTTGGTGGGGTCTTTCGTACTCTCAGGTTCGATAACCTGACCTCGGCGGTGAAGAAGATTCTGCGCGGCTATCAGCGGGAAGAGACCACGCGCTTCATCGCTTTCCGCTCCCACTGGGGCTTTCAGGCAGAGTTCTGCACGCCGGGCGAGGGCCACGAGAAGGGTGGCGTCGAAGGCGAAGGCGGGCAGTACCGGCGCAACTACCTTGTCCCCGTGCCGAAGGTGCGCAACCTGGAAGAGCTGAACCAGCTTCTGGAGTCGGGAGCCGCATAGGAGCAGGCCCGTCTGATCACTGGTCGCAGCCAGTCGATCGGCGCATTGATGCTGGCCGAGCGCGAGCATCTGTTTCCGCTGGCCACCGAAGGCTTCGATCTGGCCGCGCTGCACTTTCCTCATGTCAACCAGAGCGGCTGCGTCAAGGTGCTGACCAACTTCTACTCGACGCCGTTGCCGGTGGGAACAAGGGTCGAGCCGCCAAGGTCTACTCGGCTTACGTGGAGATCTGGCACGATGGGCATTGCGTGGCGCGGCATGAACGCTGCTACGAGCGCCATCAACAGGTGCTGGAACTGGAGCATTATCTGGATGTGTTCGAGAGGAAGCCGGGGGCACTGGCCGGATCCACGGCTCTGGAACAGTGCCGGGCACAAGGCCGCTGGCCGGCCAGTTATGACCGCTTCTGGACCAGAGTCAGCGAACGGAATGGCCGCCAGGACCGGCACGCGGGCGATGATCGAGGTTCTGTTGCTCAGCCGCACCTATGGCGCTGGCCCGCGTTCGCCAGGCGGTGGAAGAAGCGCTGGCGATGGGCACTTCCAGCCTGAGCGCGATCCGCTATCTGCTCAGCGTGGACTGCCGGCCAGCAACGGCAGAAGCGCTGCCGTGGAGGTCGGCGAGTTGCGCCGCTATGACCGTCCGCAACCCAGCATGGAAGCCTATGAACAACTGCGGCCGAACTGGACTGAGCCTCCACAGACAGACTCAAGTTCCCGGATTGCAGACTGGCCGGTGGCGACGGAGGTGGTTCAGTGAGCACACCCCAGCCGATCGAACAGGCCGCCATTCAGCAGTATGCCCGTCAACTCTATCTGACCACCGTGGCCGACCAGTTTGCCCGTCTGGCCGAAGACGCCGTCCGCAAAAAGCAATCGCATTTGAGCTATCTGGAGGCGCTGCTCGAAGCCGAGGTCGAGGAACGTGAGCGCCGAGCCGTGCTCCGGCGCATCAAGGAGGCCCACTTCCCGGCCGTCAAGACGCTTGAGGAGTTCGATTTTCAAGCGGCACCGCACATCTCCGCGGCGCTGATAAAAAAGCTCAGCGAGGGCGAGTATCTCGAACGCAAGGAACCAGTGATTTTGTTAGGGGAAACGGGCACGGGTAAAAGTCACTTGGCCGTCGCTCTGGCCGTAGCCGCCTGCCGCCAACGCAAGCGGGTGCGCTTCACCACGGCGGCGGAGCTGGTGACGGAGATGATCGAAGCCCAGAGCCAACTGCAACTGACGCGGATGCGCAACCGCTGGATGCGCTACGACCTTGTCGTCCTTGACGAACTTGGCTACGTCGTCATGCCGGACGCCGCGGCGGAGTTGCTCTTCCAGGTGATCGCCGGCCGCGCCGAGCAGGCGGCTCTGATCGTAACAACGAACTTGCCATTTTCCGAATGGCCCACCAAGATCCCCAACGCACGGCTGTGCAAGGCGATGCTCGATCGCCTGACGGATCGCGCTCACATCATCGAGACCGGAACAGAGAGCTACCGGTTCCGCAGAACCATGGCTAGGAAAGCAGGTAAGGCATGACAGGCAAACAGTGGTACTACGCGCAACTGCGCTGGGCAGTGATGGTGGAAGGCAAAGAAGGGCTGCGAGCGTGGAAAGAGGCCGTTCACATCTTCCTCAGCGAAGATGAGCAGACAGCCTTTCAGCAAGCACTGGAGATCGGAAGCCTGGGCGAGGATATTCACACCGAAGGTCGGCGGGAGGTGGAGACCAGACTGGCAGAGGTGGTAAGACTCGATTGCCTGGGTAACAACCCAACCCAGTTCGAAGTTCGGCTCGGTTCAAGCAAGGCCCGAGAGCGCCTTCCCTTCGAGCACATTTTCAAACCGGAGGACCATATGCCAGAACCGGCCTTCTAAAACCGCTTGACCACGGGAGCGGCGCCGCCCCGTGTTGGCCTTGGCTCCAGTCGCCCTACGGGCTCCTTCCGCCAAGGCCAACACGGAATGACAGAACACATGCCTTCAGGTGGGGCCAAATCAGACCGTCAAATGGGGCCAAATCAAGTTGACGAAACCAGCATAGTAGTTATGCTCCAACGCGTAGAATTAAAACAGTGGATAAGAAATCCAGCCCGACGAGCTGCGTCCGGCGCATATTCCGGGCGCATCCCATTTGTTTTGAATATTTTATCCATAAATCGCGTATTTAGAATATTTTGGCGGCGCATCAACCCGCCAGATCATTCAAAATAAATAAATTACACTCAAAATACCCCCAAGGGGATGGCAGGGGGAGGGGGCGAATAACAAGCGAATAAATAACGAACAATCGTCAACGATGATGAAAAGCCAGCAAGCCGTTTTCGCAATCAGGTAATCTGGTTCAACCGCATCGTTCGCGCTGAAGATCATGCCCAATCCGAATCCCAAGATCGCCATCCTGCTTATCGACTGTCCCGACCGCAAGGGAATCGTCGCGGCCATCGTCAATTTTCTCGTTGCATGCTACGACATCAACATCCTGCACGCCGACCAGCATCAGGACGTCGAGATGGGCCTCTTCTTCATGCGCGTCGAGTTCGCCACCGATGCCCTCGGCTTCAGCGAAGCCGCATTCCGCGCGGCCTTCGAGCCCATCGCACGCGACTTCCAGATGAACTGGCGCATCGAGTTCGCGGAGGAACAGCAGAACGTCGCCCTCTTCGTCTCGCAGTATCTGCACTGCCTGGCCGACCTGCTTCTGCGCCATCAGAGCGGCGAGTTCCGCTGCAACATCGCGCTCATCGTCAGCAACCACGAGGCCGCTCGCCCGCTCGCCGACTTCCACAAGGTCCCCTTCCACCTCATGCCGGTCACGCGCGACAACAAACAGCAAGTGGAAGCCACGCAGCTTGCCCTGCTCGCCAAACACAAGATCGACCTCGTCGTTCTGGCGCGCTACATGCAGATCCTCTCGCCCAAATTCGTCGCTGCGTATCCGCGCCGAATCATCAACGTCCACCACTCGTTCCTGCCTGCCTTCACCGGCGCGCGCCCCTATCACGCGGCCTTCGAGCGCGGCGTCAAGCTCATCGGCGCCACCAGCCATTACGTCACCGAAACCCTTGACGAAGGCCCTATCATCGAGCAGGATGTCACACGCATCTCGCAGAACGACCAGCTTCCCTCGCTCATCCAGAAGGGCCGCGACCTGGAGCGACTGGTTCTTTCGCGGGCCGTACAGTGGCACCTCGATCATCGCATTTTGAGCTACGCCAACAAAACCGTCATCTTCGCCTGAGTCCTCATGCCCTTCGCAATTCGCTCCCACTTCGACTGGCGACTCCGCACGCGCATCCTCGCGCTCGGCCCGCGCACGCTGATTATGGGAATCCTGAACGCGACGCCCGACTCGTTCTCCGACGGCGGCCGCTTCCTCGATCCCCGCGCAGCCCTCGACCACGCGCTACAGATGCTCGACGACGGCGCGGACATCCTCGACCTGGGCGGCGAATCCACGCGTCCCAATGCCACACCTGTCACACCAGCCGAAGAGCAGGCGCGTGTGTTGCCCATCCTACGCGCGATTCTCGCCGCGCGACCCGACGCCATACTCTCCATCGACACTTATCACGCCGAAACTGCGCGTCTCGCCATCGAAGCCGGCGCGGAGATCGTCAACGATGTCAGCGGGTTCCTCTGGGACGAAGCGATGTCCGCAACCTGCGCCTCGCTTGCCTGCGGCGTTGTCATGATGCACACCCGCGGCCACCCGCAGCAATGGCGTTCGCTGCCTGCGCTCGCGCCCGACGAAGTCCTTCCGCTCGTCCTCCGCGAGTTAGGCGCCCGCGCAGATGCCGCACTCGCCTCCGGAATCCGTCACGATGCCATCGTCCTCGATCCCGGCTTCGGCTTTGGCAAGATTCTCGACGAGAACCTCCCGCTGCTCGCCCACCTCGACGCGCTGCATGGCCTCGGCTTCCCGCTGCTCGCCGGCCTCTCGCGCAAAGGCTTTCTGCGCCACGCTCTGGGGCAAGCACAGCCAACGAAGGCGATGAAATCGGAGCATACGACGAAACTGAGTGACACAGTTCAGGACGCCACTAGCGCAGCCAACACCGCCGCCATCCTCGCCGGAGCGCAGATCCTGCGCGTCCACGACGTCCGCCCAGCCCGCGATGCCGCCGACCTCGCCGACCGCATCCTCGCAGCCAGCTAACGCCTCCAAACCTCATTCGACTTCGGGAGCAGAACTCTCTGATGCAGCCACATCAAGTTCATTGTTGTCACTCTCAAGGAGCCGGTTTGAAGGTCTGAGTTCCCGCGATGAAAACAGTCTTGGTTCGAGTTCTATCGCTTCTGGAAGTTCAGCCTCTGCTCCTTTACTCGCTCCGAGTTGTTTGAGCGTTCTAGACTTGGCAATAATATAGCGATCCAGCCCCGGAATGGCATCGTTGTACGCCTTGACGCTGGCCTGCAACTTGTTGCCGATGTTGGCCACGTTGTCGGCAAACCTCACCAAATCGCTATATAGTTCTGCCGCTAGATCACGGATCGCCTTCGCGCTGCTGTTCGACCTCTCCAGGCCGAGGACGTAGCCGATGGCCTTGAGCAAGGGGAGGAGGTCGATGGGATTGGTGACGAAGACGCGCTTCTCCCAAGCATCGCGGATCAACTCCGCCTCGTCTTGGATCGCAGCGTAATACATCCCGTCATGCGGAAGGAATAAGAAAACACAGTCCAAGCCATCGTAGCGATCCCAATAGGACTTTGAAGATAGCTCATTAATGTGCTTGCGCAGGACCTTGGAATGTTCCTTCGCAAGTAGGGTCTTCTGAATCTCGTCAGATGCATCTGTGAAGGCGCGATACGACTTCATCAAGTTCTTGCTGTCAATGATTAGCTTGCTCCCCTTCGGCAAGTTAACGATTGCGTCGGTACGCTTTTGTCCATCCTCGCCATCCGTCGTGTGCTGAAGGACGTAATCGATATCAGGTTTGAAACCCGCACCCTGAAGCGCATTCTCGAGAGTTATCTCGCCCCAGCCTCCCTTGACCACTGGCTTGAGGAGAGCATTAGACAACGATTCGCTCGCCCCCGAGAGCCGCTGTATCTGATCATTCAGCAGCGTTTCCGCGTTGGACCGCTCGAGGTTGGTATCCTCAACCTGCTTGTCCAGTCGCTTGATCGTCTCCTCGACCGGCTTTAGCATGGTCTCAATCTGCTGTTTATGCAACGCTACGTCGCCAGTCGTCTTCTCTCCATGTTGATTGATAATCTCCTCGGCTCGTTTGGCCAGCTGTTCTCGCGCGTCCTTCAGAACTCCGCCGGAGACAGCTTGGAACTCCGTCGTCATCGCCTCCTTCGCCCGCGCAATAAACTCGTTGAGCTTCTCAATCTGCTCATCCTTTGCTTTGAGTACCGCTTCAGTCTTCTCCCGCTCATTCACGATCATCTCGCCCGCGCGCTTGTTTGCAGTCTCAGCGTCCTTTAGCGCCTCGGTTTTCTCGCGATCAAGATCGGCGATGCGATCATTCAAAGACTTAACCTCGCTGTCCCGTCCAGCAAGAACCTGCTTAATTTCGTCTATTCGCGACGCTTCGTTTTGAAACTTTCCCTTCTCTTCCAGAGCGGACTTCAACTCTGTGGCAGCCTCTACATACCGGTCGTCGGCTTCCTTCACCTTCGACTTTGCCTCATTCTCGCGTTCGCGGGCCTCATTGACAGTCTTGACCAGCTCCTGTGCGCGGGCGTTGCCGATCAGCCACACCACCAATGCGCCAGCGACGATTCCAGCGGCGAATCCGACCACGAGCCAGACGAACATTATTGTTTGCATCCCACCAATCTACGCCAGTTGTTCGCTAAATCCTAAGTCAAAGTCGCATCTTTCCGCAGTGCTGCGGTTCCGGCCACTTCCCGCGAAACGAAGCACCCGCCTAATATCGCCCGCTTTGCTTTACACTCGGCTAGGCGCTCGGTATCCTTGAGACTTGCGCATCCATTCTTGCGCATCCCTGCAACACACTGCCCGGCCCTCGTCCGGATTGGAACCGTTCGCATCGGATTTTGCAACGCCGCACCGGCTATTGAAACGAATGACACACAGGAGAACGAAATGGCAGCAGTAGAAGAAAAGGTAAAACAGATCATCGTAGAGCAGCTTCAGGTGGATGAAGCTGAAGTCACGCCAGGCGCCAGCTTCCAGGAGGACCTCGGGGCCGACTCGCTCGACGTCGTCGAACTTGTCATGCAGTTTGAAGAGGCCTTCGACATTCAGATTCCCGACGAGGACGCCGAGAAGATCAAGACTGTCAAGGATGCCACCGACTACATCGAGAAGAACCAGAAGGCGGCCAAGTAAGAATGGAAGCCACACTCCCGTTGCAGCAGTATCCGTGGCGGCGAAGAGTCGTCGTCACAGGAATCGGCCTCGTCTGCGGGGTCGGGAAAACTGTGCCTGAAGTCTGGGAGGGCCTGCTGGCCGGCCGTAGTGGAATGGGGGAGATCAAGGCATTCGACCTCACCGGCCATCCCGTTCGCATTGCGGCGGAGGTCAAGGACTTCGACCCGCTGCTATTCATCGAGAAGAAAGAGGCGCGCAAGATGGGTCGTTTCATCCATTTTGCGATTGCCGCCGCGCAGGAGGCCATGGACCAGTCCGGCCTCAAGATCGACGAGTCGAACCGTGACCGCGTTGGCGTCCATATCGGCTCTGGAATCGGCGGCTTCGACGTCATCGAGCGCGAACACGCCAACATGATGGCCGGCGGTCCGCGCAAGATTTCTCCGTTCTTCATCCCCGGGGCCATCGTCAACCTGGCCGCTGGACACGTCTCCATCCGCTTTGGCGCGCGCGGCCCCAACGAGGCCACCGCAACCGCATGTGCCTCTTCGGCCCACTCCATCGGCGATGCCTTTCGCATCATCGAGCGCGGCGACGCCGACGCCATGATCGCCGGCGGCGCCGAGGCCGCCATCACACCCCTGAGCGTCGGTGGCTTCGCCGCCATGAAGGCCCTTTCCACCCGCAACGACGACCCTACCCGCGCCTGTCGCCCCTGGGACAAGGACCGCGACGGCTTCGTATGCGGCGAGGGAGCGGGAATACTTGTCCTCGAAGAACTCGAACTCGCGCGCGCGCGCGGAGCCCACATTCTGGCCGAGATTGTCGGCTACGGCATGTCCTCCGATGCCTACCACATGACCGGCATGGCCCCCGAAGGCGAGGGTTGCTGTCGCGCCATGAACGCAGCTCTCAAGGCCGCGGGCATCTCGCCGGACAGGATCGATTACGTCAACGCGCACGCCACCGGGACTCCGCTGGGCGATGCGCTGGAGTCCAAGGCCATCGAGAACGTCTTCGGCGAGCGCGCGCTCAACCACACCCTGCTGGTCAGCTCCACCAAGTCCATGACCGGTCACCTGCTGGGCGGTGCAGGAGGCCTGGAAGCCGGTGTCACCATCATGGCCATGCTGCAACAGATCGCCCCACCCACCATGAACCTGGACGAGGTCGATCCTGTCTGCCGCCTCAACTACGTCCCCAACAAGCCGCAGCCGGCAAAGATCGGCTACGCGCTCTCCAACTCCTTCGGTTTTGGCGGCACCAACGGATCGCTGGTCTTCCGCTGTTGGACGGAGTAGTCTCCTGTGCCTCATCGACGAGCGCGTTCCACAGGCGTCAGGGTTTTAGTGGCCGGATGCCTCCGGTCACAGTTGTCTCCGCCCTAGCTGAACGCAGCCCCTGCAATCGTCACCACCACGCCGATCAGCCAGAAGATACCCACGATCGCCGCCGACTGCGCAATCGTCTTCTTCGCAACGATGGCCATTCCGATCACCTGGAGCACAACCGACCACAGTTTCACTATGTCGAACGATTCCAGCAGCCCCTTCATCCACGGAGCAATATCCGGAAAGATGTAAGCCAGGTTTGTAGCCACGGGATTCTTGTAGTCATAGCCTTCGGCGTTCCCCCCAAAACACAGCGACAAGACCGTCAACAGCGATATCAGCAAGTAGGGCAGCGACGCATACATCGTCACCGCAAACACCTGCGAGAAGGTGGTCTTGGCTCCCAGTCCAAAATTGAATGACGCCCAAAGCACCAGGGAATATAGCACCAGGAACAACGTGATCGCAACGAAGCTGCCGTAGGTGAGGTACTTCGTTGCTGCGACGGAGATCTTTTCGCCTTGTGCCCTCTGCTCCGGCGTCATGTCTGCCATGCGCTCCTGGGTTTTCGGGCTCATGCGCACCTGATTCTGGTAGACCTGCTCGAATCCGACCTGCCGCTCCACTACGACGCCGGTGCCAATCGAGGTGACCAACAACAGCACAAACGGAAGCCACCACGAAGTGCTGCGCAGAATGTCCTGGAACGTCGCCGATGGTGCGACAAACGTGTTGACCACCCGCGCCACTTGGCTCAGGCCGCGCTGCTCCATCGTCACACCCTCATTGCGTATGCCGCTCAATTCATCCATACCGTCACTCCCGCCCGATCTGGCGCATTCGGATTGTAGTCTACTGGCAGGCCGCAAGCGAGAGGGAATTCTGCTTTGCCTCCGGCACAAACAGAAATGCCTCCCATATATCTCCGGGAGGCATTTCCTGCTGTTGAAGGGTACGGGGCCTACATGGTGACGCCGCCGCGATCCAGCTTCTTTTCCTTGTTCAACTCGTTCGTCTTGCGCGCGCCCATGGCCTTCTGCACCCACTGGTCCACCAACACCATGTCCGCCTTGCGCGCCTCCTCATTGGGGCAATCCAGATTGGCCTTGCTGCGGTAGGTCAACTGCAGGTAGGTCATCGCGTCGTCGTAGTTGGGGTTCAGATCGATGGCTTTGGTCAGGAACTTAATGGCCTCGCTCACCAGGTCCGTATTGGCCGCCTTTATCTTGGCGCAGGCGCCTTTGGTCATCTTCTTATTGCCCTCGCCGTCGTCTACCAGCCCATCCGCCGCCAGGATGGGAACGGTATTCTTGTAGTGCTCCAGATTCCAGTCGATGCTGCCGACGATGTAGTAGGCCTCGGGATCGTTCGGGGCCAGCGCGATCACCTTCAACTCATACTCCTTGGCCTCATCGAACTTTTCGATGTTGCGATCGATCGATGCGACCTCCTTCAACGAGGTCAGGTCGTTCGGGTCCTTCGCCAGCACGGCATTGAACCCGTCCAGCGCCTTCTGCGCCAGCGCCAGGTTCTCCGGCGATGTCAGGTTCGGTACCACCTGGTAGGCATACGATGTGGCCAGGTACAGCTTGGCGCTATCCGAGGTCGGATCCAGTTTCACCGCGTTCTGGAAGTTGTTCACCGCCGCCTCATACTGGGCGTTCTTGAATGCCGCAACCCCCTTGTTAATCTGGTCTCGCGACTTCAACTTGTCGCAACCGGTCGATGTCCCAAGCAACACAAGCAGTGCTACTGAAACCGGAATTCGTGCTGTCAATTTCATGGCGCGGTGAGTCTCCTTCGATGAAGAGCGTAGTTCAGACGGTAAAACGCGGAATGGGGTTTCTCTTGTCCCAACGATTGTAACGGTTGCGTGCCTGCCCTGACCAGTGACAAAGGTCACTCTCTTCGCGAAACCGTGCTCTTGCACTGCAATTGAGGCATATTAAACCGCCTCCAACGCTGCCCGTGACAGGTCCAGGCCCGATCTCAACAGAGGCGTCGCCGACAATCTATACCTAGACGAAACCTGTGCCCAATAGGACGCGCCCCAAAGCAAAATAGCCGGTTTGGACCGCTTGTATCTTGCGTGCGATGAAAGGCCGTTACAGCGCCTGTCCCTCTGCGACGCAAGACACCCTCTGCCGAGCCGGTCAGAGGGTGCAAAGCATCGTTTTGAGTCGTTCATCCTAGCGCTTGTATTCCGGCAAAACCTGATAGCCGGTGTGCAGAAGCTGTTCGGCCTTATGGCTGGCCGGCGTGCCCAGAAACTCGTCGTAGAGCTGTTTGATATACGGGTTGTGGTGGGAGCAGCGCAACTGGTCGCCATGGTCCTCGCTGTAGAGTCCCGCGGCCCGCTTGATGCGCAGTTCGTTGGTGGCTCCGTAGGGTTGACCTCCTCCGCCCACACATCCACCGGGGCACGCCATCACTTCGACAAAGTGATACGGAGGCTCATCGCCTGCCGCCTTGGCCTCCCGAATCTTGTCGAGCACCTGCTCTACGTTGGCAAGGCCATGGGCCACTGCGATACGGATCGTTGTTCCGGCCACCTCGATGGAGGCTTCCTTGACCCCCTTCAACCCTCGCGTCGCCTGGAACTCAACCCTGGGAGCGTCCGTGCCGGTGACATAGAAGTACGCTGTGCGAAGCGCTGCCTCCATCACTCCGCCGGTCGCCCCGAAGATGGTTGCCGCACCGGTGTACATGCCCAGCATGTGGTCGCACGGCTCATCCGGGATGGTCACGAAATCGATGCCCGACTGCTTGATCATGCGCGCAAACTCCCGCGTCGTGATCGAGACATCCACATCCTGGTAGCCGGAGGAGTACATCTCCTTGCTGCGGATGATCTCGGACTTCTTCGCCGTGCAGGGCATGATCGAGACCATATAAATCTTGGCCGGATCGATCCCCTGCTTTTGCGCGTAGAAGGTCTTGGCGAGTGCCCCAACCATGGCGTGCGGCGACTTGCAACTGGAGAAGTGCGGGATCATGTCGCCATGGAACTTCTCCATGAAGTTGACCCAGCCGGGGCAGCAGCTGGTGATGAGCGGCAGAACACCCTTGCCTTCCAGTAGACGAGATTTGAACTCGGTGGCTTCCTCGATGATGGTCAGATCGGCGCCGAAATTGGTGTCGAAGACCGCCTTGAAGCCCATGCGGCGAAGCGCTGCGTAGATCTTGGGTGTCAGGTTGGCGCCTACCGGGAAGCCGAAGGCCTCGCCGACGGCCACGCGTACCGCGGGCGCAATCTGTACCACGCAGTACGCATCCGGGTCGGCAAGCTTGTCCCACACCTTGGTCGTTTCGTCGTATTCGGTGATCGCTCCCGTGGGGCAGTGCGCCGAGCACTGGCCGCAGCGGACGCAGGGCGAGTCCCACAGTGGGATGTCTCCCGCGGCGGCGATGCGCGTCTCGAATCCGCGGTTCAGGAAGCTGAGCGCCCACACGTTCTGGTCCTGCTGGCAGACCTGGATGCAGCGGCCGCAGGTGATGCACTTGCGAGAGTCCAGAACAATGCTGTGCGTCGAGTCGTCGATGGGATGTTCTGGAACGATGTTATCCAGTCCAGTTCTCGTCAGTTCGAAGTCGGCGGCCAGGCTCTGCAATTCACAGTTCTGGTTGCGCAGGCAGGTCAGGCACTCGTTGGGGTGCCGCGAGAGGATGAGTTCCAGCACCGACCGCCGGACCTCGACAATCTCCGGAGTTTCAGTCAGCACGTCCATCTTGTCTTCGATGGCCGTGCAACAGGCGCGCAGCATCTTGCCGGTGTTCTTGATCTGAACAATGCATATTCCGCAGGCCGCCGTGGCCTCCAGGTCGGGATGCTTGCACAGCGTGGGAATGCGCACATGCACCTGGCGCGCGGCGTCCAGGATGCTGGTGCCCTTGGCTATATCGACCGGCAACCCATTGATCGTGGCGTGAATTGTAATGCTCATGGCAGCTTATTCTCGATCCGTAGTGGTCAGGCTTTAGTAGGTGCGGCCGGCAGCAGCCGCTCGGTGAACTCATGCTCAAAATGGCGAATGGCAGAGAGTGTCGGATTGGGTGCGGTCTGGCCCAGGGCGCAGAGCGATGCCTTTTGCATTGCCTTGGCAACCTTGCGGATCGTACGGATGTCCTCCGCCGTTCCTTTGCCATCGACGATCTTGTTCAGCAGATGCAGCATCTGGGTCCCCCCAATCCGGCAAGGAGCGCACTTGCCGCACGACTCATCGACGCAGAAGTCCAGATAGAACTGGGCCAGTTCCACTACGCTGTCGTTCTCGTCGATGACGATCATGCCGCCGGAGCCCATCATGGACCCAAGCTGCTGCAGGTTCTCGTAGCTCACCGGGGTGTCGAACTGGTGCTCCGGAATCATGCCGCCCGAGGGCCCGCCGGTCTGGATGGCCTTGATTTTGAGGCCGCTGTCCGTGCCGCCGCCGATCTTCTCGATCACATCGCGCAGCGTCATGCCCATCGGCACCTCGACCAGGCCGTTGTTCTTGCTCTTGCCGGTCAGCGCAAAAAGCTTCGTCCCCTTGGATTTTTCCGTACCGCGCGAGGCGAACCACTTCGCCCCCTTCAGCACGATGGCTGGCACATTGGCCAGTGTTTCCACGTTGTTGATGCAGCTGGGCTGGTCCCACAGCCCCTTGACCGCGGGAAACGGCGGACGCGGACGCGGCGTGCCGCGCTTGCCCTCGATGGAGGCGATCAGGGCCGTCTCTTCGCCGCACACAAACGCTCCCGCGCCCAGGCGGATCTCAAAGTCGAAGGCCCATCCGGAATCCATCACGTTCTTGCCCACCAGGCCGGCTGCGCGTGCCTGGCGCAGCGCCTTCTCCACACGCTCCACTGCCAGGGGATACTCGGCGCGTATATAGAAGACGCCGTGAGTCGCGTTCATGGCGCGGGCCGCGATCAACATGCCCTCAATCACCGCGTGCGGATCGCCTTCCAACACCGATCCGTCCATAAACGCTCCAGGGTCGCCCTCGTCGCCGTTGCAGATGATGTATTTGATCTCCGACGGTACCTTGCGCGTCAGGTCCCATTTCAGGCCGGTCGGGAACCCTGCGCCGCCGCGGCCGCGCAGGCCACTGGCAAGCATCTCCTTGCATATCTCCTCGGCGCTCATGGTCAGCGCTTTGCGCAGCGCCTTGTAGCCATCGCGCGCGATGTAGTCGTCCAGCTTCTCCGGGTCCATCTTGCCGTTGTTCTCCAGCACCGAGTACACCTGCATGGAGAAGAATGGATCGTTCAGGTCCAGCGTGTGGCGTTCCAGGTCGCCGCCCGGCTTCTCAATCTTCTTGCCCTCCAGCACCGGAACCACTACCTGCTCCACCACCGTTGCCGCCATCTCCGGCTTGATCTCGGAGAACAGAATGTCTTTCTGTGTCTTCGAGGTCATGCGCACCAGCGGCCCCTTGCTGCACAGTCCCATGCATCCACTGCCGTTGACCTGCACCTTGCCCTCGAGCTGTCTGGCCTTGATCTCCGCCTTGAGCCCGGCGATCACACCCAGGGCCTCGGACGATTGACAGCCTCTGCTCGAGCAGGTGAACAGGCGAACATCGAACGCTTGCTGCTTGGCAAGCTCCGCGGCTGCTTTTACTTCAAGTTCTTCAGGTTTCATAATCGTCCTGTACTTCGGTTCCTTCGATTGCAAATTCCCGCGCGAGGGAGCTAATCGGCGAGCGCTTCCTGATCGGCTTCGGCCATCGGCTTGTCGATCTGGATGCGCTCGATCACATGGTGGCTGTCATTGGTCTTCAACTTGGCGTACACCTTGCCGTTGACCGAAACCAGGGGCGCCAGGCCGCAGCAGCCCAGGCAGCGAACGGCCTGCAGGTGGTACTCCTTGTCCGGAGTGCTCTGGCCCTCCCTTACCTTCAGTTCCTTCTCCATCCCGGCCAGCAGTTCGGCCGATCCCTTGATGTGGCACGCCGTGCCCAGGCACACCGAGATGACGTACTTGCCCGGAGCTTCCAACTTGAAATAGTTGTAGAAGGTGACCACTTCATAGATGCGCGCCAGGGGCACGCCCATCTGCCGGCCCAGCTTCATGGCCGACTCGCGCGGCACATAGCCAACCCGGCTCTGCAGATCGTGCAGCGCCATAATCAGGCTGCCCCGCTTCATCTTCCACTTATTTGCAATCAGGGTGATCTCGTCCGGGGGCTCTGCCGCAGCCTTGGCTGCCACTACCTTCACGGTTGTTGCAACATCGATTGGTGTGCTCATCGTTCCTCGTCCGCCGCTCGTTCCTGGCCTCGCGCCCCAGGGGAGAATCACCGATGCGGCGACCCTGTCGTGGCGCGCGACCATCGCGGATCAGAGAGCCATTCGCTGCTCACTCCCGCGACGAATCTCCCGCAACTCCAGGCGCCACCCCTGTTTGGAAACAGCAAGCGACTGCGCAATACTTTATTCATCGCGAATGTGCCTGTATGTGATGGCCGTCATACATCCCATTTAAAAATATGTGTTAGAGAATGCGCTGGAACCCGTAATTTGCCGCGAAATTCCCTTGATTCACAGAGATACTGCCCACGGAAGCCCGATAATCGGCCCTCGTTGTACTCTTCCTATTGCGTTCTCAGTGCGCCGCATTTCCCGCCATCGCGCGATAACCGGCCAGCGCCATCGGAAACGGCCCCAGCGCGCGCGCAAAGATGCCCAGGCTGTACGCAATCGTCAACCCGTAGTTCGTGATGGCGACTCCCGCATGCTGGCATTGCAGGATGCGGCTCAACATCTGCCGCCGATTCCACATGCATGCCCCGCAATGCACCACCAGCTTGTAGCTGGCCAGGTCTTCGGGGAAGTCGCGACCTTGCACCGTCTCAAACTCCAGCTTGACCCCGGTATACTGCGTCAGCCAGCGCGGAATCTTCACCCTTCCAATGTCCTCGCCGATGGGGTGGTGCGTGCATGCCTCTGCAATCAGCACCCGGTCGCCGCTGCGCAGCCGCTCGATAGCCAGCGTCCCCTTCACCTGCGCCGTCAGATCGCCCTTGAAGCGCGCCATCAGGATCGAAAAACTGGTGAGCGGCACATCCAGCGGAGTGTCCGCCGCAACCTTCAGAAACGCCTGCGAGTCCGTCACCACCAGCTTGGGCGGCGTCTTCAACCGGTCGAGCGCGCTCCTTAGCTCGCGCTCCTTGACCACCATGCACAGTGCGTCGCTGTCCAGCAGGTCGCGGATCGCCTGCACCTGGGGCAGGATCAGCCGTCCCTTGGGCGCCTCTTTGTCGATCGGCACCACCAGTACAGCCAGTTCGCCCGGCCCAACCAGATCGCCGACAATCGCCGGCGAATCGATAAAGTCCGCGGGAGCCAGCTCCAGCAGCGCCTCGCGCAGCTCGGGCAGCCCCACCCCACTGACCGCCGATGCCAGCACTACGCGCATCTTGGCAGCGCGCAGCCGCTCCACCAGCGCGGTATCCGGAGCAGCTATGTCCGTCTTATTGATGACCACGACGGCAGGTGTCTGCCGCCCGGCAAAATCCGCCAGCAGCCCGTCTTCAAACTCGCCCCATACACCTGGCTCAGCTACCAATACAGCGATCTCCGTCCGCTGTAGCGCCTGCCGAGTCTTCTCCACCCGCAGGACCCCCAGCTTTTCAGAAGCACCCGCCCCGCCCACCTCGTCAATCCCCGCCGTATCGATAAACAGCACTGGCCCCAGGGGCAGCAGCTCCATCGGCTTCTCCACCGGATCGGTCGTCGTCCCCGCCACGTCGGACACAATCGACACATGCTGCCGCGTGATTGCATTCAGCAGGCTCGATTTGCCCACATTGCGCCGTCCGAAAAACCCGATGTGCAATCGCAATCCCTTGGGTGTAGTGCTCATGACAACGTCTCCTTCTCCACATCGCGTGGTCCGCCTGTACGTTGCGCCGCGTGCTTGCGCGCCGGCGAACCCAGCCTGCATATCGCCTCCGGGCTGGTCGCTTCGTCGAACTCCTCGCCGCTCATCCAACCCAGCTCCACAACCACATCGCGCAGCGTCTTGCCCTGCTCGCGCGCCAGCCGCTCTGCCTCTTCCGCGCGTTCATAGCCAAGTCTGGGAACCAGCTCCGTCGCCTCCGTGGTCGCATTCATTACATGCGCCCGACAGCGCGCCTCGTCCGCCTCGATCCCATCCACGCAGAGCCGCGCCAGCAGATCGTCGGCCCGCGCCAGCACATCCAGATTCTCCAACAGGCAATGTGCTATTAGCGGCAGAAACGGGTTCAGCTCCAAACTCCCCGCCGCGCATGCAGCGGCAATCACGCTGTCGTTGCCCATCGCCAGCATCGCCGCCTGTGTCGCGGCCTCGGGGATCACGGGGTTCACCTTGCCCGGCATGATCGACGAGCCAGCCTGCCGCGCCGGCAGCCGAATCTCTCCCAACCCGGCGTCCGGCCCCGACGACAGCAGCCGCAGGTCGGTCGAAATCTTGATCAACGACACCGCGTGCGCCTTCAGCATTCCCGAGACCTCCACGAAGACGTCCGTGTTCTGCGTCGCATCCACCAGATTCTCCGCCCGCGCAAATCCAATCCCCGTCAGCGCGCGCAACTGCTCCACGGCGCGGAAGATGAACTCGCGCGGCGCGGCCAGCCCGGTGCCGATGGCCGTCCCGCCCAGATTCACTACCCGCAGCCGTTCTTCGCATTTATAGATCCGCCAGCGGTCGCGGTTGATGGCCTCCGCGTACGCGCTCATCTCGCGCCCCAGCGTGGTCAGCACCGCATCCTGATACTCCGTCCGCCCCACCTTCACCACATGCGCAAACCGCTTCTCCGCCCGCTGAAAGGACTCCTGTAGCGCCACAACCTTCTTCTCCAGCTCATGCAGCAGTCGAATCGCGGCCAGCTTCAGCGCGGTGGGATACGTGTCATTGGTCGACTGGTGCAGATTGATGTCGTCCAGCGGCGAGACACGCGCGTAATCGCCATGCTGCAATCCCAGAATCTCCAGCACGCGATTGGCCAGCACCTCATTGACGTTCATGTTGGTGCTTGTCCCAGCGCCTCCCTGCAGCGCGTCCACCACAATTTCGCCCGCCAGCAGCCCCTCGCTCAGTTCGCGGCAGGCCTGCTCGATCGCATCCGCCTTGGCCGCGTCTTCGCTCCAAACCCCTAGCGCGCGATTGGTCTGTGCGCACGCCAGTTTCACTTCGCCAAAGGCTATCGCCAGCGCCGGATGCACCGCCCGTCCGGCCAGAGGAAAGTTCTCCAGCGCCCGCACCGTGTGAATGCCATAACGCGCCTCCACGGGCAGCGCACGCTTGCCGAGGTGATCTTCTTCGATGCGTTCGCGCTGGCTCATATTCTTCTCTCCTGCCCAATGCCGCACTCTCTATTCTGCGCCAACCGCCAATCTTTCGCTGTGACCGCCGTCTCAGCCAATGCCCTTTATGTGCCATAACATAGAAGACAACAAAACCACGGAGCATTCACGATGACCGCCATCGAAGCCATGCAGCAACGCCGCAGCATTCGCGCCTACACCTCACAGCCTGTCGACCGCGCCACCATCGAAGAGATCGTCGATTGCGCGCGCCTCGCCCCCACCGCCATGAACGACCAGCCCTGGGAGTTCGTCGTCGTTACAGACAAGACTGCGCTCGCCAGCATCCCGCCGCTGCTCGGCCACGCGGAGTTCATCGCCGGCGCAGCCTTCTGCGTCCTAGTCCTCGCGCGCGCCTCCACATGCGCCGTAGAGGACTGCTGCGCTGCAACTGAAAATCTTCTCCTCGCGGCCGAGGCGCACGGCCTGGGAGCCTGCTGGGTCGCCGGTGCGCCGCAGCCCTATGCACCCGCCGTTGCCAGGGCCTTCGGCGCTCCCGATACCTACACCCTCATCAGCATCGTCTCTGTCGGCCATCCCGCCGAGTCGCCCTCCATCGAAAAACGTCCTCTAGCCGATGTCTTGCATTGGGAGCATTTATAAACCATCGAGATCAGGTGGGTTTTCTCGCCATGTGACCAGTGTCACTGCGGGCCAATATCGCCGCGTGTTACTCCTGAATACAGCGTTGCTTGGGGCCACAGAAGCGCGCTCGCAGCTACGAGATAATCCCGTGACTGGCCTGCCGCATTGGCGGGCGGCGCAGCACCGTCCAACCGTGCTGAGGAGATTGGATGACAGCAATCGCCGAACAGGCCACCTACATCAACGACCAGGCAATCTTCGATTGCCTCAGCCGAACAGCCCAGCCGGAACCCGCCCGCGTCCGCGACATCTTCGCCAAGGCGAAAGAGATGCAGGGCCTCACCTTCGACGAGGTCGCGACCCTCATCGCTCTCCAGGACCCCGAGCTGACCGAGGAGCTTTTTACCACCGCGCGCTCCGTCAAGGAGGAGATATACGGCTCCCGCCTCGTCATGTTCGCCCCGCTCTACATCAGCAACCGCTGCACCAACGAATGCGAATACTGCGCCTATCGCGCCAGCAACCGCGAGCTGCACCGCATCACCCTCTCGCAGGAAGAGATTGCCGCAGAGATCAAGGTCATCGTCGAGCAGGGCCACAAGCGCATCCTCATGGTCGCCGGCGAGGCCTATCCCAACTCCAACAGCCTCGACTACGTCTACGAGGCCATCAAGACCATCTACGCCACACACAGCGGCAACGGCGAGATTCGCCGCGTCAACGTCAACATCGCCCCGCTCCCGGTGGAGGACTTCCGCAAGCTGAAGGCCTGCGGTATAGGCACCTATCAGTGCTTCCAGGAGACCTACCACCGCGAGACCTACGCCAAGGTCCATCCCCGCGGCCGCAAGTCCGACTACGACTGGCGCGCCACCGTCATGGACCGCGCCATGGAGGCCGGCATCGACGACGTGGGTATCGGCCCGCTCTTCGGCATCTACGACTGGCGCTTCGAGGTGCTCGCCATGTTGCAGCACATCCATCATCTGGAGGAGCGCTTCGGCTGCGGCCCGCACACCATAAGTGTTCCGCGCCTGGAACCCGCCGCCGGAACCGACTTCACCGCAACCACGCCGTGGAAGGTCTCCGACGCCGACTTCCTCAAACTGATCGCCATACTCCGCCTGACGGTGCCGTATACCGGGATGATCATGTCCACGCGCGAGTCCGCCGAGGTGCGCCACAAGAGCTTCCAGATTGGAATCTCCCAGACCTCCGCCGGCAGCCGCACCGATCCCGGCGGCTACGAGCTGGCCCAGGGCGACTTCAACAGCAGCCAGTTCGCCGTCGGCGATACGCGTCCCGTCGACGAGGTGGTCCGCGAGATCGCCGAGATGGGATTCACTCCCTCCTTCTGCACCGCCTGCTACCGCCTCGGCCGCACCGGCTCCGACTTCATGGACATCGCCAAGCCCGGCTCCATCAAGTACCACTGCGAGCCCAACGCGCTTTCCACCTTCACCGAGTATCTGGAGGACTACGCCAGCCCCGAAACCAAAATCGTCGGCGAGCAGCACATGCTCACCCATATCGCGCAGATGGACGCCAAGCAGCAGCGCATCGCCAAGCCCATGATCGCAGCCGTCCGCTCCGGCAAGCGCGATGTGTACGTGTAATCCGGAGTAGCAGCAATGGCGCGAATTGCCCATGATTTCATCGTCGGCTGGCTGCGCGAGGACCATCCCGCCGCCCTGGAGCAGCTCTTCGCTCGCGCCGACGAGACCCGCCGAGCCAACGTAGGCGATGACGTCCATCTGCGCGGTCTCATCGAGATATCCAGCTACTGCGTCAGCCAGTGCCACTACTGCGGACTGCGCATGGCCCGCTCCATGCCGCGCTATCGCATGACGCGCGAAGATATCCTCACAGGCGCGCACAAGGCTGTCGAACTCGGCTTCGGCACGGTCGTACTCCAGGCCGGCGAGGATTATGGCATCGAGGCCGCGTGGCTCGCTGAGATCATACGCACCATAAAACAAGAGACCCCGCTCGCCATTACCCTCAGCCTGGGCGAGCGCCGCTTCAGCGAGCTGTGCCTGTGGCGCGAAGCCGGCGCCGATCGCTATCTGCTGCGCTTCGAGACATCCGACCCCGCGCTCTACGCTGCCATCCATCCCCAGCATGGCAACGTCGTCAGAGACCGCATCGCGATCCTGCGCGAACTGCGCCAGATCGGCTACGAGATCGGCAGCGGCGTCATGGTGGGCATCCCCGGTCAGACCTACGAGATGCTGGCCCGCGACATCGAACTCTTCGAACAGCTCGACCTCGACATGATCGGCATCGGCCCCTTCCTCGCCCACCCCGACACGCCGCTCGGCGCGCCTGGTGTCGCCACCGCAGGTCCCGATCAGGTCCCCAGCAGCGAGTGGATGGTCCTCAAGGCCGTCGCTCTCGCCCGCCTGGTCTGCCCCGAGGCAAACCTGCCCAGCACCACCGCGCTGGCCACCATCAACACCGTCGACGGCCGCGAGCATGGCCTACAGAGCGGCGCCAACGTCTTCATGCCCATTCTCACTCCCGCGCCCTATCGCCAGATGTATCAGATCTATCCCGGCAAGGCCTGCATCGACGAGGACGCCTTGCAGTGCAACCACTGCCTGCGCGATCGCATCGAGAACCTTGGCCGCACCGTAGGTGAAGGTCCCGGCGGCCGCTTCACTCGCACCCCCAGCCACTCCGTCTCCATCCTCCGCAGCCAGCCCCGCTTCGCCCCGCATAAAGCTCCGCCCTCGCCGCTGGTCGTCTTGCACTGACTGCGTCCGCGAAGGCTCTTGCAACAAGAGGATAATCTTCTTCAGCATTTAGAGGGGTCTCTTAGGGTGACTTTGCCTGGTATAACCTCAGTCCGTTTCTGTTCAGCCCGGCCCCCTGTATTCCCGCCACACTGCACCCCGCAGCAGCCTTGGGAAGAGCCTTCCAGTCAGCTCCTGTTGACCAGCCGCGGACCTGTTTTTACCCCCGCGAATCCTTCGGACTCACCGTTAAAGGTGAGGCCTCGTTATGCAGCCCGCCGTTCTTCGGTACCAGCTCCATCTGCTTTCGGCCGAGCTCGGTGATGGCTTCGATAATACGGTCGCGGAAGATCTCTCCGTTGAGTCCTGCCTTGTCTCTGTGTTTAACCGCGCCGGCGTCCTCAAAGCCGATCCGGTATAGGTCCTCGAACCGAGCGTGGCAGGGTGGATCGCCGTTCATGTACTCGTTCAGGGTTACATGGGAGACAAGAAGACGGGATTGCTGTGGACTCGTATTGTCCGTATTGTGGTTTTCGCATAACGGGAGGTCTTGTCGACGCCAACATCCGCCCATACCACCTAAGGAGGATATTCTGCGCTAGGATTGAATATGGGCAAAGAACACTATTAAGCAGAATTTTTTGCTACCCGAAATTGCTTCCTTTCTAGTAGGTTTCCCCTATGAGCATCCGTTCGCTTGCACCTTCCCATGCTCAGATTGAATACTGTCGGGAGATTCCGATTGTCATCCTGTCGGGGCGGCTGGACACCTCAACCATCGCGGCATTTGCCGGAGCAGTGGCCGGGCTGCGGCCTGTTCGATCCCGTCCATGGCCCTTGAGGTACTTAATACGTCAGACATCCCTTAGGATGCTCGATATTTATCCGGACCGCAGATACACCCTTAATGGAGGCCGCTCGTGATGCTCCGTCCGCGATTGTCCCTTCGCCAGCAGATCAATGCACTGAGCGGATTCGCCGCGGCTTTAGCCACCGTCACGATGGCGATCCTGGTGCTGCTGAGCGAGCGCGGTACCAGCAACGCGTTGGGCAAGCAGATCGACGATATGATCGCGAGGAGCGCCCAGCGCGCGTTCCGCACCTGCCAGCTTGCCCAGGATTTTATCCAGCAAGATGTGAATACCAGCCTCAACGTGGGGCACGAAGCGCTGAAGCGCGCCGGTGGCATTAAGTTGGGCGGCGAGACAGAAACGTGGAGCGCTCTGAACCAATACTCGCATCAGCGGACGCAGGTGGTCGCTCCGGTATGGTCTATTGGCGGCGTGGCGCTGCGCGGCGATACCAGCCTAGACCACCCAATTCCCGTGGTCGACGAGGTAACCCGCGAAACCGGAGAGACCGCGACGTTGTTCCAGCGCGTGGACAATGCGGGTGACATGTTGCGCGTGGGCACCAGCGTGGTGGCGGCAGACGGCAAGCGCGCCATCGGCACATACATCCCGGCAGTGATGCCCGATGGCACCTCCAATACCGTGGTCAAAACGGTGCTCGGCGGACAAACCTATCGTGGTCGCGCCTATGTAGTGAACGCCTGGTACATCACCGCCTACGAGCCCATGCTCAACGCTAAAGGGCAGAACATCGGCATGTTCTATGTGGGCGTGAAAGAGGATGCAGTTGCGTCCTTGCGCGACGCCTTTGCATTCGCCGACCAGATTGGCAGGAACGGCTCCGTCTCGATCTTCTACGGCGGCCAGAGCGAAGATTTCAATCATCGATCGGTGATCGAACCTACCGGCATCGCTGCCGACACCGAATCGCAATGGCTTCCGAGGGTACTGGCACTCGCGCCCGGCCTGAAGGACGACGAAGCGGGCTCTCTCGACGTTGCCGACGCGAAATCGAGCGCGGAAGCGCACGTTGACTACGTCTATTACAAACCCTGGGACTGGATCATTGTATTTACCGCCGATTCGCGCGATTTTCAGGACGCAACGAACCTGGTCCACAACCAATTCCGAGCTCTGTTGATGCAGAGTCTGCTTGGCGGATTTATCACGCTACTGGTGGGCGGTGTCGTTGGCTATTTCGTCAGTAAGCGCATCACCGATCCCGTGGCCGACCTGACTATCAATCTAACGTCGAACGCCACTCAGATTGCATCGAGCGCCGTGCAACAGCAGTCCAACGTGACAGCGCTAATGGCTTCGAGCAATCAAATAGCGTCGGCTGCCAAGGAGATCTCTGCCACCTCGCAGGAACTGCTGCGCGCGATGATGGAAATTGGCGACGCGGCGGAAAAGACCTCCGCGCTGGCACGCGAAGGACGGCAGGGGTTGAAGGGAATGGACGGCTCCATGCATACGCTCTCGTCTGCCACTGGCTCCATCTCGTCGAAGCTCGCCACCATTCGCAGCAAAGCCTCGCGCATCAATTCCGTGGTTACGGTCATTACGAAAGTCGCCGACCAAACCAATCTGCTCTCGTTGAATGCGGCCATTGAGGCCGAGAAGGCCGGCGAAGCAGGCGCGGGATTTGGCGTGGTCGCTCGGGAGATTCGCCGCCTGGCAGATCAAAGCGCCGTCGCTACGCTCGACATCGAGCAGATTGTGGAAGAGATGCAGCAAGCCGTAGCGCGCGGCGTTGACGAGATGCGCGATTTCTCTGACGCGGTGGACGGTGGCATCGGCGCGGCCGAGACCATCCGCGGCCAGTTCGGCGAGATTATCGAGCGCGTGGAGTCGATGGCGCCGCGCTACGAAACAGTCCAGCAGGGCATGCAGAACCAGTCGGTGGGGGCCAAGCAGATCTCCGAGGCCATGTGGCAGCTTACCGAAACCGCACGACAGACCTCGGATTCTGTGAACGATCTGAACGAGGTGAGCCGCCAACTGCACGAGGCGGTGCGCATCCTCAAAGAGCGGATTTTCAGCGTAACCACGGCCCAAACATGAAATAAGGACTTCCCCCATGGCCCTTCAACTATGCTTTCGGCTCAAGAACGGCGAGCACGCCATTCCCCTGGCGCGAGCGTACTCGATTGTGGGATACGCGAAGCTGAGGGGCGAGAGCGACGATTACTTTCTGGGCTGGCTGTACTTCCACGGTGAGTGGGTGCCGGTGTTCGATCTTAATCGCGTGGTATGCGAACAGCCGACGCCAGAGACGTTTGGCACGCGCATCATCCTGATTCGTGCCGACAACATTGCGGCGGTGCGATTTATCGGCCTGCTTGCCGCCGGGGTGACGAATACGGTCGCGGCAGGCGATACCGGCGTGACGCTATTCAATCTCGACGACTGTCTTCCGATGCTCGTGAATCTGATTCCCGCTGTGCCAGCGATGGCCGTATGAAGGCGTCGCGCAAACTCGAACCCGCCGTTCTTGATGGCATTGCCGCGCGCCTGGCCGAAACAGCCGGTATCGAGCCCTCAATGCTCGATGCGCGCCGGGTGGAGTGGATAGTCGAACGTCGGTCCCGGCGCCTTCATCTCGTCAACGGAGCGGAATATCTCGCGCTTCTCGCGGGAAACGCCAATGAGCTGGCCGAGCTCGTCGACGAGCTCGCGATTCAGGAGACACGCTTCTTCCGCGATGCTGTCGTCTTCGAGCAGATTGCCGCGTGGGTGCGTGGCGCCGCGCACATGGCTGAGGAACCTTTGCGTGTTCTTTCGGCACCGTGCAGTACAGGACAGGAGGCGTATTCGCTGGCGGCAACATTGGCGTACGCCGGCCTGCCACCTCGCTCTTTCGCTATCGACGCCTTCGACCTTTCGCCCTCGGCGATCGCTCACGCGCGCACCGGTGTTTATCCCGAAGGCGCCCTCAAGCAAACGCCGTCTGCGCTGGCCAACGCGTGCGGCATGTTGCGGAGCCACCACTGGCATATGCACGATGCATTGCGCGACAGTATCCATTTCGAGCGCCGCAATCTCATTCAACCAGGCGCACTGGGCCGCGATGCTGCGTACCATCTCATCCTCTGCCGTAATCTCGTCATCTATCTCCATCCTCAGGCACGGGCAATATTAGGCAGCGTGCTGGCCCAGGCGCTACTGCCTGGCGGACGACTTATCATCGGAGCCGCCGACCGTGTGCCGGAGCTCGATACGCACTTCGCACCAATCGGGCCAGCGTCGTCGTTCACGTTCATTCATAAGAAACGGATCGATGAACCCGCGTCGAAGGTTGGAATTCCGGCCTCAGTGCACGTTCCGCGCTCCAAGCGGTCGCGACCGTCTGTCCACAAAGTCGAGGCTGCAACTGCCCCGGAAACCGCCGCTGAGCTTTATCGCCGCGCGCGCGAGCACTGCGACCGCGGCAACCTGCGCCAAGCCGAGCGCCGCTGCCGCCAGGCGCTCTATCTCGCGCCGGCGTACCTGCCCGCCCTTGAATTGCTGCTAAGTCTGTGGCAGTTTCACCCAAATCTGCGCCTACAGTACGCGCTGCGCGAGCGCATTCGTCGCGCCTGCTTGGAGAGCGGTATTGCGCACGCCACGCCTCTTGCGGCCAAAGGAAGGTCAGTATGAGCGCCGGCCAAAATCTTTTTGACCGACCGGCGCCGCCGGAGTATCGGGACGAGTTAGCGGCGCTGATTGCCGTTGCACCGGACAAGCCGCGCAGTCGCGCCGGCTCAATTCTGCTATTCCAGCTCGGTGAGCTACGCCTGGCTCTGCCTGTGCGTACAACGGTCGCAGTGGCGCCAGTGCTGCATATCGCGCGCATTCCGCACCGCAGCGGCACCGTGCTGCTGGGCTTGGCTGCTTTTCGCGGCGAGATTCTGCCTTGCTGCTCGCTGGCGCGGCTGTTCGACATATCGCAAGTCGATAGCAACACGTCTCGTACGCTCATTTTGGAAGAGGGCCCCGGCCGTCGGTGGGCTGCACCCATCGATGCAGTCTTGGGTGTCCGGCTGATGCCGGACGCATCCGAGCAGCAAGAACAGGCGTCCGGTCCGCTGGCTGCGCAGTGGCTAGCCGGCAGCTTCGATGACACGGGCGGCGTATTTCACCTTCTCGACAGCAAGATTCTTTTCCGCCAGATCACACTGGCCACGGCGTGAACTCATGAGCAGTGGACTGGAAGATTTTTCGCTCTTCGAACTCTTCCGCATGGAGGCGGAGGAACAGGTGCGCGTTCTGCAGGCACAGCTTGTCGAGCTCGAGTCGGGCGATGCAAGGGCGGCTACGCTTGAAGCGCTGATGCGTGCCTCGCATTCGCTCAAGGGTGCGGCGCGCATTGTCGGCCTCGATGCGATTGTGCATCTCACGCACGCGATGGAAGACCGTTTCGTCGCCGCGCAAACGGGCGATGCGCTCAGCTCTACCGATATCGACCTCATGCTAGCGGCCACTGACTGGCTGGCGAAGTTGCAGGCCGCAACCGAGGGCGAGACATCCACCTGGCTACAGAGCAACACCTTGGCGATCGAATCATGCGCACAAAACCTTCGTGGTGCCCCGCCGCAAGACGCACCGCAAGAATCGACTGATACGGCGCCGGCAGAACCACAAACGAACCCATCCCCATCTCCTGCGCCGAGTTCGACTTGGGAGCCAGATTCACAAGCACCGAGTTCGGCGCCGCCTGTTCCCGCAGCGGAAAAATCGGCCACGGAGCCAGGCGACGATATCTTCGCGCCGCATCGGCAGGAGCAGCGCGGATCGCGGGAGCGCTCGGTTCGCATGGCCGCAGATCGCTTCGATCATGTCGTCTCCCTCTCGGCGGAAACCATGGTTGCCGCGCGCCAGTTCACCGAATGCGCTGAAACACTGGAACGCAATCGCCGCTTGATGGCTAAAGCGCTGCACGCGATCGAAGATACTGAATCGCCGCCCAATGAGCGCGCCGCCGCGCAGCGCGACTTGGAAGCCTATGTCGCAGCGTTGTCTGCACATCTCTCCGATTTCGATCAGGTGGCTCGCGCCAACGAACAAACGACCCTGCAACTTTTCCACACTGCCCTCACCGGCCGCCTGCGTCCCTTCTCCGAAGGCATTACCGGCGTTGCACGTCTGGCGCGCGATACCTCGCGAGAACTCGGCAAACACGTGCGTCTTGAAGTCGTGGGCGAAAAGACGCGCATCGATCGCGACATCCTGGAAAAGCTCGAGGCACCCATTTCGCATTTGATCACCAACGCCATTGACCACGGCATCGAAGCGCCTGCCGATCGCATGGGCGCGGGCAAGCCGCCGGAAGCAACTCTGCGCCTGCACGCACTGCACGAAAACGGCCGTCTGTTGGTCACTGTGCGCGACGACGGCCACGGCATCGACGTCGATCGTGTGCGCCAGAGGGTGATTGATCGCAAACTCGCCACTCCAGAGACCGCCTCACGCCTCTCTGACCCAGAACTTCTCGAATTCTTGTTTCTTCCCGGCTTCAGCACCCGGGAAGCGACTTCGGTCTACTCGGGCCGTGGCGTTGGGCTCAATGTGGTGCAGTCTATGGTGCAGGAAGCTGGCGGTTCAGTCACTGTGACCAGCACGCCCGGCGAGGGAACGGCCTTCCGTCTCAAGCTGCCGGTCACGCGCTCAGTAGCGCGCACGATTCGCGTGGCGGTGGCTGGCGAGATGTTCGCGGTTCCCATGGTGCGCATCGATCGCCTCGCCTGCGTCGAGTTGGAGGAACACGAAGGCAAACCGATCGCTGTCTGCGAGGGCTGGAAGTATCCGGTAGTTGCGCTTGCTCCGCTGCTCGGCTTGGGGAATGGAATTATGCACAGCGGCGCGGTTCCGTTGGTCCTATGTGGGGGATTCGCATTTGCTGTCGACCGCCTTGTCGACCGGGTGGACCTTCCGGTACGCCGGCTCGATCTGCGCCTCGGAAAAATTCCTGGCGTGAGCGCTGCGTCGATCGACGAAAGCGGAAACCCACTGCTGATTCTCGATATGGACGACCTTATCCAGACTGCGTCCGGCTTTTCAGCGACAACCGCTTCAGTTGAACGCGACAATGGGGCAGCGCCGCACATCCTCGTCGTGGACGACTCGCATACCGTGCGAGAAATGGAACGCCGGCTGTTGGTGCGCGCCGGCTACACCGTCACCCCCGCGCAGAATGGCCAAGAAGCATGGAACCTGATGCGCCTGAACGACTACGACCTGCTTATCAGCGACGTAGATATGCCGCAGATGAACGGCATCGAGCTCGTTAGCCGCGCACGCGAAAACCCTCGACTGGCAGGGCTTCCCATCATCATCCTCTCATACAAGGACCGCGAGGAGGACCGCCGTCGCGGCCTGGAAGCCGGCGCGGATTTTTATCTCACCAAGGGTTCGTTCGACGATGGTAGCTTTTTGCAGGCGGTAGTCGATCTGGTGGGCGAAGCCTCGCTGATGCCTCCAGGAGATCCGGCATGAAGGTGGCTATCGTCAACGACTCGAAGATGGCGGTGGAGATTCTGCGCCGTATCGTTACTGGTCTGCCCGACTTCACCCTCGCGTGGGTAGCTTACTCCGGCGAAGAGGCGCTCGACCTTTATGCGAAAGCCACACCTGACATCGTGCTTATGGATCTGATCATGCCTGGCATCGACGGTGCAGAGACAACACGGCGCATGATGAGCACGGCACCCTGCGTGATCCTCGTGGTCACAGCGACAACGGTCGGCAATCGCGATCAGGTGTTTGAAGCCATGGGACACGGTGCGTTGGATGCGGTGAACACCCCCGTGATGACGCGGGACAATGGGATTGATGGTGCGCAGCCTCTGATCCGTAAGCTGCGCACCGTGGCGCGGCTGGCCGTCGGGCATCGTGCGCCGATGCCGGCGCTTGCGCTCGCGCGTGCTTCAGGCGCCATCGATACGTCCGCGGTTCCAATCGTTGCCCTCGGCGCCTCCACCGGTGGCCCGCAGGCGCTGGCGGAGATTCTGTCGCAGTTGCCGTCCACTTTTCCGGCCGCCGTGCTGGTGGTGCAGCATGTCGATGAGCAGTTTACGCCGGGCCTAGCCACCTGGCTACAACATCATTCGCCGCTGCCGGTTGCGCTGGCGCGGCAGAATGAACTGTTTGCGCCGGGGGCCGTCTGGATTGCCAACGGCAAGGAACATTTGACCTACAGCTCTGGGATTGCGCACTACACGGCCGTTCCGCGCCGTGCGGTACATACTCCTTCGATCGATGTGCTCTTTGCGAGCCTCGCTCAGTCACACCGGGCCACTCGCATCGGCGTGCTGCTCACCGGTATGGGTCGCGATGGCGCCCATGGGCTTCTAGCCATGCGCAATTCTGGCGGATTTACCATCGCGCAGGACGAGGTCACTTCTGTGGTATATGGCATGCCCAGGGCTGCGGTCATGCTGAATGCGGCCAGTGAAGTATTGCCGCTCAAAGCCATCGCTCCGCGCATTGTCAACCTGCTGGTCCCGGCAACACAAGTTGCCCCCATTTCTCAACACACGTCGAGGACATGATGAACAGTTGTCCCCCTGTTCATAATTCCGTTGCCATCACCGAGCACAACATCAAAGTTATGCTTATTGGCGATCGACGCATCGTGGGTGAGACCATTCTCCGAATGGCGGTCTAACTGCCGGGGCTTGATTCAAGTTCTGCGCCAATCCGGCGGTAGCGCTCACTGAGGCCGAAGCATCCAACCCTAACTCCGAAGGAGACATCATATTGCTCGAGCAATTCTGTGAGATTCTGGCTGGCGCTAGGCCGCAGTCCGGCGAGTTGGCCCGCATGGTTGACGCAGTGCAGAGCTAGCGGAATCGCCTCGAATTCGATGACGATATTTCGCCGATTAGGCTCGAACTGTTGACGACACCCTGGCGACGCGTGCCCTGTAAATAATTAGCTAGCGGCCAAGCCGGAGCGAGCTCTCGAGAATCACACCCAGTGGCTCAATGAAGTCCCGAAAGCTTGTTTCGTCGGATTCAGTGAATGCTCCGCCGCCCGCCTTGTTCAACATCTGTACTACTGCCAATACGTTCTTCCTGCGATCGAAGACGGGCATGCAAAGAATGGTGTGTGTGCGGTACCCGGTTTCGCGGTCGATTGCAGGATTGAAGTCGGGTGACGCATAAGCATCGGGAATGTTCATTACCTCTCCGGTGTGCGCCACGCGTCCCGCAATACCTTTGCCGAGCGGAAATTCAATCTGAATGCGCGTTCCGTCGGCGCCCTGTGCGATGCGGGAATGCAGTGTGCCGCGCGCCGAGTCAAGCACAAAGATTGACGCTCTGTCAGCGCCAATGATCAGCTTTACCTTGCTGGTGACTGCATCGAGAATCTGATCGATCAGAGCTTCGATTGCATCCCGGTTTCCGAGTTCGAGAGTCGCAAGAAACTGTTCGAACTCCACGGTCATCTGCTGCACAATCTCATGGAACTGCTTGTCCGATAGATCGTTGACATGTTTCACCAAGTCGCCTTTTCGTTGTAATTGCGCAAAAGCTGTAAGCAGGTGGCCTGTGTTTGCCGCCAAACCCGCGGCAAAGGTGGTTATATGGCCGTCTTCCAGCGTAAGAATGCGATCGGCGATGTCGAGAATGCGATTGTCGTGGGTGACCATCAGAATCGCACATCCCTGTTCCTTGGCTAGCGTACGCATCAAATCCACCACTTCGCGGCCCGACTTGTGGTCGAGAGCTGCTGTGGGCTCGTCGGCAAGGACAATGCGTGGCTTGCGCACCAATGCGCGCGCGATTGCAACGCGCTGTTTTTGTCCGCCAGAGAGATGCTCAGGGAGGTAATCCATGCGGAGCTTGAGGCCAACAGTTTCAAGCGCATCGGCGCACCGACTCCGCACCTCATCCCTGGACGCTTGCGGCCCGACGCCGAGCGACAACTCCACATTCTGAATTGCAGTATGCGAATCGAGCAGATTTTGATGTTGAAAGATGAAGCCGATGTCCTCGCGGATCTTGACGAGTTGGGAATTTGTTGCACCATGCAACTCGCGACCGAGAATTGTTACGCTACCTTGCTGGACCGAACGCAACGCTCCCGCAAGGGTGAGAAGGGTTGTCTTGCCCGAGCCGGAAGGCCCGGTGAGCAGCACGATCTCGCCAGGTGAAATCTCGGCAGAGATATTGAACAGTACCTGCTTTCGCAGAGCTCCGATTCCGTAGTAATGATCGACATTCTTGAGCGAGATGACGGAGTCGGTGGGCATAGTGCTAAAAGTTTTCCGCTAGATCGGCCATTCGGAGTAGGCGCATCGCCAGTGCTCCGGAAAAGATACACATTGCTGCCGTTAACATGTACACGATTGCTATCCGAACCACGTCCATAGTCAGGGACAGCAACGTAGCCCGATTCGCGATGACAATTGTTCAGATGAGAACAGAAGCAACAAAGCACCCGCAGCAGCACGAACGGCCCTGAACAAGCGGTGCTGCGTATGGAGGAATCCATAAGCTGATCGCTATTCTAAACTACTTTGAAAGCTATTCTACCGCGAGAAGATCAACTCTTTTGCCGCCTGTTTATAGGGATATCTTTGCATCTGTACCGGGATCGGAGAAAGATGCTAGAGTACCCTTGGCTACGTCGCGATCGCAGGGACGGATAAGATGAATGTGACTTTCTGGGGAGTGCGCGGCGCAATTCCCACACCGCAACTTGAGAATCTCGGTTTCGGCGGGCAGACCCCGTGTGTTGAGCTTGAGGCCGAAGGAAAGCGCATCGTGCTAGACGCAGGCACGGGCCTGAGACAACTTGGCTATCGCATGCTGCACGGCTTGGGGCCACTGGGATTGAATGAAGATATTCTGCTCTCCCACTTTCACTGGGACCATGTACAAGGCATACCCTATTTTGCACCACTGTTTAAGAATGGAATCTTTCGCTTCCACTCACTCTTGCCTGTCGAATCTTTGCATGCGACACTGTCGGCACTGATGGCCGCGCCATTTTTCCCTCTAGCATTTGACGCCACAGCGGCAACTAAAGAGTTCCGGCAATTCAAATCGTTTAGCCCTTTTGAAATTGGCCCGTTTCTTATCAGACCATTTCCTCTGCGTCACCCTCAAGGATGCACGGGTTTCAGAATTGAGTGCAATGGTCAAATCGTGGTCTATGCGACGGATTACGAGCATGGCGACGCCGAGAGCGATGCGATCTTATTGGAGCATGCAGGCGGCGCGGATATACTCATCGCGGATTCTCAGTACACACCGGAGGAATATCGGCAATGTATCGGCTGGGGCCACAGCACATGGCTTGAGGCTGCGGAGTTAGCGAAGCGAGCTAAAGCGAAACACCTCATACTCTTTCATCACGATCCGCTCCGAGACGACGAATCGCTCAGCGAAACTGTAGTCCTTGCGCGGAGGGTGTTTGCCTCAACGGATGCCAGTCGAGAAGGAACGACAATTTCGACATAGGTGGCGCAAACGAAATTATCGAAAAGTAAGAACTGGAAGCCCGCCAACAATATGCAATCGTTAAGTCTCAAACCAATTTCGCAACATTCAAGAGGAGAGAAGTGAGCCTTGTTCCCCCGGCAGGTCCGCGACTATCCCTGAAGGAATATCCGCTCCGCGTTCTGTTGGTCGATGACCAGCGCATTGTGGGTGAAGCGGTGCGGCGTATGCTGAGCGGGCACGTTCCGGAGATTGAGTTTCGCCTGTGCCTTGACGCCGCGGCAGCGCTCGCGACCGCAATCGAGTTTTCGCCTACACTCATCCTGCAGGACCTGATTATGCCAGGCGCCGATGGCCTCAATCTGGTGCGAGCATACCGCGAGAATGAGGCCACGCAGAAAATCCCCATCATTGTTCTCTCATCGAAAGAAGAGGCAGTGACCAAGGCGGACTCATTTGCTGCAGGCGCCAATGACTATATCGTTAAACTACCCGACAAAATTGAACTCCTGGCTCGAATTCAGCACCATTCCGAGGCGTTTGTGCATCGCCTGCAACGCGATGAAGCCTACGAGGTCCTGAGTCGACAGCAACGGGAACTGGAGGAGTTGCTTGTCAAGGTCTCCGAAGAAAAGCAGAAGAGCGAAGATCTGCTTTTGAATATTTTGCCAGCAGCAGTGGCTTTGGAGCTCAAGGAATTCGGAAATGTGCGCGCCATGCGCTTCGATTTCGCGGGCGTTCTCTTCGCAGATTTCTGCGACTTTACGGCTCTTTCACAGGCGATGTCGGCAGAAGCGCTAGTCTCGGAGTTGAATGAGTGTTTCAGCAACTTTGACCGTATTGCCAGGACGTATGGCGTGGAGAAATTGAAAACCATCGGCGACGGATACCTTTGCGTTGCCGGGATCCCCGAGCCGAGACCGGATGCGTTGCTCTCGCTGGTGCATGTAGGGATCGAGATCCGAGATTTCATCGCAACTCGGCGCAGAGAGAAGATAGCTGGAGGCGGCCAGTACTGGGATGTCCGTGTCGGCATGCATTGCGGTCCTCTGGTCGCCGGCGTTGTGGGTCTGCACAAGTTTGCCTATGACGTATGGGGCGACACAGTAAATATTGCCTCGCGCATGGAGTCCGCCGGAGTCGCCGGCCACATCAACATTTCGCAGGAGTTTCGCGCAAAATTACCCCCACAAGCGGTGTGCACTTCGCGTGGTCTGGTTCCGGTGAAAGGCAAAGGTGCGGTGGAGATGTTTTTTCTCGAGTCACTTTGAATTGGCAACGCCTCGATCCATATACGTTTTGCCCAAGGCATCGAAGCAGCTTGCACGAAGATGGCCCAACCCCCGGGCTCGATAGACCAGGCCTTTCCGGTGCTTAGCAGTCGCATTCCGTGACCAGGTCAGTCAGCGTGAACAAAGCGCGCCGCCAGAGGCTGTCGGGGAACTCGGCCACAATCTGCCGAGCGCGATCCGTGAACTGTCGCGCGCGCGCGCGGGTGCACTGGATACCGTCATAGCGGTTCACGATTGCCAGCACGTTTGCAAACGGAACGGCGTCGTAGCTGCGATCCCGGAGAACGTCAGCCACTAAATTTCGCTCAGACACACTTGCTTGTTCCAGCGCGTAGACCAGGGGCAGCGTAACTTTACCGTCCTTGAGGTCGCTGCCAGCCGGCTTTCCATGCTTCGATTCGCGCGAGATGAAATTCAGCATGTCGTCGATCAACTGGAACGCCATCCCCAGATTCCATGCGAATTCGCCTAGCTTCTCCCAGTCCCGCGTACCGACCCCGGCAGCCACAGCGCCCAGTTTCCCGCAGACGGAGAACAGACAGGCCGTCTTGCGATCGACCAACTCCATATAGTCTGCTTCGGTGAGGCTTATGCAGCCGATGCGATTGAGTTGAGTCAGTTTGCCTATTACCATCATTTGGGCCTCTCCGATCACCAGGTGGAAAACGCGTTCCTGCAGCGCCGCCCGGAAAGCCACCAGGTATAGCCAGTCGCCCGCGAGGACGCCAATACAGTTTGCCCCCTGAACATTGGCCGAAGTCCAGCCGCGACTCGTCGGCTCCGCATCAATTATGTCGTCGTGAACCAGAGCGGCCGCGTGCAGCAATTCCACCACCGCGCCCAGTTTGATCGCCATCCTGTTACCACCGCCCGCAAACCGGGCGCACAGCAGGAGCAGCGCCGCGCGCAGACGCTCACCTGCGGTCTGCTGTAGGTACTTCGAACTGGGCGTGACGGTGCTGATGGGCACGGCCGATTCGATGCCGATCGCTTTTTCGACGTCTTGCAAATCCTCACGCACGAGATCGAACATCTCGTGTGTGAGGATTTGCCGTGCCCGTCCGATTTCCATGTAATACATCTCCGTCCTGAAGGAAGATTCGGCGTTCCCCCCCGAGGGGAGCTGGCCCACAACACAGGAGCCACCCGTTCCGTTGCGTCCGGCGGCCGAGGCTTTCGCGGTTCCTCAGAAGATTTCGGCGGGGTCCGCTTTTCTTAGCCGGCGCAACGCCAGAGCGCCGGATAGTACACACATCCCAAGCGTAAGCAAATAGACCACAACGCCACGTTCGGCAGTCATGCCGAGCGGCAAGAAGGTTGCGTTCCTCGCAACTCTGTAAACCAACAATGCGATGAAGAAACCCGGGACATAACCGAAGACGGACAATATCGCAGATTCGTACATGATGACGGTGAACAGAAAACTGTCCTTGTATCCAATCGCCTTCAAAGTGGCGTACTCCTGAAGATGGTCCGTAACGTCGGTGTACAGGATCTGATAAACGACGATGATCCCAACTACCAGCCCGAGAAACACGCCCAACGCGAAGATGAATCCGATCGGCGTATTGCTTGACCAGAAATCCCGCTCGGCGGCGTCTATCTGGCTGTGGGTCAATACTCGGACATCGTTCGGAAGCGCCTTCGCCAACTGCGCGCGGACACGGTTCGGGTCGTAGCCCGGTTTCAATTTGATTAGCCCGAAGTTCACCACTTCCGGACTGCGTCCAGGAAGCAGACGGAAAAAATTTGTGTCGCTGAGAACCACAGCGCCGTCAATGCCGAAAGAGGTCCCCGCGCTGAAAAGGCCGGCCACTTCCACGCGATGACCCACCATCTCTGTAATTACGCGTTTTCCGGCCCTGAATGCAGTTGGCACGTCCCCGTATTCTTTGCGGGAACGGTCGTCGAATAGAACATTGTCGTCCATCCGCAGTAAGGGGCCGGGATCCTTGATGGCACCCAAATCGAAGAAGCCGGGAACGGGATTGAATCCGAACATGTACATCGTTCGTTCCATGTGCGTCCATGGATTTTTCCAGGCCACAAAGCTGCCGTACACCGCTAGCGTAGAAGCGACCCCATCCACTGCGTACGCCTGATTTAGACGCTGTAAGGGAAAGCCGCTGTTGTTGTACATAATTGCTTCGTACTGAGGGCTCAGTAAGATGATATCCGCCGTCATGTGATCGTAATGCAGAGTGGCGCTCTGGTACAGAGCGTCCTGGAAACCCAACTGGACCATGATCAGGACCACGGCAAAGATAATGCCGGCAATCGCGGCAAGCAGGCGCGAGCGCTGTTTGAACAACTGACGCGATGCGAGGACCAATTTCATGTCTGAATCACCACGATGACCCTACCGCCGATCAGATTGGCGGCCGGTTCGTTTTGGTCCAGTCGAATCAGGGTCTCGACAATGCGCTTGTCAGAAAATGAAACCGTGTCCCCTGGCATGACTGCGGCATCTTTCACGTTATGAGCAATCCGCTCGACCACGCCTGTCAAAATTGCGGTCCCGAGAGGATCGCCCGAAATCGTGGCACGCTGTCCCACCCGGACTCGGCCGATATCCGTCTCATAAACTTCCGCTAAAACGAACATACTTCCGGTGCGGGCGATATCTAGCAATCCCGACAGTCCCACTTCTTCGCCCTCCCGGGCGTTGATCCGCAGGACCCTGCCATCTGCCGGCGCGTAGATTGTACTGGCTTCAAAATCACGTCGCGCCCGCAGTTCGTTGGCCTCCGCTTCCGATAGATCCGCCTCGGCCAAACGAATGTCGTTATCCGGGACTTCCTGCATGCTCTCCAGACGATGCCGCGCCGCTTCGGCTGCGAATTCGGCAACCTTAACCGCATTGCGCCGCGCCTCCACTTCGGCGACTGTAACATCGTCGGTGGCGCGCAGCGCTTCATAACGGAGAAGCTCGGTCTGAGCGTGTTGTGCCTCCGCCTCCAGCCGGGCAACCTCGGCCTGTTGCGCCGCCAAATCCGGCTTTCTGGCCCCCGCTTTCACCTGCTCAACGCGGAGGCGCGCTTTGGCCGTCTGTGCCTGCGCCTCTGCCACACCGGCCTCCAGATTGTTCCTTCCCACGAACACCGCCAGCGCCTGTCCCCGGCGCACTTCATCACCTTCCTGCACCTTGAGGCTTTCTACCCGTGGCGCGTGGGAATCGCCCCAAATGTACGGTCCGGCTACGTGGATCACCCCGTCTTCGGGTTGAATTCTCCCCATACAGGAGACCTTGTTCGTCTCTGCTGGGTGTGGATCTATGGGTAGAACCGCAGCAGTCGGTCTTTGGTTCCGCAGGTGCAGGGCATACCAGATCGGAAGCGCGGAAAGCACTACCAATACGGCGGCCACTCCGGCCCACATCAGGGACTTTTTACCCGTCCAACTATCACTTATCACGACGACCTCCCTGCTGTTCGCTGGTACGAAATCCGGCGCTGCTCGTCAATTCGGCGGTCGATATTCGTCATTGGGCGAGCGTCCGAATCGTTCCCAGCGCCTGCAGCAGATCCACGCGTGCATCATTCCAGCCTTGCAACGAGGCCATGCGCCCGTCTGCCGCTTTGGCCAGGTCGGCCTGCGCAACGATGACGTCCATCTGTCCTCCAAGGCCCTGCGTATAAAGGCGCCGACGGTGATCCAACTCGTCCTGCGCCGACCGGTAACGCGCTTCCGACACCTCCACATCGCCACGCGCCAGGTCCATCTGGAGCAATGCCTCCCGCACTTCGATCTCCACCTGTTTTCGGAGTTGCGCCATCTGTAATTCCTGTTGACGAACGGTCGCTATCACCTCCGCACGTTGCGACTCCCGTCTGCCCCCGTCAAGAATAGGTATTCTCAGCGTGACGCCGGCGTCGTATGTGTCCGTCGAATTGGGGAGACTGGTTCCCGTGGATCCAACATCCGCATACCCGTCCAGAGTGGGGAGGCGTTCCGAGTGAATTGCAACATCGTTGAGACGCGTGGCTTGCAGTTTCTTTTCGAGCGTCAGAATCTCACTGCGCGATTGAAGCGCCGTTGAGACGGCCTGGTCGGCCGGAGGCATATCCTGCACTGCAAAGGTTAACGGGTCCGTCAGCTCCAGTGGCGTGTTCAGGTCCCTGTTCATCGCGTTCAGGAGTTCGATTTCTGTACGGGCCCTTTCCAGCTGGGCCTTCAACAGGTTTTGTTTGGCCGCCGCGACATCGACCTGGGCCTGCGAAACATTCACACCCAGCGCCTGACCTTCGGCATTGTGATCGGTAATCTCTTTCAAAGTCGATTCCGCCGTCACAACCAGAGCTTGGGCCGTTTCCACAGCAGAGGCGTCGCGCTGGGCTTGAAGATAGAGTCGCGCCACGCGTCCGACGATTTGATCGCGCACTTCGTCTGTTTCTGCTTGTGCAGCCCCGATCCCGGCGCGCGCGACCTGTTCGCGGCGCATGTTTTCCCGATTGAACAGGCTTTGCCGAATGTGGACACGCGATTCCAGCACATCAAACGGGCCCACAGCGCTCGGAAAATTGAAGCCAGGCTCATGTATCGTCTGAAAACCGCCCGCATCCAGACTGAGACGTTCATCCATTGCGTTTAAGGAAAAATCGACGTTGGGTCTGCTCGTGGCCTGCGACTCTCGGAATCTCGCTTGGGCTGCCGCCTCAGACTGATCGGCCACACCCACCGCCAGATTCCCCTGTGGCGAAAGGGCCAGCCTGACCGCATCACGCAAGGTCAGAGTCAGCGTGTCGGCCGGCTTGTCCTGCGCGTAAAGTGAGCTCAAATGCCAAGTGAGCAACACAATTGATAGGCTGATGCGGGGGCTTCGCATAGTCTCTGTGGAAGACTAGATTAGCATGGATTATTAGAGCAATGTAGCGCTCGATACCGAAGTTCTGATAGGTACGGATCGACGTCGGCTTGATAGCTCCTCATAACTGAGCCAGTGTCCAGAAACAAGACGGAGTGCTGAGAACTCAACCGACGATATAGGAGCATTGCGCACACGGATAGAATCAACGATACTGGCCTTCCGGGGAGCAGACTGAGCGCAGCATGGAAACCAGAAAGTTGCTGTAGAATCAGACAGATAGATCGAGTGGAAGGTAGAACCTTCTAGTGAACCTCTGCGCAGGGTTCTTTATTTGCTGACGATGGCAGAGGTTGAGGGTTGAGTGGCAGATTGGGGTCTGGATGTTGTTCAGAGGTGGCCTTTGTGCGCTATAGAGGCCGGTTGTGCGGCCTCCAGACACACTACTGCCCGAGCACTGCCAGGCGCTTGCGGTGCATGTACAGGTTCACCAGGGCGAAGTTGGCGCACAGCCGGTGATGGTTCTTCGCAAGACCCCTGTATCGCACCTTATCGAAGCCGAAGACCCGCTTCAGGATGCGGAACGGATGCTCTACCTTGGCCCGCACGCTGGATTTACTCCGGTTCTTCTTTTTCTGTAACTCGTCGACATAGTGCTTGAACTTCGTCCTGCGGCAGGTCATATCCTGTGCTTTGGGAGCAGCTTGCTGGATGGCTTCAGTCTGCCCCTGATAGCCCCCGCCGCCCCACACCTTGCGCTCCCCGCCGTGCAGCAGATCGGGCAGCACCGTGCTGTCGGCCACGTTGGCAGGCGTCGTTACTAGCGTATGCACCGTGCCCTCCTTCGCATCCACGCCGATGTGCGCCTTCAACCCGAAGTACCACTGCTTGCCCTTCTTGGTTTGCTTCATCTCCGGGTCGCGTTCGCCGTTCGCGTTCTTGGTCGACGAAGGCGCGTGGATGATGGTCGCATCCACGATCGTGCCCGTCTGGATATTGATGCCCTTGGCCTCCAGATGCACGTTCAACCGAAAACCCCTCCAATGCACGGAGGGGTTTTCCACTTGCGCTCGATAAATTCATGGGGCTAGGATTCTTTTTGTGCCCTTAAATGGATCGATTTTCCGATCGCTCACTATCCTCTAAGCCGTTTATTTTGATTGATTTGGAGATGGTGGGCACAGCAGGATTCGAACCTACGACTTCCACCGTGTGAAGGTGGCACTCTACCGCTGAGTTATGCGCCCGGCGCCGCGCCTTGTGGCAGACCGTACTCATCCAGCATACACGCGGACAAGCCTCTCTTCTAGAGCAGATTGTGCGCTTCCGGCCCACTCCCACCAAGTACAATAGGCAAGCCAGATGTCGCCTCCGTCGCAGAACCCGCAGCGGTCTCGCCCCCCGTCGTCCGATCCCGCCGGAATGCCGCTCCACGGCGACTTGGACACCCTCTCCGAGGCCGAGCTGGACAACCAGCCCATCGACGAAATTGCGGAGGATTATGCTGCTTTCGCGCAACCTCACGACAAAAATGGGGTTTCGCAGGATATGGCTACCTTGGCTGTCAATCCCGGACTTCTCGATGGCGTACTACAGCCCTCCGTGGCGCAAGGCTCCGCGCACTTTGCCGAGATGGAAGACTCCGCCATCATGCTGGAGCTGCGCGCCGGCAATATGTCCGGCTTCGACTTCCTGATCCAGAAGTACCGCAGGCCGATCGCCAACTTTATGTACCGCATGGTGCATAACCAGGCCATCGCAGAGGAACTTGCCCAGGAGGTCTTCCTGCGCGTCTACCGTTCTCGCGAGACCTACCGCGCCGAGGCCCGCTTCAGTACATGGCTCTACCGCATCGCAACCAATCTGGGCGTCAACTACGCGCGCGACACCCGCCACGAGCGCTCCGCTTCCACCGTATACCTGGACCAGGCGGACCCCGACACCGGCACTACACCCGATGTTGCCGATACAACCCTGGGCGCCGAGGACAGTCTGCTCCGCCGCGAACGTTTCAACGCGATCCGCCAGCATGTGCTCGAGCTACCCGAACGGCAACGCATGGCCGTGCTCATGCACAAGTACGAAGGCATGGACTACAAACAGATCGGCGACGTACTCAAGCTTAGCGAGTCCGCCACCAAATCGTTGCTCTTTCGCGCCTACCAGACGCTGCGCGAAAAACTGAAGGAGTTTATGTAGAGGAACTCTTGCCCACGGCTTCTCGTCTCTTTTTAGAGGAGCCTGCTTGACTGGAAGACCGGCGGACCGACAACCGCCCACTTCACACCGCAAGACGCGCAAGGCTGCTACGCGACGCGTCGCCGAGGGAAAGGAAGTACAACGATGAACTGCAAAACCTGCAAAGCCGCACTGCCCAATCTGCTCCTGGAGCCGGCCGCGCCCGGTAACGCCGCTGCGCGCGCCCACATCGCCGTCTGCGCCCCCTGCGCGCAGCAGCTCAGCATCTCTCCAGGCTACCCTCGCCCTGCTCGACACCTGGCATGCCCCTGCCGTCTCCCCCTACTTCGACCAGAAGCTGGCAGTCCGCCTTCGCGAGTTGCAGTCCGCCCCCGCGGCCGGCTGGTTCGAGCAGCTCCGGACGCGCCTTCTCTTCAATACCGGCCGGCAGTTCCGCCCCATGCTTGCGGGGGCCATGGCCCTGCTGTTGATCGCCGGAGGCGGCAGCGTCGGCATCGCCACCTTGCAGCGCCCCCACTCGGTCGTAGCGTCTGCAACCGTCAACGATCTCCAGCTCCTCGACAAGAACGCGCAGGCGCTGCAACAGGTGGACCTGCTCCTGCAGGACGATGCGCCCGCCGCCCGCCCCGGCGTCGAGTTGCCTCAGAGTTAGGCGTTGTATTTGGGATATTGGCTGTTTGAGCCGTAATCCTTGCGTTCAGGAGGTTGAAAAGTAGTTTGAAAAAATGACTTTGCGATTATCGTCCAGAGCGGTAGACTTCGTCACAGCAGGGAACCTAGCGAGTCCGAGCGTGAATCGAAGCTCTGTCCCATCCGGAAGAACTTCACCCGCAGAACATCGCCTATCGGTCGATCGTCCACCAAGCCCTGCAGTGGCGTCACCAGGCTGTCTGTACTCATCATGAAATTGCATCTTCCATTCCGGCTCTTTCTTGGCGCGGCATTTGTTCTGCTGTTTGCCTCTGCGCCGGTGTTCGCTCGCGCACCCAAATCCGCACCGCCGCCGCCCGCTCCCAAGGCCCAGCGCGCGCAACCCAATGCCGCCGTCCGGCCCGGCGCGAGTATCGCCGCCAGACCCGCCGAGAACCAGGAACATCTACAGCAGTGGATGGGCAACCACAGCAATCTCTCGCTCCCGGAAATGCAGAAAGCCCTGCAAAACGAGCCAGGATTTCGCGAGCTCGCTCCGCAGCTCCAGCAGCACGAACTCAATGAGCTAGGCCAGCTTTACAGCATGGATCCGCAACAGCGCAACCGCATGCTCGACCGCAACGAAGCCCTGGAGCGCCTCAGCCTGCCCCAGCGTCAGCAATACCGCGACGCCGTGCAGCAGTGGGGCTTGCTTCCTCCGGCCCGCAGGCGCGTCGTGGCCCGCGTCATCCTCGACCTGCGCGAGATGCCCCCCGAACAGCGCCAGTTGACCCTCAGCTCCCCCGCCTTCCGCGCACAGTTCACCGATGGCGAGCGCTCCATGCTCTCTACCCTGCTCGCCGTGGAGCCTTACACCCCCCGCACCGCAACTCCAGCCCCCTGACCCTCCACCTATGCGCTGGGGCTGGCCTTCTCCTGCTTCACCGGTGCGGTCACCATGGTGCTGGTGTCCTTCAGCGTCGCGATGTCGCGATCATACCGCCCGGCAATCGAGTTGCCCCGGATCGCCGCCATCTCCTCCAGCATCTTCATGCCGTCCTTCAGATAGCTCATCCGGCTGCGCTCGTCGTGTCCCCAGGTCACCGGGACCTCGCGGATCGTGTATCCCAGCTTGCGCGCGATGAACAGAATCTCCGGGTCGAACCCCCAGCGCTCGATCCGCTGCAGCCGGAAGATCACCTGCGCCGCCGTCGCGCTTGAACGCCTTGAACCCGCACTGCGTGTCCTTGAAGGGAAGCCCCATCACCGTGCGCGTCACCCAGTTGAAGCATCGCCCGAAGAACCTGCGATACAGCGGCTGATGCGATCGTCTGCCGCGTGCGGTCCATCCAGCGCGACCCGATCGCCACGTCCGCGCCCTCCGGCAATCGCCGCCATCAGCCGCTCCGCCTCTTCCATCGGCGCCGACAGGTCCGCGTCGGTAAACATCACCACCTCGCCCGCGGCCTGCAGCAGCCCGTTGCGCACGCTATAGCCCTTGCCCCGGTTGCCATCGTTCTGCACCAGGTACAGCCGCGGCTCCCGCTCCATCCAGCGACGCACAATCTCCACCGTCGCGTCCGCGCGAGCCGTCGTCCACCACCAGCACCTCGGCATCCCATCCCTGCCGCTCGACGCACGCCATCACCCGCTGCAGCGTCCGCTCGATGCGCGCGCTCTCGTTGTACGCCGGAATCACGATGCTCAACTGCGGAGTCGCCATCATTCCCCAGGGTTGCCGTTCCGCATACATGCTGCACGCGGCTACGGCGCAGGCTGCGCACTGCGGCAGACCCGTTTGTTCCTGCTGCACTCTATGGACGGTACTGCAACCAGCTTAGCCGCAAAATCCGCACTCCGCGACTGCCATTTTTTTTCGAACCAGACCGGCATCCACGGAGTTTGCCGCCTGTGCAGCATAAAGTTCTCCGCAATGGCAGGGAATAAATAGTCTAAACTGCAAACTATGCCGGAAGATATTCCCACCCCGCCGCCAGCCTCTACCGCTCCGCCGCCGCCCGTCACCCCACCCTACGCCTACGCTCCGCCTTACGCACAGGCCACGCCGTATGCCATGTACGGCCAGCCTCCGCGCCCCCGTCACTCGGCCTGGTTCTGGGTGGCCATTATCGGAGGCTCTCTGGCTGGCGTCGTTCTCTTGCTCACCTTCATGGTCTGGGGCATCGTCAAGAGCGTCAGCGGCGACTCCTCCGCCACCATCGACGGCCTCGGCGGCTCCCGCATCGGCGTCATCGACATCGACGGCGCCATACTCGACGCCGACAAGATCGACACCCAGATCCGCAAGTTCGGCGACGACTCCTCGGTCAAGGCCATCATTTTGCACATCGACTCGCCAGGCGGCGGCGCCGCGGCCAGCCAGGAGATCTACAACGAAGTCCTCAGCGTCCGTCACGACAAGAACAAGAAGATCATCGCCTCGGTCGAGTCGGTCGGCGCATCCGGCGCCTACTACATCGCCAGCGGATGCGACAAGATCTACGCCAACAACGCCTCCGTGGTCGGTTCCATCGGCGTCATCATGGAATGGACCAACTACGGCGACCTGCTGAAGTGGGCCAAGATGAAGAACGTCGTCATCCACGCCGGCACGCTGAAGGACGCGGGCGACCCCACGCGCGATATGACCCCCGAGGAGCAGGCCTACTTCCAGTCCGTGGTGGACAACATGTACGGGCAGTTCATCCACGACGTCGCCACCGGCCGCCACACCACCGACGACAAGATCCGCCCGCTGGCCACCGGCCAGGTCTGGACCGGCCAGCAGTCGCTGCCGCTCGGCCTCATCGACAAGATCGGAGGCTTCCGCGTCGCGCTGATGGACACCGCCAGCTCGGTCGGCATCAGTGGCGAGCCCACCATCGAACGCCCCGCCGCCGACAAGAAAGGCCTCCTCGCCCTGCTCTCCGACGACTCCGACGAAATCTTCCCCAACCCCTCCAAACTCCTCGACCAGGCCCCCGGCTTCTACTTCATGTGGAGATAGAAACCGTTGTGCCACCAAATCGGCTGCCCCACATCTTCGCTTCGAGATGTGGGCTTGTTGTTGACTAATATGTCTTGACATAAATTCGTTTATAAACGATCCTTGATCGTGTATGAAATCCGCCACTACCTCACCCCAGAACAAAGAGACGTTTATCTGGACTGGCACCGCAAGCTCCGCGACACGAAGGCCCGGATAGCCATCGACCGTCGTATCAACCGGATCGAGCTGGGAAACTTCGGCGACCACAAATTCTGCCGCGAAGGAGTCTGGGAACTGCGGGTTGATGTTGGGCCCGGATACCGCGTTTACTACGCACTGGCAGGCACTCAGGTGGTCCTGCTGCTCTGCGCTGGTGACAAACGGACCCAGCAAGCGGATATTTCACGCGCCTGCGAATACTGGCAGGATTGGCAAAGGAGGGCCGAATAATGAGGGACCGGTCCCATGACGAATCGATGGCCGAGCTATTCCAGCAAGACCCCGCCTATGCGCTCGAACTGCTCAACAACATCCTCGAAGACGGCGAGCAGGCGGAACTCCTGATTGCCCTGCGTCAAATGACAAAGGCCTTTGGCGGTGTGCAGAGCATAGCTGAAAAGGCCAACCTCAATCCAACCCAGCTCTATCGCACATTGTCCGAGGAAGGAAACCCCGCCCTCAGCAGCCTCGCCGCAATCCTCAAGGCCATGGGCCTCCGCCTCGCTGTCGAACGCGTCCGCGCTGCCTGAGAATCCTCATTCCAGAGATCCCACATTCGAGTGTCCAGAATCTAATGAGCCATCCCTTCCGTCTCCGCTTCATCGCCGCCATTCTTCTCCTCGCCTCCTCTTGCCTTGCGCAGACTGCGCCAACCCGCCCGCGCATCACGGGCATCTCGCACGTTGCATACTACGTCTCCGACATGCCCAAGGCCATGGTCTTCTGGCACGACCTGCTCGGCCTCGACGTCTCCTACGACCGCAAGAAGCCAAACTCCACCGACACCAGCGTCGCCTTTCTCAAGGTCAACGACCATCAGTACGTCGAGCTTCTCAGCGACCGTCCTGCGCAAGCCGACCCCAAAAACTTCATGAGCCACCTCTGCTTCCTCACCGATGATGTGGAGCAGATGCGCGCCTATCTGGCCTCCAAGGGCATCGCCGTCCCACCGCGCGCCAGCCGCACCGGCACCGGCGACCTGGTCTTCTCCGTCAACGACCCCGACGGCACCCAGATCGAGTTCTCCCAGCCGCAGCCCAGCAGCGTCGAGGCCCAGGGAGCGGGCAAGTTCCTGTCGCCCACACGCGTCTCCGACCGCATCTACCACGCCGGCTTCCTGGTGGGAAACACCCAGCGCGCCCTCGACTTCTACGGCAACATCCTCGGCTTCCAGGAGTTCTGGCGCGGCAGCGGCAGCCCCACCCAGCTCAGTTGGATCAACATGCGCGTCCCCGATGGAACCGACTACGTCGAGCTGATGCTCTATCGCACCCTGCCCGCAACCTACGGCACCAGCAACCACGTCGCACTCCTTGTGCCGGATCTGGCCGCTGCCATCGCATCCCTGCAGACCCGCCCCGCCATCAAGAGCATCGGCCAGCCGCTGGGCACCGGGCACGTCGGCCACAACGGCAAGCGCCAGCTCAGCCTCTTCGATCCCGACGGCACACGCGTCGAGCTGATGGAGCCGAACACCGCCGACGGCAAGCCCGTCCCATCTTCCACCGCGCCTCCGCCCCCTCCCGCCCACGACTAGTCTCCTGAGTTATAGAGCCGGGTGCCCACCCCAAACTTGTGTCCATGGTCACACTATGCTACAAAGGTGATATTCCAGTCTGCCTCACACGCAGATTTGAATTTCATGCAGAGTGGTTGAGGGACGAGCCCTGAGACGCCACGACAACCGGACAGAACACCTCGTACCGGTGTCAACTCTCTCCTGGATGGCCGTAAAAGCCGCAGGGAACATGAGATTCGGAGCACGCAGTCTGCGGGTCACACCCGCATCCCGCCGCCGCCGCAACTCTCCTCCCTCCGATTTCGCGGCGCATCCAGCAGAGACAGGTTTCAGCCATCGCTCCTCTCCCGCTCGGAGAGAGTCCGATGAACTATACCTTATCCGCACTACGAGCTCGCCTGCAACGAGTGCGGCAAGCGCTTCGGCAATCAGCCGCTCTCAGCCTGTCCCGACTGCATCGCCCCGCTGGAGGTCGTCTACGACCTGCTTTCCGCCAAGGGCGTCTTCACCCGCGACTCGATCGCGCGCGGCCCGGCCAGCATCTGGCGTTACGCCCGCATGCTGCCAGTTCCAGAGGGCTTTCAGCCCGACCTTCCCGTCGGCTTCACGCCGCTGGTCCATGCCAGCCGCCTGGGCAAGCGCATCGGCGCGGCCAGCCTTTACGTCAAGAATGACGCGGTGTGCTTCCCGACGCTCAGCTTCAAGGACCGCGTGGTTGCGGTTGCGCTGGCCAACGCGCAGAAGTTCGGTTTCGAGACGGTTGGCTGCTCGTCCACTGGCAACCTGGCCAACTCAGTGGCCGCGCAGGCCGCACGCCTGGGCCTGAAGGCCATGCATTCTGGTTCCCGCCGACCTGGAGCCTGCAAAGATCCTGAACACGCTGGTCTATGGCGCGCGCCTTATCCGCATCGACGGCAACTACGACCACGTCAACCGCCTCTGCACGCAGATCGCCGACGAGTACAACTGGGGCTTCGTCAACGTCAACCTGCGCCCCTACTACGCCGAGGGATCGAAGACCGTCGGCTACGAGATCGCCGAGCAACTGGGCTGGCGATTGCCGGAGAACGTCGTCGTCCCCATGGCCGGCGGCAGCCTGATCCGCAAGATTCGCAAGGCCTTTCAGGAGCTGATCTTCCTGGGCCTGGTGAAGAAGCCCACCCGCCCCGTGCGCTTCTTCGGAGCGCAGGCCACGGGCTGCTCGCCGATCTCGGTCGCGGTGCAGGACGGCGTGGACGAGATCATGCCGCAGAAGCCCAACACCATTGCGCGTTCGCTGGCCATCGGCAACCCGGCCGACGGCGCGGCTGCGGCGAAGATGATTCTCGAAGACGGAGGCTGGGCCGAGGACGTCTCGGACGTGGAGATCGTCTCCGGTATCCAGGAGCTCGCCGAGACCGAAGGCATCTTTACCGAGACTGCCGGCGGCGTTACCACCGCCGTCACCGCGCGCCTCTACGCCGAAGGGCGCATCGCAAAGGACGAGACCACCGTCGTCTGCATCACCGGCAACGGCCTGAAGACCACCGACGCGCTCAGTGGCCGCTTCGACCACCTCGATACCCGCGCCATACGCCCGCGCCTGGCCGACTTCGACGAGCTGCTGCGTTCGCTCGACGCCGAATCTGAACTCGTCACCGCAAACTAAGATGGATACAAAGAGCACATAGCTCATAGACTCGCTGATAGCTGACTAGAAAACATTGTCCAGGAATTGAAACAAAATCAGGAGCCACGATGTCCATCCAGATTGTCCTTCCCACCGCCTTCACGCGCCACACCGATGGCCGCAAACAATTCGACTCGACCGCCGCGAACCTTCCCGCGCTGCTGGCCGAGCTCGACCGGACCTTCCCCGCGCTGGCCACGCAGATCAAAGACGAAAACGGCAAGCTGCGCAAGTTCATCAACATCTACATCAACGACGAAGACATCCGCTTCCTGGGCGGCGACGCCTACGCCTTTCAGGATGGCGACGAGGTCATGCTCATCCCCTCGATCGCCGGAGGTCGCAGATAACACGAAGCAGGGAAGGACATCGTCGGCTCACGCAAAAATGGAGCGCCAACGTAACGGCGCTCCTTCTGCATTTCATGGAAAACCTGCAACAGTGAATGGATCTACTGCGGCGCGATCGGTTGCGATGCCGGAATCATCGGCGGCATCGCCGCGGCCAGCACTTCAAGGGTCTCTTCTTTCAGTTCGGGGAGTTTCTCTTCCAAAGCGATCTGCAGCACTTCGTCCATCTGTTCGACAAAGTGCAGCTTCATCTCGGTCTTCAGCAACTCCGGCATATCGGCCATGTCCTTGCGATTGTCCGCGGGAACAATCACCTCGAAGATTCCCGCGCGGTGCGCCGCCAGCAACTTCTCCTTGAGGCCGCCGATGGCCAGCACTTTGCCGCGCAGGGTAATCTCGCCGGTCATCGCGATATCGCGCCGCACCTTGATCTTGGTGAGCGCGCTGGCCAGTCCAGTGGCCAGCGTAATGCCCGCCGACGGACCGTCCTTCGGGATCGCGCCCTCCGGAACATGCACATGGATGTCCACATGCCGATAGAACTCCTTACCAAGGCCAAGATGCTGCGCCCGCGAGCGGATGTAACTGAGCGCGGCCTGCGCCGACTCCTGCATCACCTCGCCCAGTTGCCCGGTGGTCGTCAGCTTGCCCTTGCCGTCCAGCACCTGCACCTCGGTCTGCAACAGCGTGCCGCCGACCTCCGTCCAGGCCAGCCCGGTCACCAGACCAATCTCGCTCTTCTCATGCGCCTGCGAGTCACGGAACTTAGCCACGCCCAACAGATCGGCAAGGTTCTCGCCGGTCAACATCTCACGATGTTTCGCCCCGCTCTCCACCACCTTGCGCGCCACCTTGCGGCACACATTGCCGATCTCACGTTCCAGATTGCGTACCCCGGCCTCGCGGGTATATCCGCGAATGATGGCACGCAGCGCGTCGTCCTCGAAGACGATCTGCTCCTCGGTCAGCCCCGTGGCCTCGCGCTGTTTGCGCACCAGATACTGCTTGGCGATCTCCATCTTCTCCAGCTCGGTGTACCCATGCAGCCGCAGGATTTCCATGCGGTCCTGCAACGCGCTGGGGATGGTATGAAGCACATTCGCCGTGGCCACAAACAAGACGCTGGACAGGTCGTACTCGACATCCAGATAGTGGTCTTGGAACGACCCATTCTGTTCCGGATCCAGGACTTCCAGCAGTGCACTCGCCGGGTCGCCCCGGAAGTCCGAAGCCATCTTGTCGATCTCGTCCAGCATGAAGACCGGGTTCTTGGTCCCCGCCTTCTTCATGGACTGGATAATCTGTCCAGGCAACGCGCCGATATACGTCCTTCGATGACCGCGAATCTCCGCCTCATCGCGCACGCCACCTAGGCTGAGGCGCACAAACTTTCTGCCCGTGGCCTTGGCGATGGACATTCCCAGGCTGGTTTTGCCCACGCCGGGAGGCCCGACAAAGCAGAGGATCGACCCCTTAGGGTTCTTCACCAACTGGCGTACCGCGAGGAATTCGAGGATGCGCTCCTTGATCTTCTCCAGGCCATAGTGGTCGGAATTGAGGATTGTCTCAGCGTGCTCAATGGAGCGAATCTCCTTGGACCGTTTCTTCCACGGCACCGCCAACAGCCAGTCGAGATAGTTGCGCGAGACGGTGGATTCGGCCGACATGGGCGGCATCGCCTCCAGCTTGCGCAGCTCCTGCAAGGATTTTTCGACCACATCCTTGGGCATACCCGCGGTCTCGATCTTCTTCTTCAACTCGTCGAACTCGGATTTTTCGCCGCGGCCCAGCTCCTTCTGGATTGCCTTGATCTTCTCGTTCAGGTAGTACTCTTTCTGCGCTTTCTCCATCTGCCGCTTGACGCGCGACTGGATGGTACGGTCCATATTCAATTTTTCGATTGCCACGTCAAGCACATCGCCCACGCGCGCCAGGCGCGTCTCCGGGTCGAAGACTTCCAGCAACTGCTGCTTCTCGTCGATGGAAAGCTGCAGGTTCGCGGCAATGGTGTCGGCCAGCTTGGCCGGCTCGTCCATGCGAACGCTGGCCGCCATGGTCTCGTGGTTCAAAGACTGCTGCAGCTTCACATATTGCTCGAAGAGCGTGTGTACGCGCTGCATCAGTTGTTCCACCTGCGGCGTCATCTCCAGACTGGTTTTGCCGGTGCGCACCGTGGCGACGAAGAACCCGTCATCGTCGCATACCTCGACCGAGCGCGCCCGTTCCATTCCCTCCACGAGCACTTTGATGTTGCCGTCGGGCATACGCACTCGCTGCACGATATTGCCGATCGTTCCTGTCTGGTAGATGTCGTCCGCGCTGGGTTCGTCGACCGAAGCGTCGTGCTGGGTGGCGAGAAAAATCTTGCGGTCGCCAGTCAACGCTTCCTCCAGCGCGCGTACACTCGACGCCCGTCCCACCACAAACGGAGTCATCATATGGGGGAAGATGACCATGTCCCGGATCGGCATCATAGGCAGCTTCCGGGCTTCGCCGGTCAAAACGGTCTTGGTCTGGTTAGCCATGGCTTTCTCCATAAGACGTGCCGTTCGCTGCCCGGGATGAATCCGCGGATCGCGCTTCAGGTGATTGTAATGCTTGTGCGCCGATTCGTCCCCACACCCTTTGGTAACTCAGCGACAAACCGCGCACGCTCGCCCTAACCATACGGGATGCGACGGCGCAAACCGGCGGTTAGGAGCAAAGCGCCAACCAAGCCTTATTTCTGCGCTGGGCGCGTAGAAGGGCAGAGTCTCACCTATGCTGTTGCCTGTTTTTGGTTGGGGCACTGAGAAGAGCCGCGCGCCCACTGAGTACAACCATTGCGAGGAAGAGACAGGCGAAAGCCTGCGCCAGCGCTGCCTTATCCAGCCTTTTCCAGCAAAGTCATCAGGGTCAGACTGTGCTTCTTCACCATCTCAGCTGTGATCGTCAGGTCGCCGGCCTTCTTGTTGCCGGGCACATAGTACATCAGGTCCAGCATCAGTTCTTCCAGGATCATGCGCAGCCCGCGCGCGCCTACCTTACGTTGCAACGCCTCGCGCGCAATCTCCTTGGCGGCGTCGTCGGAGAAGGTCACCTTCACGCCCTCGTAGTCGAACAGTCTGGCATACTGCTTGAGGATCGCGTTCTTCGGCTTGGTCAGGATCTCGATCAGCGCGGACTCATCCAGCTCGTCCAGAATGCCGAGCACCGGCAGCCGGCCCACAAACTCCGGGATCAGCCCATACTTCAGCAGGTCCTGTGGCTCTGCCTGGCGCAGCAATTCGCCGTCCCGCTGCGCCCTGATCGGCGTTACATCGCCTTCCTTGGTATCGGGGTCCGCAATGGCGCGGAAGCCAAGGGACTTCTTGCCGATGCGCCGCCCGATCACCTTCTCCAGCCCAACAAAGGCGCCGCCGCAGATGAACAAAATGTTGGTAGTGTCTACCGCGGTAAACTCCTGGTGCGGATGCTTGCGCCCACCCTGCGGCGGCACATTGGCAACCGTCCCTTCAAGAATCTTCAGCAGCGCCTGCTGCACGCCCTCGCCCGAGACATCGCGCGTAATGGAAGGGTTCTCGTCCTTGCGTCCGATCTTGTCGATCTCGTCGATATAAATAATTCCGCTCTGCGCGCGGGTCACGTCTCCCTCGGCCGCCTGCAGCAGTTTCAGAATGATATTTTCGACGTCCTCGCCCACGTACCCGGCTTCGGTCAGCGTGGTTGCGTCCACAATGGCGAAGGGCACATCCAGCATCTTGGCGAGCGTCTGCGCCAGCAGCGTCTTGCCCGAACCGGTTGGGCCCACCAGCAGGATATTCGACTTTGTCAGCTCCACATCGTTGCTGCGCGTCTTGTTCATCTGGATGCGCTTATAGTGGTTGTAGACAGCCACCGCGAGCTTCTTCTTGGTCTGTTCCTGCCCAATTACGTATTCATCCAGAAACGCCTTGACCTCTTGCGGCTTGAGGAGCTGCGCCGGCGAGGTTCCCGGCAGCGACTCGCCCCGGTCGTCCTCCAGAATCGAGTTGCACACTCCCACGCACTCGTCGCAGATGTAAGCCCGGGGATAGTCGGAGGGAGACGAGATGAGTTTCGCCACTGCATCCTGCGATTTATGGCAAAAGGAGCAGCGGAGCGATTCGTCTGAACCGCGAGACGTTTTCATGGTTGCGGCAACTCCTGGGCACGAACCGTCGTACAGGGAACAACTAAAGTCTACACCAGAATTCAATCCCTATCGCAGTACACGGAAGTCACCAAGATACCCCTTTTTGGTTACACACTGAGGATTACCAGGAGCTGAGCGATCCGAGTTCCAACCGGAAAGAACTGTTCTTATGAGCTTTAGAGCGGGACCAGAGTAACAGCGCCCAAGCGAAGATCATAGACGGTTGCTTTTCTTGAGGAACAAGCAACTGGGAAGGATTGCCCCTGGCTATACCTACTCTGGTTCCACACTCGCGTTATTGAAGTGGATTGTTCCCTGTCTATAGCTGTTGCACACGCCTCAAAACGTGAAACCCCGATCACTGGAGCCGCGGTTTGCATACTGGACAATGACCAGCTAGTGTGCTGAGTTAATAGTTCGTTGCAGTAATAGGTCGGGCATTCAGCCCTTGGTCTTTGTACTGAACGTTACCCTAGGCCTACGGCCTAGGCTGGTATAGAGCGGGCCATTGGCCCTTGGTTTGCGTAACGAATCAATGACTCAGGGCACTAGCTTATCGATTGCGGACGAGGAGGAATCGGAGAGCGGACCGCACCGTCGATTGCATCCGACCTGCCGACGAAGGGGTGGGCTTTCGTTTTCGTGTCAATTCTGTTACAAAGACGGAGGCAAGTATTTGAGCCAAGGGGCTCACGGCGGCTGGCGGGTAGTCTCTGTTGGTGCTGTAACATATTGAAAAGAATGCAGGATTAGTCTATGGCTAAGGCAGTATGGAATGGTCAGACCCTGGCCGAAAGCGAGAAGGTTGAGACGGTTGATGGGACTATTTACTTTCCCGACGAATCGATGAACCGGGAGTATTTCCGGGCCAGTTCGACGACATCGAGCAACACCTGGGGGCAGGCGCGGTACTACACGCTGGTGGTGGACGGGCAGGAGAACCCGGATGCGGCCTGGTACTACCCCGATCCGAAGCCCGTGGCGCGCAGCGTGAAGCACCATGTGGCATTCTGGCGCGGGGTGGAAGTTACGACGTAGGGCGACCCTTGATTTGGATTGACGAATGCAGGTGAAGGCCCGGCTGCGTGCTGGCTTCTCTGTGTCCCGATTACTCTGCCGATGAGAAGTATTTGGGACGAGGACAAAGGCGAGTGTGTGGCAGAAAGGGCCGGACGGCAGAGGCGGTACATGTTTCGCCGGGGTCCTTCGACTGCGTGACCCACGATGAGGCTATGAGTCGCTCTGCTCAGGACGACTGCGAACAACAGACAACGACAGAGATTCTGGCTGCGCCAGAATGACGAGCGAAAACAAATGCGGGGATTCTTCCCCTTCGGCTACGCCCAGGGGCAGAATGACAATTCTCTACGGGGCTGTGCTCCGGCCAGAATGACGAACGGGAACGATAGCGATCTTTCAGCGGTTGGGGGTGGGGGAGGGAGGGAGCTTCCAGAGGTTGACTGGGGAGGATGTGGAATAGAGCGCGGTGTGGACTGTCCAGGCAGCGAACCTGATGTTGCCGGTGTATACGAGGGCGGCTTCGGGCATGGGCTGAAGACTGGAGACGTAGTATTGCGCGCCCTGGGAGCGGGCCCACTGCAGCATGGCCTGGGGCGGAACGGTGAGGAACGGGACGGCCCCTGGGCGAGTGATTCCGCTGATGTCGATGAGGGGGTGCTGGGAGGCGAAGGCGATCTGGCCGATGGAGTAAGCGGCAACGGGCGCGTCCGGCGGGAGGCGGTCGCGTATATAGAGGGCGAGGTCCTGGGTGATCTGGCAGTTGAACTCTTTGTTGCGTATAAAGGGCCGGGCTTCGACCAGGCTGACGGCGAGGGCTGCGGCGAGCGCGGCGATATAGAGGATTCTGCCAGTGCGTGGAGAGGCGGCGAAGATGAGCAGCAGAATGACGATGGTGAGGCCGGGAGCGGTGAGCAGGATGTAGCGGGTCTGGACGTAGGTATGGTTGGCGATGTAGAAGAGGGTCGCGATGGACGGCCAGAGGAGGAAGACCCAGCCGGAAAGAGGAAGGCCAGGGGAGGGCCGCGAGGCGGTGGGCGTGGGGCCGGAGGAACGATGAAAGGCGGAGGCGACGGCCCTGTGGAGGGAGCGGCGGACGGCGGCGGGACGCAGAAGGAGATAGAGGATGCCTGCGATAAGACCGCAGAGGATGAGAGGGAATCCGGCTGAGTAGATGGAGAGGAGATGGCGCAGGACCGAGTCGGCGGGCCCGGCGCGCTTGGCGGCATTGGTGTTGGGCAGGAGATGTCCGAAGGCGTGCAGCGAGTAGAGGGCCCAGAGCGTAATCGGGGCAGCGAGCGAGGAAGAGGCCGGTGACGAGGGCAATCCGATTGGAGGGTGAGTTTGGGTTGCCGGGGAGATGGCGACCCTGGCCGACGAGAGGAAGAACGAGGAGAGCGGAGAGGAAGAACATCTCCGGCCGCAAGAGGGGAGCGATGCCGGCGAGCAGGGATGCGGCATGAAATGACTTTAGTGTGGGGCGCTGGCGGGTGGCGGCCAGGACGGCAAAGAAGGCAAGGCCGGAGGCAGCGACGGATTCCATTCCAGAGAAGGCCCAGTAGCAGAAGTAGGGGTTGGCTACGAGGAGCAGGACAAGCGCGGCGGGGAAGAGTGTTGCGGTTGCGCCCGGCGGAAGGATGGAGGCGGCGAGGCGTCGGGCGAAGGCATAGGCACCGGTGAGCCCGAGAACCGCGCCGAGGACAGTGAGGAATTTGCCCGCGACCAGCCAGTTAGGGATGAGGGCATGGCTTGCGGCGAGAAGAAAGACCCAGAGTGGAGCGGTGTCACCGGCGACGACGTGGCCGTTGAAGGCGAAGCCGCGGCCTGCGGCAAGGCTACGGGCGAACTCGAGATGGATGTAGGCGTCGTCCTCCCAGTAGTGACCTGCGTGGACGAACCAGTAGACGCACCAGAGGAGAGCGAGGATGAGAAGGAGCGCGGACGCGATGCGGGCGGCGGCGGAAGTGCGCGATCGGGTTGTCGTGGGAGGGCACGGTTGGGGTCGATTATAAAGGGGCGGGATGATGAGGATGAGGAGGGAGCGATTATTCTGGAGGGGATGCAGCCTTTTCTGGAACTGGTGGATGTTCATGTAGCGCGCGGCGGGCGGACGGTGCTGCACGGGATCAACCTGCGGGTGGAGACGGGCGAACAGATTGCCATACTGGGGCCGAATGGATGCGGCAAGTCGACGCTGATCAAGACCATGACGTGCGAGTGCTATCCGCTGGCGCAGGAGGGGACGCGGGTGAGCCTCTTCGGGCGCGAGCGATGGGACCTGACCGACTTGAAACGGCGGTTGGGGGTGGTTTCGGACGGAGCTGCCGGGCAGGGCGACGCTGCGGACGACGGGACGGGATGCGGTGTTGACGGGGTTCTTCTCCAGCTCGACGCTGTGGCCGAATTTAGCGGTGACAGCCGCGATGCGGGCGAGGGCGGAGGAGGTGCTGGAGCTGGTTGGGGCGGTGGGGATCGCAGAGAAGCTGGTGGGAGAGATGTCTGCGGGGGAACAAAGGAGGGTGATGATTGGGCGGGCGCTGGTGGGGTCGGGGGTAAGCTCTTTGAACGAGGGCGCCGATTCTGGCGCGAGCAATCAGATGCTGCTGCTGGATGAGCCGTCGAACGCGCTGGATATTGCGGCGCAGCAAGGGCTGCGCGCGATGTTGCGGAGGCTGGCGCAGCAGGGGATGGGGATTCTGATGATCACGCACCACATTGCAGACATTCTGCCGGAGATTGGACGGGTGATCCTGATGCGGGAGGGGCGGATTGTGGCGGATGGTGCGAAGGAGGAATTATTGACTGCGCGGGTGCTGAGCGAGTTGTTTGGGGTGGAAGTGCGGGTGATGCAGCGGGATGGGTTCTTCCACGCGTGGTAGGGCGGATGGGGGATGGCGAGCGAGAACAAGCAACGGCAGAAGCAGGTTCCTACGCTGCGCTGCGGAATGACAAACAAAAACAGACAGCGACTGAGATTCTGAACCGAAGGTTCAGAATGACGGGCGACGGGGATTCGCGGGGCGATTAGCGGGGGATGTCGATGGGGCCGTTTTTGTCGTCGGGGGATTTGCCTGGGGGATGGGCCTTGAACCATGCCTCCTGATCGGCGGCGAGCTGGGTGGTGGACTCGCGGAGGTCGCGCAGAGACTCGAGGGCGAGCTTGCGGGTGACGGTGTAGGCGTTGTTGTCGGGGAGGGCGTTGAGGTCCGCAGTCCAGCGGTCGATGGCGGTGAGGATCTTGGGCAGGGCTTTGCGGAGGTCGATGTGGCGTGGGCCGTACTCGTCGAGGTTGTCGGATAGCTGGTCGGTGATGGAGGTGAACTGCTGGATGAGGTCGTGGGTGTCCTGCTCGCGGCCGGGACGGCGGGGATGGGCGTAGAGGTCGTGCAGTTCCTGAGCGCGGAGGTCGAGGAACTTGACGAAGAGAAGGACGCAGTCGGCGGGGTAGTAGCGGGCCTCACGGACCTGGTCGATCTCAGTCTGGGTGAGGTCGGAATCGCCTTGCTGGGCGCGGAGGGGCGCGGCGAGGGCGAGCAGAACGAGGACGAGAGCGAGGTGGCGGATCATGAGACGAACCTGAGAGGTAGTGTAGCGCGGGGGGAGAACAGGGAACAGGGAACAGGCAAATGCGGGGATTCTTCACTGCGTTCAGAATGACAAGCAACGGCAAGGTAAATCTATGGTCGTTCGCTACCGCGAACAATACCCCACCCATGCCGCATAGAACGCGGCATGAATGGGGCACCCAATGATATGACCAGTTGCGTGGATTGTCAGGCGGACTTGGCTTGGAAGATGGCGATGGCGGCGCCGGTGGGGTCGAAGAGGATGGTCATCCAGCCGATGTTGGGGATCTCGTGAGGGCCCATATGGACGGTGGCACCGAGGGACTTGGCTTTTTCGGTGGCGGCATTGATGTCTTCGACGCCGACGTAGGCGAGCCAGTGGGTGGGCATTCCGGGCGAGGAGAAGAGGCCTCCGCCGGGGCCGGAGTCGGGCTTGAAGGTGGAGTAGACGCCCATGGGGCCCATGTCGTTATCGGTGAAGGTCCAGCCGAAGAGTTCGGAGTAGAAGGCCTTGGCCTTGGCGGCGTCCGGGGTGGAGAGTTCGAGATGGACGAAGGGGTTGGACATGCGGTGGTCCTTTCGTGAGAGCGGAATTTTATGTTCCCGGCCCTGGGATGGAAGAGATATTACGCGAGTGGGGAGGGGATTTGGGGATGGACGGGGAGATTATTTGGAGAATTATTGCTGATTGTTGCACACTACGACAGGCCCCTTAACCAACAGAACGGATACGGACGAGCTTGCGTGTGCGGCTACTGACTATTGAGGGTTGCGTTGAAGGCGCCGTTATTACATCCGGAGCTGAGAATGTTGATGCTTAGGGTGAGATAAGGCCCGATGACACCAGCATTGATGGTTCCGGTGACAACTCCGGTGGCAGATGGGCCTGAAGTGGAGGCGAGGGTAGCCGAAATGTTGGGACCGGCCGCGAGACCTGTATAGGAGAAGGTGCTGGTGCAGGAGGCGCCGGCGATGGTTATGCTTCCGATTACTGGGAACAGACCGTCGGAATTGGCTACTTCCTGGGTGAGATTAGCTGTCCCTGTGGCAGTGGACGGGAAGCCTGACGCGGCACTGATGGTTCCAGTGTAGGCTCCGGTAACGGACTGAATCTCATTGCCACTGAAGGCGGTGGATGGGATGGCGCATGGACCAGAGCCGGAGATGGAGATAGTGCCGTGGCCGCTCACGAAGTTGTAGAGAGTGGTGAAGTTGAGCGTAATGGTGGCGACGTTGTTTGGGAGATTGGTGGAGGTCAGGGTAACCGATCCATCAGCAGACTGGCTGCCAGTCAACGCAATGTCCTGACTAGGAGAAATACAGATACCTAATGCGCGGAAGACTGCCGAGACATTAACATCTTGGCTGTTGATAGCGCCGGTGAGCGCGTAGATGGGAAACGATATTGCTTGGGCGGGAGGAATGTCTGCCCCAAAGAGCCAATTGCCGGTAAGGTCTGGTGTAGCGGAGGAGGATCTAGTGAGAGGTATACCTGAGCCACAGCCAGTGAAGAATGACACGATTATCGCGATGGCGAGGAGACGAAGGACGATGTATCTCATATGGGCCCTGAGTACTCACGGCAAATATACACCTAGTGGGCGGCGGGGGGAGGATGGCCGGGCTCGACTTTCTTGAAGAGCCAGGAGATGGCGAGGCAGAGGAAGCTGAGCAGAGAGAGCCAGCGGAAGGCGTCGACGAAGGCCCACAGGGCTGCCTGGCGATGGAGTTCGCTGTAGAGGAGGGACTGGGCGGGATGAAGGGTGTTGGCTGGGCCGAAGGAGTTGGTGAGCGCGTGGCGGGTGGCGGAGAGCGAGTTCTGGAAGGCGCGGCCGGTGAGCGGAACGGAGTTGACGATCTCGTTCTGATGGGCGGCAGTGTGGCGGGTGAGTATGGTCTGGGCGATGGAGATTCCGATGGAACCGCCGATGTTGCGGGTGAGGTTGAAGAGTCCACTGGCGTTGCCGATCTCCTGAGCGCGAAGGGTGCCATAGGCAGCGATGTTGAGGGGGACGAAGACAAAGCTGAGGCCGAATCCGGTGATGAGGATGGGGATGAGCAGGGTGGTGGGTGAGATGGCGAGGGTTGCGTTGCCGAAGTAGAGCACGGTGAGGCCGAAGATGGTAAATCCGCAGGTGAGGAGGTAGCGTGGATCGACCTTGTTGGAGAGGTATCCGATGGCGGGCAGGCCGCAGATGGTTCCCAGGCCGCGCGGGGCGACCACCATGCCGGCGGTAAAAGCGGTGTAGCCGAGCAATTCCTGGTAGAAGAGGGGGAGAACGACGATGGTGGAGTAGATGGCGATCCCGAAGAAGAAGATGAGAAGGCATCCGACACCGTAGTTGCGATTCCGAAGCAGCTTGAGATCGACCATGGGCTCGTGCTTGCGCCAGGAGTGCCAGACGAAGAGAGCGAAGCTGGTGAGCAGGAAGAAGAAGGACCAACGAATCCATGTGGCTCCGAACCAGTCGGACTCCTGACCTTTGTCGAGGATGATCTGTAGGAGGCCTGTCCAGACGACGAGGGCGCCGAAGCCGAGGTTGTCGAATGCCGGGACACGAGCGTTCTTGATGTAGCTGGGATCGTGGACGAAGCGGTTGATCATGAAGAGGGCGAAGATGCCGACCGGGATATTGATATAGAAGGCGTATCGCCAGGAGTAGCTGTCGGTGAGCCAGCCTCCGAGGGTGGGGCCAAGGACGGGCGCGACGACGACCCCAAAGCCGAAGAGGGCCATGGCTGCTCCGCGCTTTGCCGGCGGGAAGGATTCGAGCATGATGGCCTGGGAGAGCGGCTGGAGGGCCCCTCCGCCTGCGCCCTGGACGATGCGGGCGATGAGTATGAAGGCGAGGGTGGGCGCGGAGCCGCAGGCGAAGCTGGCCACAGTGAAGATGGCGACGCAGGACATGAGGAAGCGTTTGCGGCCGAATTTGAGGGAGAACCAGTTGCTGGCGGGGAGGACGATGGCGTTGGCGACCAGGTAGCTGGTGAGCACCCAGGTGGCCTCGTCGGTGGTGGCGGAGAGGGAGCCGGCGATGTAAGGGAGGGCGACCGAGGCGATGGCGGTGTCCAGCACCTCCATGAAGGTGGCGAGCATGACGGACGCGGCGATGAGCCAGGGATTGACGCCGGCGCAGCATTCGGCGGAGAGGTCGGGAGGAGCTGTGGCGGTGGCGGCCATGCGCGGCGGGAGACTCCTTGGTTCAGAGGGTGTGATGCTTGGGTTGGATGCTGTTGCAGAATAAGCGAAGCCGCGACGCTACGAGCGAAATGCGGGGATTCTTCCCCTTCGACTGCGCTCAGGGTCAGAATGACAAATCAAACTGCAGAATGACAGGTTCTTACAGGGTCGAGAAATATGGTTCCACTCCAAGGATATAGAGGAGCGGGGAGGGCGTGGGGATGCATTTTGCCGGAGGGGGTGAACAGGTGGAGTCGGGTGCAGGCGCGGCGTGGTAGATTTTGTGGATGAATGAGATCGAGGCGGTGGGCGAAGAGGCCCTGTTGCTCCCGTTGGCGAAGCGGGCGGAGGCGAAAGAGCGACCGTGGCTGTATGCGCTGCTGATTGCTCCTTCTGCAGTGCTGGCCAACGGGGTGATCCAGGGCGGTGTGCTGTCGTACCTGATGCGGCAGCAAGGGATCGGGATTGGACGGATCTCCCACATCATTAGTCTGCTAGCTCTGCCGACGATGATCTATTTTTTGTGGAGCCCGATCACCGATTTTCTGGTGCGAAGACGGACGTGGCTGCTGCTGGGGGCGGTGAGTGCTGGCGTGCTGACGGCGGCGGCGTTCTACTGTAGCCGACTGGACTCGCGCAGCGCCATAGTGCTGATGTTCCTGGGCGCGTGCTGCAGTCAACTGGTGGTGTCGAGTTGCGGCGGCATGATGGGCACGCTGCATGTGGAGCGGTCGCGGAGGGTGGCGGGAAGCTTCTATCAGGGCGGGTCACTGGCGTTTGGGGCGGTGGCTGTGTTTGTACTGATTATGTTGAGCGAGAGGCTGAAGCATGGGACGCTGGGCCTGCTGGCTGGAGCGCTGATTATGACTCCAGCCTTGTTTGCGCTGGCTACACCCAAGCAGGATGTGGTGGTGGAGGCGGGGTTCGGCAAGACCATGCACAGGGTATGGAGCGAGTTCAAAGCGACGTTTCTGCGCTGGAGGGCAATTCCGTACTCGCTGGTCGTAGTGTTTCCCATGTCCAGCGGGGCGGCAGTGGGCCTGCTTCCGGGCGTGGCCCGGGAGTATGGCGTGAATGGAGAGCATGTGGCCTGGGTGAATGGACTGGGCGGAGCGCTGCTGATGGCCGGCGGGTCGCTGGCGGCGACGCTGATCCCAGCGCGGGTCAGAGCGGCGGTGGCTTACCTGAGCGTGGGGTTGGTGAACGCGGGGGCGCTTGGCGTTCTATGGCTGGGGCCGCTGCTGCCGTCGACCTACTATGTGGGACTGACGTTGTATCTGTTCACGATCGGCACCGGCTATGCGATGTTCACAGCGGTGGTGCTGGAGTTTCTTGGGCGTTCGGGAAAGAGCGGGAGCGGGCGGTACTCGATCATCAACTCGCTCGGGAATGTGCCGGTGCTTTATATGCTTGTGCTGGACGGATGGGGCGGGGAGAAGTGGGGCGCGCGAGGCCTGGCTGGAACCGAGGCAGTGGTGGGCGCCGTTGGAGCGCTGATTCTGCTGGCGTATTTTGTGACGCGGAAGAAGGATGAGACAGCGCCTGGCGGGACCGCGTCGTAGGTAAGTTTGCCAAGCCAGCTTACCCCGGGCGGCTAAAGCCGCATTGGAAATAGACCGTTTACGGCGGGACTAAAGTCCCCCCTTTCAAAAGGGTGGCTTATTCAGAGATCCTAAAAGGAGTGCGGGTTACTGGGAGATGGTGCCGGAGTAGGCGCCAGCCGGGCAGGAACTGGTTGACCCGCTAGGAATGAGCACGTTGAAGGTGACGGGGTTTGTGCTCTCAGAGGCGGAGACGATGATTGGGCTTTGCGACCCGGAGACAGACTGATTCAGTTGAAGGGTATATCCGGTGACCTGCCCGCTGAGGGGGATGGACGAAATGGTGCAGGTGGAACTGGAAAATGAGAGGGTGCCGGTGGCGGGGAACTGGCCTGACGCGTTGAGGTTGAACGTGGTCCCGGTGGTGATGGGTTCGGCTACGACGAGGGCCGCTGTGCCTGAGACCGAGCCGTTGGTGAGGGTCGAAGTCCACGTGCCGTTGTAGGGTGCGAGGTAGATGGCTGCTATGTTTGCGAGGAGAAGCGCGCAGTTGGTCCCACCGGACCCGGCGGCGATCTGGACTGTACCGCTGGCGCTAGAGGTGTAGGTGGTGCCCTGGGTGAGCGGGAACTGGATGGTGATGGTGGCGGTGTTGCCGGCAAAGACACTGGAGGTGAGGGTGAGCAGATTGCTGCTGTTGATGGCGCCGGTGACTGGAATGGTAGTCCCGTTACAGGCCGAAGATGCATTGCCGAACTGGAATGCTCCGGTTACGGTCGATCCGTTGATATTGAGACCGCCGGTAAAAGTGGTTGCGCCACTGGTTCCCGATGTGACGCTGAGGACGTAATCGCCGCTGACAGGCGTAACCCCAGCTGGAGCGGATGACGCGGACGAGCCGCAGGCCACGAGCGCGGCCAGCGGAAGCAGAAGCAGGGAACGAAGCCCAGTGTTCATGAGTCGATGGTACGCCGCGGGGGAGATGCGGGGCAATGGGAATCGATGGGTTGAAATCCCACCCATTCCGCACAGAACGCGGAATGAATGGGGTACCCGAAATCCGGCTTACTGGCGGGTGAGGGTTCCCAAATAAGTGTCGATGGAGGAGGAGCCGGAGGAGCAGGGGTTGGATAAGAAGCCAATGTTTCCTGCCAAAATTTGCGATGCGTCGGGATTGGTCGCGGCGACGATGCCGACCGCAGGCGTTGTCCCCGTAGCAGGGAACGAGGCGAGGTTGATCCAGAATCCGTTCAATGTGCCGGTGAGCGGGGCCTGGACGATGCAGCTGCCGTTAGTGAAGGTGAGCGTGCCGATAAGCGGGAGCAGACCTCCTGTGAGGGGGGTGGAGGATTGGGTAAGAACCAAGCTGACACTGGGAGGGCCACCGGACAAACCGGTGCCCTCTGCGACCGAACCGGCGAAGGTGCCAGTGAGCGGGACGCCAGGGACGGTGGCGATCTGAGAGCCGGTTACTGTGGCTTCCATCGCTATCTGACAAAGGTCTCCCCCACCACCGACTGTACCCGTCGCGGAGGTGAAGTCGGGGGAGAGTTGAAGCTGTGCCCCGGCGAAGGGCGCGGCGAGAGTGAGATTTCCCGAGGAGTCGATCGCACCGGTGAAGAAGTGGACGGATGGGCTGCATGGAATGCCGCCGCTGAAGATTCCAAGGACCCGAGAGTCCTGACTCAGGAATGCGCCGCTGAACAGAACGGCCCCCGGGGGAACCGAGTTGCCGGTTTGAAACTGCCAGTAGCCGGAGAGGGGTGTGGATGGCGAGTTCGCAGAGGTGGGAATGGTGTAGGGCAAGCCGCAGCCGAGGAGGCAGGCAAGAGGAAGGAGCGCAATGGGAGCCCGTGTGCGCATGGAGGAATGGTACGCCTGAGGAGATGAGGGGGCAATTGGAATCGACGGGTTGAAATCCCACCCATGCCGCAATGGACGCGGCATGAATGGGGCACCCTGGAATCTTTGGGGTCGATGTGCATCCAGTACGATATGAATTACATCATATAAATTGACAATAAGTGACTCATATGTGAGACTGAGTATGGTTGGTTGGGTTTTAAGCATCTGAATGAAGGAGATGTTGCAGGCAAGAACGGAATGCGAGGGTTCCTCGACTGCGGTCGGGATGATGAAGAGGAGCAAGCAAGGGCAACGACTGAGATTCTGGCTGCGCCAGAATGACGGCCTCAGGGCGATGCGCCAGAATGACGAGCTTATGAAGAGTTATAGGGTTTAGAAGTCAATTTGCAGTTCAGGAGCGGAAGGTTATGGGAAAGACGATAGGAATCGATCTGGGAACGACGAACAGCTGCGTAGCGGTGATGGAGGGCGGCGAGCCGAAGGTGATCCCGAATGAAGAGGGCGGGCGGACGACGCCGTCGATTGTGGCGTTTACCAAGAGCGGCGAGCGGCTGGTGGGCGCGGTGGCCAAGCGGCAGGCGATCACCAACCCGGAGAACACGGTTTATTCGATCAAGCGGTTCATGGGGCGTCGGCTGAACGAGGTGGGCGACGAGCTGAAGATGGTGCCGTACAAGGTGGTGGCCAAGGGCGACAACGTGGCCGTGGTGGCGCAGGGTAAGGAGTATACGGCGCCGGAGATCTCGGCGATGATCCTGCAGAAGCTGAAGAAGGCGGCGGAGGACTACCTGGGCGGCGCGGTGACGGATGCAGTGATTACCGTTCCGGCGTACTTCAACGATGCGCAGCGGCAGGCGACCAAGGACGCGGGCAAGATTGCGGGCCTGGACGTGAAGCGTATTGTGAATGAGCCGACCGCAGCGGCGCTGGCCTATGGGCTGGACAAGAAGAAGGACGAGACGATTGCGGTGTACGACTTTGGTGGCGGAACGTTCGACATTTCCATTCTGGAGGTCGGCGAAGGCGTGATCGAGGTGAAGTCGACCAACGGCGATACGCACCTGGGCGGCGACAATCTTGACCAGCGGATTGTGGACTGGCTGATTGGCGAGTTCAAGGCGGACACGGGGCTGGATCTGCACGCCAAGGGCAACGAGATGGCGCTGCAACGGCTGCGCGACGCAGCGGAGAAGGCGAAGATCGAACTGTCGACGGCGCAGGAGAGCGAGATCAACCTGCCGTTCATTACGGCGGATGCAAGCGGGCCGAAGCACCTGGTACGGACGCTGAAGCGGCCACAACTGGAGCAGATGGTGGACGATCTGCTCCAGAAGTCGGTTGGGCCGTGCAAACAGGCGCTGAAGGACGCGGGGATCGATGCGTCGAAGATCGACGAGGTAGTGCTGGTCGGCGGACAGACCAGGATGCCGGCGATCCAGGAGCTGGTGAAGAAGCTGTTCGGCAAGGAACCGCACAAGGGGGTTAACCCGGACGAGGTTGTGGCAATTGGCGCGGCGGTGCAGGCAGGCGTGCTGGCGGGCGATGTGAAGGACCTGCTGCTGCTGGATGTGACTCCGCTGACGCTGTCGATTGAGACGATGGGCGGGGTGGCGACGAGCATGATTGCGCGCAACACGACGATCCCGACCAAGAAGACGGAGACGTTCAGCACGGCGGCGGACAGCCAGACCGAAGTCGAAGTGCATGTGATGCAGGGCGAGAGGCCGATGGCGGCGCAGAACCGGACACTGGGCAAGTTCAAGCTGGGCGGGATACCGATGGCCCCGCGCGGCGTGCCGCAGATTGAGGTGACGTTCGACATCGACGCCAACGGCATCCTGAATGTGACGGCGAAGGACAAGGCAACGAACAAGGACGCGAAGATCACGATTACCAGCTCGTCGGGTCTAAGCAAAGAAGAGGTGGAGCAGATGGCGAAGGACGCCGAGGCCCACGCCGCCGAGGACAAGGAGCAGCGCGACAAGGTAGAGGCGCGCAACAGTCTCGACTCGCTGGTGTACAACGTGGAGAAGATGATCAAGGACGGCGGCGAAAAGGTGGCGGCGGCGGACAAGGTCGAGGTTGAGGCTGCGCTGGCAGAGGCAAAAAAGACCCTGGAAGGCGATCCTGGCACCTCGGAGATGAACTCGGCCAAGGAGAAGCTGACGGCGGCAAGCCACAAACTGGCCGAGGCGCTGTACAAGGCGGCCGCGGCAGAGACCCCGGCAGAGGGTACGGCGACCGCGGAGGGTACGGCGGGCGCGCAGGAGGAGAAGAAAAAAGACGAAGGTGTCATAGACGCGGAGTACGTGGATGTCGATAAGTAAGACAACTTCGCGCAGAGCTGTTTCGAAGTAGATCGATGCGAGTCGAGGACGCATCTAATAACAGGACGGGCGCTCCGGTTGAGTTCGGCGAGATGCCGGACCGGTTGGGGCGCTCTTCTGTTAGAGGCAGGGAACGGAGATCAGGGAACAGGAAAGGCGAAGGCAGCGTTGCGGAGGTGGGCGTTATGACGGAGTCGACGGTTTGGAAGTGCGAGCAGTGGGTTGGCGGCAGCATCAAGGAGCAGAACCTCTTCCGCAGCGAGGAGGCTGCGCGGGAGTTTGCGCGCGCACTGGCCGGGGTCTCTCCGGACCTGATCTTCAAGATTGAGGCGATGCCGTTGCAGCATGTGTGGAACTGAGGCGAGGGCGAATTGAAAAGCAGATTCCTCCGCTGCGCTGCGGAATGACAAGCAATAGGGCTGCGGAATGACAAAAAGGATAGTAAGGGGGAATTCGGGATGGTTCCCCACAGGAATTTGCAAGATGGGACTGTTGCTCGGGACGAGGACGTGAGACATTGGTGGAGACAAAAAACGGATGCAACGATGGAGATGAGGGTTCTGCGCAACTGAAGTTCTGCTGAAGGGTCTGATCCAGTCAAGAAGCGAGGACGCGAACCGAAGTGGAGTTGTTGAGCAGAAAGCTGGACAACAGGGCTGTACATAAGGACCTGGAACTCAATCGGATGCTTTGGAGGGGGAAGGCTATGACAGAGACCATGTGGCGGTGCGACCAGGTTCGAGCCGGACAGCTGTACAACCGGGTGGTGTTCGATACGCGCGAAGAGGCCGAGGAGTTTATGACGCGGATGCGGCAGATGGAGCCGGACCAGGCGATCTCGGTGGAGGCGATCGACGCGCGGAAGGTGTGGAACTGAAGGGCTGGCGTGGACGGAAGTTAAGCCTGGAGCATGGGTTCAAAACAAAGGCGCGGCTTCGGCTGCGCTTTTTTCTCTGCCGCGTCAGGCTGGTTCAACGGAGAGCGTATAACGCGAAGCGTGATATGCTATGAAATATGATCCGTGGCTTTGCAGACCGCGAGGCGAGGCTGATCTTTGATGGTGGACGGAGCCGCCGCTATGCGGGGCTGGAGCGGGTCATTGGACGGAAGCTTTTGGCGTTGCATGCGGCGAGATTGCTGAATGACCTGACAATTCCACCAGGAAACCGGCTTGAGGCCCTTAAGGGAGACAGGCTCGACCAGCACAGCATTCGGGTAAACGACCAGTATCGTATTTGCTTTCGATGGGAGGAACCATATGCGCACGAGGTCGAAATTGTCGACTACCACTAAGCCCATTCCCAGGACATACAGGCATCGGCTGCCGCCGATTCACCCTGGAGAGATGCTGCGGGAGGAGTTTCTGGTCCCGATGGGACTGAGCGCAAATGCACTGGCAATTGCAATCGGCGTTCCGGCTACTCGGGTTGGCGAGATTGTGAATGAGCGGCGGGGAATTTCTGCCGACACGGCGCTGCGGCTGGGCCGATACTTTCACATGACTCCTGAGTTCTGGATGAATTTGCAGAGCCACTACGATCTTCAGAGCGCACGCAACTCGGTGGAGAAGAAGATTTGCGAGAGCGTGAGACCGGCGCCGCTGGACCGCAAGACAGGGGCATTGAAGGCAGTGCTACAGGCGTAGAAGGGTTGCAGGAATGGCGACACAGACGAAGGACTACTACAGCACGCTGGGGGTGAAGCGGGGGGCGACGGCGGAGGAGATCCGCAAGGCGTTCCGCAAGCTGGCGCGCAAGTACCACCCGGACGTGAACCCGAACGACAAGAAGGCGGAGGAGCGGTTCAAGGAGATCTCCGAGGCCAACGACGTGTTGAGCGACGCGAAGAAGCGGAAGATATACGACCAGGTGGGATTTTATTCGGACAACATCGATCCGGCGGCGGCTGAGGCGGCTGCGCGTGGAGGATATGGCGCGGGATATGGCGGCGGGTTTCCGGGCAGCGCCTATACCGGCGGAGCGCGAGGCGGACGAGGCGGGCAGGAGGTGCCGTTCGACTTTGGGGGATTCGACTTTTCGGACTTCCAGAGCAGCGGCGGACACGGGCGCGGCGGAGCGCAGGAGCAGGCGGGCGGCGGGTTTACGGGGAGCTTCAAGGACCTCTTCGGCGGGATATTCAGCGGTGGGCAGAAGGCGCACGGGCCGAGGCCGGGGACCGATCTGGAGTACCAGGTGAACGTGGACTTCTGGTCGGCGGTGCGCGGCGGAGTGGCGCGTCTGGAGATCCAGCGGCAGGAGGCGTGCCCGGCGTGCAAGGGCAAATCGACGACGGGCGGCGGCAGCGAATGCCCGGAGTGCCACGGCACGGGCCAGGTGACGCAGATGGGCGGGAGGATGAAGTTCAACATCCAGTGCCCGCGCTGCGGCGGGACAGGCAAGGTGCAGAGCGGCTGCGCGACATGCGGCGGCGAGGGCGTGGTAATGAGGAGCGAGCCGCTGGAGTTCCGCATCAAGCCGGGAACACGCGATGGGCAGAGGATACGGCTGGCGGGCAAGGGAAATGCGGGCACGGACGGGGGCGCTGCGGGAGACTTGTACTTGATTGTGAAGGTGGGGACGCATCCGGTGTTTACGCGGGTTGCGGACGACATCCATGTAACGGTGCCGGTGACGATGACAGAGGCGGCGCTGGGGGCGAAGATCGAAGTGCCGACGATCGATACGCATATCGACGGGACGCACGAAGGCGGAGGACGGACGCAGTTGAAGATTCCGCCGGGAACGCAGACCGGGCAGAAGCTGCGGCTGCGGGAGAAGGGAGTGCCCAGCGCTGCGCGGGAAGGGATGCGCGGCGACGAGATTGTGGAGGTGAAGATCGTGGTGCCGCGGGTGCAGGACGAGCGGTCGAAGGAGATATTGCGGGAGCTGGCCAAGCTGAACCCGGAGGACCCAAGGGCGGAGCTGCTGGGCGAGGTGTAGAGGAGACGATATTGCAGGACGACTTGTTCGAGTGGGATGACAAGAAGGCGTTAAGAAACATCAGAATACGTGGAATCTCTTTTGAAGAAGCCAGAACTGTTTTTGAAGACCCTTACTCGATCACTCAACGGGATGAAGCCAATTCCGATTTTGAGGATCGATTTGTTACGATTGGCTTATCATTAGTAACTCGTGTTTTGTTTGTGGTACATGCGGAACGGGGCGAAAGAATCCGAATCGTAAGTGCGAGAAAGCCGACACCGTCGGAGCGAGCTGAATATGATCAACAACGCTAGAGCTAGAAAACAATCCGAAGACGCATCCAGAGTTCCTCCTGAGGTTGATTTTCGAGGTGGGGAACGAGGGAAGTATGCTCACCTCTTTGGCGAGGCGACACTAGACGAAGAATTGTCCGCACGATTTCTGCGGGACAAGGGATTTGAAGTCCATAGGGTTAACGAAGATCGTCTTTCCAAGACGCCTGATTTCAGATTGCTCAGTCAAGGCAAGTTAGTTGCTTATTGTGAAGTAAAGACATTTGAGCGCGATGTATGGATCGATAAGATGCTGGACTCAGTTTGTCCTGGAGAGCTGACGGGTGGAGTCAGGAACGACCCCATCTACAATCGCATCGCCAACGCGATTCACATGGCATCAAAGCAGCTTGTGAGTATGAACCCGGATCATGAAGCACTGAACATTTTAGTACTTGTGAATCGCGATAAGCAGGCCAAATATCAGGATTTAGTCAGTGTGACGACTGGCAAGTGGGATCCGCTTGCAGGTATCCACGATAAGACACATGTGCAGTTTTCTGAAGGACGAATCCGCGAAGAAAAATATAAGATCGATCTCTATGTCTGGCTTGACGCATTGAAAGAGGGTCAGCCGGAATTGCGGGGATATTTCTTTGGCAATTATGGAAATCGTCCGAAGGCATGTTCACTTTTCGGTATCGATGCCGAGGCTGTGAAGTCTGTCGCATAACAAATTGATGACATATGGCGACGAAGCGGAAGTCGAAGGGCGCGTACATGATCTCGGCGGTGGCGGAGATGTATGAGATCCATCCGCAGACGCTACGCCTGTATGAGCGCGAGGGGTTGCTGCTGCCCAGCCGCAGCGAGGGCAACACGCGGCTGTATACCGACGAGGACCTGGAACGGTTGGAGTTCATCCTGAACCTGGCGCGCGACCTGGGGGTGAACATCGCGGGGATCGCGATTGTGCTGCAGATGCGGGAGCGGATGGAGGAGATGAACCGGCAGATGCAGGGGTTTGTGGACTACGTGCGAACGGAGATGCTGGCGCGGATGCAACAGCAGCAGCCGCAAGCGGGGCTGGTTCCGATGCCGCGGCCTGCGATGGTTGCGCAGCGAGCGGCGGCAGGGAAGGCGATTCCGCTGAAGGGCGCGGTTGTGAGCGGGAAGAGCGCGGGGAAGACGGCGAAGGGGAAGTAGTAGACTCGATGCGATGAGTTTGCTGCTGAAGATACCTTTTTATTGTGCGCTGGCGGGGACGGTGACGTCGGCGATCTATTGCGCGATGGTTCTGGTGGGGGCGCTGCGCTTTGCTCGGAGGAAGCGGCGCGAGGAGCGCCATCCCGCGGACTACCTGCCTCCGGTGAGCGTGCTGAAGCCGCTGCACGGCACCGAGCCGGACCTGGAAGAGAACCTGCGGGGCTTCTTCGATCTGGACTATCCGGAGTATGAGCTGCTGTTCTGCGCGCGCCACGAGAGCGATACAGGCTTGCAGATGGCGCGGAGGATTGCGGCGGAGCACCCGGAGGTCCGGGCGCGGTTCCTGACCTGCGGCGAGCCGCAGTTTCCCAATGCGAAGATGTGGTCGATGGCGAAGCTGGCGCAGGCGGCGGAGTACGAGGTGTTGGTGACGAGCGACGCGGATGCGCGGGTGTCGCGGGACTATCTGCAGCGCATGGCGCAGGAGATGGCCGAGCCGAAGCGGGAGCTGTCGTCGTGCCTGTATGTGGGGCGGACGACAGGCGGGCTGGCGGCGCAACTGGACGCGGTGGGCAAGAGCGTGGAGATGAGCGGCGGAATCCTGGTGGCGGACATGATCGAGGGTGGGACGAAGTTTGCGCTGGGGGTGAGCATGGTGCTGCGGCGGGGCGCATTCGCGAAGGCTGGAGGGTACGAGGACCTGGGACAGTATTACGCCGAGGACTTTGTGCTGGGACAGCGTCTGGCCGAGGCAGGATTCGGCGTGAGGATGGCGAACTATGTGGTGCGGCTGATGGTGATGCCGCAGGGGTTGCGGGGGTCATTTGTGGACCAACTGCGGTGGATGAAGAGCACGCGGCGGTCGCGCCCGGCAGGACACCTTGGGACAGGACTGACGTATGCAGTGCCGTTCGGGCTGCTGGGACTGGTGTGGGGGATTGCGGCGGGGCATCCGGTGCTGGGTGCGCTGTGGCTGCTGGCGACGTGCGTGAATCGCTGGGTGATGTCGGCGGTGGTGTTGTGGGCGATTGAGGACGAGGAGCGCGGCAAGCCGACGCTGATCTATCCTCTGCGCGACCTGCTGGGGTTTGCGGTTTGGGTTGCGAGCTATATGGGCAGCACGATGCACTACCACGGGGGCGCGTACTCGCTGGGCGTGGGCGGGCGGTTCGAGCCGGTGGAACGGAAGTGATTAGCGGTTGGTGAGGATGGATTTGCCGCCGGCGGAGGCGAGGGTGCGGACTGGGCCGAAGCGGCTGAGGCTGGCGGTGCGGACGGCGGGGGTATAGGTCAACAGGAAGAGGCGGCGGGGGCCGGCCCAGAGGCGGTCGAGGGAGGCATCGTCGTCGAAGACGGCGGGGGCGTCGGGCCAGAAGCTGCCGTACCAGGTGCCGTTGACGCGTCCGTTGACGAAGTGCACGGGCTGGCGGGTGTAGAAGAGCAGGGTGGAGCCGGAGGTGAGTTCACCGTCGATGAGGATGAGGTCGGAGGACGAGTTGCAAGTTGCAGGGTGCAGGTTGCAGGTTGACCGCTGGGCCTGCAGGATAGCTTCCGCCAGACCCTTTGATCCCATGGTGGGATAGAAGCGGACCAGGCCTTCGTGCATGCAGAGTAGGAGGCAGGCTGCGGCGGCGGCCATGGTTAGATTTGCCGCGTAGGTGCGGGCTGGCTCGTTACGACGGGGGCGACGAAGAATGTAGCTCAGCGGGCCGACGACGATCAACCCAAGAGCGACGAAGGTGAGTGGGGCGCGGAAGAGTCCCATGGCGCGGCCAGTGAGGTCGAAGAGATGGCTGAGGGAGAGGTTGTAGTCGCCTCCCTGGGAGAGGAGGGTTGCGATGTCGGTGTGGGGGTCGATGTGGGGCGCGGCGATAGCGAAGAAGAGCGCGACGGCGGCGAGGAGCGAACTGATGGGGAGGAGCAGCCAGCGGTGCCAGCGGAGCACGTTGCGGGCGGACTGGCCGGAGGGGTCGCGGTCGGCGCGAGCGAGCAGACCTCCGACCATCAGAGCGAGGGCGGGGATTGCGGGCAGGGAGTAGTACTCCTGGCGCGCGGAGAAGGTGAAGAAGACGAGGACTACTCCGGCCCAAAGGAGAAGGGTGAGAGCGGCTTGGCGGTCACGGGGAGTGGGGGTTGTCTCATCGGAAGACAAAGGCAAAGACGAAATGCGGGGATTCTTCGCTCCGCTCAGAATGACAATCTTTTTGGGTGTAGAGAAAAACGTGGTGTCGCGGAGGTCGCGGATGTGGCGGGGGATGGCGGCGGGGAGGAAGGCCGTCCAGGGAAAGAGCCAGAGGGCTGCGAGGAGCCAGAAGAGGAGGACGGGAACTTGTCCGTAGTCGTGCGGGATGCGGCGCTGCAGGAAGCGGGCGATGTGTTCGTTGTAGAGATAGAACCAGGCCCAGCCTGCACGGGCGGGCAGGCCGAGGCCGGGGGGCATCGCGATGGCCGGATTGCGCAGTGCGGCGAGGATGTGCCACGGGGCGGCGATGAGGAGGAAGAGCAGAGTAGATGGGATGAGGTGGAGCTTGAGAAGAAGACGGATCTGGCGGGTGAAGGCAAGATAGAGCAGGACAAAGGCGATAGGGAAGACGAGGCCGATGATTCCCTTGGTGAGAAGGTTGAGGGCAGTGACGGCGGCGAAGGCGAGGCAGGGGAGGAGAGACGAGTTGTACGTTGTACGTTGTAAGTTGTGAGTTGTGTGGATGCGGTCGAGGGCGATGAGGAATGCATGGACGGCGAGGGTCATCCAGAGGCAGATGAGGATGTCCGGGATGAAGAATCGGGTGTAAAGGAAGGGGCCGATACTGGTGGCGAGAGCGAGGGCGGAATAGAGGGCGGGGCGGTCGGGGTGGGCGGCGGGGGAGATTCCGGCGAAGAGGCGGAGGCCGAGGGCGTAGACGGCGAGCAGAAGAGCCAGGGTGAGGAGGGCGAGGGGAAGGCGAGCGGCCCAGTCGTACGCTCCGAAAAGGTGCATGGAGCCGGCGGCCAGCCAGTACAACAGGGGCGGCTTGTCGAAGAAGCGGATGCCATCGATGGTTGGGGTCACGAAGTCGTGGCGCAGGAGCATGGAGCGCGCGATCTCGATGTAGATGGAGTCGACGTCGTCGAGCAGGCCGGGTGTGAAGAGACAGCCGATGTGCAGGACGAACCAGGCGAATACGATCATGGCGATGGAGCGCGGGTCCCAACGGGCGGGCTGACGCTCGGCGAGTTGGCCGGGGGATGGATTCGCGGATTGGAGGGTGGACTGATTCACGGCTGGCGCGTCTGCTCTTTCTGCGGAGAGAAATTGGTTTCGAGCGGGCGGTCTGAATCGACGAACAAAGGCCGGTCGGTGAGGAGGGCCTTGCCGGAGGTCTCCTGGAGGAGGAATTGGCGGGGGCCGAGGAGGCGGTCGACTTCGTCGCGGCGTTCCAGGGTGACGAAGAGGAGTTTGCGCGGGCCGGTTCCCCACTGGGCGAGGAGCTGGGCGGGAGTGAGGAAGAGGGACTGCGCGTCGGGGAAGGTGGAGCCGAAGAGCATGGAGGAGGAACGGCCATCGACCAGCAGCGCGGGGCGGTCGAGGGGGCGATTCAAGTAGAAGGGGATCGAAGAGCCGTAGGACTGGTCGCCGTAGAGGAGAAGCGTGTTGTCGCGGGAGATGGCTCCGGAGGCTTCGAGCTGCTGGATGCGGGCGGCCATGTCCTGCGAGGAGAGCATGGGGGCGAAGCGAACCAGGGCGATGTGGGCGGCGATGAGAAAGACGGCGGAGGTGAGGGCGATGGAGGTGGTTGCAGCAAGATGGCGACGGCGCGCGCGGAGGAACCAGGATACGGCTGGGCCGATGGCGAAGGCGGCGAGAGCGAGCGAGGCAGGCAGGCGGAGCGCGGCAAAGCTGGGACCGGTGAGGTCGAAGAGCGAGGACATCGAGAGTGTATAGTCGCCGACGCCGCGATGGGCGAGGAGGTCGCCGATGTCTGGGACGAAGGCGAGATGGCGCGAGGTCCACAGACCGTATGTCAGCGCTGCCGCAACCGCGAGGCCGATGGTGGTGAACGCGGCGTGGGCAAAAACGATCCAGCGGTGAGAGGATTTTTCTGTGTCATATGTGTCTTCGGCGCGGGCGAGGGAAGCGGCGAGGAGCATCAGGAGCGGGAGGTAGGCGGGGAAGGTGTAGTACTCCTGGTTGGTGGAGAGGGAGAAGAAGACGAGGACGAGGGCTGAGAAGAGAGTGAGGAGGAGGGTTGTACGGGCTGGAAAGTCCAGCGAGTGGAGTGCTGGGCGGGTGGGTTTTCCGGTTTTGTTTTTTCGCGAACGCCATATCCACCACACAACCTGTCCCGCAACTACCGCCGCGGCGATGCCCGTTCCGGCGAAAGGCGCAGTGACGCAGAAGGTCAGAATGGAGAAGCTCGCGAGCATGTATGGCACAAGTGCGTTCATGCCTTCATCGTTGTTCAGCATGAAACGTCGCGATCTGCGCCATGCCTGTGCAATGAGAAGCGGCAGGAAGAGGCTCATGGGGAAGAGCCAGACGACGTTGAGGCTCCAATAGAGATAGCCGGGGAGCTTGTTGTAGTCCATCGGGATGCGGCGACCGAGGAAGCGCAGGACGTGCTCGTTGATGAAGTAGAACCAGAAGAAACCGTGGCCGTTCAGGCCTCCGGTGTTGCGCAGGCCGGCGAGGATGTGCCAGGGGGCGGCGATGGCGAGGAAGAGGAGCGCGCCGGTGAAGGGTTTGAGCTTGCGCCAGTGGCGCAGTTCGCCGGTGAGTGCAAGGAAGAGGGCGGCGGTGGCGAAGAGGAAGACGATGGCTACCAGGCCCTTGGTGAGGACGGCGAGAGCTAGGGCGATCCATAGGAGGTAGGGGTAGAGATTGGTGGTGTGAGTTGGAAAAGCAAATGCGGGGGTTCCTCCACTTCGCGCTACGCGCTCCGGCCGGGATGACGAAATTAGTGGGGCACCCGTCCCACCCATGTCGCGATGAGACTGCGCCATGAATGGGGCACCCGGTGTTGTGGCAGGTGCGAGGGATTGGAGGAGGCAGTAGAGGGCGGAGGCGAGGAGGAGGGAGAGGAGGACGTCTGGCAGGAAGACGCGAGTGAAGAGGAAGACACCGGCGGAGGTGAGAACTCCGAGTCCAGTGTAGAGGGCGGCGCGATCGCCAAACGACCGGCGGCCCCAGCGGACGCCGAGCAGCATCAGGAGCAGGACGCTGAGCGCCTGGGGCAGATGCACGGCGAAGGCGTTACAACCGAAGAGGCGAAGACTGGCAGCGACGATCCAGTAGGGAAGAGGCGCCTTTTCCATGTAGCGAACATTGTTGACGCGCAGAGTGACCCAGTCGCCGGAGCGGGCCACCTGACGGGCGGCGTTGGCGTGGGTGCCGTCGGCGTCGTCCAGCACGGGCGGAGCGAAGAGCGAGGCGAAGAAGAGGATGAGCCAGAGCGTTCCCAGAAGAGAGAGCACACGTGCGTGCCGGGAGTGGGCAGCGGTGCGCGCGGTGGTTGCGGGTTCGGCGGAGGCGGTGGTTGACATGAGAATTACTTGCTTTAACAGGATACGTCCTGGGATGTTGCGGGTGGGGTATTGTGGCTGAGAGAGAAGTATTTTCTTTTTGCGGTCTGACAAGGAATTGCGAACGAGGATAGGCTTGGAGAGGGGGCTTTACGGATGCTGACGTTTGCTGCAATTGACATAGGTTCGAACTCCGTCCGGCTGAAGATTGCTTCGGTGGAGCGGCACCGACTTAAGACGCTGCATGAGGACCGCGAGGTGGTCCGGCTGGGGGAGAGCGTCTTCCAGACGGGAGTGATCTCTCCGGAAGCGATGGCCAATACGATTCGCGCGCTGAAGCGGTTTCAGAAGGCGGTGCAGCTGCATGTGGCGGACCGGGTGCGCGTGGTTGCGACCAGCGCGATGCGCGATGCACGCAACGCGGCGGCGTTTACGGCGTGGGTGAAGTCGGCGACAGGCTGGAATGTGGAGGTGGTGTCTGGACTGGAGGAGGGGCGGCTGATCCACCTGGGGGTGGTGACGCACGAGGCCGGGGCCAAGGGGCGTTGCCTGCTGATCGACCTGGGCGGCGGGAGCTGCGAGATCACCCACTCGGATGGGGGACGCATCCGCGCGATGGCGAGCCTGCCGCTGGGCGCGGTGCGGTTGCAGCAGGAGTTTCTACAGGACGATCCTCCCAAGAAAGAGGATGTGGCGCGGCTGAAGCAATATATCGATCGCGAGCTGCGGCTGGCGATGCGCAAGCTGGGGACTGCGCGGGTGAGTTTGGTGATTGCGACCTCGGGCACGGCGGCCGCACTGGCCGAGGCCAGCGTGGCGCTGGCCAGCAAGCTGGCGACGCGGAAGACCGCCCCGAAGCGCTTTGTGCGCATCAAGCCAAGCGTGGCCAAGATCGCCGAGGTGCGCCGGCTGGCGGACCGGCTGGCGAAGATGAACAATGCGCAGCGCGCATCCGTACCTGGGATCGGGCCACGGCGGTCGGAGATTGTGATCGGCGGCGCGCTGGTGTATGCCAGCTTGCTGGAGCGCATGGGGCTGAAAGGCTTTCGCTACTCTCCGCTGGGACTGAAGGACGGGATACTGGCGCAGATGCTGGCCGATGCCGATCTACGGGCGTCGGTACACAGGAAGATCGAGAGCGAGCGCTGGGAGGGGGTGCTGGAGGTGTGCCGGCGCTACGGCGTGGACATGAAGAAGGCCGAGCCGGTGCGGCAACATGCGGTGCAGCTGTACGACGAGTTGGCGCGGGTGCATGAGCTTCCGCCGGAGTACAGGCTGTGGCTGGAGGCCGCGGCCATGATGCAGGACGTGGGCAAGTATATGAACCACCAGGGGCACCACAGACACACACAGTACATTGTGGCGAACTCGGAAATCTTTGGCTTTTCTCCGGAACAGCGGGCCATTGTCAGCGCGATAGCACGCTACCTGGGCAAGAGCTGGCCAGACGCCCTGGACCGGGTGATGCGCGCCGTGCCGGTAGAGGAGCATATCAACGTGCTGCGGGCGGTGACGCTGTTGCGGCTGGCGCTGGCGCTGAACCAGGACCGCGCCAGCGCGGCGGTGCGGATGCGGGCGCATGTCTACCCCAAACGCGTGCTGTTGGAGCTGGTGCCGGGGCGAGGCGGGGCGGAGCTGGAGGCGTGGTCGCTGAAGAAAGAGGCGGCCTACTTCCGCGAGGTCTTTCGCAGAGACCTGGCGGTGGAGGTGGCGTAGAGCGCACGCACGGTGCGCGGATCGAGCAGCCAGTGAAGCGTGGCCGGGCCTCGCGTAAAGTTCAAGCGCGCCAGCGAGCCCTTGCGCAGACGTACTAACGCCGCTCCGGCACAGGTGTCTGGATCGATGGCTGGACAAGCTGCGGCAGGCAGCAGAAGCGATCCGAGGAAGCTGGTGAGGTTGGGATTGTGGCCGACGACCAGCAGGTTCTCGTAGCCCGCGCACTCGCGTAAAAGCTTCTGGAACTGGGCGAAGGTGGCATCGGGCGCAAGCGCGGCGGAGGAGAGGATTTTGGCTTCGTAGCCCATCTCCGTGCCCACCAGCGAAGCAGTCTGCATGGAGCGCTTGAGCGGGCTAGAGACGATGAAGTCGAACTGGAGCTTCATGGTGTTGAGCACATGGGCCAGTTGGAGGCAGTGGCGCTTGCCGTCCTTGTCCAGCGGGCGCTTGTGATCGAGGACCGGGTTGGCGCGCTTGATGCCGGCGCTGGCGTGACGCAGGAGGTAGAGATTCATGGGCTACCGATATTGTAGGCCAGAGGGGGAGTTGCAAGTTGTAAGTTGCGGGTTGTCACTTGGAGGTTGGAGCGTGGGTGGCGTCCGTGGAGGGAGCTCGTGGTGAAAGACTCCGGGGTCTGGCCCAGGCAGCGACGGACTGGCCGGTTCAGGGTTGGGGATAGGATCGGGGAACGATGTTGCCTCGGTATGTTTCATAAGCTGCATGGCAGTACCGTTGAAGGAACACGGTATAGGCATAGTGGCAGACGGTAGACCGCGCGGACTAATGTATATAGATGCCAATCGGAGCCCAACGGAACCAGGTTGGAAGAGGCGGAGCGCGATGGTGGGCAGTGGGCCAATCCTAGCGCGCGGATTTTTGAAAGGGACATTTTCATGTTGAGTGCTCGTTGGAAGGCGGTACTGCTTAGCCTCGGTGTTTGCGCACAGATATTTGCATCTCCCACACCGGCGGCCGCGAGCGGATATAAGAATTTCAAGGTTGCGGTTTATGTTCCTGAGTATGTGGTGGAGCAGATGAAGGACCCCAATTATCTGCAGAGCACATGGGAGACCATCGGCGGGCAGGTGAAGGTAGACAAGGTCTATCTGGAGACCTACCGCAGCGGGCGGACCGCGGACGACGCGCTGCTGGAGCAGGTGAAGACGTTCTTCGCGGGGCAGGGAGTGGAAGTTGCGGGCGGCATCGGGCTGACGGTGATGGAGTCGAACAACTTTCAGTCGTTCTGCTATACCGACCCGAAGGACCGCGAATTTGTGAAAATGCTTGCGCGCAAGACGGCCCACCACTTCGACGAGATCATTCTGGATGACTTTTATTTCAATAACACGAAGAACGACTCGGATATTGCGGCCAAGGGAAGCAGGAGTTGGAACGATTTCCGGGTGGATTTAATGGACCAGGCTTCGCGGGAGCTGATCGTCGGGCCTGCCAAGCAGGTGAATCCCAAGGTCAAAGTCATCATTAAATTTCCTAACTGGTATGAACACTTCCAGGGCAACGGCTACGACCTGGCGAAGGAACCGCGCATCTTCGACGGCGTCTGGGCGGGCAATGAGACACGTGAGGCGGATGGGACCTCGCAACATTTGCAGCAATATCAGAGCTACGAGATTACGCGCTACCTGGAGAACATAGCTCCGAGGCGCAACGGGGGCGGATGGGTGGATACCGGCGGGCTGCGCACCGTGGACCGCTACGCTGAGCAGCTATGGGACACGATGCTAGCCAAGGCGCCCACCATGATGCTGTTCAAGTGGACGGAGCTGCTGAATAACGCGTCGCCGGGGCAGAGACAGGCGTGGAGCGACCTGCATACCAGCTTCGACTATGGGAAGCTAGTGAGCAGTTACAGCCAGACACACCCCGGAAACCAGACCACCTATGCGGGCGCGGCCGGTTACGCATTAAATGAAATAGATCCGATTATCGGGAAAATTGGCAATCCGATCGGCATTGTGAGCTATAAACCGTATAACTCGTGGGGGGAAGACTTCCTGCAGAACTACTTCGGCATGATGGGCATTCCTATCGAGATGGTCCCCAACTTTCCCAGCAAGGCGAAGCTGGTGCTGCTAACAGAAGAGGCTGCCGCCGATCCGCTGCTGATTGCGAAGATAAAGACTCAACTTAGAGCAGGAAAGAACGTGATGCTGACCTCGGGGCTGGTGCGCGCGTTGCAGGACAAGGGACTGAAAGACCTGGTGACAGTGCGAACCACGCGCACCGTGAGTGTGAGTCAATTTCCCAGTGGGTACGGAGCTGCGGCTGGAGCGGGGAATGTACCGGGGGGCGTGCTGATTCCGGAGATCGACTACATTACCAACGATTGCACGCCGGTGATCAGCGCTACGGCCAATGGCAACAGCTTTCCCATCCTGCTGGCGGACCATTATTCCAAGGGAACGATTTACATACTGACCATTCCGGACAACTTCAACGATCTGTATTCGTATCCGGTGAGCGTGGTATCGGCGCTGAAGGAGGCGGTGCTGGGAGATTTTCCGGTGCGCATGGAGGGGCCAAACAAGGTGAGCCTGTTTGCCTACGACAACCACACATTCGTCGTGGAGTCCTATCTGGACCATGAGGCGACGGTGACTGCCTCCATTACGGACGGGATTGCGAAGATCGTGAATATGGAGACCGGGGAGAGCATTGCGGGAGAAGCGCCAGCGCCGCGCAGAGGACCGGGAGGACGACAGAGCACAGGCGCGGCGCGCATGAACTTTACGATCACGATCCAGCCGCACAGTTATGCGGCGTTCAGCGAAACGCAGTAATAATCTCGACAGGAACCGCGCCGAAAAAAAACTTCTTGACTGCCATTGGTGTATGGTGTATTCATACAGTAGACAGAGGAAGCGCGATGTTCCTTACCCTTCAAGACAACGACAAACGACCGATCTACCAGCAGATCACGGACGGGATCAAGGACCTGATCGCACGCGGCGAGCTGCGGGAGGGGATGACGCTGCCCTCGGTGCGGCAGGTGGCGGGCGATCTGGGCGTGAACCTGAACACGGTCGCCGTCGCCTATCGACAGCTCCAGGACGAGGGTTTCGTCACCGTACGCCATGGGACCGGAGCGGTGATCTCATCACGGAGTCCGCACCCGATGGAGCAGGCGGAACTCTACAAACCGCTGCGCACGGCGCTGACCCAGTTGGTGCTGAGTGGACTGACAGGCCGCGAGATTGTAGAGACCGTGCGGGAGCAGCTTGCGCAGTTACAACAGAAAGGGAGCACTCGATGAGTACACCAAATGCAGTTGGAATGGATATCTTCACCATTTGCTTGATCGTGCCGGTGCTTGTGTACGCGCTGGTGAAGCAGCTGTGGAACCTGCCGCTGCAGAACGGGCCCGGTTACTTTATGGGTGTCGAGGTCCCGGCGGGATTTTATGAAGGGCCGGGACGAAACTGGATGGCGGGCTTCCATGCAATGGTCGCGGCGCTTTATGGCGTGTGCGGGGCAGGGCTGGCTGCGATCGTCGCGACCCGGCGATGGGAGATGACTCCGACGTGGGCAGGAGGGTTTGCACTGGTGTTTGTGCCGGCGATGTTCGGCTTCCACGCGTGGACGCGGCACAAGCTGAGCGTAGATCCGCCGGTGCGGCCAGTGGCCCTGGCGCTGACGACACGTCGGTACAGTGACTACATTTCGTGGCCGATGGAGGCGTTGGCGTTGGCGCTGGTCGGGCTGAGTTGGTGGCTGCTGCTGCACGGCGGAAGGCATTTCGATTGGCGGAGCGCGCTGCTTATGAGCTGGGTGGCGCTGGGTGTGATTCCGGGAAAGATGGCTATGGTGCGGCTCAGCTTTCCCCTGCCGGCGGAGCGGACTGAGGAGCACTACCGACTTCAGGAGACCTCAAGGCGCTACTGGATGCGGCTGACCGGGATCATCTTTGAGTGGTACATGGTGGTGCTTCTGCTGGGAGTGGCGGCGGTGCACGGTGTGTTGCCGGTCCATCCGGCGGCGGTGTGGCGCTGGCTGGTGGTCGCTTGCTCATTCGCGGTGTGGGGCTACGGCATGATCGTGATGTTCCGCGGGATGCAGCAGATGAAAGCCGCGGGCAGCGAACTGCGACCGGCAGGCAGTTGGAAGACGCCGTTCGGGCGTGCATCGTGCATTGGGACGGGCTGGGAGTTTAAGGTATGGTTTGCGATCTGGTTTGGCGGGATTATGGCTTTTATCGTGTATCCGGTGGTAAAGGCATGGATTTAGAGGCTGCGGAAATAGGCGGTTCTGCGCGGAAAGTGGAGAGAAGCGTCCCATGGGCTAAAGCCCGCATCGATCTTCCGCCCGATATGCCGGGACTAAAGTCCCGGCCTATCTCAAAGACGATTTTCCGCTGCCTGCTTTAATGTGGAACTTATTGATTTACGAGACGTACTACAAGGATAGGATGAGGAATGTCATGGACAAAACGGCGGCACGCAGAATGAGTTTCAGCGCACATAAACTGAGTTTCAGCCTATTGCTACCAGCGACGGCATGGATGGCCGTAGGCGCTGCGGTTGCGCAAGGGCAGGTGGTTGTCACGGTGCCCGCACCGACGGCAGCCGCTGCGACGACTGCGCCCGCTGCGACAGCGAGCGCGGCGAGCGATCTGACGTTTGACGTGGCATCGGTGCGGCCGTCGGCCCCGCTGGACATGGCGAAGCTGATGGCGGACATGCAGGCGGGCAAGATGCCGAACGTGGGCATGCATGTGAATGGATTGCGGGCGGAGTACAACTATCTGACGCTGAAAGACCTGATCACGGTGGCGTACAAGGTGAAGACGTACCAGATCACCGGGCCGGACTGGCTCGGCGCCCAGCACTTCGACATTGTGGCGAACCTGCCTGAGGGAACGACCAAGGACGATGCGCCAAAGATGTTGCAGGCGCTGCTGGAGGACCGGTTCAAGCTGAAGGTCCATCGCGTGACGCAGGAGCATCCGGTGCAGGCGCTGGTGGTAGGCAAGGGCGGGCCGAAGATGAAGGAGTCCCCGGGGGACGCGCCGCCGCTGGACCTAAGTGCGCCACTGAAGCCGGGTGAGATGCAGATCGACACTCCGGATGGGCCGGCGCGCATGACCGTGGACATGAAGAACGGCGGCGGAACCATGAACATGGGGACCAAGGGAATCATTACGTACAGCATGGATACCAAGAACATGACGCTGCATATGACCTCGAGCAAGACGACCATGGCGGCGCTGGCGGACATGCTGACGCAGATGATGACGTCGATGGGCGGCGGGGCCGGCGGGAGCGTACGGCAGGTGATGGACATGACCGGCCTGAAGGGGAACTACGAGGTGGCGCTGGACTTCTCGCTGACGGACATGATCGCGCAGGCGCGCGCGCAGGCCAGCATGGGCGGCGGAGGTGGGGCGACGAGCGGCAACGCAGCGCCTGAGGCATTGGACCCAGGCGGGGGCGGAGCGACGGTGTCCGATGCCGTGGAGAAGCTGGGGCTGAAGCTGGAATCGCGCAAGGCCTCGGTGGAACAACTGGTGGTGGACAGCGCGGAGAAGACGCCCACGGAGAACTAGAACATTTTCGGTAATGGTGCAGGCCGTCGTGGAGCGAGCAAAAGCAGATTCCTCCGCTGCGCTACGGAATGACAAATAAAATGGGTCAATAGCAATTCCGAAAATGCTCCAATTGGCCCGTCAGCGGGCCATGAAAATAAAGTTGCGCGCGCCAGTGTACTATCTGTTATAGTACAGATGTGATCCCGTTCCGAGTCCAATTCCGCACAGGCATATCGCTCTTCGAGCAGATTGTGTATGCCGCGAAGAAGGCCATGGTCTCCGGACAGATGCGTCCGGGCGACCCGTTCCCGTCGGTGCGCGCGCTGAGCAAAGAGCTGAAGATCAACCCCAATACGGCACACAAGATTGTGGCGCACCTGGTGAGCGAGGGGCTGCTGGAGACGAGGCCGGGGATTGGGACGGTGGTGGCGAGCCTTCCCGACTCGACGCACAAGGAGCGCACCCAACTGCTAGGGCACGAGATTGAAGAGCTGGTGGTGGAGGCGAAGCGGCTGGGCATCGGACGCGAAGAGATGCTGGCTTCGATCGACGCTCATTGGCAGCGACTGAGCGCGGGCGATCCGGGGACGGGCAAAGGGAAAGACGGAGGGAGCAGGGAACGATGAGTCCAACGATACAGACATACGATCTTGCGATGGGATTCGGCCAGAGAGAGGTGCTGCACCAGATCGACCTCGCGGTGCCGGAGGGAGCGATCTACGCGCTGGTGGGGCCGAACGGCGCGGGCAAGACCACGATGATCAAGCTGCTGATGAACATACTTCGGCCGACATCGGGGAGCGCGCAGGTGCTTGGATTGGACACGCATGACCTGGCGGGCGAGGTGTTCAACCGTATCGGCTACGTCTCGGAGAACCAGGAGATGCCCGAGGCGATGACGGTGGCCGCGATGCTGGATTATATGCGGCCGTTCTATCCGCGGTGGGACCGGGAGCTGGAGCGGCAACTGGTGCGGCAGTTCGATCTGCCGATGGAGCGCAAACTGAAGCACCTATCGCGCGGGATGAAGATGAAGGCGGCGTTTGCGAGTTCGCTAGCGTACCGGCCGGAGTTGATCGTACTGGATGAGCCGTTCACGGGGCTGGACCCGCTGGTGCGCGACGAACTGATCGAGAGCCTGCTGGAGCGCGCGCCGGAGACGACGATCTTTCTTTCGTCGCACGACCTGGCGGAGATCGAGAGCTTTGCCAGCCACGTCGGCTATCTGGAAGAGGGCCGGATGCTGTTTTCGGAGGAAATGACAGTGCTGGCAGACCGCTTCCGCGAGGTGACAGTGACGCTGGAGGCACCGGTGAAGCTGCCGCATGATCTTCCAACTAAGTGGCTACAGGCGGAGACGGTGGATTGTGTGGTTCGGTTTGTGCATAGCGAGTATCGGGGCGAGGCGAGTGAGCGCGAAGTAGCGGAGAGGTTAGCGGGCGTGCGCGATGTTACGTGCGAAGCGATGCCGCTGCGCTCGATCTTTCTGGCGATTGCGAAGACGGGGCGAATGCAAAACCACGCGACGCAGAGAGCGGCGGTCGACAGGAGGCCTGAGGCATGAAGCAGGTACTGAATATCTTGTACAAGGACACTCGGCAGTTCTGGCTGGAGATTGTGTTGTCGGTGGCGATAGCGGCGGCGCTGGTGTGGGTGCTCCCGATGCAGTGGAATGGGCCGGCGGAGACGGTGTGGGGCGCGAACAACAACCACACCGTGGACGTCCTGATGATGGGGCGTGGGCTGAGCGTGCTGCTGGCGATCAGTTGGGTGATGCTCATTATGCGCATCGTCCATGCCGAGGGGCTGGTGGGCGACCGGCAGTTCTGGCTGACGCGGCCGTATGAGTGGAAGAGTCTGCTGGCGGCGAAGGCGCTGTTTGTGGCGGCGTTCGTAGTGCTGCCGCTGGCGATTGCGCAGTGCCTGTTGCTGGTGAGAGCGGGACTGAACCCGATGGAGTCGATTGGAAGCCTCGCGTTCAACCTGCTGCTGATTGTGGGAATGCTGGTGCTGCCGCTGATGGCGATTGCGGCGGTGACGGCGGACTTTACCAAGATGACGCTGACGTTGCTGGGCATGCTGCTGGGCGTGGGTGTGCTGGTGTTCGTAATTTCGATGCACATGTCGTTCCCGGTCCAGGGGCCTCTGCTGGGCAGCCTGATCTATACGGCGATCGGCGACCCGTTCCTGCCCAGCCGCGATCTGGTCTCGACGGGGCACCATTCGCAACTGCCGATTGCGCTGCTGCTGCTGGCTGTGTGCGCGACGGCGGTGGTGGTGCAGTACGCGCGGCGACGGACGGCGGTTTCGCGGACGATATTGCTAGCTCTGCCAGTGGCGCTGACGGTCCTGGTGCTGATGACGGCGCACGGCAGCGGGCCGGTGCATCCATTTACCGATCCCACGTATACGCCTCTGGCCGCGGGCGCGACGCCGCCGGTGGAGCTGACGTACGCGCTGGACGAGAAGCACGCGTTCTATGTGTCGAAGGGCGAGAACCCGGTAGGCGTGACGATTCCGATTCGGATAACGGGGATTGCGGCGGACCGGGCAGTAATTGCGGGGGCGTATCCGAAGGTGACGATCACGGGCGCGGACGGATACGTGTGGAGCGAGAACACCAACGAGTTCTATCCGGAGAAGTTTGTTCCTACCAGCCAGAGAACGCACGATGGATTCCATATTCCGCGCACCATCTACGACCGGCTGAAGACGGGGCCGGTGACGATCGCGCTGAGCTTTGCGCTGACTGATCTGCAGGCGACGAAGTCGGTGCGCATGGCGATGCCGGCGCCGGGGCAGGATGTGAGCGTGGCGGAGTTCGGTATCTGTAGCCGGAAGTACGTGCATCAAGCGATGATTACGTGCCGGTCGGCGCTGCGGGAGCCTCCGCTGACGTATGCCAGCGCGGACTGGCAGGAGACGCCGTGCGCGGCAGGGCAGACGGAGCTGCAGGAGGTGAGGGGAGACTACTGGGCGGGGATGCTGGACGCGGACCCGGCGGAGTTCGGCATCTCGCCGATTTTGTCCACGTTTTTCGCGTTCACGCCCGATTTGAATAACGCGACGGGCGGAAAGTATCTGTGCTCGGGGTCGATGATTACGTTGACCCAGTACAGGCTGGTGGGACGAGTGCAGACGAGTCTTGTGATGAGCGGTTTTCAGTTGCCGGGGGATTAAATGAAATATGGGGACACGGATTATTTTAGGCAACGTCCAACAAGGAACCGAAAGAAGGCAAGTAGCGATGACGGAACGCGCAGCACACCTGGGCCGAAGGATGTTACTGCTGGTAGCGGTAGGGGTAGCTTTTACCGCATCGCTCGCGATGGCGCAGAACACAGCGCCAGCATCCGCAAGCGCAACAGCAACCGCGGCGGCTACTCCACCGGCCGCCGACCCTACCATGGGCATTACGTTCGATGTCGTCTCCATCAAGCCCGCGCCGGAAGGACCTAGCCGTATCACGAACCCGCTGGACGGCGACGGCATCACCGTAGAAAACTCCACCATGCTGGAGATGGTGCGATGGAACTTCAACAAGTCCTCCTTGAGAGAGAACCAGCTACAGGGCGTTCCCAAGTGGTTTACGACGGACAACTACGAAATCCGCGCCAAGGTTGCCGAGTCCGACATCGCGGCATGGCAGAAGATTGGCGAGGGCGGCCACCGGCTGGTGTTCCGCAAGATGCTGGCCGACCGCTTCAAATTTGCCTGGCACTTTGCGGATGTCGATTCGCCTATCTACAACCTCGTTGTGGCCAAGGGAGGCCTAAAGATTCAGGAGGCCAAGCCCGACGAAGCTAGCCCATACAACTTCAAGCTTGGCCAAAATCCCGATGGCACCCCGGCTGCATACAAGGGAGCCGGAGTCACCATGCGCAGCGCACCGGACGGATACCCGATGTGGGTCTTGCAGCAACTCCCACTTTTCGTCGTTTGCGAAGAACTTCCTTAGCGGCGATGTCGGCACTATGGTGGGACGGCCCGTGGTGGACAAGACCGGCCTGACCGGGGCCTACAACTTCTCCCTTGTATTCGCTTTCGACCGGGGGGTTGACGCCGCTGCAACCAACGACACCGGGCCCGCCCGCCCAACGATCTTCACCGCGCTGCAGGAACAGCTTGGGCTGAAACTGGAACCGGCGCGAGGGCCGGTGGAGACGCTGGTGATGGACCATATTGAGAGGCCGCCGGAAAATTAGCTGCGGTCGTCATCATTTTCCACTTGACAACGATCGGTGCCGCCGATAATTTATTCAGACAGTTGTCATAGACGCAAAGACTGGAGTCATAAAAGATGGCCGGAACGAAGCTGAGCAAGCTGGAGATGCAGATCATGGAGACCCTGTGGACGCGGGGTGAAGCGTCGATTCGCGAGATGCAGGACGCATTTCCGGCGAAGAAGCGGCCCGGGTATACCACTGTCCAGACCATGGTCTACCGCCTGGAGGCGAAGAAGGTGCTGCGCCGCACTCGGAAGGTGGGCAACTTCCACATGTTTGCGGCAACGGTTTCGCGCGATGCGGCCCAGCGGCGGTTGGTGGACGATCTGCTGGCTATGTTTGGCGGTCAGTCGCGACCGGTGGTGGCCCACCTGATTGAAGCGGGCAAGCTGACAATGGACGATGTGGAGTTCGCGGAGAAGACGTTGAAGGGGATGAGAGAGGAAGGCGAGTCATGATGAGTGAGCGTTTGATATCGCTGTTGGCGGGCGCGGGACCGGCGGTTGGGAATCATCTTTGGCAGTCGACCGCATTTGCTGCGGTCGTATGGCTGGCAACACTTCTTTTGCGCAGGAACCAGGCCCGGGTGCGCTATGGGCTTTGGCTGACGGCATCGGTGAAGTTTCTCATTCCCTTCTCGCTGTTGGTCGGGCTGGGAAGTTTGCTGCCAAAGCCGCAGCATGTCGTGGTCGCGATGCCCGTCAGCTACGCAATGGACACGGTCGCCGAGCCGTTTACCGAGACGCCGATGGACTTTGCGCCTGTGGTGACGGATCCCACCCATGCCGCGCTGAGGCCGCGTCATGAATGGGGCACCCGGCATATGATTCCGCTGGCTCTGGGAATCCTGTGGCTCTGCGGTGTGGTAGTCGTGCTGGCTGTCTGGAGTACGCGCTGGCGGCAGGTGGCGAAGACACTGCGGCGTGCAGTGCTGGTGGAAGACGGGCGTGAGTGGGAGATGCTCCGCCGATTGCAGATGGCGATGGGCGCGGGCACGCCGATCCCCCTGCTGATGTCGCAGAAGATGATGGAGCCGGGGATGTTTGGCATCTTCCGACCGGTGCTGATCTGGCCGGAGCGGCTGAGTGAGCGGTTGGAGGACGAGCATATCGAGGCGATTCTGGCCCACGAGCTGGGACATGCGCACCGGAGGGACAACCTGACAGCGGTCCTTCATATGGTGGTGGAGGCGGCCTTCTGGTTCCATCCCATGGTGTGGTGGATGGAACGGAGGATGGTGGAGGAGCGCGAACGGGCATGCGATGAAGCGGTTGTTGAGATGGGCAGCAGGCCGGGTATCTATGCGGAGAGCCTGCTGAAGGCCTGCCGGTTCTGCGTGGAGTCGCCGCTGGTGTGTGTGTCTGGAATTACGGGGGCGGACCTGAGCAAGAGGGTCCTGTCGATCATGACGCTGCGTCTGGAGCGAATTGGCATAGGTAAGAAATTGGCTCTGGCGTTGTTTGGGGTGATTGCGATCGGCACACCGATCCTGCTGGGGCAATCTGAGGCGGCGCAACGGATGATGCTGGCGGCAGCGAATGCCGCGCCAATACCGTTCCGCGCGGCGGCGCGACGAGATGATTGCGGAGGTACAGACGCCATCGACGGCATTAATAGCAGAGGTGCAGAGCGCGGCGCAGGAGGCAGCTCGACCGACGATCGATCTGCCGCCGCCGCCACACAGTGTGCGCGCCAATCACAGTGCGATGCCGATGATCGAGGTGCAGCAGCCGGACTTTCCCGCGCAGATTTCCCTTGCGAACCACGGAGACAAGGACTGGCTGGAGTCCGCGCAGGTGAAGAACCTGAAGGCGGCGGGGATTGTGAGCATGAAGCTGGGGTGGGCGTATGTGCTGGCAAGCGGGCTGGAGTTCCATGCCGGCGAAGTGTTTACCGCGGTCGGCGTATTGGGCGGTGCGTTTCAGGTCCCTGCGCAGAGTGCGGCACCGCGGACGGATGCAAAGGGCTTCCTGTCGTTTGTGGAGGAGGTGACGCTTGCGGATGGGACGGTGGTCGATGCCGATCATGCGAAGGTGACGGCGTTTTATACGACATGGAACGCGAGCAAAGCTGCTTCGACACCGGCAGCGTCACCGGCGCAGCAAAATGTTGCCGGAGGGGCAGCAGTCACCACGGCGGCACGGACGCCGAATCTGAAGCCGATCACGTTTGACGTGATCTCGTTCCGCAAGTCGGAGCGACCGGGAACTGGGAGAGAGTTTCCGGCGGATGGCGATTTTATTGCGTATCACGGCTCGACCGATCGACAGTCTTCTCCAGTTCGCGTACGGCGGTATCAGAGCGGTAATGGGTACTTCCTGATCAGCGGCGAGCCGGACTGGGTGAAGACGGAGTATTACGAGTTCCAGGCGAAGGTAGCGCCGGAGGACGTGCCTGAGTGGAAGGCGATGACGCTGACCGATAAAGCGCTACATGGTGCAGGCGGCGCTGGAGGATGCGCTGAAGCTGAAGGTGCATGACGACACGGAAGAGCATCCGGTGTACAACCTGGTGGTGGCGAAGGGCGGGCCAGAAGCTGATGGAGTACGAGCCGGGGGACACGGTGACGCCCCGTATTCCAATGCCCAGGCGATGACGGGCAAGGTGCTGCGTTGGTTCGATCCGTTCAACCTGGTGTGCCAGGACATCACGATGGCGGAGTTGGTGAATTCGCTGAGCGGGCCGGACCGGGCAGGACGAGTGGTGATCGACAAGACGGGATTGACCGGGGCCTACGACTTTACGGTGCCGATTCCTTATCGTCCGCTGCCGGAGCAGTTTCGGCAGATTGCGGAAGATTCCGGCGTGCCAACGATGTTTGAAGGGCTGAAGAACTTGGGCTGCAACTGGTGCAGGCTAAAGGACCGATTAACGGGATTGTGGTGGACCACATTGAGCGGCCGCCGGATAACTAAAGCAAGGACAACGACGGAGATTCTGGCTGCGCCAGAATGACGAGTATGAGAAGGAAGACGAAGATAATTCGGTATCATTGCAAACGAAGCTGGATTGGCAACGTCACAGAATGAACACTAACTTTCACCGTGATTTTTCTTGTGCAAAGAACTCTCATGGAACCACCTGAACGGTTTGTGCGTAGAGACGAATAACAGGCTCAAGAAAAGACGGTGCGCGTGAAGATCGAACGGAATGTGCGTAGGTCCGGGTTGGGCAGGAAGCGTCTGCTGGTGTGGGCGCTTGCGTGGCTGGGTATCGCGGGACTGGCGATGGCCTCGGAGTATCACGGGCAAGTCACGTTTGGCGGGTTGCCGGTGCCGGGAACAACGGTGAAGGTGACGGCCACGCAGGGCAACAAGACGGCGGTGGCGATCACCGATGAGCAGGGCCTCTATTCCTTTCCCGACCTGGCCGATGGGACAGTGGACGATCGAGATCGAGATGACGGGCTTTGCGCCGATCGAGCAGGAGGTGACGGTAGCGCCGAATGCGGCGGCGGGCGTGTTTGAGATGAAGCTGCTGACGCTGGACCAGATACGGGCAGCGGCCAAGCCGGTAACGGTGGAGGTGGCGACAGCGGCGAGTGCGAATGCGGCGACGACAACGGAGGGCACGGGCGCGGCAGCAGGCGCGGCACCCGCGGCGGCGGCGAAGAAGGGCGCAGCGGCGAAGACACCGGATGCCGGCACGGCAGCGCCCGCGGCCCAGGCAGCAGCACCTCCGCAGGACGAGACTTCACAGCAGGCCAATGATGGATTCCTGATCAACGGAAGCGTGAACAACGCGGCCACATCGCAGTATTCGATGTCGCAGGCGTTCGGCAACAACCGCAATGGAGGAAGGTCGCTGTACAACACGGACCTGCGACTGGTGCTGAGGAACTCTGCGTTCGACGCCAAGCAATACTCCTTGGCCGGAGTGGACACTGCCAAACCGCCCTACAACTACATGACGGGGAGTGTAGGCTTTGGCGGGCCGCTGAAGATCCCCCATCTGTTGCCGCCATCGCGCGCGCCCTATTTTTACATTTCTTATACACGGACGCAGAACAAAAACGATTCGACCGCGTCGGTCCTGGTGCCGACCGCGGCGGAGTGGGGCGGGGACTTGTCGCAAGCGCCGAATGTGACGGCGATCTACGTTCCCCCCGACATCGCGACCGTCTCGCCGAGCTGCAACAGCTATTTGCTTGGTAAAGGACTGACGCAGAGCGCGATCAATGCGGGCACGGCACAGTTTGCGGGGAATGTGGTTCCTTCGGCGTGCATCGGCACGGTGGCGCAGAACCTGTTCAAACTGAATTACTATCCGGCGCCGAATATTGCGGGCAATACGGTGTACAACTATCAGGCGCCGCTGGTCGGCAGCACCCATGCGGACATGTTCAGTACGACGCTGAGCCGGATGTTAGGCAGTAAAAACTCCATCTATGGCAGCTTTTCCTTGGGGAGTACACGATCGGGCAGCGAGAACCTGTTCAACTTTCACGATTCGAACAACTCTCTGAACGTGAGCACCAGCGCCAATTGGTACCATCGGCTGACGACGCGGCTGTCGATGAATATGACTTATTCGTTCAGCCGATCTCGGAACCAGTCCCTGCCGTTTTTTGCGAACCGTGAAAACGTATCTCTGGATATGGGGATTTCAGGGAACTTGCAGGACGCAACCGACTACGGGCCGCCGGGCCTGGGCTTCAACAGCGGCATCACCGGGTTGTCGGATGCGAACAGCTCCAACAACCGCAGTGAGACCAATTACTTCTCCGGCTCGTTGCAGTGGTACCGTTTCAACCACGATGTGCAGGTGGGCGGAGATTTCCGGCGCCAGGAGTCCAACTACTTTTCGCAATCGAACCCACGGGGGAACCTGAGTTTCAACGGGGCGGCGACGCAGGAGATCCAGATGGTGAATGGAGTGCCAACGCCAGTCGCCGGCACCGGCTCCGATTTTGCGGATTTTCTGTTGGGACTGCCGGACACGAGCAATATTGCATTCGGCAACGCGGACAAATATCTTCGCCAATCGGTTTACGCTTTTTACGCCAACGACAATTTCCGGGTGAACCCGGAGCTGAGCATCAACGCGGGGGTCCGCTGGGAGTATGGCGCTCCGGTGACAGAGACCCAGGGGCGGCTGGTGAACTTGGACATTGCGCCGGGTTTTACGAATGAAGCTCCAGTACTGGGGAGCAATCCCGTGGGCCCGCTGACGGGGCAGAGCTATCCGGCGGCGTTGCTGCGGGCGGACCGGAGTGGAATTTCGCCGAGAATCGGAATTGCGTGGCGACCGATCTCGGGATCGTCGCTGCTGGTGCGCGCGGGATACGGCATCTACAACGATACTTCGGTGTATCAGTCATTCGCCTATCAAATGGCGACGCAGCACGGCACCCAACAGACGCCGCTTTCGACCAGCTTGAGCGTATCCAACAGCCCTGCCTGCCGGTTCACGATATCGAATCCGTTCTCGGTGCCGTGTTCGACGACCACGAAGGACGGATTTGCGGTGGACCCGAACTTCCGGGTCGGCTATGCGCAGTTGTGGAACCTGTCGGTGCAGCGCGACCTGCCCGGGTCGCTACAGATGGTGGTGAGCTACCTGGGCATCAAGGGGACGCGGGGCATGCAGGAGTTTCTGCCCAACACCGCACCTCCGGGTGCAACGAACCCATTCGCCGCATATCCTGTGGGCTATAGGTATCTCACGTCGAATGGGGATTCGACGCGCGAGCAGGGGGTGGTGCAGCTGCGGCGAAGATTGCGCAGCGGGTTGGCGGCGGGCCTAACCTATACCTACTCGAAGTCGATGGATGACGACTATTCGCTGGGAGGCCAGGGACCGGTGAGTTCGGGCGGTTCGAGCTCGCAGATTGCGCAAGACTGGCAGCACCCGAACACGCAGCGCGGGCTTTCGACCTTCGACCAGCGGCATGTGCTGAGCGCGAACGCACAGTACACGACGGGCATGGGGCTTGGCGGAAAGACGCTGATGAGCGGATGGAAGGGACTGGCCTACAAAGAATGGACCGTGCAGACCACGATCACATTTGCCAGCGGAACGCCGCAGACCCCGATCTACGGTGGCGCGTCGACACCCGGGACGGGAGTGACAGCGGCCATCCGTCCGAATCTAACCGGCGTGTCGCCCTACTCTGGGTTGACACCGGGCCGCCATCTGAACCTGAATGCATACTCTGTACCATCCGGACAGTGGGGCACTGCGCGGCGAGACTCGATCACGGGGCCGAATCAGTTCAGCCTGAATGCGTCGATGGACCGCACCTTCCGGCTGCACGCAAGATACAACCTGGAGACCCGGCTGGATGCGACGAATGTACTGAACCACGTTACCTATTCCGGGTGGAACAACATCTATATCCCTAACAGCACGCAGTTCGGCGCTGCATCCGGGCCCAATGGAATGCGAACCATGTCTGTCACGATGCGCCTGAGGTTCTGAAGAATGCGAATGACTTTATCGATGCGATTGCGATCTACTCTGGCGGTTGGCGCGGTTGCTGTGGCCGCGAGCGTTGGAAGCCTGTCTGCCGTAGCGCAGTTGACGGGGCAGAACAAACCGGCCGGCACGCCGGACCAGGCAGCCACCATCAAGGTGACATCGCGCCTGATCATCGAGAACGTGGGGGTGAAGGACAAGAAGGGCGAAGCTATCGGCGGGTTGACCGCGAAGGACTTCACGATTACCGAAGATGGGGCCCCGCAGACGATCAAAGTTTTCGAGCACCAGGTATTGCCGGAGGATGCCAAACCGCTGGGACCGGCGCCGGCCGGCTCAGAAGAGATCAAGATCTACAACCGTCTGGCGACTAGCCAGATCTCGGGAGAGGCGGCGGGGGAGATCAAATACAAGGACCACCGTCTGATGGCGCTGTACTTCGATATGACGACGATGCCTCCGGTGGACCAGATGCGCGCGCTGGAAGCAGCACAGAAGTTCATCCGGACGCAGATGACGGAGGCGGACCTGGTGTGCATCCTGCGCTACGCGGGAAGCTCGGTGGATGTGCTGCAGGACTTCAGCGCCGACCGCAACCGGTTGTTGAGCATTCTGGAGACGATGGTGGTGGGCGAAGGGCAGGAAGGGGCCGAGGCCTCGGACGATTCGAGCAGCGCCGATACGGGCGCGGCCTTCGGCCAGGACGACAGCGAGTTCAACATCTTTACCACGGACCGGCAACTGGCCGCGTTGCAGACGGCCGCGGAGGCGCTGGGACGGTTGAATGAGAAGAAGGAGCTGATCTACTTTGCCAGCGGACTGAACCTGAATGGGCTGGACAACCAGGCGCAACTGACGGCGACCGAGCAGGCGGCGATCCGCTCAGGCGTGTCGTTCTGGCCGATCGATGCGCGGGGACTGGTGGCGCAGGGGCCGTTGGGCGATGCGACCCAGGGTTCGCCCGGCGGCTCGGCGATGTATACGGGGGGCTCAGCGATGGCGTTGTCGAGCCGTTTTGCGAAGTCGCAGGACACGCTGTTTACCCTGGCGGGCGATACCGGGGGGAAGGCCCTGCTGGACAACAACGACCTGGACCGGGGGATCGTGAATGCGCAGCACGCGGAATCGGACTACTACATCCTTGGCTACTACACGACGAATACGGCGGTGGACGGAAAATTCCGCAAGGTGAAGGTGACGGTGAATTCGGAGTTGTCGGCAAACCTGGACTTTCGCCAGGGGTACTTCGGGGAGAAGGAGTGGGGCAAGTTCAACACCGCGGACAAGGAGCGCCAGCTTGAGGATGCGCTGATGCAGGGCGACCCCTTCGTGGAACTGACGATTGGGATAGAGATCAACTATTTCCAGTTGAACAAGGCGGAGTACTTCGTACCCATCATGCTGAAGGTGCCGGGCAGCGAACTGGTGCTGGCCAAGAAGCGCGGCGCGCAGCAGGCGCTGATCGACTTTGTGGGCGAGATCAAGGACGACTACGGCGGGACCACGGTGACCAACATCCGCGACTTTGTGAACCCGAAGTTGAGCGACCAGACCGCTGAGCAGTTGGCCAAGCGCCCGATCGAGTACTCCACCGGGTACACCTTGTTGCCGGGCAAGTACACCATCAAGGTGCTGGCGCGCGACGACGCGACGGGACACATCGGCACGTTCCAGACGACGTTCATCGTCCCGAACCTGAACAAGGAGACGAAGCGGGTGCCGATCAGCAGCGTGGTGCTGTCTGGCCAGCGTACGCCGATGACCGAGGCCATTTACAACGCAACCAAAGGGAAAGAGCAGGCCAAGGAGGTGGCAGCCGACCCGCTGATCCAGAACGGCCAGAAGCTGATTCCGAGCGTGACGCGGGTGTTCAGCAAGAGCGCAGAACTTGTTTGTGTACCTGCAGGCGTATGAGGGGGCAACGCCCGCTCCAACCGCGGGGCAGACACCTGCAGCGGGGCAGACGCCAGCTCCATCTACGGTGAAGCCGCTGATCGCTTATGTGAGCTTCTACCAGGGACAGACCAAGGTGTTCGAGACGCAGCCTGAGGAGGTGTCGCCAAGTCCGAACACGCGTCTGCAGATCGCTCCGCTGAACTTTACGGTCGATCTGAGCCAGCTAGCGCCGGGCAAATACGACTGCCAGGTGACGGTACTCGACCCAACGGGAGAGAAGGGAGCATACTGGCAGGCGCCGATTATGCTGGTGCAGTAAGGGTTGTCAGAGGATGAGGGGAAGATGGTGCGCCCGGAGAGATTCGAACTCCCGACCCTTTGGTTCGTAGCCAAATACTCTATCCAACTGAGCTACGGGCGCACATTGCCGCGAGGAGATTTTCTTGCTGCAACTGTTCAAGGATAGAGGATTGCAGGGCAGAGAGCAACCGAGCGGCGGGCAAGGACAGAGGGAGCGCGGTCGCACGATGATTCGAGGGCGAGGCCGACGGGCTAGGTCTTGTCGGCTTCCTTGACCAGGCGGGTGGTGAGCTGGCTGAACTCCTCGTGCCGGGGGGCGGGAGGGGCCTTGGGTTTGGGCTGCTTCTTCTTCTCTTTTCTGCCTTTGTCTTTGTTTCCCATGGCGACAGTCTAACTCCGATTGACGGTTAAGCAAACAGGACAAATACGGTGCGATGAATGTCAGGTAAGATACAGCCGTTTAGCGAATGGACTCGCGGTCGAAACAGATGGGCTGGGGGATAGTGATAGATCGGGCCTTCAGCCCTCAGCTTCTCTCTCTGGACGCTGACCTGGGGCGTTGCCCCAGGCTAAAACAGGGCGCGCCTGCAGCGCTTTATGTGCCATGTCGAAGCAAGCATGATAGCCATCTATGGGGATTCTGGTTACGCCAGAATGACGAACAAGAACAGGCAAGGGCAAGGGCAACGACTGAGATTCTGGCTACGCCAGAATGACGACTCGTGAGGCTGCGCCAGAATGACGACTCGTGGGGCTACGCCAGAATGACGACTCGTAAGGCTGCGCCAGAATGACGATTTGTGGAGGCTGCGAGCTAAAGCCCTGGGCCAAAGCCCAGCGCTCCCTGCTGAGAACAAAAATCGATGTAGGATGGCGTCTTACAGGATGGGTTTGTTACTGTGATGAGCGGAGGAGAGACGCAATGGATGAGATGAATCGAGATGAAATGAACCGGCGGGATTTTGCAGGGCTGCTGGCGGGGCTGCTGGCAGTTGCAGGAACGTTTGCAGGGAAGGCCGAGGGGCAGGCTGCCGGGCAGGGAAATGGCACGCCCGCGGCAGGGGCCCGTCCGGCGGGCGGGATGAAGGAGCTGACCTCGGGCGTCTACAAGCCGATTGCGGGACGCGGGATGCAGGGCGGGCACGAGTCGCACCAGTTTCTGACCGGGATGCTGAAGGCGGGCAACATCCGCCTGGAGATGCATGAGTCGGTGCAGCAGGCGGGGGCCCCGCACGAGGCGGTTGGGACGCACTTGCACAGCGAGATATGGCTGATGCAACGTGGAACGGCGACGCTCTACCTGAACGGGGTAGAGCACAAGATGGAGGCGGGCGATGTAGGGCTGTGCTGCGCGGGCGACGAGCACTGGATTGCCAACGCCGGCGATTCGGAGCTGGCGTACTTTGTGGTGACGGTTGGACCGCCGGAGTAGAACCGCCTACATCATGGACTGGACGCCTTTGACTACTCCCGAGACGGCGTCAGAGGCCATCTCGACGACATCGGCGACCTGGCCTTTGGAGCGTTTGAATGCCTTGCGGGCCTCGACGCTGAGGGCTTCGGCCTGCTCTTTAAGATGGGAGGCGGCGTCCTCGAGATAGTCCACGCCGTCGTCGAAGTTCCTGCGCAACTGGCGGCGGGTCTTGACGCCGGGTTGCGGTGCGTAGAGAAGCGCGACGGTCGCACCCGCGGCTACGCCCACAGCAAATGCGATCCAGATACCTTTAGCACTCATACAGTCTCCTTGGCGGGATGAACCATCCCGTCTGAGGGTGAGATTCGCCGGGAGGAGGATTGGTTGCGCGGGGGAGCAGGCGTAGCGGTGCAGCACAGCGAAATTTCCGGTGGGAATGAGCGGACAAAGGGGGATAGACTGAAGTGGTAGCAGGGTGGAAAGAAGCCATCCAAAGCAAGAAGGACGGGGCGAGCAACTTGGAAGACCCACGGATGAGCAGGATATATCTTGAGATGGCGCGGCGCTGGTTTGCGTCGCTATTCCTCAGGGTGTGGCGCAGGGGCGTGATGCGCTCGGGGATGGTGACGGCCCTTGTCCTGGTTGTGCTGGCTGGCGGATTGAGTCTGGCCTATCGCGAACGGGGACGCGGGAAGGTATACCGGTTGAAGGCCAAGATGGCGACCGACCATGTGGATGCTCCCGCACCGCGGCTAGGCGGCCAGGAGGCGATTGTGCTGACGCGCATCCGGTTGACCGGGGGCTCGCTGCCGGAGTTCCTGTCGGCGACGCTGCTGCCGGGCCGGGGGATGAATGTGCTGCAGATCGGGGCCTACATTCCCGGCAAGGGCGAGGTGAACCTGCTGGCTTCTCCGGCGATCGAGAGCGCTGCCGGCGCGATGAACGGCAGGGGTGAGGATGCAGGCGGGTTACAGAGCCTGGCGATGGGCGGGGCCTTCGAGGTCCCATGGGCGGGCCTGTTACGGGGCGGGGTGTCGCAGGAGGATGGGCGCGTGAGCATGGAGTGGCGGGGGCATACGATGACTCTGCCGGGCGGCGCGGGAGGGGTGGCGGAAGGCGGTTTGATGCTGGCCGAAAGTGCGGACTCCGCGCAGCAGACGGCGTTGCCGGACGGCGGACAGGCCCAGGCGGTCTTCCATGCGAAGGATTTTGGCGCGCGCTGGCCCTCGAAGACGGACGTTACCGTGACTGTGTTGCTGGGCAGCCAGTGGATTGAAATCACGGTGATGGCGCACAATATGGGCGATGTGGCCGAGCCGGTGGGCATCGGATGGCACCCGCGGTTTGCCATCTTCGATGAAAACCGGGAGCAGTTGCGATTGCATCTGCCTGCCGAGAAGCGGGAGGAGGTGCGCGACCGAGCGGGCGGGATGCCGACGGGAGTTCTGCTGCCGGTTGCGGGCACGGCGTACGACTTTACGACGCGCGGCGGAGTGGCGCTGGGCAAGATGGACCTGAAGGACAACTTCACAGCGTTGCACCGGGAGCTTATGGACAACTCGGCGATTGCGGAGTTGAGCGACCCGACGAACGATTACGGATTGCGAATGACAGCGATGAGCCCAACGATCAAGTCATTCCGGGTGGATGCGCCGGCGGATGCGGACTATGTGTCGATTGGGCCCCAGTTCAACCTGGACGATCCGTTGGGGCAGGAGTGGGGGAAGGACGCGGACACCGGGATGGTGTTGCTGCAGCCGGGCCAGACGACGCAGTGGAAGGTGCGACTGGAGCTGTACTCGCTGGCGGGCAACCCGGCACCGGATTAGAGGAAGGCGCGAGCGGTCGATGGCACGGTCGTTTGACCCTTCGCAAACAAGACCCGTAGAGTGGAAGAGGGGCGCCTGCGAGCGCGCGTTAAGGGGCGTGGTTCAACCGTCCGAATGGAAGGGACCGACTTGAATTCGATAGAGAGCAAGGGAAGCAACGAGAGTGCGACGGAGAAGAGTGCGACGGAGACGACCGGGGATGGACAGATGACGGCCGGAGTTGTCGAAGGCCATGAGCAGGAACACGAGCATAGCCATGCGCACGAACACGAGCACGAACACGGCGAGGAGCAAGGGCCGTCGCTGAATCCGCTGTTGACGCGGGAGGTTGCGGTGGAGGCGCCGGTGGAGGAGGTTGCGAAGGTCTACAGGACGGTGACGAAGCGATACCAGAAGCTGGCGCGCATCCCGGGCTTCCGCGCAGGCAAGGTGCCGGAGTCGCTGGTGCGGTCGAAGTTTGCCAGGGAGCTGCGCGAGGAGGTGCTTCAGACGCTGGTGTCGGCACGCTTCCGTCAGACGATTGTGGAGCAGAAGCTGCATCCGGTGTCGGAGCCGCAGTTGCTGGACCTGCAACTGACGGATGGCCAGCCGCTGCGCTTCAAGGCGGCGTTCGAGGTGCTTCCGGAGTTCGATGTAGCGGGATATGAGACGGTGCGGGTGGAGAAGCCTCAGACCGAGCTGACGGAGGAGGAGTTCGAGGAGGAGCTTGGCTATGTGCTGGACAGCCAGGCGACCGTGGAGACGGTGGAAGAAGAGCGCGCTCTGGCGGAGGGCGACTGGGCTGAGATCCAGTTCCGCGGCGAGATGAAGCCGCTGGCGCAGACGGTGACGGAGGAGGGCGTGACCGCGACCTCTCCCGTGGAGGAGCCGATCGGCGGGGACGACGTGTTGATCGAGATTGGCGGCAAGCACACCCTGGCAGCGTTCAACGAGGAGCTGCGCGGATCGAAGGTTGGGCAGGAGCTGAAGTTCGAGGTGGAGTATCCGGCGGATTTCGGCGATCGCAAGCTGGCAGGGCAGATGGTGAGCTACGACGTGACGGTGAAGGCGATCAAGAAGAAGACCTATCCGGAGCGCGACGCTGAACTGGCCAAGCAGCTTGGCAACAGCGAGAGTTGGGAGGACTTCGAGAAGCTGCTGCGGGAGCGGGTGGGCATGCGCAAGCGCGAGTCGCTGGAGGCGGGCGCGAGGAACAAGATGCTGGACGAGGTGGTCGCGCGCTATAACTTCCCGGTGCCTGAAACGCTTGTACAGCAGCAGGTGGACGCACGGCTGGAGCGCGGACTGCGCGCACTGGCGCAGCAGGGGATGACGGCGGAAGATATGCGCAAGCTGGACTTCGTTCGCCTGAGAGCGGCACAGCGGGAGCAGGCTGAGCGCGAGGTGAGGGCCACGCTAATTGTGGACCGGATTGCGCAGACCGAGGGTGTCGCAGTGAGCGACGAGGAGCTGAACCAGGAGGTGATGCTGCTGTCGATGCAGACGCGTGAGCCTTACGAGACACTGCGAGAGCGGCTGACGAAGGACAACGGGCTGGAACGTCTGCGCGAAGAGATGCGGCGGGAGAAGACGGGCCGAGCGCTGTACCAGAAGCTGGCGAGCTAAGGAGTCCGATGCGGGCTGGAGGACGTTTGGGATGAGGCTGGTGACGTTTGCGGAAGGGGACAAGGCGCCGCGTCCAGGGCTGGTGGTGGAGCAGGGAATCGTCGATCTGGGCGCGGAGGGGTTCAACGACGCGATTGAGTTTATGGGCGCGTCGAGGAAGGTGCAGGCGGAGGCGGCGGGGGCCGTGGCGCGATCGCGAACCAGGATTGCACTGGAAGAAGTGCGGCTGCTGGCCCCGGTGCCGAACCCACCGCGCGTCTTCGGCATTGGGGTGAACTACGCCGATCATGCGGCGGAGTCTGGGACCAAGATGCGCGATGTGCCGACGGTGTTTATTGTGCTGTCGTCGGCGGTGGTGGGGCCGGGTGCGGAGGTGGTGCTGCCGGCGAACAGCTGGATGGTGGACTACGAGGCGGAGCTGGCGGTGGCGATCGGCAAGGCGGGGCACAGGATTGCGGCGAGCGATTGGGAGGAACACGTCTTCGGCTACACGATGATGAACGACGTGAGCGCGCGCGACGTGCAGCGGGCGACTTCGCAATGGTCGCTGGGCAAGAGCTTCCCGACGTTCGCGCCGATGGGGCCATGGATCGTCAGTAAGGACGAGATCGCCGACCCGCATAGGCTGGGGATCTCGATGACGATTGGCGGAGAGCGATTGCAGGACGCGAACACCAGCCAGATGATCTACAAGATTCCCGCGCTGATTGAGTATATTTCCAGCATTGTGCCGCTACAGGTAGGCGATGTGATCAGCACGGGAACGCCGGCGGGGGTGGGGATGGGACTGACTCCGCAACGGTGGCTGAAGGCTGGAGACGAGATGGTGGTTGCGATCGAGGGGATTGGGGAACTGCGGAACCCGGTGGTGGGGGAGTAAGGCTCGAGAACGGATAAAGATAGACTTTTCGGAAGAAAGGTCTGGAGGGTTGCGGTTGGGCGTAGATCGTCGGGGTCCTTCGACTGCATCTGGCGCAGGTGCGCCAGACTTCGCTCAGGATGACGAACATATACCAGCAAAGACGAACGACGGAGATTCTGGCTGCGCCAGAATGACGAGCAATAACAGACAAAGATAAATACTGTGATTCTGGCTGCGCCGCCAGAACGACGACTCATGAAGCTGTGCGAGGATGACGGCTTCGATGGCGGGGATGGTGCCGGTGGGCGGCGAGTTGGGTGACGGCGTAGGCGGCCAGCAGGGTGAGCAGCGGATCGAGATTGAGGCGGTAGCGAAACTCCGCGTGGGTGATGTAGTAGGGAAGCGGAAAGAGGAGCAGGGGCAGGGCCATGAGGAGGGCGAAGGCAGACATGCGGTTGCGGTAGAGAAAGACAAGGCCGGTGAACCCGAGCAGGGATGTCAGGAGCGCGTGGAGTTCATCGAAACGCGGCGAGTCCACATTGCCGGTCCCCGACCAGAAGCGGAAGCAGCGGCGGAGGGTGAGATCGAGGAAGTCGGCGGGGTGGGCGCGGATGTACCGCCAGGCTTGGGCGGATTTATCGTTGGTGTAGGCGACCTCACCCTTGGCGACGTAGCTGGCCAGTTCCTGGCGGTTGTACATGGGGAAAAGCGACTCGTCGAGGAAGCCGGTTGCGCCGGGGCGGTTCCCCATCCATAGCTCAAAGCCGGCGGTGCTGCGCAGAGGGATGAATGCGTGGAACTGGAGTGCGTTGCGGATGGGCCAGGGGGAGAAGAGCAGAAGCAGTGCGAGAAAACCGAGAAGTGGTGCGGTGCGCGCGACGCGGCGGGTCTGCCAGGCGGTAGCTGCCATGATGGCAACGAGCGAGGGCAGGAGAGCGGGATTGATGAGGGCGACGATGGCGGCGGAGGAGCCCAGCAGGAGCCAGGCTGCGATGGTGGGCCGTTGGCGGCAGTGCAGCGCAAGCAGGATGATGGCGGGAAGAGCGCAGGCGGAGAGGCTGGTCTCCCAGAAGATGGCGGGAATCCAGAGCAGGGGAAGCGAGAGCGCCCAGAATGCGCCGGCGAGGAGGGCGGTGCGGCAGTCGAGCACCTGGCGCGCGATGCGCATCATGAGCCAGATGGTGACGAGGCTGACGAGAATCTGCAAGGCGATGATGGCGATCTCGGAGGCGAAGGTGTCCGTGCCGAAGACGAAGAAGAGAGCGGCGATAAGGATGGGATAGCCGGGCGCGACCAGGGCGGTGGGGCCGGTAGGCACGCCGAAGGGAGAGCTCAAGCCGTGGCCGTGGAGGAGTGAATCGGCCAGGAGTCCCATCTCGTAGGGGTGGGAGAAGAGCCAGTTGTGCGGCCGGTGAACGGCCACATCCACCAGGACCACGAGGCGGCCAAGCAATGCCACGCCAAGAATGATGGCGAGCGAACGGTCCCCGGCGCGCGAATCCCTTGAGGCGGAGGGCGCGTCCGGGAGTTGCATGGGAGGCAGTTCAGTCATGGGATGGATGGCGTGCCGACAGAGCGATGGTATCAGACGCAAATTGACCCACGGCCCAGATTTATTCCAGAAGAGGTCACCCTCGCGGCGCAATCGCACCATGGAGCATGAGGAGAACCGTTTATGGATTGCCCGGCCTATAACACGAAGATGGGATTAGAAAGTCCCAAATATCTCCGTAAGATGTCCCTACACGAGGGACCCGGCCGGCAATCACGAAGCCGGAGCGAACCGTTGCCGGGGAGGATGCGAACCCTCTCGCGGAAGTCTCGCGTATCCGGGCGCTGGAATATCGGCTTACCCACACTCGCAATTGGGCCGGAGGCTATGCAATGAAAAAAATCGGTGGACACCAGTCATGCGGACTGCTGCGGGAGGAGAGCGGACAGACGGTACTCTTTGTTGCGCTATTCCTGGGGCTGGTTGCGCTTGGCTTCATAGCGTTCGCGTTGGATGCAGGCGTGCTATTCCGGGCGAAGAGGATGGCGGAGTCTGCCGCGCAGGCCGCCGCGGTGGCCGCCGCGGAACAAATGGGTGTCAACAACGCTTCGAATGAACAGGCCGTGGCCAATGGCATGGCCAAGTTGAACGGCTTCGACACGACTCTGTCGACCAATCCGGCCACGGTCACGCTGACGACACCGTCCACAGGGAATTTTACGGGGAGCTATGTGCAGGCAACCGTGAGCATGCCGATCAAGACGTACTTTATGGGAGCGTTTTCAAGCAGTAAGGGCACGGTCCCGGTCGCTGCCACGGCGATTGCCGGGGGCGGCGTCAGCAGTCAGATCTGCGTATGCCTGGACGGCAATCTCAGCATGGTGGGCGGGTCTACGTTAGACGCAAGCGGATGCGGGATCATGGACAACTCTGCCAGTTCCGGCTCGATCAGCGTCACTAGCTCGACGATCGACGGCACATCGTTTGCGTCCACCTCGACGGGATGGAGCCTGAGTGGCGATACGGTCAACGTTCCCGCAGACGCGATCGTCGCAGGAGAGACCACAAGCTGCACGCCGAGTCTGCCAACGGCGCCGACCTTTGTCGTGGGCAATTGCATTACGGACCCTGGAGGCGCCGGCGGAACGCATACTTTCGGCCCAGCCAACGCCAGCAGCACCATCTGCTACAAGGGACTCACGATGGGCGCAAATGGGGGAACCACCACGCTGAACCCAGGCACTTATGTCATATACGGCAATTATCTGACGTTCGACTCAGGCAGCGGCGGCCACTCCAATCTGGGAGGCAACGGGGTATTTTTCTATCTGACGAATGGCGCCGAACTGGTGATGCAAGGCGGCGCCAATGTCAATCTGGTCTCGGGCGGCGCGACGAAGAACGGGGGAGGCACGGCGCCGAGCGTGGGAGTGAACGACGGGATCCTGATCTACCAGCCGTCAAGCGACACCGCTGTCCTGGGGTTCAATGGGGGGGCCTCGTCGTTCATGAATGGCGCGATCATTGCCCCCGGCGCGAACGTGACTATCAACAACGGCTCCGGCGCGACCGCGGAGGGCGGACTGGTGGCGAAGTCGATGAGCATGTCAAGCGGCGCCAGCTTCAAGGCAACAACCGACACCAATGAAGGAACCTTGGTGATTTACTCGGCAGACCCCAAGCTGGTGCAGTGATGCTTATGAGAGGCGCAATCCAACGGAACAAGCGGAGAATGCGGAGAGCGCGGCTGCGCCTGGTGGAGCGCTTCCGGCACCTGCGCGGCGAGCGCGGCGACGCGTTGATCGAACTGGCCGTGCTGTTCTCTGTGCTGGGCGTCCCTCTGCTGCTGGGGACGGTGCAGATGGGGTTCCTGGTGTACGACTCGGTGGAGATATCCAACGCGGCGAATGCAGGCGTGCTATACGGGATGCAGGACTCAACTCATGCCGCGAGTAGCGCGGGAATCACAACCGCGGCGCAGGCCGAAGCGGCGGATTTTGGGGCCAACCTGACAGTGACGCGAAGCACCTTTTACGCCTGTACCAACAATGTGAGTGGAACGCAGTACCCCACGGGCAGCTATACCCAGCCGCAGGCGCAGTCGCATTGCTCCGGCACGGGCAACGTGGCGCTGGAATTCGTGCAGGTGATCGCCAGCTCCGCTGTGACCCCTGCCATCCACTGCCCCGGACTGCCGGCGAGCTACACCCTGACCGACACAGCGGTGATGGAAGTGGAGCAGTGAGCATGGGCATACGGAACCGATACCGGCAGAAGACGAAGGCGGCGTACGGCGAGGCCGGGCAGTCTGTCCTTGAGATGGCGGTGACGCTGCCGGTGCTGTTCGCATTTCTGTTCTGCTTCATGGAACTGTGCATGGCGTTCTACTCGTACAGCATGATCAGCGAGACCGCGCGGGAAGGGACCCGGTATGCCATGGTGCATGGGGCCTCCTGTCCAACCTCCGGCAGCCCAACGTGCGAGGCAACGGCAGCACAGGTGGACGCTTATGTTCTGGGAATAGGATGGGCGAATGTGGCGGGCGGAACCATGACAGTATGCGTCTACTACAACAACAATACGTGCAACACGAACCCCGCGAACAGCGAAAACGTAGGCAACCCGGTGAAGATTACGGTGACCTATGTATTTCCCATTACGATGCCGTTTGTGCCGGCCAGTTCGCTCACGATGAAAAGCACCTCTCAGATGACGATCATTCAATAAAGCGGTCCTGGGGCGATTGGGATTTTTCTAAGGCAGGTCTGCAACGTTCCCTCGGCGGCTAAAGCCGCTTTGAACTTGTTATGCAACCGGCGGGACTGAAGTCCCGCCCTTTCAAAACATATTGCCTGCGGCAATGACAAACGAAGAAGACAACGACTGAGATTCTGCCCTTCGGCTACGCTCAGGGCAGAATGACGGGCAAAAAGGCGATCTCACCCATGCGCGATGAGACTGCTGCGTTACTGCTTGCGAGCAGTGAAGACGCTGGCCGCCTGTGGGCGTTTGCGCACGAAGAAAGAGGCATAGATGTTGCCGGGATTATTTCTAAGTACCTTATAAACAAAAAGTTACAGTAAAAAACGGCAAACTTTAGTGGTACTGAATGACACTTCCAGGGGATTTCTAATGTTGCGCGGCGGTCCTACTCTCGGCATATCCCCAGGGACTCGCAATGCTGGAGTGCCGCGGAAAAACAAACGAGGAGAAACAAAGATGAACAACATGAAACAGCTTCTCAAGACCCTGGCGACAGAAGATTCGGGCCAGGACCTGATCGAATACGCGTTGGTGGCGGCCCTGGTAGGCCTGGGCGCGGTCGCTTCCATCACGACACTCAAGAACACCATTGCAAACACCTTCAACAGCGTCGGCAGCACACTGACCAACGCCACGGCTTAGTTTGAACCAAGCTTATGTGAGCGCCAGACGTCAACGCTCACATAAGCTGCTTCTCCAGCAAATGGCGTCACACGCGCAGACAGCAAACTGGGAAAGGTCTCAATTCAGAAGGGAACGACATTGAACAACTACAGGCAACTTTTCAAGAACCTGGCGGTTGCAGATTCGGGTCAGGACCTGATCGAGTACGCGCTGGTAGCGGCCTTGGTGGGGTTGGGCTCGGTGGCCGCGATCAACGGTCTGGACAACAGCCTGAGGAGCACCTGCAACGGCGTGGGCAACTCGCTGACCAACGCCACTGCCTAGCCCGTACACAGCCGATGGGAGCTTTGGACGTCTATGCTCCCATAAGCTGCGAACCAGCGACCCGCACTTGCGAGTCGCACAACGACTTTGACCTGCGAAAACCTCGAGCTCGCCGGCGGCACGAACGATGGAAATAAGAAAGAAAGGAGGAAATCATGGCAAACGTAAAACAGATCGTCAACCACCTGATGGCAGAAGATTCGGGCCAGGACCTGATTGAGTATGCGCTGGTTGCGGCCCTGGTAGGTCTGGGCGCAGTCGCATCCATCACAACTCTCAGGAACACCATCTCGAACACGTTCAACAGCGTCGGCAGCCACTGACCAACGCCACCGCCTAGTTTGAACCAAGCTTATGTGAGCGGCAGACGTCAGCGCTCACATAAGCTGCTTTCCACAAAGGAGGCCTTGTCGAGAATGGGCACTGCGACAATGCCTGCGATTGGCGCGCACGATCAGGCTCGATTCAACAAAATTTTCAGAAGAGGGGAAATGAATAGTGAAGACTTATCAAAGATCTGCTGAGCGGAAGATTCGGGCCAGGACCTGATTGAGTACGCGTTAGTTGCGGCCTTGATTGGCCTGGGCTGTATCGGTTCGCTTTCCAGTCTGGCCAACTCCATAGGGAACACCTTCAATGGCGTGGGCACTGCGCTGAGCAATGCAACCGCGTAGCAAGAACGACGATCCGGCGAGTCCTCAGACTTAGGCCAGACGAATGCATGTACTACAACAGGGATGCACCGAAGAAGCCCAGCATTTCAGGACTGCAAATGCGGCACGGCCTTCGGCGCATCGCCATCGCAATTTTTACGAAGCACGACCGCACTTCCAGGACTGAATCAGGAACGCACGATGACACACATCCAAGCGGAGACGATATATCCGGCAGTCGCCACAGCCTGCGCACTCGCGGGCTCGGTCTTCGATGTGAAGAGCCGTCGCGTCCCTAACTTTGTCACCCTGCCTTGCTTCCTGCTTGGACTTGTACTGCACCTGACGTTGGGTGGATGGAAGCAGATGCTTCTGTCGTTGGCCGCGGGGACGATATGCGGCCTGGTATTTGTGGTGTTCTATCTAGCCGGCGGCATGGGCGCGGGGGACGTCAAACTGATCATGGCGGTGGGATGTATCGCGGGCCTGTCGCACATTGTATACATCCTGTCCCTGACGGCCATCGCAGGAGGCGTGATGGCACTGGGACTGGCGCTGATGCGGGGACGGCTGCAAGAGACGTTCCTGAACGTGAGGGAACTGATGGCGCACCACCGGCAGAAGGGGCTGCAACCGCATCCTGACCTGAACCTCTGGAATGCCCGCACGCTGCGTCTGCCTTACGCGCTGGCCATCGCCGGCGGATGCATATTGACGCTGTACATACAGGTAGCGACCTAGGGGGTGAAGAGCCATGAACCGTCGAATCACCTCCGTCTTTATCATCGCGCTCATGATCTCCGGCGCATTTACGCTGTGGCTGAGCACACGGTACTCGAAGAACCGAAGCGTAGCCCCACCGCCGACGAAGAGCCAGTATGTAGCGGCAGCCGCGGACCTGCAGGTCGACCAGGAGATCCGCGCGAACAACCTGCGCATGATCGATTGGCCTGCATCGGCGCCCTTGTCCGGCGCATTCACCAACCCCGGAGCATTGATTGGGCGCATTGCGATGTACCCCGTGGCGGAAGGGGAACCGATTCTGGAGCGTCAGTTGTCCCCTCCAGGCAGCGGTAACGGCATCACGTTGAAGATCCCGACGGGGATGCGCGCCATCTCGCTGCACAGCGACGATGTAGTGGGGGTTGCCGGCTTTCTACTTCCCGGCACCCATGTCGACGTGCTGGCGACGCTGCACGCCAGCAACGATTCGGACCCGCAGACGGTCACTGTGCTACAGGACACGGTGGTATTGGCGGCTGGGCAAAAGACGGAGCCCGATCCGGAAGGCAAGGCAAGCAGCGCGACGGAAGTTACGATCCTGGTGAAGCCGGAAGATGCTGAACGCGTAGTCCTGGCAAGCAACCAGGGCACGATCCATTTTGCACTGAGGAACGGGGTTGACCGGGAGCAGTTCAAGGGACCGCCAGCGCTACTGGCCGGACTGTCGGGAACGACACCGCCTGCTGTAGCGGTGAAGGTAAAGGAAGCGCCCAAAGCGCCGGAACAACTGGCAGCGAAAACTTATACGGTTGAGACCATCCTGGGCAAAACCGAGAGGATGGACGATTTCCAATGAGACCCCGCATGAGCGAAGACAGAGCAAAGCCGGCGTCCTTGATTGCGCGAGCAGGCGTTGCGGCGGGGGCCGCTCTGCTGAACGCCGCGATGTGTGCGTCCTGTTCGGCGCAGGCTGCGACGCCAGCAGAGGCAGGGGCGGTCTCCAACGCCGGCGTGGCATCCATAGCGGGCGCATCGGGGAGCCTCAGCCGGGTCACGTCGGGGGCCGAGTTGCTCCATGTCGTTGTGGGACACTCGCTGTTTCTGAACACGCGGTCCCGCCTGCGCCGCGTGTATGTGGCCGATCCCAACATCCTGAACTCGGTGACGCTGAGCCCGAACCAGATTGTAGTGACAGCGATGGCCTCGGGCACCAGTTCGCTGGTCCTTATGGACGAGGCTGGACAGACGCAGTCGTATGTGGTCTCTTCCGATCTGGATGTTGCGGGGTTGCGCGTGGCCATGTCCGAGGCGATGCACGGCGATGCAGTCAACATCGAGGGAAGTGGAGACCGTGTAACACTGAGCGGCACGGTGAGCAGCGCCGAGCTGGCCGATACCGCGGTAAAGCTAGCCGGGCTCTACAGCAAACAAGTGGCGAATGCACTGACCATCGCTCCCGGCCATCCGAAACAAGTGAGGCTGAAGGTGCGGATACTGGAAGTCGACCGCACCCGGGCCCAGCAGTACGGCATCAATCTATTCAATCCTGGCGGAAACACCAGCTTCCTTGCGGCCACAACGACCTCGCAGTATCCCTCGACCGCGACGCTTAGCCAGTCTGCCCTGGGAGCCAACGCCATCGATCAGTTGACGACGACGAACCCGCTGAATTTCATGTTGTACGGCTCAAAGCTGAACCTTGGAACGACCATCCAGGACCTGGAGAGCAAGCAGATTCTACAGATCCTGGCCGAGCCCACCATCACGACCATCAGTGGTCAAAAGGCCGATTTTCTGTCGGGCGGCGAGTTCCCCTTCCCCATGGTCCAGCCCGGAGGAACCGGCTCCGCACCCGTGGTCACGATCCAATTCCGTCCGTATGGCGTGAAGCTGGAATTCACACCTATCGTCAACGACGACGGGACCATTCGACTGACCGTGGCCCCCGAAGTGAGTTCCCTGGATTACACCAACTCGGTCACGATCGGCGGATTCACCGTTCCCGCACTGTCCACGCGCAGTGCCGAGACCCAGGTGGAATTGCGCAGCGACCAGAGCTTTGCCATATCGGGCCTGCTGGACCAGCGGACCACGGACCTGCTGAGCAAGACTCCGGGCATTGCCAGCATTCCCATCCTAGGAGCGCTCTTCAAGTCGAAGAATGTCAACCACTCAACAACGGAGCTAGTGGTGATTGTCACTCCAACCCTGGTTGACCCGCTGAGTGAGGCAGAGGAACCTGCGCAACCAGATATGCCGATTCCGATTCTGAATAAAGAAAGCTTCGACCAGTCGCTGGGGAAGGACAAGAGCACGCATCCAGCTGCCCCACCTGTCAATCCGGAGCAGCCACCTACGAACAACGGGGTTCCGGCAACCTCGCCTGCCACGCCTGCTCCCACAGCCGGAACGGGCCAGAATGCAACGCCGGAGCAGGCCCCGCAGAACAGCCCTGTCTCCTCATCTGCCAGTCCAGCAACTGTCTTAGGAGTCGGGACGGAACCGTCGATCGCATCCGCGCGGCCGTCTGGAGCCAGCACAGCACAGCAGCCTGGGAAATATATCTACGACAATCCCGTCGCTGTACCCGATGGGAGCGGGAACCCGGTTGCGGCGTCAAGCGCCGCTGAGCGACCGATGGCGCCGATTGTGACGCTTTCAAGCAGTGAAGACGCTGAACCGATGGTAGCCGCGCTAAAACGCCATGAGTATAACGTCGCCGTCAATCACGACCCATTGGACCCGCTTCTTCAACTGGAAGCGGGACCGTTCGTGAGTAAGTCCGAAGCCGAAGCAATGCGACAGAGATTGGTGCTGGATGGCTAGAACGCGACCGTCCGGTAAAAATGCGGGCAATATATGCCGACATAATGAAACAGAAGCAGCATTTACAAGCGGCAATGAGGAAACAGGCAGTGGTCCCAGTTCAATACAATTCCGGACTGATAAGCGTTGCGCTGATTACTGTCAGCCTCGACGTGAAACTGTCGGACGATATTGCCGAATGCGTGCTGAAGATGTCGTGGGCCGTGCATCGCGCCGATTGCGAAGGCTATATTTCATCGGCCAAGCGCCCACCGTTCCCCCAGGCTGTCAGATCCTCGCCTGCCTGTATCGCAGTAATCGATTTCGACAAGGACATCGAACAAGCATGCGCCGCGGCGTCGTATATCCAGGAGATATATTCAACGAGAGCGACGATCGTTGCCATGTCCGCGAGCCGGGACCCGGATGTACTATTGCGCGCGATGCGTGCCGGATGCAATGAGTTCATTGGCGGGGAGCTGGATGAATCCTCCTTTTCCGAGATGCTAGTGCGGCTTTACCGTCAGTGGTCCTCCAAGACGGCCCGCAACGCCGCGCTCGGGGAGGTGGTCACATTATTTGGAGCCAAGGGCGGAGTGGGGACCACTACCCTGGCAGTACATCTGGCGATGTATCTGGTCCAATGCCATAAGAAAAAGACATTGTTGATCGATAACCATCCGCAACTGGGCCACGCGTGCATCTATCTTGGCATCGACGGCAGCCGATACCATTTTCAGGAACTGGTACGGAACCTGAGCCGACTGGACAGCGAACTGTTGCGGGGATACATCGCGACCCATCCCAGCGGCCTTGAGGTGCTGGCCTCGCCGGACGTATGCGGCAGCGCGAAGACACACGATCCCGACTCGATTGCGCAGACGCTCGAATTTCTGCGTGGCGAATACGATTACGTCGTGATCGACGGCCCGTCGTTGCTGGACGACACGAACCTGGCGGTGATCAACTCCTCCAACCTGCTGTACCTGGTAGCCACGCCGGAGATCGCCGCGATCCGAGACTTGTCCAGGTATGTGGACAGTCTTTCGCAGGGCGAGCACGACATAGAAAAAGTAAAGGTGATTATCAACCGATTTTCCTCGCAGCACGCTCTGACAGTGGAGCAGATAGAGAAAGCGATACGTCTGCCGATCGCCATCAAGCTGCCCAACGGATATGCGGAGGTGACACGTTCGGCAATACTTGGCGAGCCAATCAGCCCGACGAAGAAGACAGAATTCGCCACCACGATCATTAAATGGGTCAATGCAATGGTAGGCAGCAGCAAGCCGACAGAAGAGCCTGCCGCGAAAAAGTCCAAGTTCACTCTTTGGTAGTGACTGTCAGGGAGCCGGCATTGTAGGACCAGGGTGCAGCCGAAATGTTTGAAGCAACATCAAGTCCGTCCAGTACGAGTCAGTCCAATGAACGCACGGGGCGGTTTGTCCGGACGGTTGGCGACAATGTACAGCAGCAGATCAAGACGGCCGTGCATAAAGAGCTGATCAAGCGGGTCGATCTCGACAAACTGGCGGAGATGCAGGAGACCGTTGCAGCGCAGCAGCAGCTGTTCACGGTGATCCAACAGATCATCGTCGAACAAGGCGTACCACTCAGCGCCATCGAACGCGACCATCTTGCGCAAGAAGTGGTGGACGAAGTATTCGGCTTGGGACCTCTGGAGCCGCTCCTGAAGGATGACAGCATAAGCGATATTCTGGTGAACACCTATAACTCGATCTATGTAGAGCGGCGTGGAGTACTGGAAAAGACGAGTCTCACATTCCAGGACAACCGTCATCTCCTGCATATCATCGACAAAATTGTGTCGGCGGTGGGCCGCCGGGTGGACGAATCGTCGCCCATGGTGGATGCGCGTCTACCGGACGGGTCCCGTATCAATGCAATTATTCCTCCGCTGGCGGTGGATGGGCCGATTCTTTCCATCCGGCGTTTTGGAAGACATCCGCTGGAAGCGGACGACCTGCTGCGCAAGCAGATGTTGACACCGCCCATGCTGGAGTTACTGCGCGGCGCGGTGAAAGCCAGACTGAATATCGTGGTCTCGGGGGGAACCGGCGCAGGCAAGACGACTTTGCTGAACGTTCTCTCCAGCTACATCTCCGAACGGGAACGGATCGTCACCATCGAAGACTCGGCTGAACTGCGGTTGAAACAGGAACACGTAGTGCGACTGGAGACCAGGCCGCCCAATGTGGAGGGGAATGGCGGCGTGAAACAAAGAGAGCTGGTGATCAATGCGTTGCGCATGCGGCCGGACCGGGTAGTGATAGGAGAGGTGCGCGGGGCCGAAGCGCTGGACATGCTGCAGGCCATGAACACCGGCCACGATGGATCGATCACAACGATCCACGCGAACACTCCGCGGGACGCTCTGGCGCGGCTTGAGACGATGGCGATGATGAGTGAAGTCCGGCTGGCAGAGAAGGCAGTGCGAGCTCAGATTGCCTCGGCAGTCCATATGATCGTACAGGTCTCGCGCATGAGCGACGGCACGCGGCGCATCACGCACATCACGGAACTGACAGGGGCATATTCCGATGTGATCAGCATGCAGGACATATTCCTATTCGAGAAACAGGGGATTGGGCCGAACGGAAAAGTGAAGGGACGATTCCTATCGACCTCGATCGTTCCGAAGTGCGTGGAAAAATTCATCTCCGCCGGCATTCCCGTTCCCGCAGGCATGAGCGAACATGTATGTGAAATATAGCTGAGAGGAGGCCCATGAACTTATCGATCATATTTGTATCCATGCTAACGATCTGCTTTACAGTCATGGCTTTCTTTACCGGTTCGTCGCACGACGAAAAAGCCGCCAACCGGCGTCTTGCGGGCATTATCGCGCATAAGGACGGAGTAAATTCAAGCCAGTCCACGATGGACCACTTACTCAAGATGAACCCAGAGCGCAAGCCAGGATGGCTGGACAGCGTACTGCAGAAATATCAGACTGCGCGCAAACTGGAAGCCAGGATTGCACAGGCGAACATGACAATGACAGTATCGACGCTTCTGTTATCCAGCGCCGGCCTGGCCCTAACGGGGTTTATCGCAGCCCACCTTTGCGTATCCATATTGGCGGCCCAGATACTGACGGCATGTGTTCTTGGCTATATGCCCTTTGGGTTGATCTCGTTCAAGCGCGCACGCCGGATTGCCGCATTCAACGCGGCGCTGCCGGATGCGATCGACATGATGGGCCGCGCCATGCGCGCCGGTCATTCGATGGTCGCATCCATCAACATGGTGTCGGAACAAAGCGTGGGGCCTGTCAAATCGGAGTTTCGCGAAGCCTTCAAACAGCAGAACTTCGGGCTTCCTTTACGCGATGCCTTGACCCAGATGCTGGACCGCGTGCCATCGCAGGATCTCAAGGTGCTGGTTACAGGCATATTGGTGCAGAAAGAAACAGGCGGGAACCTGGCCGAAATACTCGACCGCACGGCGGGCGTCATACGCGAACGGCTGCGCATCCAGAGAGAGATCAGGACGCATACCGCGCAAGGCCGGATGACGGGATGGATTTTGTGCTCGCTTCCCGTGGTGATGCTTTTCTTGATCAATTTCATCAATCCGGGCTACTCGAATGTGCTCTTGAACACTCAAATCGGTCATGAGCTTATTGCCGTAGGGATCGTTCTGCTGATTGCCGGCGCCGTGATTATTCGCACTATCATCAACGGAATTGAGGTATAGGAACGATGCCTATCGTACTCTACGCATCGCTGGCACTGATCATGTTCTGCCTGGTCGCGCTTCTCCTTACGCCCGACCTGTTCCGTCCTTCGCCAGAGGCCCAGCGCATCCTGGACCTGGTGAAGAGCACGCGGGTGGACCGGCGCACGATACGCGACAAAGAACGCGTGCAGGACATATTGGTCGGCATAGCGACACAGTTGCGCGTGCGAATGGGGCTGTCGGAAGACCCGAACCTGAAGGCAAGATTGATTGCCGCGGGCTACAACTCGCGCAGGAGCGTGGATATCTTCTTTGCGGCACGGTTACTGGTGCCGTTGGCCGGCATCATTGTGGGCAGTCTGATAGGGTCCAGCCCATTGTTCTGGATCATGGCATTTGGGGGCGTGGGCTATCTGGGCCCCGACCTATGGTTAAAGCGGAAGACGGCCAGCCGAAAAAACCGCATACGCCGCAGTCTGCCGGACGCGCTCGATCTGATGGTGGTGTGCGTGGATGCGGGCCTTGGACTGGACCAGGCACTGCTTCGCATCGGAGACGAACTCGCGGTGAGCCATCCGGACATCAGTTCGGAGTTCATCCAGGTAAATCTTGAACAGCGCGCCGGCAGACCCAGGCTGGAAGCATGGAAGCACCTGGCGGAACGTTCGGAAGTGGAGGAATTTACATCTTTTGTGAGTATGCTGACGCAAACGGACCGGTTCGGCACTCCGATCATCCGGGCATTGAGCCGCTTCTCCGAAGACATTCGGTCGAAGCGGCGGCAACGGGCAGAGGAGGCCGCGGCCAAGACCAAGATCAAGATCATATTTCCGCTTGTACTGTGTATCTTCCCGTGCATCTTTATCGTGCTGCTGGCGCCGGCGCTGTTGAATATTGCGAGCGGACTGGGTGGGGTAGGCCAATAGGGCCGGTATGGTCCCAGCCGTGCATGAAGCTATGTTTCGAAGCAGAGGGCCACACCTGGAAGACTGGCGTTGAAGAAACAATCGCAGAGTACGAAATGGAGCCGGGCGCAGACAGGAAATGTGGCCTTCCGGCGTAGCCAGAATGGTAAACATGATAATGGTTGATTGGAACCATGCTAAGTCGTAGAGTTCATGCAGAACCCGCAATTGTTTGCGATGCCGGTATGACAATGCTTGCATAGGCATGTCGCGGATATCCTGGCGCGACGAAGTTCAGCGGAAAGGAGGATTTATATGGATTTACCTACGATTATTCGAATTGTGGTATCGTGCTGGCAGTCTTCGTGCTAGGGCTCATCATCTACCGCAGGAAGAAGAAATAAGCTTTTTGAGGACCGGCCGGGCCGTAGGATTTCCATGCTCAGAGTGATGAATACAACTCGGAGCTGCCTTGTGGGCGATTGCGTCGAGCTGGCGGACACATCCAGGACACGGCTGTTCGGCCTTCTGGGAAGACGCGGTCTGGACGCTGGAGGAGGATTATGGATCAAGCCCTCTTCCGGTGTGCATACCTTTTTCATGAGCTTCCGCATCGATGTGGTGGGACTGGATGGCAATCTCAAAGTGATCAAGCTGTGGAGCAACCTGGCTCCATGGCGGGTGACTTCGGTCAGCTTGAAGATGCGGAGCGTTCTGGAGCTGCCGAGCGGTGCGATCTCGCAGACGGGAATGGAAGTGGGCGACCAACTGCATATATCATCTGCGTCCGAGGCTGGCGCGGAAGTGTGAGTCGATGGATTCGGAGATTCTGGCTGCGCCAGAATGACGACGCTCTATACTGCGCCGGGATGACGAGCTAAAAGTAACAAGCAACGACGGAGATTCTGGCCGCGCCAGAAGGACGACGCTCTATGCCGCGCCGGGATGACTATGTGCGAGGGATATCTGCATATAGATACAGCGGGGAAGTGTATGAATATGCAACCATGTAGCATGGATAGGTGAGTTGGCGATTCCGTTTGGCCGTGCATAATTTGCGGCTGGGCCAACCAAACCATGCGAAGGAGTTAGCGATGCTTCCCGCTGAACTGATTGCACTAGAGGACCGTTATGGGGCGCATAACTACGCACCTCTGGACGTGGTGATCGAGCGCGCCTCGGGGGCCTGGGTATACGACACAGACGGACGACGGTACCTGGATTTTCTGGCGGCCTACTCTGCGGTGAACCAGGGGCACTGCCACCCCGCGATCTTCAAGGCGATGGTGCGCCAGGCGGAGAAGGTTACGCTGACCTCGCGCGCCTTCCGCAACGACCAGCTTCCCTTGTTGTATCGCGATCTGCACGAATTGACCGGCTACGAGATGGCTCTGCCGATGAACTCTGGTGCAGAGGCGGTGGAGACTGCGCTGAAGGCCGCGCGCAAATGGGGCGAGATGGTGAAGGGCATCGCCGCGGGCGAGGCGGAGATCGTGGTTGCGTCCAACAATTTTCATGGGCGGACGATCGCCATTGTGGGATTCTCGTCGGATGCGCAGTACCGGCGCGGCTTTGGGCCATTTCCGGCGGGCTTTCGCGAGGTCCCGTTCGGCGACATCGAGGCGCTGCGCCGGGCGATTACGGCCAAGACCTGCGCGTTTCTGGTGGAGCCGATCCAGGGCGAGGCGGGCATCCTGGTGCCGCCGGCGGGCTACTTGCGTGAGGCCGCGGCGCTGTGCCGCAAACAGAATGTGCTGCTGATGGCCGACGAGATCCAGTCCGGCCTGGGGCGAACGGGCAAGCTGTTCGCATGCATGCACGAGGATGTTACGCCCGACGTGATGATCGTCGGGAAGGCGCTCTCCGGCGGCTTCTACCCCGTGTCGGCGGTGCTAAGCTCGCGCGAGGTGCTAGGCGTCTTCTCGCCCGGCGATCATGGCAGCACGTTCGGGGGCAACCCGCTGGCCTGCGCCATCGCGCGCGCCGCGCTGCGCGTGGTGGTGGACGAGGACTTGCCAGGGCGCTCGGCCGAACTGGGGAGCTATGCGTTGGAATCGCTGCGCGACCTGCGCAGTCCGCATGTGGTGGAGGTGCGCGGCAAAGGACTGTGGATCGGCATTGAACTGAACCGCGCTGCGCGGCCCTTCTGCGAGGCACTGAAGATGCTGGGCGTGCTGTGCAAGGAGACCCACGAACGGGTGATCCGGCTGGCGCCTCCGCTGATCATATCGAAAGAAGATCTGGACTGGGGACTGGACCAGATCCGAGCAGTTCTGCAAGATCCCAGCGAGGAGCGCAGCGAACTTGTTCCCGAACTGGCCGGGAGCCATGCATCGGGCGATTAAGTGCGCGAGGCGACTGCGCTGTGGGGCCGTTGACCCCGCGCAGCCATCCCAGTACACTCGATAAGGCAGTCAGCGGGCCGATCGGTCCGCTCCGCGCCGGGTGAGCGGCTGCACCGCCGCTGCCCCCTCGTTCAATGGTAGGACAGTCGGCTCTGAACCGATCAATCGGGGTTCGAATCCCTGGGGGGCAACCAAGAATAATAATTGATAATCAATTATTAACAATAAATAAAGAATGTAAAACATTACATGATATCTGTGTAGGCCCTTCAAACAATTGATGCGGCTAGAATTCCTTCAGAGAATCCAGAGCCTTTATGCGCCAGTGATTTGAGTATTTATCCGCCCCTATCGCTTAATTGTACGGAGATAATAGAGGAGCGCGATGCCACGAGCGAAGGTCGAAGATAACAGCCGGATGCCCTGCGGATTCGCGCCGAAGAGAAGCTCTGCTGCTGTGCTAGGTAACGTTGCAGCATACCGACTTGACAGATTTCTTTGTGCAACATCCACTGCGCTCCGCCATGAACGTCATTGAAGAGCCCGAACAGGTACAACTCTCCGCAAGAGACAGCTTGCTGGTATTGGATCTCCTGGAGAACCAGCCCGCTCCGAATGCGAAACTGTTGGCTGCCGCCCAAGGGCTTCCTCGTCCTGATTCAGTGACCTGTGGGCCTCGCGCATAAATCTCGTACTACACCTGAATCCTTTTCCTCCACAGCCCCTCTTCCTAAGTAGAGGATCAATTGGGCCCATGTCAGAAGTACTCTGCGAAACGACCATCGACGTTCAGGAACTCTGTCGCTGCACCGATCCAGCCCTCCGTTGTATCGACGTGCGCTCCCCAACGGAGTTTGCCGCGGGCCATATTCCATCTGCCATCAACATTCCCATGGACGAGATCGAGAGCCGCCTCGGCGACCTGCGACACAGGACCACCACATACTGGTCTGCCAATCGGGCAAGCGTGCCGCTATGACTCACGCGCTCCTGGCCCACCGCGGCTGCGATCTCACCGTTCTCAGCGGGGGCACAGACGCATGGCGGCAGGCTGGTCTTCCGCTGGTAGCCTCCACCCAGTCGCGCTGGTCGCTGGAGCGTCAGGTGCGGCTCGGCGCGGGACTGCTTGTCCTCACAGGAGTCGTCTTCGGCCTGCTCCTCCATCGCGACTGGTTCTATCTTGCAGGCTTCGTCGTCCCACTATCGGCCTGACCATCCACGAGTCCGTGCCAGAACTCTCCGCGTAGCCGGGCGACCATCCTCGGTGTGTGCCCGAAAGCTATTGCCCCGTCTGGAAGCGCAGCTCGGCCAGGGCCTGCTGGTAGGCGTAGCGTGCGCTGGCGTATGCAATCTGTGCCTGTGTCTGCGCGAGCTGTGCCTGGCTCAGCTCCACGATGGACGACAGTCCCAGCTTGTAGCGAGTCTGGGCCAGGTCGAATGCGGAGTTTGCCTGCTGTAGCAACTGGCGGCTTACATCGATGCGCTGGAATCCGGACTGTGCCTCCAGCACTGTATCGGTCACGTCGCGCGCGATCGTCTGGCGAAGCTGCTGCACGCTCTGATCGGCGGCCTGAGCGCGAAACTTTGCTTCGTTCGCTCGCGCGGAGAAGAGCGAGCCGTTGAAGATGGGAATGCTCACGTTCACTCCGGCAGCCCCGTACCAGGACGTCGTAATCTGGTCGGCGCGCACCGGCGTGTCTCCGGCTACGCCGAGTGCGGAGATTGTGGGCCGCGCCAGATCGCGCTCGGCCTGACTGAATCTCTCCGCTGCGTTCGCTTGCAGGTTGAGCGATGCAAGGTCTGGCCGGGACTGGAAGGCAAGCTGGAGCAGCGGCGCTGCTTCCTCCGGGGCTGGCGCTGGCGCGGCAGGCGTCTCATCGACAAGCGTATAGACCGCGGGCAGTTCTTCGCCCAGAATGGCGTTCAGCGCAGCCTGCGACTCTTGATTGTCATTGGCCGCATTCAGCAGCAGCAGCTTGGCCTGTTGCAGATCGACATTAGCGAAGCTCAGGTCAAGCTCCGAGCGCAGCTTTGCCTCTGTAAGCGCGCGAACCTGGTCCGCCGTTGCTTGCCGCGCCACCACCGTCTGCTTGGCGACAAGCAGGATGGCCTGGCTGGCCAGCGCGTGATAGAACGCCTCATCGACAGCGAGCAGCACATCCTCGCGCGAAGCGGATTCAGTACTTGCGGCGGCGCGTGCGCTAAAGTTCGCGCTGGCAATCAGTGCGTGGGTGCGGCCAAAGTCTGTCATCATTTGCGACAGCGTAACCCCACCGGCTGCGCGTTGATAGACGACAGGGTTGTTGAGTCCACCGGCAGTAATGCGACTGCCATCGTGCGAATCGACTGCGGTCAGATCTCCGGTCAGCGTGGGCAGGTTGGCCGCTCTCGCCTCGCGACGAACTTGTCCCTCGGCTAGCGCAATCAGCCGCGCAATCTGCACATGTGGGTTCTGCTGCAAGGCTATCTGTTCCGCTTGAGCCAAAGTTAGAGGTACAGGTGTTGGCACTGGTGTTGGCGTGGTCTGGCACCTGCCGACTAAAGCCGAGCCAGCAACAGTAGCCAATGCAATCAGAACGAATTCTCTTCTCATCTATATTTCCTCTCCGGCGATTGCGATGCTTTGACCGTGCGTCGGCCTCTGTGTCTCTTCCTTGCGATGGACCAGAAGGTACGCCGCGGGCACCACGAACACCGTGATTACCACCGAGACCGTAAGGCCACCAATGATGGCGCGGGCCAGCGGCGCGTACTGCTCACTACCCGCCTCCAGTGCAAGCGCCATAGGCACCATGCCGAGGATGGTAGCCAGCGAGGTCATCAGCACCGGTCGTAGGCGCACCCGGCACGCCATGGCCACTGCATCGCCGATCGCCATGCCCTCGCCTCGCAGCTTACGCGTGAACTCGACGATCAAAATCGAGTTGGATACCACGATGCCGGTCATCATCACCACGCCCATCAGCGACATCACGTTCAGCGTGGTGCCCGTGGCCAGCAGGAAGAGAATGACTCCGGTGATCCCAGGCGGAATGGCGAGCAGAATCACCATCGGGTCGATGAACGACGCAAACTGTGCCATCAGAATCAGGTAGACCAGAATCACCGAGAGCAGCAGACCGACGCCAAAGCTGGTGAACGAGCGCCGCATTCCTTCCACGGAGCCGCGCATCTTGATCTGTAGGTTGTCTGGGACCTTCTGTTGCGCGATGACACGGTCCACACGCGTGGCCAGTCCGCCGAGGTCCTGCCCCGAGGGTGAGACATAGACGTCAATCACACGGCGCAGTTGGTAGTGGTCAACCTCTGTCGGTGTGTCGATCTGCTTCATCTCCGTCACCGCGCCGAGGTTGGTCGTCTCAGCTCCGTTGGCCCGCACCGGGATCTGCTCAAAATCGGTCATCGACTGTATCTGCGTATCCGGGAACTGCACGGTCAGAAAATAATTGTTGCCGCTCTTCGGATCGACCCAGTAGCTGGGCGCGATCATGGCATTGGACGTAAGCGAGGTGATGACATTGTCGACGATCTCGCTGGAGCTGAGGCCGAGCTTGCCTGCCATCTCGCGGTCCACGTTGAGCTGGATGCCGGGGTAGTCGATGTCCTGCGGGATGAGCACATCGCTCACTCCGTCTAATTTGCGTATGCTCTGGGCAAGACTGCTTGCTGTGGCATAGGCCTCCTGCATATCGTTGCCACTGACCTGGATGTCGATGGGCGCGGGGAGGCCAAGATTGACGACAGCATCTACCAGGCCGCCGGTCTGGAAGTAGGTGGATAGCTCCGGCAGATCGTTGCGCAGCTTGGCGCGCACCAGGTTCATGTAGGTGAAGCTGCTCTTGCGGTGCCCCTCCTTCAAGCTCACCTGCACAAAGGCTGTATGCTGGCCGGAGTTGCTGGTGTAGATGGCGGAGAAGTCCGGCGTAATGCCAATGTTGGAGACGATCATGCCGAGGTCTTCGGGCGGCACCACGGAGCGGATGTCGTCTTCAACGCGCGCAATGTACTTGTCCGTAAGCTCCAGGCGCGTTCCGCTCGGCGCCTTGACATTGATAACGAACTGGCCGGGGTCGGTGCGCGGAAAGAACGAAAGACCCATGAACGGGAAGAGCGCCAGGCTGAGCAGAAAAATACCAAGCACCCCTAGCACCGTGGCCCCCGGCCGCAGAAGGCTCTTCGCCACGGCCTTGTCGTAGTGTGCCAAACCGCGGTTATATCGATGATTGAACCAGCGGACGAATCGTTGAAAGTAGCTAGTGCCCCCGTGATGGCCACCTTCGGTGTGCTCCTTCAAATGCGGATTGTGAATGAAGCGTGCGCAGAAGAGCGGGACCACCGTCATGGCAACCGCATACGACGCAAAGAGCGAGAGCACCACCGAGAGCGCCAGCGCCGTAAACAAGAAACGGCTGACGCCGTAGAGGAAGACAACCGGGAAGAAGACGATGGCTGTAGTAAAGGTTGCCGCCAGTACAGGCAGGGCGACTTCGCGCCCTCCAATCTCCGACGCATCCTCGGGCGATTTGCCCATCTCCAGGTGGCGGAAGATGTTCTCGAGCACAACCACCGAATTGTCGATCAATCGCGAGAACGCAAGCGCGAGCCCGCCCAGCACCATCGAGTTGATGCTCGCCCCCATCAGGTTCAACACCAGAAACGCCGCTAGCGCGGAGAGCGGGATCGACAGCATCACGGCGACGGTGGCGCGCATGCTGCCAAGAAAGATCAGAATCATCGCCGCCGTCAGCACCAGTCCGATGCCGCCCTCATTGCCCAGGTTGCGGATCGCTGTCTTCACAAAGACGGACTGATCGAAGACCACGCGCGTAACGAGGCTCTTCGGAATATCGACCAGATGGCCGATGGCATCGCGAATGCCGTTGACGACCGCGATAGTATTGCTTCCACCGCCCTGTTTCAGGATAGGAAGATAGACCGAGTGCTGGCCGTCCACGCGCACGATGTTGGTCTGGATGGCCGCCGCGTCCCTGGCTGCACCGATATCGGAGACGAGCAACTGACCGTTGCCCACATCGCGCAGCGGCATGCGGTCGATCTCTTCGGTGGTGGGCATCTGCGAGTTGGTGTAGATGTTGAAGTCGCGTGGACCGATGCGCACATCGCCCGCCGGCAAAATCTGATTCGCCTGGTTCACTGATCGCACCACATCCATCGCGCTCAACTGGTGCGCCTCCAGCTTGATCGGGTCCACGTAGATCTGGATCTGCCGGTACTTTCCACCGAACGGCTGCGGTACGGACGCTCCCGGCACGCCGGCGATCTGATTGCGCACGTCGAACTGTCCAAGGTCGTGCAACTGCGTCTCGTTCAGCCCTTCGCCCTTCAGCGTAATCAGGCAGACGGGAAGGCTCGATGCATCGAACTTGAGCACCACTGGCGGCAGCGTTCCCGGAGGCAAGCGGCGCAGTTGCGCCATTGCCAGATTGGAGATGCTGGTGACCGCCGCGTCCGCATTGGTTCCCGGCTGAAAGTAGATGCGGATCAGGCTGACACCGGTGAGCGAGCGTGACTCGATGTGGTCGATGCCGCTGCCCAGCGTGAAGAAACGCTCGAAGGGATTTGTAATGTTCGACTCAATCTGCTCCGGCGGCATGCCGTTGTAGAACGTGGCCACAACCACAACGGGAATGTTGATCTCGGGGAAGAGATCGACCGGCATGCGGGCCACCGTGGTCATGCCAACCACGGCAATCGCAAGGCAGATCATCAGAATGAAGAACGGATAGCGAATCGCGAAGCCTGACATTAGTGGGCCCCCGTCGCATCATTCGCCGCGGCCATCGCACTCTGCTTCGCGGTCACCAGTTCGCCCGGCTGAAAGCTCGCCTGGTTGGCGACGATCACCTGCTCGCCCTCGCGCAGCCCGCTCAGCACCTCGATGCGGTTGGCCGTCGCAATCCCGGTCTGCACCGCGCGCCTCTCTACGCGGCTCTGCGCATTGACCACAAGCAGAGTCGGCTGCGGCCCGCTGGTGTCGATAGCCTGGATCGGAACAACCAGAGCATCGCCTGCTCGCTTTACGTTTAATGTCACCTGCGCATACATTCCCGGCGTGAGCGAGCCGTCTGCATTCGGCACGTCCACCTCCACCTGCATCGAACGCGTGGCCATATCCAACTCGTCGGTGCTGCGCGTGACCTTGCCTGTGATTGTGCGGCCAAGCGCGTCGATGCGAATCGTTGCAGTATCGCCATCATGCACATAAGGTGCAACCGCCTCCGGCACAGGCAGCCTAAGACGCAGTGTGCTGACCTCGGCTATCTTGACCACCGGGGCCGAGCCTGCGTTCGAAGTGCCAGCCTGAATCAGCGCGCCCGTATCGGCATAACGCCACGTCACGATGGCTGTGAAGGGAGCGACAATGCGCGAGTAGTCCTCCATCGTCGAGACCTGTTGCTGCTGTGCCTGCGAGACGCCCAGTTGCTGCTGCATCGCGCTCAGCGCAGACTTTGCAGCATCCACCTGCGCCGCCGCTGCCTGGTCCTTGGCGTGCGCATCGTCCAGCTCCTGCTGCGCAATCAAGCCGGGGCGCGCGTCGGATGCTTGTTGTAGCCGCACCGCCGCAGCATGCAGCGCTGCGTAGTTTGCCTCGTCTCGCGTCACTTCGTTGGTCGCTTGCAGTATCTCCGCCTGCGACTGGCGCACACCCGCCTGCGCCCCCTGCACCTGCGCCTGCAGCTCTGGCACATCGAGTACAGCCAGCACCTGGCCTTGCTTTACCCGGTCACCAATGTCTACGTTGATGCGACGAATGTAGCCGGCAACCTTGGCATGAAGTTCGACTTCCTGGTAAGGAATAAATTCGCCGGCAACGGTGAGTGTGTTTGCCAGCGTCGCGCGCGAAGCGGAAACCACCGGCGCAATGGGGTCGGCAGATCCGGCAGTTTGCTGGACGGCGCGGTTGCATCCGCACAATGCGATCAGTGAGTAACAGAGCAGAGACAATCGTCCGAGGTTGGAACGCCGGACACAGGCAACAATATTCATGGGGGCTCGCTTAGGCTAGAGACACGGCAGCACCGCCTCGAAAGCGGTGCATAGGCCGGCATAAAAAGACCGGTGTCTTCTCTAGCTGAGTGGCGGAGGGCGAATGGAGTGCGCTCTGCGGAAGCAGAGTTTTGTGGCGGAAGGAGAATCGGTGGCAGTCAGCATCCACGCATGGGAGCGGGCGATCTCCGCCGCGGCAACCAGGACGAGGACGAAGAGAAGCAACGCGGGAGCCGCTTGCACGGGCGGCGCATACGTCACCGCTACATCCTGCTGCTGCCACACCTTCGCTGCTGCAATAGGACGCGCTGCATCTGCGTGGGGATAGTACGCAGCGACCTTCGATGTAACCGCGAAGGCTACCAGAAGTCCACAGAACAGCAGCCCCAGCAGAACCATCAGGGCGGTCTTGCGTCCGGAATGAACCAAAAAGCACATCGTATTCAGAATACCGTGAGCTGGGCGAAGCGGGTAGCGGACACCCATTGCAACTCATCGCGCCCTAGCTAGTATTTAGACGCGGAAGCAGACCATCCGGATGCGGATTGGCTGATTTAACAATGATTTCATCCGATTCATGATGACGCTGAAAACGGCTTGCCTTATCACTCTGCCGTTGATCTCAAACTCGTTATGGTCCGGGAACGTCGTGCTGGTTCATCTGTCCGCCGCTAAAAAAGTGATGACGCACCATGCTGTTGACAAGCATAAAGAGCAAGACGGTTAAGACCACGATAAAGAGGACACCTGCAAATCCAAACCCAGGTGAACGCTGTTCATTCTGATTATTCTCTTGCCGATTTATCGCCATGTATTGCTCTCCCGCCAAACCAGGCGCCTTGCGTTAGCCGTGGTTTGTATAATCCACCGCTTTCACTCCATCGTCAATCTTCATGAAGTATGCATTACGATTCTCTGACTGTGACAATGTCAACAGTCCCCTATGACCCGGGATCAGCTGCGATCCCGAGGGCAGGTAGGCAACGAAGCAGCTTCGTGCTAAGGAAGGTAGACTAAAACTGCGCGGCGCACTTGCCCGACGGTACAGATCATAGAGAAGAGGGGATTCTATTGACCTGGCAACATCTGGGAGCTGTTCTGACGGGCGTTGCGATTGGCTTTCTGGGGGGCCTTTTTGGCAAGGGAGGCAGCGCAATTGCCACGCCTTTGCTTAGTCTGCTGGGTTTCCCCGGATTCGTTGCGATTGCATCTCCTCTTCCTGCGGCCGTCCCGAGCACATTGGTTGCATCCGCGGAATACTGGCGCTCCCATCTTCTGGATTGGGAGATCGTGTGGTGGAGTATCGGAATCGGGACCCCCGCGATCGTGGCTGGTTCCTTCCTTACCCCCTTTGTCGGCGCCAGGCCTCTGCTGGTTGTCACGGGTCTGTTAGTGCTCGCCTTTGGTGTCTCCTTTCTATTCTTTCCCAAGGACCGGTCGCTGGCCAAAGAAGCCAAGGACAACCCAGAGGGGCTACGCCCGGTTTACTGGAGGGTGCGACTTGTTGCGGTCGCAATTGGCGTGGGATTGATCTCGGGACTGCTGGCCAACGCCGGAGGATTCCTGCTTGTTCCCTGTTACACGGTGCTGCTTAAACAGCCCATGAAGAAAGCCTTCGCATGCTCCCTTGCGGTCTCCTCCGCACTCGCCATACCCGGCACCGTTGTCCACGCCTACCTTGGGCACATTTCATGGCTGGTTACGTCTCTGGTAGCCATGGGATCGGTCCCATTCTCGTTCCTGGGAGCGCGCCTTGCGATCAAGACCCGGTCGGCAAAGCTCGAACGCTGGTATGGACTTGTATTGACCTGTCTGGGAATTTTCTTCCTGCTTCATATGTAACGTTGAATGCCTTGCGGAACGGACGTATCTGGCGCTTCAACGGACAATATAAATGTGATTCAACATTGATCTCGATCTCGAAGCCGATCTGCCCTGCGAGGCCTTTTCCGCATTGTCCCAAGTGGTCCCAATGGGACCGACGAAGTGCGAGGGAAATCGGGGTATGGATGCCATTTTTTGGTGGGGTACATATAGGGGTATGGTCCCCAAATAATCTCAAAATCATATTTGTTATCAATGTCACCGAATCCCTGGGGGCAACCAACTGTAGACACCCGGCGGGCGCGACAATAGCTGCAGCGTGCCGCTGACCAGCATAGAAATTTAGAATTCGATCCTGCCCTGGAAGGCGATCATGCGCGGTGAGCTGTCGCCGCCCAACCCCACTCCCAGCAAACCAGTAGGCGGCGAGATGGTGCTGGTGAGCGCACCAAATCCTGTCTGCGTTGCGGGTTCGCCCGGTGTGCCCGCCTGATTGCTGGGCAGCGCAAAGTTGGGATGGTTGAAGACGTTGAAGAATTGCGTGTCGAAGCGGAAGGTTACATGTTCGGCGATGGGGATCTTTTTGGTCAGGTATATCTCGGAATAGGTGAAATGTGGCCCGCGAACGTTGTTGCGGCCTGAGTTGCCGAACTGGCAGTTGGCGGGTGAATCGCCTCCGGCACACGCGCCGGTGCTGGGATCGACCACGGAGGCGAAGGCGTCCGGGTTGAGCCATTGCAGGCTGCCAGTCTGGGTGACGCCGGAGATAGCACTCTTGCGATACAGCGGCACGCCGGGAACACGGTTTGCATACTGCGGCCCACTGCCCTGGAAGATGCCATTATTGTTCGCCGTATACGGCGCGCTGAGCACGCTGAACGGCAATCCACTGTGCAGAAACGCCGTCTCCGATACCTGCCAGCCACCCAGCGTCTTCCTCAAGAAGGCGTGGCTGGAATGAAAAGGAATCTCATAGATCCCGAAGGCAGACAGGTTGTGGCGAACGTCGTAGTCGCAGTTGCCGTACTCCTTGCGCAGATCGCCGGGCAGCGGAGAGAGAATGCCAAGGCTGGAGAAGGCAAGCAGGCCGCCATTGGATACTTCGTCGATGCAATGGCTGAAAGTGTAGTTGCCGCGCAGTGTCAGACCGCCAAATTGCTTGGTCGCGCTGGTTTGCAGGCCGGAGTAGTGGCTGCCCGCGCCGGTGCGAAATTCGTTCACGCTGCCGAAGCGCCGATCGAGCGGCTGGTTGTAGGCAAAGGGCGCGAAGCATCCGTTGCACACCGTCTGATAGCCGTTCAACTGGACCTGATAGGGCTCCTGCACGGCGCGCGTGCCGACGTAATCGACCCGCAGACGAACCGCGCGCACCCAGTTCGCGCTCGATTCCCAGACTCCATTGCTGGAAGTACGGCGTCTTGAGCGTGCCGCTGGGAAAGGTGTTGCTGTCGACCGCCAGCGGAGTAGCTGCTCCTGAGGTAAAAGCGCTCTGGAAGGACCGGTTGGCCTGCACGGTCGCATCTACCGCGCTGTTCGCAACTCCCGGCGCAATGCCGACGCCGCCCACCTGTCCGTTGATCCCGCCGACAAAGACCGGGGCATACGGAGGGTTCGTGGCACCCATGTCGGCCACCTGCGCCGGGATGATGTCGTTGAAGACGCCGCCGCCCGCGTGAATCGCCATCTTGTCCGAAAGCTTGTAGGCCAACGAAGCGCGCGGTTGCCAGCTAAAGAGCGGCGTGCCTGGGAAGAGCCTTCGCACGTTGGTCTGGATCGCCTGGTTCAATGGCTGCGCGATGTCGTGGCTCATGTCGAGGAACGATCCCGAAGGCCGCGCGAACAGGCCGTGCTGATTGACCGGATCCGTGTTCCATGTCACTCGCAGCCCGGCGATCAGCGTCCAGCGGGAGGTGGCTTTATAGGTGTCCATCGCGTACAGGTCAAGGTTGCCAAGTGCGATGCTCTCTTTCTGCGTGACCGGAAATGCCGCCGTCGCGGTGGACGCAGCGCCATAGGTGAACTGCGCGAGATCGTTGTAGACCACAGTGGGCACGACGCCTTCGCCCAGGTCGTAGTCGCTGACATCCAGCCTGCGCGAGTTCTCGCCGAACTTGAAGCTATGGCGTCCATGCGTCCAGATCAAATTGTCGTTGATCTGCCACTGGGTCACCTTGCGGCCCTGGGTATAGGTCTGGTCGTTTCCGCCAATCGTGCTGAAGGGCGCGTTGGAACTGCCTCCCGCCAGCACGATCGGAAAAGTCTGTAGCACCTGTGGATAGTTATTGGGCAGAAAAAGGCTCGAATACCAGCTTGCGCCGGGGTTGATCTGATTGATCAGATTCGGCGTGAACAGATGGGTGTAGCCGAGTACCAGCGTTCGCTGCGGCTGCGGCGAATATGAGTTGAAGATCGAGTTGATCGGGTCGGTGTACGCCGCCTGCAGGCCCGTGTCCTGCTGGAATCGGTACCAAATGCTGTTGTTTGCATCGATGGTGTGGTCGATCTTGAGGACGATGAGGTTCTCGCTGTCGCTGTTGTTCATCGACTGGGTGCGGATGTTCGCGCAACCGGGGCCGTTGAACAGGTTGGTTGAGGTCTGGGTCCCGGGCAGCAACACGCCATTCGCATCCAATGGGCAGGAGAGAACGGGCGTCGGTGTGCCGGCCGTGTTGCTGTAGAGCCCGAACATCTTCTGGTAGAAGGCGACCTCCTGCGGCTGCGCGGGCAGCACGGTTCCGTTGACCGGATCGGTCCCGCCCTGCGGCAACTGCTGCAACACATATTGGCTGATAGGCCGGCGAAGGCACAGTCGTCCGCGCAACCAAGGGCAGTGCAATGCGGATGCCTTCGTAATGCGCGAAGAAGAACAGCTTGTTCTTGCGGACCGGCCCGCCGACGCTTACGCCGAACTCATTCACCGTCGAGCGAGGCTTCTTCGCAATGTTTCCCGGAGTGTCGTTGGCATGGAGAAAGTAGTCGGTGGCGTTGAACAGCGAACCGTTCCATATCTCGTACACATCGCCGTGAAACTGGTTCGTGCCTGACTTGGTGAAGTAGTTGACCTGCGACGCCCCGTAACGTCCCTGATCGACCGCATACGAGTTGGTATTGACGGTCGCCTCCTGCAACGCGTCCAACCCGATGACAAGGTTCGTGGAAAGCCCGATGTTCAGTCCGAGAAACGGATCGTTTGCGTCGAAGCCGTCAAGAATATAGCCGTTCGAGGTCGCAGGCAGCCCGTTGAACTCGACATTGCCGTAGCCGCCCGCCGCCTTGGCGTCGTTCGACGATCCAGCGGTATTCATCAGCGCGCCCTCGGCAAACTGGGCCACGTAGGTCAGGTCCTGGCCGGGGTTGGGCAGGCTCTTGAGGGTCTTCTCTTCCAGCGTGGTGGATGTGTTCGCATTATCCAGACTCATCAATCCCGATTGTGAGGTCACTTCGATGGACTGCGAGGTGGATGCGAGTGAGAGGGTGAAGTTGACAGCGGCGGTCTGGCCAACCGAAACGCTGACCGGTTGCGACTGTCCGGGGCCGAATCCCGCCGCGCCGACCTCAATGCGGTAGGTCCCCGGATTCACTTGGCTGAAGAGAAAACGCCCATCCGCATTACTTTGGACGGCACGGACCGCGCCGGAATTTATCTCTGTTGCCTTGACTTGCGCATTGGCAATCACCGCGCCGCTCTGGTCCGCAACGCTTCCCGCAAGAGCGCTGCTGGTGCCACTCTGCGCCAAAAGCGGCATCGCCCGCGTTCCGGCCAGCACCACAAGCAGGGCTACGGCTGTACCTGCGATTTGAAGGAGGGGGCGCAATTAGGTCTACCTAACAAGTAGGTTGACCTAAATTTGTGATTCTGTCAAATGCCAATGGATACCATCCATCATCGCCGCACACATTTCATGACTTTCAGATAACAGGCGAAGCGGATGTTGGCGATCCATTTTTCGTGGTGGCCGGATGGAAGAGTATGGACTGTCCGACAGCCAGTTGACCGATGCGAGTGACCGGGCCGTATATTCCCGCGCAGTTCTGATTTACGCCGACAACCGCCTTGAGCAGCTCCGGCGCGGGAATTGCCGAGTCGGGATCGAGGTTCACCATGGAGCAGCGAACGTCGCGCTTGGTGACGGTAATGGCGGGGGCGTCGACCGCATGGCCGAAGGAGAGCACCCCGCCCAACCACTCATCTTCCTGAAAGGGAAGCGATTGCAGTAAACGAACCACAATATTGGGGCGAAATCGCCGCACGTCGGGGCTACGCCCTGCGAGACGTGCGATCTCTCGCACTGTATCGGTGGCAATGACGGAGATGCACGCATCATCGAAGATGCCATGCTTCAAGTGCATCATCTGTACTGGAGCGCCGTAGCGGCGAGCGACCTCGGTGGCCAGCTCCTCCGAGAAGACAGGCAGCACAGCGCCATTGGGGGTGCGAACATGGGTGGGAAGATCTGCCTGCGCAGCGTCCGCGGACCGGTGGGGAGCATAGAGGAGCAGGCCGGGAAGTTCGCCGGCGGATAGCCAGGGGAAACCGCTGCGGTCCTCCACGCGCCGGAAGGCCAGTCGCCTGTCCCCTTTAAGGCCGTGCCAGCCGAGTTGGCAGACCTCGAGAGGTTCGCCGCGCATGGACTTCACGGGATAGCGGAAGATCGCCTCAATGTGTCCGATTTCCATGGTCATGCTCGATTTGATTCTTTCGGTCCGGTTTAGATGTGAAGTTTCAATAGGTTGTTCCTTCGACAGCCGATCTCATTCATTTGCGGAGAGAAAGCAGGGTGGGTATTCTCTGAAGACATGATTACTACACGGCGCAGGTTTTCGATGTCGGGGCTGTTGCTGGCCATCGGTCTTCCGGTATACCGGGCATTGCCGGCGTGGGCGCAGAAGATGCTGCCCTTGGCGCCATTTCCGGAGGCGCCTGCGCTGCAACCGCCGGACTCGTTGACAATGCAGGACCCGGCGACCTTCGCCGAGGTGAAGACTGACTTCCCCATCGCGGCTGGGCCCTATGAGCCGACGTGGGATTCGATCAACCGGAATTACCCTGGTGACCCGGCGTGGCTACGCGAGGCGAAGTTCGGGATTTGGGTACACTTTGGGCCGCAGTCGGCAGGGCAGAGCGGCGATTGGTACGCGCGCAAGATGTATCAGCCGGGAACCCCGGCGTATCAGAACCATATCCGCGACTTCGGCCATCCGTCGCAGTCGGGATATATGGACGTTCTGCATACCTGGAACCCGGCCCAGCTCGATCCGGCCAAGCTGGTGCAGACCTATCGCGATGCGGGCGCGCGCTTCCTGCTCATTCAGGGCGTGCATCACGATAACTTCGACAACTGGAACTCGGCGTACCAGCCGTGGAACGCGGTCAATATGGGGCCGAAGCGCGATCTCCTCGGCGAGTGGGCCAAGGCATCGCGGGCCAGCGGAATGCGCTACGGCGTGTCGTTCCATCACGAGTACACGTGGTGGTGGTGGCAGCCTGCATTCGGCAGCGATACGGCGGGCGACAAGGCAGGCGTGGCCTACGACGCCGCTCACCTGACGCTGGCGGACGGCAAGGGCAAGTGGTGGGAGGGCTACGATCCGCGCCTGCTGTACGGCATCAATCTGCGAGCTTACAAGGACGTTGCCAACGTGCAGTACAGGCCGGAGAAGGGGATCTTTCAGGAGCACCAGGCTTACGCACTCTGGTATACCACGCGATGGGCCATGCGGATTATGGATGTAATCGACAAGTACGATCCGGATTTCATCTATACGGACGGGGACACGACGCAGCCGTTCAACGGCGAGAAGACCGGGACAGGAACCAAATGCGACGCTGTAGAGCGCGTGATCGCCGATTTCTACAATCGTGCTCTGGCCAACCATGGAGCGGTGGACAAGATCAGCGTCATCAAGTTCCATACGGGCACGCGCGGCGTGGCCAACACATTGGAAGGCGGCTTTCCCAAAGACATCAAGACCGACCAGGTGTGGATTGGCGAGAACGCGGTGGGCGACTGGTTCTACGCGCCGAACTTCACCTACAGCGCGCGCGCGCTGGTGCTGTACATGCTGGAGGTGGTGTCGCGCGATGGCATCTATGCGGTGAATGTGTCGCTGCGGCCGGACGGATCGCTGGACGCAGGCAGCCTGAAGCTGCTGAAGGACGTGGGCGAATGGATGAAGATCAACGGCGAAGGCATCTATGGCAGCAGGGCCTGGGCAAAGTTCGGCGAAGGCGCGACCGACGCCAGCGGCAGGCTGCGGACCCTGCCTGCTGGCCAGCTCGGACAGGCGCAGGCAGAGTTCCAGTTCGGTCCCACTGACTTTCGTTTCACCTCCGGCAAGGATGGCTCTGTGTATGCCTTTGCGCTGGCGGCACCGCAACCCGGAACGCAGGTGACGATCGCATCGCTGGGCAGCGGTGCGGGTCTGATGAATGCGCCGGTGCAGTCGGTGAGTTTGCTGGGGAGCACAGAAAAACTGGTCTGGAGCCAACATCCGGAGGGTCTGGTGGTGAGGTGCCCGTCACAGATGCCTTCACAGATCGCAGTCGCGTTCAAAGTTCAGCATAGTTGAGTGTTATACGAAAGGCCCTGCCATGGCGCGTTGCAACATCCCGTACGTGACGACACTGATTACCTCGATCGCCTTCAGTAGTTTGCCCTTGCTGACTCAAACAGTTCCCGCGCCGGTGGCGATCTCATCGAACTCGGGAGTGCATCCGAATCTGGTTGGGCAGATTGGCAGGCCATTGCGTTACCACCCTGAGAACGGCGATCTGGTCATCGAAGACGGACCGGAGTTTTTCAACCGGTCGCTGTATGGCGGCAATACGGCCTTTCGCGTGGATGGCGGCGACAAGCCGGAGTTCATGATGTACCTGCCGGGGCGCGGAGGCAATCTGCGGCTCGGCATCCAGACCGGCAGCCATGCGATATGGCTCAAGGATGCGAGCCGTATCGTCACGCGGTATCGGCCTGGAGAACTCATTTATACGGTCCAAGACAACTCATTCGGTGCGAAGGCAGTGGTCACGGTCGAAGTATTGGCCTATGCCAATACGGAAGGCCTGATTGTGCGTGCGCAGGCGAAGAACGTGTCCAGCGGCGCGGAACTTATCTGGGCCTATGGCGGCGTCAATGGCCAGCGCGGCTCGAGAGATGGCGACATCGGTACCGAAAGGGTCCCGATCAGCCAGTACTTCCAGTTCCAACCCGTATTTGCCGACGACAATGCGTTTACGCTCGGCGCGGAGGGATTCACGCTGAAGAGTGGCCATGCGACCATTGCCGGCATTGTGCCCATGGGCGCGCGTGAGCATGTCGCCGATGCCGACACATGGAACGATTTGCCGGCGCTTCTACAAGATTCGGCCACTGTACCCAAGCGTCAGGTCGTCGTAGGCCATGCACCCTTTTCAGCTGAACATCCATTGTTGCTGTCGCTTCAGAGAGTCAACGACGGAACCAGTGCCGCGGGGGACCTCAACGTCTATCAGGAGGTAACCACACGCAAGACGGACAACTCCACGAAGCCAAAGACTGCAACTCTGTTGCCGGTTTTTGAACGGGCAAAACTAGCGGAACAATTTGCGACGACGGAAAAGCATTTTGAAAGCCTAAGAACGAAGGTCCGCATTGAAACGCCGGACCCCTATCTCGACGCAGCCATGGGGCCTCTGAACGTTGCCGCGGACGCGCTGTGGGACACGGATGAACACGCAATCATGCACGGAGCGATCGCGTGGCGGACCAAGCTGCTCGGTTGGCGCGGCCCCTATTCGCTGGACGAGCTGGGCTGGCACGACCGGGCACGGGAGAACTTCGAGACCTGGATCCCAAACCAAAATACGGACGCCATTCCGCCTGTGCTGCCTCCCGCAGACAAGCAGGCAAATCTGGCGCGCAACGAGCCCGGACTGCACTCCAACGGCGATCTTTCCGGTTCACACTATGACATGAACATGGTGTTTATGGACGCGCTGTTTCGCCATCTGCTGTGGACGGGAGACACAGCGTTCGCCCGCGAAGCATGGCCTGTGATTGAGCGGCATATTGCGTGGGAAAAACGTTTATTTCGCAGGGAGTACGGACCCGATAAGCTGCCGCTGTATGAAGCGTATGCTACGATCTGGGCCAGCGACGATCTGTACTATGACGGCGGCGGCAGCGCCTATGCTTCCGCCTACAATGTGTATGCGAATCGCATGGCCGCGCGGATCGCAGTACTGGTTGGGCAAGACCCCAGACCCTATATCGAAGAGGCCGAGCGGATCGAAAAGGCGATGCGCACCCTATTGTGGCTGCCCGATCAAGGCACTTTCGCTGAGTATAAGGACCTGCTTGGAGAGCAGCTAGTCCATGCAGATTACGGACTGTGGAACTTTTATCACACGGTGGACGAAGAGGCCGTTACCCCGCGCGAAGCCTGGGAGATGGGCGCAGATTTGCTGACCCATCTGCGGCCCATACCCGTGGAGGGGCCGGGGGTGCCGAAGGACGCGCCGTATCACGTGCTATCCGAAACCGACTGGATGCCCTATTCCTGGTCGATCAACAATGTTGTGATGGACGAGAACATGCATACGGCCCTGGCCTTGTGGCAGGGCGGCCACGCTGAGGATGCATATGTGCTGGCCAAGGGCGCGCTTCTCGCCAGCATGTATATGGGTATCTCGCCGGGCAATGTTGGGACGATGGACTATCTGGACGTGTATCGCCGCGAAAGTCAGCGTGATTTTGGCGACAGCGCAGGCACGATGTCGCGGGCAATCGTCGAAGGATTGTTCGGCGTACATCCGGACGCGCTGGCCGGGACTCTTACGATCTCACCTGGATTTCCCAAAGATTGGACGCACGCGCGCATGAGTCATCCCGACGTTGGCGTGGATTTCGCGCGCAAGGGACGTGTGGATACCTGGGTGATCACCCAGACTGGCCATCGCTTCCACACGCTTACCCTCCGGATTCCGGCGGCATTCACCCATATAGCGAGCTTGCAGGTCAATGGTGAGAAATCGAAATGGCGAGCGGACCCGGCTGCGGTGGGCCGGCCGGTTCTGGAGATAGTAACCAAGGCTAGCGCAAGAACACATGTCCGTATTGCCTGGTCGGGCGAACAGGTCACAGCAGAGACAATGGCTACGGCATCATCGGGTGAAGCTGATGGAGACTTCAGGCAGATGTCGCTCGGTTCCTTCCGATGGTGGGCCGCAACAGCGAAGGCTGCAAAGGCCGATGCGATCGCAGCGAAGCCGTTTGACTGGCAAACGGCACGGCAAGGCATCCATCTGGAAAGCGTCGATCTGACGCGCTGGTTCAACGATCGGGTCAGCGCTATCTTCGCGCCGGGCAAATATCTTTCTCCCCGTTCGCCGGGCGTCAGCCTGGCTCTGCCGTGGCAGGGCGCGGGCGCTTGGGCCGGCCATCTCACGACTCTGCCAGTGATCGATGACAGCGGCTTGCGCCAGGTTGCGGGCGATCATGGCGGCAGACTCACCATGCCCAACGGAATTTTCTTTTCCACGCCTTCCGCGCCTGAGACAAAGAATATCGTCTTCACCTCGCAATGGGATAACTATCCCCATGACGTGACGATTCCATTGAACGGACATGCGAACCACGCCTATTTCCTGATGGCGGGCTCGACCAATTTCATGCAAAGCCACATCGACAACGGAGAAGTGGTGGTGGCGTATGCGGACGGCAGTTCAGCGCGCCTGGTGCTGAGAAACCCCGAGACGTGGTGGCCGATCGATCAGGACTACTTCGTCGACGACTATCAGTTTCCGCTGGAGTCTGCTTTGCCGCCCCGTGTCGATCTGAGGACCGGAAATATCAGGCTGCTCAACCTGGCCACGTTCAAAGGCGAGGGCCGCGCAGTTCCCGGTGGAGCTGCCACGGTGCTTGACCTGGCGCTGGACCCGGCGAAGCAACTGCAAAGCCTAACCGTGCGCACTCTGTGCAACGATGTCGTCATCGGGCTGATGAGCGCCACGCTCGAACGGCCCTAACGTCGTTGAGATAGCACTGCAAAGTTACATCTGGTCGAGTTTGAAAAATACTAGAAATGGCCCAGGGAGCGATCACCTAAGCCATTGAATATGAAGAGGTTTTGGTTGCGGGGGAAGGATTTGAACCTCCGACCTTTGGGTTATGAGCCCAACGAGCTACCGGGCTGCTCCACCCCGCAGGATAAGTATACTGCCGTAGCGAGGGCAGGTCAAACCTGGGTACGGCTTACAAGGCGTGTAATCGGAATCCAACGGGGTGCAACAATAGGGTCGCTGGAAGTAGTGCCATCGGCAGTACATGGATGGATATAGAGAGACGGAAACGATGCCATCGGCAGTACATTTATCCAAGGCGCGAGCGTAACTTTTTCCCGATTTTTGAGTCTGCAAGAGTAGTGGGCCGCGTGCGAAACTGCGCGGCCCAGGGAGATTTGGAGGAACGCATGGAACGTTGCATGAATCTTGGGTTGGTTGGTGGAACTTCAGTCCGAATCATCAAAGGCATGGCTGCAATATTGCTGACTGCGGTGCTTGGCTGGAGCGCGATTGCGACGGCGCAGAGTCCCCCACAGGCAGTGGCTCCGGACCAGACACCGACGCCGGCGACGACGCCGGCCAAGCCGACGATGCCGGACGCACAGGTGGAGGCGAATGTTCTGAAGGCGTTGGCGGGAGCACCCGATCTGGCAAACCAGCCAATGACGACCACGACGGTCTACGGTATTGTGACGCTGAGCGGCACGGTGGAGACCGAGGCGCTGCGGGTGGAGGCCGAGACGATCGTGTCGAAGACCAAAGGCGTGCAGAAGGTGGTGGATGAGATGACGTTGGGCGGCGAGAGTGCGAGTGCGCAGCCAGCACAGCAGGCGCCTGCGCCGGTGGTGGAAGGATCGCCGGACTCTGACAATACCGGGACGCCGAACCAGGCAGCGAACCAGGCGGGCGGACCGGTGTATGCACAGCCCAACGGCGGGCAGCAAGGGCTGGCTCCTGGCACTGCGCAGCAAGGCTATGGACCGCCACAGCAGGGCTATGGCCCGCCACTGCGGGGATATGCAGCTCCGCCGGTGTATGGCGGACAGGAGGCCGGCATCGCGGTGACGGTGCCGGCGGGGGCGTTGCTGCGAATGCGCATCAACCAGTCGCTGAACAGCGCGCAGGCCAAGCCGGGCGATAGCTTCGACGGCATTGTGGTGAACGATGTGGTGGCGGGCGGCGCGGTGGCGATTCCACGGGGCGCGACGGTGCAGGGCAAGGTGGTGGATGCGAAGAAGTCGGGCGCGCTGGCCGGACGCGGTGAGCTTTCGCTGCAACTGACGCAGGTGACGCTGGGGGCGCAGAGCTACCCGATCGTCTCCGACGTATGGGGCCACACCACGGGCGACAAGACCGTGCATACGGTGAACAACACGGCTGCGGGCGCCGCCCTTGGAGCGCTGTTCGGCGCGGCGGCGGCGGGCGGCAAGGGCGCGGCGATTGGCGCGGGCGTAGGCGGAGCGCTAGGGGTTGGGTCCTCGGCGGCGTCGCCCAACGGGCAGGTGTATGTTCCGTCCGAAGGGCTGCTGACGTTCCACCTGGCACAGCCGGCGGCCGTCTCGACGGTGTCGCAGGCGGAGATGGACCGGATGGCGCAGGGAGTTCCGGCCATGGCGCAGCCGCAGCAACTGCAGCGGCGCTATCCTCCGGTGTACTATCGGCCCTATCCGTACGGATATCCTTATCCCTACTATCCTTACCCTTACTGATGCGATCTGAATAGTGGAGGGCGAAGGGGCTGCGCTCGCGGCCGTCTTTTGGGATTGAGGTTAGAAAGGCCCGGGGCTAAAGCCCCCTGCTCACTCGGGAAGACAGGCAAGGGCAACGACGGAGATTCTGACTCTTTCCACCCCAGCCAGCAAGCTGGCCGGGGGCCCCGTTGGCTGCGCTCAGAATGACAAACACGGGAATGAGAAACGAAAGGTGCGGTTGATTTATACTGTTCGCTTGCCCTGCTGTCGTCCTGGAGCGCGTGAGATTGGTGCGCCGGGACGCGCAAAACCAACGGGCAGATGCGCTGTCTCGCAGTGGAAGCGGCTGGATTTGAACCTGGATTGGGTGGGTTCAGAGGCAGCAGAGCTTGGGGCTGGAGGCGGCGCGCAGTCAAGGTCGCTGGGATAGCATGATTCGTTTTCTTCAGAAAGAAACAAAGGCACTCAAGATCCTCTTCGGCGGCATCATCGGCATTGTCATTGTTGGCATGGTGATCTACCTGGTTCCGGGCTTTATGGACACTTCCGGCGCGAACGACACGACGGTGTATGCGACGGTGCGGGAGCCCGGCGTGCTGGGACGGATGTTCGGGCAGAGCACGGAGATCAAGACGGACGAAGTGACGAAGCTGGCGCAGCGGCAGATGGAGCGGCAGCACATTCCTGAATCCATGATGAGTTCCCTGATGTCGTACATGCTCCCGCAGGCGGGGGAGATCCTGGTGCAACGGGCCATGCTGAAGCAGGCGGCAGACCGGATGCACCTGCAGGTGTCGGACGAGGACCTGCGACGGCAACTGCGGACGGGGCCGTTTGCCGAGTACCTGTTTCCCGACGGGAAGTATATCGGCGACGACCAGTATATGAATTTTGTGCAGTCTGCGTTCGGCACGACGCGCTCGGACTTTGAGTCGCAGGTGAAGGACGACATGGAACTGCAACGGTTGCAGGCCCTGGTGACGGGCGGAGCGGCGGTGCCGGACGATGCGGTGCGCAAGGCCTACCTGGAGAAGGGGATGAAGGTGCAGTTCGATTACGCGGTGGTGTCGCTGGAGGAGCTGAAGAAGACGATCAACCCGACGGACACGGAGTTGCAGGACTACTTCAAGCAGAATGCGGCCAAATACGCGGTGGCGATCCCAGAGACGCGCAAGATCGAGTACGCGGCGTTCGACGCGGCGAAGTTGCCCGGCGGCAAGGCGACGGTGAGCGATGCGGAGGCACAGGCGTACTACAGCGCGCACCAGGAGCAGTACAAGACCGAGGAGCAGGTGAAGACGCGGCACATCCTGATTGCGGTGAAGGCGGGATCGGACGCGGCGACGGATGCAGCGGCCAAGAGCAAGGCGCAGGACGTGCTGAACCAGTTGAAGGCGGGGGGCAACTTTACGGAGCTGGCGAAGAAGTACTCGGAGGACCCGGGCAGCAAGGACCAGGGCGGCGAGCTGCCGCTGATGGCAACGGCCAGCCTGGACCCGGCGTACGCGAAGGCTGCGATGGCACTGAACCCGGGGCAGACGTCGGGGCTGGTGAAGTCGTCGTTCGGGTACCACATCATCCAGACGGAACAGAAGCTGGCAGCGGGGGTGAAGCCGCTGGCTGAGGTTAAAGACACGATTGTGAAGACGGTGCAGCAGGACAAGCAGGGCGCGGCGTTGCAATCGTACGGCACCGAGCTTGCGGCGGAGGCCAAGAAGAATGGGTTGGAGAAGACGGCGGCGGCACATGGACTGCACCCGGTGACGACCGACTATGTGGCGAAGGACGCCGTGATCGGCGGCCTGTCGGATGCAGGACAGATGCTGAACCAGGCGTTTACAGCGGACAAGGGCGCGGCCCCGGCGGCGGTGTCGACCGGGGACGGCTACGCGCTGTTTACGGTCCTGGATGTGAAGGCGGCGCACGCACCGGAGTTTGCGGCGTACAAGTCGCATATTCTGGACGACTACCGCGAGCAGAAGGCGCCACAACTGCTGCAGGCGGAGACGACCAGGCTGGCTGCGCGGGCCAAGGAGTTGAACGACCTGAAGAAGGCGGCGGCCGAGTTGAAGATGCCGGTGAAGTCGAGCGCATTGGTGGGCCAGGACGGGCAGGTGACGGACCTGGGCGCGATGAGCGGGGCGGGCGCCGTGGCGTTTACGTTGAACAAGGGAGGGATCTCGGGTCCGATCAATGCAGGACAGACCGGCGTGGTGCTGAACGTTACGGACAAGCAGGAACCCACGGCGGACGACATAGCGAAGAACTTCGATGCTACTCGAGAGCAGTTGCTGAGCCAGCAGCGGGAGGAGATCTTCCGCGTATACATGGGGACGTTGACGGACACGTACAACAAGGGCGGCGGCGTTCGTATAGCGAAGAAGGCGGCATCGACACTGCCAACGGGAAGTTAGGTTGAGAGTACAAGGGCCTGTCCCCTGCCTTGCGTTCGGATGAGCGCTGGGTTGGTGACAGGCTTTTCTGTTCCAGGTTGCAGGTTGTTGGTTGAAAGACTGAGACCGGCTGAAGGGTGAAGGATGAATCGGGACCGAATGAGCGGCGTGCTGCTGCATGTGACGAGCCTGCCATCGCCGGGCGGGGTGGGGGACTTTGGGCCGGCGGCGTATGCGTTTGTGGACTTTCTGGCGGCGGCGAAGCAGCGGCTGTGGCAGGTGTTGCCGCTGAATCCGCCGGGGTACGCCAGCTCGCCCTACTCGGCCGTATCGGCGTTCGCGGGCAATCCGGCGCTGATCAGCCTGGAGCGGCTGGCCGAGGAGGGATGGATTGCCGCGGAGCGCGTGGAGGAGTGGTCACGGCAGGATGAGCCGGCGGACCTGGTTGCGGCAGCGAGGCGCAAGCGGCCGCTGATTGAAGACGCTGCGGGAAACTTTCTGGACCGCGCGAACGATGGAGTACTGGCGCGGTTCCAGAACTTCTGCCAGGAGAACATAAGCTGGCTACCCGATTATGCAAGCTACATCGTGCTGCGGCGCAGATTTGGCGACACGAGTTGGAACGAGTGGCCGGAGGAGTTTGCGCTGCGCAAGCACGACACGCTGTCGGCGCTGCTGACGGAGCAGGGGCGTGAGCTGGCGGTGGAACAGGCGATCCAGTTCTTCTTCGACGAGCAGTGGCGCGCGCTGCGGGCGTACTGCGCGGAACGGAAGATTCGCATCCTGGGCGATCTGGCGATCTTTGTGAACTACGACAGCGCGGACGTGTGGACGCATCCGGAGCTGTTCGAGCTGGATGAGAAGGGCAGGATGGTGCGGGTGTCGGGCGTGCCACCGGATTACTACTCGGCGACAGGGCAGCGCTGGGGCAATCCGCTGTACCGGTGGGGCGTGTTGCAGGAGCGCGGGTTCGACTGGTGGGTGGCGCGGGTGCGGCGGTCGCTGGCCCTGTACGACATGATCCGGCTGGACCACTTCCGCGGCTTCGAGGCGTACTGGTCGATTGCGGCGGATGAGCCGACCGCAATCCATGGGCAGTGGGTGAAGGCGCCGGGGCTGGAACTGTTCCAGCGGCTGCAGGATGTCTTCGGCGAACTGCCGTTTATTGCCGAAGACCTTGGGCTGATTACGCCCGAGGTGGACGAACTGCGCGAACGGTACGGAATGCCGGGGATGCGGGTGCTTCAGTTCGGATTTTCGGACCGCGGCGCGCACATCTACCTGCCGCACCAATATGTGCCGAATACGGTTGCCTATACAGGGACGCACGACAACGACACCATGCTGGGATGGTGGGAGAGCGGTGCAACCGCGGAAGAGCGCGCGCATGTGCAGCGCTATTTGCAGCCGATCGCGCGGGACGGGGAGATTGTAGGTGCGATGATGCGGGCTGCGGCGCGGTCGGTGGCGAAGTCGTGCATCTTTATGATGCAGGACATCCTGTGCCTGGGCAGCGAGGCGCGCATGAATACGCCGGCCAACCGGTTGGGCAACTGGAGCTGGAGATATAAGGCGGATGCGATCAAGCCTGAGATGGCGGAGCAGCTTGCGGAGTTGATGGAGCTGACGGACCGCGATGAGGTCGAGGCGGCGAAAGCAGACAACCGCTCAAGCAGATTCCGCCGCTTCACTTCGGAATGACAAACAATAGGATGCCGCGCAGGATGACAGGTCTTTAGCTGGGCGCGGTAGACTGGTGGAAGCGAAGTTCAATTGACAGGAGCGACCATGCCTCTCTCTGGCGAAGCAATACGGACGATGAACTATGTGGACGATATTTCGGTGACGCTGCGGCGGATTCTGACGGTGCTGCCGTCGCTGACGGATGAGGAGCGGCAGCGCGTGGCGGACCATATTCAGGGCGCGGAGCCAAGCTACGAGAGCGTGATCCTGGCCGTGCAAGCGAAGAAGTGAGCGGCGACGGCGCTGCGGGTTGCGGCGGTGGCGGGGCGATTCGCACGGTGGCGGTGATCGGAGCGGGGCGCGTTGGGCGGAGCTTCGCGCTGGCTTGCGCGGCGGCGGGATTCGATGTGGTGTTGGAAGACGTGATGCCGGCCAACCTGCGGCGGGCGCAGGAGGAGTACGCCGATCTGGCGGCGCAGAATGCAGGCGCACGGGGAAGGCTCAAGGTTGCGGCGACGATTGAGGACGCGGTGCGGGAGGCGGACCTGGCGGTGGACTTTGTGCCGGATGAGCTGGAGTCGAAGCTGGAGATATTTTGCATGGTCGACCGCATGGCCCCGCCGAAGACGATCCTGCTGACTCCGAGCGAGGCGCAGAGCATTACCGACCTGGCATCGTGTACCTATCGCGGCGAGCGATGCTTCGCGGTGCGCGGCGGATTGATTGCTGGGGGTGAGGTGCGGGTCGTGCATCCCAAGGGAGCGAGGCAGGCGGAGTTGGAGGCAGTGAGCGGGTTTCTGCGCGCACTGGGCTACGAGGTGACGGTCGAAGCGGATTCGGATGCGCCGATGCTGGTGGAGAACCGACTCCAAGGCTGAGATGAGTTGGAAAAAGACGTTCCGCGCACGGCGCGAATACCCACCCATCGCGATAAGACCGCGATGAATGGGGCACCCGGCCGGTGAAGAACTTAAACTAAAGCTGCATTTATTTGTAGCCCATGCCGGCGAGGACGCCGCGCATGTAGGCGAAGCTCTCGACAACACCGGGCATGGGGTCGTTGGCTTTGATCTCGTATTCGAGATCGACGTTGCCGGGGTACTTGATATCGAGGAGTGCCTGGAAGATGGCGCGCACGGGCATGATGCCTTCGCCCACGGCGACCTGGGATTCACGGCTGGTGGCATCGGCCAGGTCCTTGATGTGGAGGTCGTAGAGGCGCGGGCCGGCGGCATAGATGGCTGCGACTACGTCGGCGCCTGCTCGTATGGCATGGCCGAGGTCGATGCAGAGGCCGATGCGTGGGTCCATGTTCTTGACGGCGGCGAGGACGTCGAAGGGTGAGGGGAAGTTCTTGTCCTCGGGGCCGTGGTTGTGGATTGCGAGCTTGATGTTGTATTCCTTGACGAACTTCTCGATACGCGGCAGGTTCTGATGGGTGGGGGCGCAGACGGCGATGGGGATTCCGGCGGCCTTGAGGTATTCGAACTTGGGGCGGATGTCGTCGTCCTCATCCTTGTCGAAGGTGATGTTGCCGGCGGCGGTGAGCTTGAACCCGGCGGCGCGATAGGCTGCGGCCTGCGCGGCCACCTGATCGAGCGGCGTCATGTGCAGATGGACGTCCTTGAGATTGAGCAGGGGCGTGTTGAGCTGGTGCATGAAGTCGATGAGGTGGGTGGAATCGAAGGTGCGGAAGGTGTAGCTGGCGATGCCGAGACGGATGGGCAGATCGGCGTCGGGGGTGGGAGGCTTGAGGGTGGAGGGTTTATAGGAAATCGGCGCGGATTTCCTGGTCTGGGCATCGGCGGGCAGGAGGGATGGCTGCGGCGGCGAGCGCGCTGGTGCGCAGAAGGGTGCGGCGAGTGAGAGTGCTGGCGGAGGTTGTCATCGGGGGCAATGGTAGCGCGGGGGAGGAGGGATCGTCTATGGTGGGGTGATGCAGCGTGGTGGATTCTCCCATCTCTGAATCGAGATACGGGGCACCCGGGCTCATTGTGTATTCGGGTGAATGACGCGAAGGCCAAGATACTTCTCGAAGGGGTCGAAGTCGCGATCGCGGTGGAGCAGAGCATGGCCATGGCGGATGCAGTGGGTTGCGATGATGCAGTCGATGGTCTTGCGCACGGTGACACCGCGAGCGCGCAACGAACGGAAGTTGCGGGCGGAGGCGAGTGCGAGTTCCTGGCCGCCGGTGGAGAAGATGGGGAACTCCGCCAACTGCCGGGAGATTTTAGTAAACATTTGTTCGCCGCGAATGCCCTGTAACACCTCACATAAGATGAGATCGGTGAGCGCAATCGACGGACGCCCCACCTCGCTTCGCAACCAGAGGCTTTGCAGGTTCTCGTTGCCAGCGAAGAAGTCAATCCATACAGACGTATCGACGACAATCATCCGCGAGATCCTCGACGAATCTCAATCTCTCCTCGACTCATCGAGATCGCCCTCCCACTTCACCTTTCCCCAGAATTTGCGCATCTCTCCCTGTGCCTGCAACTTCACGAGCAACTTGAGGGCTGCGTCTACGGCTGCCTTCTTGGTGGTGGCACCGCTGGAACGCATGGCGCGCTCCATCAACTTGTCGTCTATCTCGATGTTGGTGCGCATGGAGCCGATCCTCCGATGTGTAAGGATTGCATAATTTTGTGTATGAGGTCAAACCTGGATGAGGCGGCCCTACTCTTCGGGCTTTTTGCGGAGGGCGGTGAGCTGGGGGTGGAGCAGCTTGGCGGTGAGGGAGCGGGTGAGGGCTTCGACGGCGGACTGCTGCTCGGGGGTGAGGGCTGCGCCGGCGGCGGCGAGTTTGGCTGCGGTGCGTTCGATTTCGGCCTGGCGGACGGCCTCGGCGGATTGCTGTAGGGCGACGATGGCGGGTACGGCGTCGCGCGATTGCAGTCGCTCGAGGTAGAGTTCGACCTCGCGGGTGACGATGGTTTCGGCGGCGGCTGACTCCCGGCTGCGGTCGGCGAGGTGGGCGGCGGCGACCTGCTGCAGGTCGTCGATGTCGTAGACGAAGCATCCCTCGACCTGGTTCATGAGGGGATCGACGTCGCGTGGGACGGCGATGTCGATGAAGAACATGGGACGGTTGCGGCGGCGTTCGATGAATTGCTGGCCATGGGAGCGGAGGAAGATGGGCTGCGGAGAGCCGGTGGAGGTGAGGACGATGTCGGCGCGTGCGGCCTGTTCGTAGAGGCGGTCGAAGGGGATGACCTCGGTGGTGCAGGCGAGGCCGGAGCCGTGGATTGCAATGGGCCCGTTGGCAAGCTGCATGGAGATCTGGTCGGCGATCTGGCCGGCGATCTGCGCGGCCCGCTCCTGAGTGCGGTTGGCGACCAGGATGCAGGATGCTCCCTGCTGGATGAGGTGACGGGCAGCCAGCTCAGCCATCTTGCCTGCGCCGACGATGAGGACGGTCTTGCCGCGCAGGCTGCCGAAGATCTTGCGGGCTAGCTCGACGGCAACCGAGGCGATGGAGACCGAGGAGCTGCCGATCTGGGTCTCGGTGCGCACGCGCTTGGCGACGGAGAAAGCGCGTTGCAGGAGCGGCTCCAGCGCAGTGGAGACGGCGCCGACCTGGTGGGCGACGGCATAGGACTCCTTGACCTGGCCGAGGATCTGCGGCTCGCCGACGACCATCGAGTCCAGGGAACTGGCGACGCGGAAGAGATGACGGACAGCCTCGCGCTCACGGAACTCGTAGAGGTGCGGCTCGACCGTGGATGCAGGTATGGCGAAGTACTCGTGCAGGAAGCGTAGGAGGTCTGGCGCGGACGGGTCAGCGTGTTGGACGAGGCTGGGGAGCTCTGCTCCACGGAGGTCTGGCTGCGGTCCCGGTTACGGTCCTGGATGGTGATGAACTCGACTCGGTTGCAGGTGGAGAGGATGAGGGCTTCGCGGATTCCGGGCTGCTGGGCGAGGGTGCGGGTGGCGTCGGCGAGGCGGGCCATGGGGATGGCGAGGCGCTCGCGCACCTGAATGGGCGCGGTGGTGTGATTGACGCCGACCAGAACGAGCGAGGATTCGTTGGTGCGCGCGGTCTCGGCCGCGGACTCAGTGGAGGCCTGGGGCACAATCTGCATACGCTGGGAGGATTGGCTCATGGATTGGCGATCCTATGCGCGTGGTTGAGGAGGTTGGCAACCCATACGACGAGCATTGCGACCAGTACGGCCCCGGAGAGATAGGCGGCCTTGCGTCCGCGCAACCCAGTGCGGTGCCTGAGATAAAGGAGCAGTACATAGACGCACCACATGGCAAAGGAGGCAATCACTTTAGGATCGAGAAAGTATGCGGCGCCAAGGGGCGTCTCCTGGACCAGGACTGCGCCGATGACGAGGCCAATCGTCATGCAGGGAAAGCCGAAGAGCAGCGAGGTGTGGGCGATGCGATCGATGGTGTCCAGTGGGGGAAGCCAGTCGAGCGGCGCCCACCAGGAGTCGTCGCCAGCCTTCCTCTTGCGCTTGATGTGGCGCTCCTGCGCGAGGTAGAGGATGGACGCGAGCAGGCTGAAGCAGAGCGCGGCAGAAGCGGCCAGCAATGCGGCAATGTGGGCAATGAGCCAATCGGAACGCGCTCCCTGCGACGGGAAGGTGTAGCGAGTGAAGCCCAGCGAGGGCACAAAGACCAGGAAAAATGTAACTGGCAAGGCAAAGATTCCAAGGGATATGGCGTCGTAGAGCCACCATGCAAGAAAGAACAGAGCAGCCAGGAGAAGGCCCAGCAGCGACTCGGTTTCGCGCATGCCAACCGGCATCCAGCGATGGGCCAAGGCGAGCATTTCAACCACGGAAACGAAGTGGAAGAAAAAGCCCATGCCGGCCAGATGTACGCAGATGCTGCGCCAGCGCTCGTTCTTATAGAGTACGGCGGGAAAGACAGCGACACTGCCAGCCGCGTACAGGACCGCCGCGACTTGTAGCCAGAGGAGAGTCATAGGGCCAGGTTGCAGTATACGAGGAGCGAGGTCCCCGGTACGAGGTTCGAAGCGCCAGGCCCTGCGCGACGAACCACTGCTATTAGATTCAGGCAAAGCGGCATATAGCGATGTGATGATAGTCACAAGTGATGGGATGGCGCGAGCGCGGGTCGTCCGACAGCGACGAACGACAGATAACGGGGCGAGTGCGGTATTCTGGCGGTCTGGCTATGGCGAATGAGAGAACGAGCGACGTAAGCGCGCAGACCCCAGTGATGCGGCAGTACTTTGCCGCCAAGCAAGCGCACCCCGACTGCCTTATGATGTGCCGGATCGGGGACTTTTACGAGCTATTTTATGAAGACGCGATTGTGGCGTCGCGCGAGCTGCAACTGACCCTGACGGCGCGCGACCGCGAGAAGAAGCAGCCGATGTGCGGGGTGCCCTACCACGCAGCCGAACAATATATCCAAAGGCTGCTGCGCAAGGGCTACCGGGTGGCTCTGTGCGACCAGATGGAAGACCCCAAGCTGACCAAGAAGATTGTGCGGCGTGAGGTGACGCGGGTGCTGACGCCCGGAACGGCGGTGGATGCGGCACTGGGTGCGGAGCGGAGCAACTGGCTGGCCAGCGTTGCGGTGAGTGGCGCGGGAGCGGACGCAAACAGCCCGCAGACGCGCGTGGGGCTGGCGCTGCTGGACCTGTCGACGGGGGAGTTTCGCGCGACGGAGTTTGCGGGAGCGACGGCGTGGGCACAACTGGCCGATCAGCTAGGACAGGCGCGACCGGCGGAGCTGCTGGTGGCGGAGGGGTTGCGAGTGCGCGGGGCTTCGAGCAGTCTACTTCCCACCCTTCACGGTGAAGCTGTGAAGGATGGGGCACCCGGTTCTTCGGGGGGCTCGATGTTTGAGGGGGTGAGGACGAGGACGGAGCTGGAAGACTGGGTGTTTACGGCCGAGTACGCTGTGCCGCTGCTGAGGAAGCAGCTTGGGGTGCTGTCGCTGGAGGGGATGGGGCTGGGCGGGCACGAGGCGGCGGCTGTGGCGGCTGGAGCGCTAGTGCATTACTTGCAAGAGACGATGCAGGGTGGGTTGGAACATATTGATGCGATACGGTTCTACGCGCACGATGAAGGACTGACGCTGGATTCGGTGAGCGTGCGCAACCTGGAGCTGGTGGAGCCGCTGTTTTCGGGTGAGTCGGCGGAGACCACGCTGTTTCATACGCTGGACGCCTGCTCGACTGCGATGGGCAAACGGCTTTTGCGGGCGACGCTACTGCGGCCCGCGGCGGAGCTAGCGGAGATTGAAGCGCGTCTGGATGCGGTGGGCGAGGCGGTGGGCGATCTGCGCGGGCGTGAGGGGGTGCGGCGGGCGATGAACGGGCTGCTCGACATGGAGCGGCTGCTGGGGCGGGTGGCGCTGGATTCGGCTGGGCCGCGCGAGGTGATGGCGCTGGCGGCGACGCTTGGCTGCCTGCCGGGGTTGAGGGATGCGGTCGCGGGATTCAAGGCGAAGCGGTGGAAGAGAGTTGGTCGGAGTCCAGTCTTCCACAGAGATTTCCACAGGATAAATCCACAGGGCGATACACAGAATTTTCCACAGGATTTGATGCGATGGAGGACCTGCACGAGCGGATCGTTGCGGACGATTGTGGAGGAGCCTCCGGTGAGCTTTGCGGAGGGAGGTGTGATCCGGACGGGGGTGGACGCGGAGCTGGATGAACTGCGCGAACTGGGGCGGAGCGGACGGCAGGCGCTGGCGGCGATCGAGGAGCGGGAGAGGCAGCGGACGGGGATCGGGAGCCTCAAGGTACGGTTCAACTCCGTCTTTGGGTATTATCTGGAAGTGACTAAGGCGAATAGTAGATCGGTTCCTGAAGATTACGAACGAAAACAGACGCTGGTGAATGCGGAGCGGTTCACGACGCCGGAGCTGAAGGAGTATGAGGCGAAGATTCTGACCGCGCAGGAGCGGTCGGGGGAGATTGAGCGGCGGATATTTGCCGAGCTGCGGAGGCAGTTGCTGGACGCGGCGGGGCGGATGCGGGAGACGGCGCGACGAGTGGCGGAGATTGACCTGCTGGCGTGTTTTGCACACCTGGCGGCGCTGCGGGGATGGGTAAGGCCGCAGGTTGAGGAGTCGGGCGTGCTGGAGTTTGTGGCTGGGCGGCATCCGGTGGTGGAGCGGCGGATGGAGGAGTCGGGTGGGGGAAGATTTGTGCCCAATTCGATCTCGCTGGAGGGGTGGTGTGGTGGGAGTGCAGGGAAACCCACCCATGGCGATGAAACTGCCATGAGTGGGGCACCCGGTTCTGTGGGGGGCGCGTCGATTGCGCTGATTACGGGGCCGAATATGGGGGGGAAGAGCACATATCTGCGGCAGGCGGCGCTGCTGGTGGTGATGGCGCAGTCGGGGTGCTTTGTGCCGGCGGAGAGGATGCGGCTAGGGCTGGTGGACCGGATCTATACACGGATCGGGGCGAGCGACAACGTGGCGCGTGGGCGGTCGACGTTCATGGTGGAGATGACGGAGACGGCTGCGATCCTGAATACGGCGACGGCGAGAAGTCTTGTACTGTTGGATGAGATGGGGCGTGGAACTGCAACATACGACGGGCTTTCGCTGGCGTGGGCTACGGTCGAGCATCTGCATGAGAAGATTGGGGCGCGGACGCTGTTTGCGACGCATTACCACGAGCTGACGCTGCTGGAGGAGCGGTTGGCGCGGCTGAAGAACCTGCGGGTGACGGCGAAGGAGACGGCGGGCGGGATCGTGTTTCTGCATACGGTGGAGGCAGGGGCGGCGAGCAAGAGCTACGGGATCGAGGTGGCCCGGCTGGCGGGGCTGCCGGGGGCGGTGATTGCGCGGGCGCGCGAGGTGCTGAAGTTGCACGAGCGGGCGGAGACGCAGCAGGTGGGAGCGGCGCTGGCGCGCGGCGTGGGCGAGGCGATGCAGATGACAATGTTCACGCCGCTCTCGCAGAAGATTGTGGACCGGCTGGCGGAGGTGGACCTGGATGGGTTGACGCCGCGAGAGGCGCTGAACCTGTTGGCGGAGCTACAGCGGGAGCTGAAGAACAGTGGGTAGTGAGTAGTGGATAGTGGAGAGATAGACGGTATGGCGAAGGCGATGGTAGTGGCGGGGGTGATGAGCGGGACGTCGGCGGACGGGGTCGATGTGGCGCTATGCCGGATTGCACCGGGCGCGCGGGAGGGGGATTCGCCGCGGGTGAGGCTGATGGGGCTGCTTGAGACGAGCTACCCGAAGGCGGTGCGGGCGGCGGTGCTGCGGGTGATGGAGGGCGAGGCGGTGACGGCGGCGGAGATGAGCCGTCTGAACTGGCGGCTTGGAGAAATCTACGCTGATTGTGTGGAAAAAGCGGCGGAAAAATTTGGCGTGAAGGTGGGGTTGGTGGGGTGCCATGGGCAGACGGTGCATCATGAGACGCGGGCGAGGCGGGCGCTGGGTGCTGGGGTGCGATCGACGTGGCAGATGGGAGAGGCGGCGGTGGTGGCCGAGCGAATGCGGTGTCCGGTGGTGAGCGACTTCCGGCCGGCGGATGTGGCGGCGGGGGGCGAGGGGGCTCCGCTGGTGCCGATGCTGGACTGGTGCCTGTTTCGCTCTGTGAAGGTGAACCGCGTGCTGCTGAACCTGGGCGGGATTGCGAATGTGACGGCTATTCCGGCGGGTGCGGGGCTGGATCGGGTGATGGCGTTCGATACCGGGCCAGGGAACATGGTGATCGACCACTGCATGGCTACTTTGTTTGGGAAAAAGTACGACAGAGGCGGGGCTGTGGCTCGGCGAGGGCAGGTGTTGCTCGAGGTGGTGGAGCTGGCGATGCGGGAGAGGTACTTCGGAACTGTGCCGCCGAAGTCGTGCGGGCGGGAGGAGTTTGGAGCGGGGTTTACGGCGCGGTTTCTGAAGATGTGTAAGGGCGCGCGACCGGAGGATGTGATTGCGACAGCGACAGGGCTCACGGCGGAGTCGGTGGTGGCGGCGTACCGCGGATTTGTGCGGGGGCATCTGGCGGCGGCGAAGGTGGAGATTCTTGTGGCGGGGGGTGGGGCGAAGAATGGGACGCTGATGGGGATGCTGCGCGAGGGGTTCGCGGAGATGGGGGTTAGGGTGCGGGCGATGGAGGCGCTGGGGGTTCCGGCGCAGGCCAAGGAGGGGATGGCGTTTGCGTTGCTGGCGTGGCTGACGTGGAATCGGTTGCCGGGGAATGTTCCGGCGGCGACAGGGGCGAGCAGGGCGGTGGTGCTGGGGAAGGTGAGCTTCGGATGAGAATTCACTGCTCAATTCTTGCTGCTGCGATTGTGATCACCGGCTGCCATGGGGCGCCGAAAGAGCCCGGGACGGCGGTAGTGGTTCTGGAGAGCAGCCCGAACAACCTCGATCCGCGGCAGGGAACGGACGCACAGTCGGAGCATGTAGGCGGGCTGATCTTCGATGCGCTGGTGAAGAAGGATGAGAACTACAACCTGAAGCCGTGGCTGGCGACGAGTTGGGAGCAGCCGGACGCGCTGACGTGGGTCTTTCATCTGCGCGAGGGGGTGCGGTTCCAGGATGGGCGGCCGCTGGAGGCGGCGGATGTAGTGTGGACGATCGAGAGCCTGATGGATGCGAAGCTGGAGGGGCTGATCTCGGCGAAGAGCGGGGCGTTTGCGGCGGTGGATCGGGCGGAGGCGCGCGACCGGCTGACCGTGGTGGTACGGATGAAGCGGCCCGATGTAGGGCTGCTGTTCAATTTAAGCGATGGGCAGTTTGGCGTGGTGCCGCGCGGCGCGGGAAGCGACTTTGGACTGCACCCGGTGGGGTCGGGGCCGTTCCGGTTTGTGAGCCAGATGCAGGACAAGGAAGTGGTGCTGGAGAGATTTGATGGGTGCTGGAGTAACAGGGATCAGGGAACAGGGGACAGAGAACAGAACAACGGCGTGAAGATTCAGCGGGTGAGGTTTGAGGTGGTGCCGGACACGATTACCAGCGCGCTGGAACTGCAGAAGGGTTCGGCGGACGTGGCCAGCAATGTGCTGACGCCGGATATGGTTTATGCGCTGAGAGACGCGCCGGGGCTGGAGACGGCAAGTGGGCCGGGGTCGAATGTGTGGTATCTGAACTTCAACGTGACGGACCCGGCGTTGCGGGACAAGAGGGTGCGGCAGGCGATCGCGCTGGCGATGGATCGGGAAGCGATCATCGCGGCGCTGTGGCGGGGACATGCGCGGCTGGCGAAGACGCTGATGCCTCAGGGTGAGCACGAGGCGATATTGCGTGAATCGCTGGCGCGTTATCCGCATGACCCGGCGCGGGCATCGGAGCTGCTGGGGGAGGCTGGCTATCCGGCGCACGATGGAGTGCGGTTGCGGCTGACGCTGAAGATCAGTCAGGACGAGACGACTCGGCTGCTGGCGGCGGTGCTGCAACAGCAACTGCACTCGGCGGGGATTGAGCTGCAGATACGGTCGGCGGAGTTTGGGACGTTTTACGCGGATGTGACGCATGGGGCATTCCAGATGTACCTCCTGAAATGGGTGGGATCGAACGAGGACCCGGACATCTATCGCTATATGTACTCGTCGGCAGAGTTTTCCGCCGAAGGGCGCGAACCGCGGGCACTATGTGAATGCGCAGGTGGATGCGCTGTTGGCAAAGGCGGCGGCGGAGAACGGGCCGGAAACGAAGGTGCGGACGGGGCGGGAGGAGGATTATGCCGAGGTGCAGCGGATTCTGTCCGACGAGCTACCGACGATTCCACTGTGGTTTCCGGACAATATGGTGGTGCATACGCGGCGGTTGCAGGGGGTGGTGTCGCGGGGCGACGGGAACTTCGATTTTCTTAGGGAGGCGTGGCTGACGCCGTAGGCACTTCGTAACGTTCTCGACGCTTCGCGTAAATACTTTGTGCATTTATAGGGCGGGCTTTCAGCCCTCGGATCAGTACCGGGCGATAACCTGGGCCTACGGCCCAGGCTGGTATAGAACGGGCCTTTGGTCCTTGGTTATGTGCAGAGTATCGACAACTCGCACTACACGAGGGGAAGACGCATGGCGTGGGGACGCGCGGTCGGTGGGAATCGGCGACAGTACAATAGAGAGGAGAGATGCGCAAGAAGGAGTGGGGTCGGGAGGTTTACGGTGGCGGCGAAGGGAACCGAGGAGGATGGATTGAAGGTGAGAGGGTTTAAGGAACGGGAAGCCAAGGGCGGAGAGTTGAAGGAAGACGGATCGCAGTCCGAGGGTGGGAACGGGGTGAAGACGGGCGCAGCGCAGACGACTGACGGCGAGGGAGCTGCCAGACAGGTTACGCCGCTGGAGTCTGCGCCTGCGAGGGCGGAGCTGGACCTGGTGCGCGAGGAACGCGACCAGTTGATGGAGCGGCTGGCACGGTTGCAGGCGGAGTTTGAGAATACGCGGAGGCGTGAGGTGAAGGAGCGGGCCGATCTGCGGGACTATGCGGTGCAACATGCGGTAGAGCCGTTTCTGAGTGTGATGGACAACTTCCAGTTGGCGCTGAAGTCGGACGGAACGCTGGAGCAGTTGCGCGCCGGAGTGGAGCTGATCCTGAAGCAGATGGAGGAGGCGCTGAAGGGGTTGCATGTGCAGGCGGTGGAGACGGTGGGGAAGCAGTTCGACCCCCGAGTCCACGAAGCTCTGGGAAGCATCGAAACCAAGGAGTTCCCCGATCATCAGGTGTTGGAGGAGATTCGGAAGGGCTATCGCATCCGCGAGAAGTTGCTGCGGCCGGCGCTGGTGAGGATAGCGAGCAATAAAGCAGTGGTTAGTGAATAGTTGGTAGTGGGTAGCAATGACAAATACAAGCGCATTGGCAAGTGCGAAATATGGAGATTCTTCCCCTTCGGCTTCACACAGGCGTCAGAATGACAAACATTTTCGATGAATGACAAGTATTTCATTGAGCGACAATGAATGAGTGGCGGGAATCTTAAGAGATGAGTGCGACGGCAAACGTGACCAAGGCTGATTTTTATGAGGTGTTACAGGTTTCAAGAGATGCGAGCGACCAGGAGCTGAAGGCCAGCTACCGGAAGCTGGCGATGCAGTACCATCCGGACCGGAACCCGAACAACCCGGAGGCTGAAGAGAGGTTCAAGTCATGCAGCGAGGCGTACCAGGTGCTGAGCGACCCGGAGAAGCGCGCGGCCTACGACCGGTACGGCCATGCGGCGTTCCAGGGCGGCGGTGGTGGAAATCCATTTGCGGGTGCGGGATTCCAGGGCGATCTGGGCGACATCTTCGGCGACCTGTTCGGCGAGATGTTCAACATGGGCGGCGGCGGACGGCGTGCGACGCGGGTGCAGCGCGGGCGCGACCTGAGCTATGAACTGACGCTGGAGTTCGAGCAGGCGGCCTTTGGAGTGGAGAAGGAGATCGGCATTCGCCGGCTGGAGGCGTGCGAAGAATGCCAAGGGACGGGCAGCGCGAAGGGCAAGGCCCCGGCGACCTGCGCGCAGTGCGGCGGGCATGGTCAGGTTCGCTTCCAGCAGGGGTTCTTCTCGGTGGCGAAGACTTGCGGGCGGTGCAATGGAACGGGAACGACGATCAGCGACCCATGCACGACGTGCCGCGGCGAGGGATTGCAGGCGAAGACCCACGAGATACTGGTGAAGGTGCCGGCGGGCGTGGAGCAGGACACGCGAATCCGTTACCAGGGCGAGGGCGAGGGCGGACGATTCGGCGGGCCGTCGGGCGATCTGTATGTGGTGCTGAGCGTGAAGCCGCACAAGTTCTTCGAGCGCGAGGGCGACGACCTGCACTGCGTTCTGCCGATCTCGTTTCCGCAGGCGGCGCTGGGGACGGAGTTGCAGATCGAGACGTTGGAGGGGCCGGCGACGATCAAAATTCCCGAGGGAACGCAGAGTGGGCGACAGTTCAAGCTGCGCAGCAAAGGGGTGCCGCACCTGAACTCGCACGGCAAGGGCGACCTGGTGGTGGAGGTGCGGGTGGCGACGCCGTCTAAGCTGAACCGGGAGCAGAAGGAGTTGCTGCGGCAACTGAGCGAAACGATGACGGTGGAGAATACGCCGACCAACCGGGGGCTTTTCGAGAAGATGAAGGAGATCTTTTCATAGAAGAGTTGCAGGTTGCTGGTTGTCAGTTGCTGGTTGGAGACGTTGCTGGGACAACACAGTGCTATCTACGCGGCGATCATTGCAGGCTAAGTAGCCGGGCTGGGTTCACTTTGGACATCTGGTCGATGTCGGATTGGGTGAGGCCTTGCTTTTTGAGGCCGTCGAAGAGTAGCAGCAGGCCGTCGGGGTGGAGCGGGTTGGCGGGCTGGCCCATGTCGGAGGAGAGGATGCAGTGCTCCGGACCGACGGCGCGGATGGCTTTGGCGTAGTCTGCGAAGTCGAACTGCTTTGAGACGATGCCGTTGTAGACGAACTCGATGTATGCGCCGAGTGCAGCGGCCTGCTGCATCTGCGGAATCGTCATGGAGATGGGTGTGAGCATGGCGTGGGTGACGACGATGTGGGAGACGCCCTGCTTGCGCGACTCCTGAATGAGGAGCAGACCATCCTCGGCGGAGTTGTGGCCAGTGGCCATGACGAGGTCATATTTTTTGATCATGGCGATGACGGCTTTGGTCTCGGGAAGAAGCTCGCCGTTGTGCGAGACAGCGACATAAGGACGCTGCTCATTGGATTTCATCACCGCGGCGTAGCTGTCGTAGGTGGACATCCAGACGAACCTGCCGAGGTTGCCGGTGGTGAGCGCCATCTTCTCGACCGCGGTGGGATTCATGCCGCCAACGCTGAGGTTGAGGTCGATGCCACCGAAGACCTGGATGCCGGGAACGACTTTGTGGACGTAGTAGGCGTCGGAGGCGGTGGGCTCGTAGTGGTTCTTGAGGACGAGGGCGCGCATGCCCCGGCTTTGGGCGAGTTTGGCCAGATCGATGGCGTCGATGCTGCGCGGGGTGGAGTCGGGGGATGCGTGGACGTGGATGTCGATGACTCCGTCGAGGGGTTTGGTTTGCGCACGGGCGGCGGCTGAGAGGAGTGCGGCACTGAGAAGAAGAGCGAGTTGGGTTCGTCGCATGGGGAGTCCTAAGAGATGAGGTGTGAGGCTGCGATGGCGATGGCTGCGATGGCTGCGGTTTCTGCGCGGAGGATGCGTGGGCCGAGGGTGACGGCGGTCCAGTTGTGCTGCGCGAAGAGGGAAATTTCTTCCTGGGTCCAGCCGCCTTCGGGACCGATGGCGAGAGCGAGTCGCAGGTTGTCAGTTGCAGGTTGCAGGTTGGAAGTAGCCAGTGCGGCGGCAAGGGTGAGGGACTGCTCGGCTTCGCTAAGGAGGATTCGTAGGGGAGCGGTCTCGTTGGTGAGAGCGGCGGGGAGTGGGGCGGGATCGGAGATCTCTGGAATGTCGCTGCGGCGGGACTGCTTAGCGGACTCCAGCGCGATGCGACGCCAGCGAGCTACTCTCTTTTCGGATGCGAGGGCGAGGTGCTTCTCTGTGCGGCGGGCGAGGATGGGCGTGATGCGGGCGACGCCCAGCTCGGTGGTCTTTTCGATGGCCCACTCGAAGTGGTCGAACTTGAAGACAGTGAGCAGGAGGTGGATGGGGAGGGCTGCGCCGGCTTCGAGTTCCTCGTGGAGGATGAAGCGGACTTCGTCTTCAGAGACCGAAGTGACTTCGGCACGGTGCAGGAAGCCATTGGCTACGACGTCGAAGAGCTGGCCGGGCTGCGCGCGCAGGACGCGTGCGAGATGTTCGGCCTGCTCGCCGGTGAGGGCGGCGTGCGTGGGATGGCCGGATTGAGGAGACCATGAGTCGGCGATCCAGCGGCGTCTCATAAGGCAGGGAACAGGGAACAGAGAACAGAGAACAGTAAGGTTCGGACAACGGCAACGGTTGAACGGAGGAGTTTGGGTTCTGGCATTCTGTTCCCTATTTACTGTTCCCTGTTCCCTGATCTTTTGGGTTGGGGATGGTGACCTCGACTGGGGTCTGGTTGATGAAGTCGAAGGAGATGACGGCGGACTTGCGCTGGTCCCATACCGCCTGGGTGATGGGGAAGGTGAACAGGACCATTCCTTAGGCCTGCTCTCCGGGCTGAAGCTTGGTGCCGCGCAGGATCGGATCGGAGACGTGGGGCTTGAGCGCTGGGAAGGTGACGAGAGGTTGGGGAGGTCCTTTTTATTGGGCGGCGGAGGCGGTGGTCTGGGTGCCGTCGGGCGCGGTGAGGAGGATGGTGATGTCATTGAGATGGAGAGGCACTTTGGAGCGATTGACGATGCGCACGTTGGCGACGGCGTAGAGGTCGTCCTCGAAGGGGTCCTTGTGACCGACGACAATGGAGTCTTCATGGAAGACGATGTGCTCTGGCAGCAGTATGTGGGTTGGGTGAGGGTGATGTCGGCGGCGAGGGGTGGGACGGGATTGTAGAAGTGCGCGACAACGAGGGCGATGACGGCGAGGACGGCGATGGCGATAATCGCTGGGACCAGGAAGTTGCGGCGTTCGGCTTGGGCAAAGGTGAGATCGGACATGGTGGAAAGGATACAGCGAAAAACGATTGCTCGTCACTGGTATCTTCGTAGACCCATCTCTAAGCTAGCGGTGTCAAGGATTCAAGCCGACTAATCCAACTATTGAAGTGAAGGCACTCCGAACGCATCGTTTCCAGACCGATAACTTGTGCGGCTACTGTCCCTTCAATGACCTTCTTGTAGGACGGGTATACGTCGAGCACTCGTTTCGAAGGTGCTGTGTTTGGGTTGTCGTTTATATCTTCAGGGCTTGCGACAGAATCGCGAATACTTTTCAGTTGCGGACAGATAGTCTTTCTGCCGAGTGCTTTTGCAAAAGCGTCTGTGTCACTGAACAACAATCCTTCATATTCATGCACCTGTAGATATGGAATCAATCGAATATCGGGCCTGAGATCGGGAATGATTGCGAAAATGTCCAAACTGATTTCTTCCTCGATGCGAGTTGCCTTCTCCAGTCCGCTCATGTTGTCCGTGAGCGGCATTCCAGGAAAGTCATGTCCAAGCCCATAGAGGTCGAACATAGTTGAACAATATGCAGTACGATCCTGTTTCAACTGTATGAGGATATCTTTCTTGACTCGCGCAAACTTCACATTACCACCCTTATGCCCTGGAATACCCAGTACAAATGGAGTAACAAATACACTTCGGGGCCAGAGAGATGGTGCCAATACATTGTTAATGAAGGATTCTTCTGTCGGGCCCTCGACAATGACCTTAATCCGCGTCATGTCCGCAACTCCTCGGAGGGTGCGGTATTAGTGGTAGAGTCTGGGCGGGGACGACCTCCAAGTAGATTTTTTTGCCATAGCTCGCCGAGCGTGTAGTCAGAAAGCCATTCTCGGAGTTCATCCGAAGCTAGCCGACGGAAGACCGACTGACCATCTTTGCGCTCAACGACGACGATATCTTCCGGAACGAATTCGTTGAGAAGGAGTGCCGATTGTGTTGCAATGATTACCTGATTTGTAAGATGTCCCCACGGAGCCACTGCCTTCTGAATAAGACCTCCTAATAAACTGAGGGCGTAAGGGTGCAATCCTAATTCAGGCTCATCGAACAGCATCGTGCTGGGTCTCTGTGGTTGGAGAAGTGCGGTCGCAAGGCAAATGAACCTGAGAGTTCCATCCGACAGTTGGCTGGCCAAGAATGGATAATCAGACTCACGTTGCAACCATTCCAACTGGATCAAATCGGGCGTAGCGGGGACGGGTCGGAGTTTGAAGTCATCGAAAAATGGAGCAGCAAGTCTCACTATATCTCGAATTTTCGCGTAATTCTCGGGGTGAGTCTCTTGCATGCGAAACAGGAAAGCCGCCAGATTTTCTGCACGAGGTCTGAGCACCTCATTGTCATTGATAGCACCCGGCAGGCGAACTGGTGCGAAATGGCTTGTATCGTGGAAGTGATAGACAACCCAACTTGAAAGTGCATCAAAGACGTAATGTGGAACGCCCTTTTCCGAAGAAATACCTGGATCACCCCTGCGTGTCCTTCAGCTTTGCTTCAAAGTGACCCGATCCCCATGGTTGATTCGATGATCCTAGCCAGCCGTTGTACGTTGCTACTTCGTTTGAAAATGCCAACCTATTGTCTACGGTCGGAACCAACGTAAACTCGTAACCGTTCTCACCAAATAGCAACTGAACACTGAGCTCACGAGTCTCGCGGGGACCAGAGATAGAGGCAGGCGTTTGCGCCACCATTGACGGCGAGAGAAAGCTGGAGTTTTTGGTCGATCAAGTCGCGCAAGAGATGAAAGAAACCGACAAAATTACTCTTTCCCGCACCGTTAGAGCCGATCAGAACATTAATGTTATTGAGCCTGAAACGGTCCAGAACTTTGATGGACATGAAACCCTTGATCGTTATGGTGTCAATAATTTTGCTCATTGCACTACAACCCTTTGGGATTGATTGAAACTCGACTTCACTTGGATTTTAGTCTGAATCCGGTGGACACAGTTAATACGGAACGGCTACGGCAGGTCTTTTTGGACGAGGTACTCGTCCATGAGGACGGCGATGAGGGCCGCCGTAGGGACGGCGACCAGGGCCCCGACGATGCTTGCCAGCTCGGTGCCGGCGATGAGGGCGATGAGAACGGTGAGGCCCATGAGGTTGACGCTGTGGCGCATGATGCGCGGGGTGAGAAAGGCGTTCTCGACGTTGACGTAGATGACATAGAAGAGGAAGACGAAGGCCATCTTGGTCCAGGAGTCGAGGGCCGCCACCAGGCCGACGAGCAGGATGGTGAGGACGCCGCCGGCGATGGGGATGATGTTCATCAGACCCATGAGGACGCCGAGCAGGATGAAGTAGCGGACATGCAGCAGGCCGAAGACGAGGGTGCTGACGAGACCGAGGATGAGCATCAGCGTGAGCTGGCCGAAGAGCCACTTGCTGACACGCAGCTCGGCGCGTTGCAGGGTGGCGTCGAGGCGGCGGCGGTCCTCCATGGGGAAGAGCGAGAGCAGCCACTGGTAGGCGAACTCGCCCTCGAGCATGAAGTAAATACAGAGGACGAGGCCGGTGAGCAGATCGAAGATGCGCCCCATCCAGTCGGGGAAGGAGGCGAAGAGGAAAGCGGCGGTGGCGGAGAGGGCGTCTTCGGAGCGTTGAGCGATGGTATCGGCGGCGCCGCCGGGCAGGGGGAGGCTCTTGAGGCGGGCGACGATGACAGGGATGCGGGCGGGCAGGTCCTCGAAGAACTGGTGAAGGTTGCGGATGACCGGGGGCAGGGCGACGAGAAAGAAAAGCACGGTGGCGAGGAAGACGCAACTGAGAAGAAGCACGATGGCGACGGCGCGCGAGATATGGCGCGTGCCGCGCAACTGGAAGCTCATAATGCGATTGACGATGGGCATGAGCACGACGGCAAAGAGCGCGCTGACATAGATGAGGGTGAGGACATCGCGCAGACGCCATGCCAGGGCGAGAGCAAGCAGCACAGCGACGGCGAAGAGGATATGGCCGCGTATGTCGTTGCGGGACTGCTCGGTCGGGGATGGCGTCGGGGACGGCAGGGTGCTCCTCCAGCGGGGCTGTCTATGTGATGCATCCAGTGTGCATCATGGGCGATTCGGAGGATAGTGGCAAATACAGCGTTCAGGTGAGGCGGTTGAGGAGGGCGGTGACCGTCTCTTCGGGGGTGAGGCTGGCGGTGTCTAGGGTGAGGCGGGCGAGGCGGCGGTAGATGGGGTGGCGTGCGAGGAAGCGGGCCTCGGCGGCGGCGGGGTCCGCCAAGATGGGCCGGTCGGTGGCGCCGGGATTGAGGGCCTGCATCATACAGCGGTCGAAGAGGGCGGGGAAGGGCGCATCGAGGAAGATGGTGGAGGTGGCAGGGGTCTGCTCAAGGAGGAGGCGGTTGGTGAGGACCTCGGGCGCTCCTCCGCCAAGCGCGAGGACGAGGCGGTTGCGGCCGAGGGCCGAGGCGAGGGCTGTGGACTCAAGCTGGCGAAAGCGATCTTCGCCGTGGGTGGAGAAGATGGAGGGGATGGTGAGGCCGGTGCGCGACTCGATGTAGGCGTCGAGGTCGAGGAATTCCCAGTTGAGGCGGGCGGCGAGCAGGCGGCCTACGGTGGTCTTGCCGGCTCCCATGAAGCCGGTGAGGACGAGGCGGCGGAGATGCGCGGGCAGCGGCGCGGCGGTGTGGGGTTCGGCGGCGGACTGGGCGGCGGGTTGGGCGTTCATAACGGCTCCTATGAAGGTACAACGGCGGGGAATGAGCTAAAAGCAGATTCCTCCGCTACGCTACGGAATGACAAACAAACACGCTACGGAATGACAAAAAGAACACATACAAACAAAAGCCGCGACCTTTTGTGGGGGTCGCGGCTCGGCGGAAATGGCGGATGCTCTGAAGTGCGATCTTTTTTTATCGATCCAGAGATGCTCGCAAGCCCAGCAGACCCGCTCCCTGCCACCATGGGCAGGGATAGGTAAAGTAGGCGTACTGGGGCGAGCTATGTTTCATCCTGAGGATGAGATTACACCGGGGAGAGATTGGTTGCAAGTGGATTGACGGAAAATTGTAGGTGCTGGTTCCATTTCGGTCAATCGAGTGGCGCGGCGGGGTCGATGTAATCGTCGTCGATGGAGGCGAGGACGGAGTCTTCCTGGAGTTTGGCCTGAATGTTCTGCCAGACGCGATCGCTGGGTTCGGCGACTGGCTCGAAGAGGCTGCGTGCGGTCTCGGCGATGGTCTCCAGGTCGCTGACCAGGGCGGCGCAGTCGGGGTTGGCGGCAAGGAACGTCTTGAGGCGAGGGTCCTGGCTCACCTTTCCGTTGCCGGTGGCGAAGAGGTCGGGGAGGATGTGTTCAAACTCCTCGGGCTTAAGATTGTCGAAGTCGATGTTGCCAGGGAGGGTCATATTTGGACTCCGGGAAGGCAGACGTCTGGCTTGGGTTTCGCAGCAGTTCGCGGAGTCTGAGCCGGGCCTTGTGCAGTTGCGATTTACTGTTGCCGGTGGAGCAATCGAGCATAGTGGCAATCTCATTATGCTCGAAGCCCTCGATGTCGTGCAGGACGAAGACGGTGCGATAACCGGGGGGAAGGGCGGCGACGGCCCGTTCCAGGGCTACGCGGTCGACCGAGCCTGCGAGGACGGTATCGCGGCTGCCGAAGTCGCGCCTGGGGGCGTCCTCGTCAGCGGGGTTGACGGTCTCTTCGAGCGAGACGAGGCTGAGTCCTTTCTTGCGCAACTGCATGAGGACGAGGTTGACGGTGAGGCGATGCAGCCAGGTGGAGAATGCGGACTCGCCGCGGAAGCTGCCCAACTTGCGGAAGAGGTGGAGGAAGGCGTTCTGGGTCATGTCCTCGGCCTCTGAGACGTTGCCCAGCATGCGCAGGCAGAGGGTGTAGACACGGCGCTTGTGCAGGTTGTAGAGCGTGGCGAAGGCCTCCGCGTCGCCCTTCTGCGCGGCCTCGATGGCTTCGGCCTCGCCGGCGATGGGCGGGTTGCGCTTGTACAGGCCGGGATTGGCTCTTGCGGGTGGGGCTTGCGTCATCATCTGGCCTTGGCAACTCATTGGGTATTGGCTCCGGGGTTCGGGGAACGCCCAGACTCTCGCCTGATTTAGCCTAGCGCATCTACCGGGGTTTCACCACTGCCTGGGTTGGACGCCGGGGAGTGGGGGATGGTTGTGCGCGGCGCGGTCATGCGCCGATGAATCGGGCGTAGAGGGAGCGAGCGACGGCGATGTCGGTGGTTCCCTGGACGATGGCGCGACCGTCGGCGAAGAGGGTGAGGGTGAGCGGACCGCGGCGGAAGCGGAGGATGAGGTCGTTGCAGCGCAGTGCTTGAATGTCCGCGTGAGTGCTGAGTCGAGCCTGGAGCGCGGCGAAGTCTACGGGACGGTGGTGCTCGTGGATCTGCACGGAGTCGCGGCCGCAGAGGGTGATGTGGGCGCGGTCCTGGCCGGCGAGATGTGTGAAGATGCGCTGGCCGCATACTTCGCAGTTGGGGCGGGGAGTGGAGGCGGAGATTTCAGAGTGGTCTAAGTAACAATTGCCTTCAGGCTTACCGTTGCCAGCGGGGTCCCAGAGGTCGAAGGAGAGCAGGGTGCGACGCATGAGGTGGGGCTGGCCGGTAAGGAACTTGAGGGTCTCGGTGACCTGGATGGAGGCGGCGAGGTTGACGGCGGTGGCGAGGATACCGGCGGTGTCGCAGGTTTCGACGTTGCCGGCGGGGGGCTTGGGGAAGATGCAGGCGAGACAGGCGGTTGGAGGGCAGGGAACAGGGAACTGGGAACAGGGAACAGTAGAAGCAGGTCCCTCCGCTTTTCGCTGCGCGATGACAAATTCAAGGGCAAGATGTTCATGGTGGCGGCGTAGGCGCCGATGGCGGCGGCGTATATCCAGGGGGTGCCGCGCTGGACGGCGAAGTCGTTGATGAGGTAGCGGGTCTCGAAGTTGTCGGTGGCGTCGAGGATGATGTGGACAGGGGTCTGGCCGTCCGGTGCGAGAAGTTGGGCGATGTTGGTGGGTGTGAGGTCCGCGATGCGGGCATGGACCGTGACGCGAGAGTTGAAGAGGGCGATGTGGCGGCGCGCGGCCTCGGCCTTGGGAAGAGTGTCATGGGCGTCGGCCTCGTCGAAGAGGGCCTGGCGCTGGAGGTTGGAGGGTTCGACGAAGTCGCGGTCGATGAGGGTGAGCGTGCCGACACCGGCTCGGGCGAGCAGCGAGGCGGAGGCCGCGCCCATGGCCCCACAGCCGACGATGGCGACGTGCGAGACGGCGAGGCGCTGCTGGCCGAGCGGGCCGATACCGGGAAAGAGAACCTGGCGGGAGTAGCGGTCCTGGTCCGCGATGGGGCCGGCCGTGGGCGAGTTGTCCTGGGGCGAGACTTGGGTGGACACAGTTGCGTACTCGTTTAAAGGCATCCTAGTTCGTAGTATAGGGAATTGCGGGGGACTCGTTCCTTCGGGCTTGCTTCAGCTTGTTTATTTTGCATGGATGAGTGGAGGCGATCCGAGTCGGGCCTGAGCGAAGGCAGAGGGGATTTTTTGTTGCGCGTTCGAGTTGAGGTTGGAAGCAGAGGAGCGGCGGTGGGAGGGAGCGGCTGGTGGGTGCGCCTGCTCACCGGCGTTCTTGTTCTCAGTTGGGCTGGAGCCTCTAGCGGACAGGGTGGGACGGCAACGGCAAATTCAACGGCAACTGCAACGGCGATTGCGACGGCGCAGGCGGGGGGGACGGCGAGCCTTTCAACCTGGAAGGGGCTGCGGGTTGACGCGGTGGAGTTTGAGGGGGTGACCTTCGGCGCGAAGGACCCGCTGCCGGGGATGCTTGCGCAGCAGGCGGGCGAGGCGCTGGATCCGGCCAAGGTGACAGCGAGCGTGCGGCGGTTGTTTGCCAGCGGGAGGTACAGGAACATCCGCGTGGAAGGGGAGCGCGAAGGCACCGGGATGAGGCTGATCTATGTGGGCGTGGCGCGCTACTTTGTGGGCCGGGTGACGATTGCAGGGGTGAAGGACGAACGGCTGTCGTCGCTGCTGGAGTATGCGACCAAGCTACAGCCGGGGACGGATTTTACCGAGGCGGAGATTCCGGCGGCGACCGAGGGAGTGCGCCAGGCACTGGCCAGCAATGGGTACTTCGAGCCGTCGATTGCAGTGAAGACGACGGTGGACGAGGCTGGCGACCAGGTGAACGCGGTGTATACGGTGCAGGTGGGACCGCAGGCAAGGGTGGGGAAGATTGCGTTGCAGGGCGCCGATCCGGGGATGACGGTGGAGGAGGTGCGCAGCAAGGGAAAGTTGAAACAGGGCAGCAAGGTGACTCGCGAGACAACCGGCAATGCGTTGACACGGCTGAGGGCGCAGTACGAGAAGCGGGACCGGATGGAGGCGACGGCGTCGTTGCGGACCGAGACGTACGACAAGGCGCGCAGGCAGGTGGACTATGAGCTCAGCGCCAACCAGGGGCCTCTGGTGAAGGTGGTGGTGGAGGGCGCGAAGTTCTCCAGGGGGCGGCTGAAGCTGCTGTTGCCGATCTACGAAGAGGGGACGATCGACAACGACCTGCTGAATGAGGGTACGTACAACATGAAGGACTTCCTGTTGCAGGAGGGCTACTTCGATGCGACGGTCACGGTGAAGGTGGTGGGCGCTGACTACGCGACGAACGTGAGCGCTGCGACGAGACCGGGCACAGAATCGAACACGGAGACGGCGCAGGAGAGCGTGGTGTACTCGGTGGTGAAGGGGACGAGGCATAAGGTTGGGTCGGTGACGATTGCGGGCAACCGCTACTTCAACACGGACCTGCTGAAGGAGCGGATGCGGGTGCAGAAGGCAGACGCGTATCTGCGCAGAGGGCGCTACTCGCCGGCGTTGATGAAGGCGGACGTGGAATCGATCCTGGCGCTGTACCGGGCGAATGGATTCGACACGGCGACGATCTCGACTTCGATCAAGGACACCGACACGGCGAAATCGGGGAAGAAGTTGAAGGAGGGTGAGATTGCGGTGTTGCTGACGATCATGGAGGGGCCGCAGCAGCGGTTCGGCAGGGTGACGCTGGCGGGTGTGGCGGAGATTCGAATGAAGGAGGTGCGCGCATTGCTGAATGCGCAAGAGGGGCAGCCTTTCTCGTTGATTACGCTGTCTGGCGACCGGGACGCGATGTTCGGCTACTACCTGAGCCATGGCTTCGAGCAGGCGAAGGTGGAGGTGAAACAGCAGGTGGAGGGCACAGACGCGCAGAAGACGGACGTGACCTTGACTGTCACCGAGGGGGAGCAGGTGAACGTGGACCGCGTGCTGGAGTCAGGGATCATACATACGCGGCCGAAGGTGGTGGCGCGAGAGACGACGTTCCATGCGGGCGACCCTCTGGATGAGAGCGCGCTGCTGGATACGCAGCGCAGGCTATACGGGTTGGCCCTGTTCAACGAGGTGACGACGGCGGTGCAGAATCCCGATGGCGACGCTCCGCTGAAGAACGTGCTGCTGCAATTGAGTGAAGCGCGGCGGTGGAACGTGACGTACGGGTTCGGGATGGAGGCGGAGACGGGCACGCCGAAGGAGGGCGTGATCAATCCGGCGTCGGCGATTCTGCTGGGGCTTTCACCGAGCGCGACCTACTCGCAGGAGGGCAAGACGGGAGTGAGCCCGCGGATTTCGCTGGATGTGAGCCGGATCGATCTGCGTGGCACGGACAACTCGTTGACCATGCATTCGTCGTATGGGTTGCTGGAAGAGGTGGCGAACCTGACGTTTTTGAACCCGCACTACCGGGGACATGCGCAGCTTTCGGACAGCGTGTCCGGCGGCTACTCGAATGTGCAGAACATCACCACGTTCCAGGCGTCCACATTGCAGGCGGATTTCCGCATAACGCAGAAGGTGAAGAAGACGGACACATTCATCTATGACTTTCAGTTTCGCCGGGTTGCGGTGAACCCAGCGACGCTGCAGGTCTCGGCGAATTTGATTCCGCAGTTGTCGCAACCGGTGCGCGTTGGCGGGCCGGGGATCACGTGGTTTCACGACAAGCGGGACCCTGGACCGCTGGATGCAACCAAAGGATCGTACACGTCGGTGCAGGAGTTTTTTGCGTCGTCTAAGTTCGGGTCGGAGGTGAACTTCAGCCGAACGGACGTGACGAACTCGACATACTACGCGTTTGGCAAGCATAAATATGTGCTGGCGCGTAACACGCGTCTGGGATTTGAAACGACGTTTGGAGCGAACCCGAATGTAGGCAGCACCAGTTGCGCGGGCGCGCTTCTGGAGACTAATGCGAGCTGCAATGCGGTGCCTCTGCCAGAGAGATTGTATGCGGGCGGGGCGACCTCGGACCGCGGCTTTCCCATCAATGGCGCGGGCCCGCGCGACTTGCAGACGGGTTATCCGGTGGGAGGCAACGGGGTGATTGTGAACAGCACGGAGCTGAGGCTGCCCGCGCCCACGCTGCCGTACCTGGGAGACAGCTTGAGCTTCGTGCTGTTCCACGATATGGGGAATGTGTTTGCCCATGTCTCGGACATGTTCCCCAGCATCGCGCACTATCACCAGCCGAACCAGGAGACATGCGCGAATGTTATGAATGCGTTTGGCACCTGCAACTTCAACTACTTTTCCCACGCGGTGGGAGTGGGGGCCCGGTACAAGACCGCAGTGGGGCCGATCCGGCTGGACTTCAGTTACAACCTCAACCCGCCGGTTTATCCGGTGATCTATGACTTCAACGGGAGCCTGCCGTATGAGGGGCAGGCGAGCCACTTCAATTTTTTCTTCAGCATCGGACAGGCGTTCTGACGCATGAGCGATATGGGACACAGATCGGACGGAGCGAGCGGGCGGTGGGCATTGGCGCTGGCGTGCGTGCTGGCGATTGCGATGCTGGGTGGAATTGCTCGCGCACAGCAGGGAGCAGGGGAACGGGTTGTGCTGGACCGCGTGGCGGCGGTGGTGAATGAGGACCTGATCCTGGAGAGCGACCTGGACGAGGAGACGCGTATGGCGGCATTTCAGCCGTTCAGCGACCAGGCTGCGGTGACGCGGGAACAACTGATCGAACGGCTGATCGATCGCGCTTTGATCCTGCAGCAGATCAAATTGCAGCCGGAGGCGTCGATCACGGACGCGCAGGTGGATGCGGAGTTGCGTGTACTGCGCAAGAACATTCCCGAGTGTGTGCAATACGACTGCGCGACGGACGCGGGATGGGTGAAGTTTGTCGCGGCGCAGGGCTTTACAGTGTCGGAGCTACAGGAGCGATGGAGGCAGCGCATGGAGGTGCTGCGCTTCGTGGAGGCGCGTTTCCGCATGGGGATTCGCATCTCGCAGGTGGAGATGGATGCGTACTACACGACGACGCTGGTTCCGGCGTACGCGGCGGAGAAGGCGGCGCCGCCGGCGGAGGCCGCGATTGCGGACCGCATTCAGGAGGTCTTACTGCAGCAGCAGGTGAACAAGCTGCTGGACGACTGGTTGACGTCGTTGCGGGCACAGGGCAGCGTGCGGATTGTCAAACCGGGAGAGGAACTGCCATGAGCGCGGAGCGGAAACAGGCCAATGGCGAGGAGAAGCTGCTGCCAGTGAAGCGGCGGCGCGGCCTTGCATGGCATGTGACGCGCGCGGGTTCGTGGGCCATTGGCGGCGTGCTGGCGCTGGTGATTTTGCTGGTTGGCGGAATTGCCTGGTATACGACGACGGCTTATTTTCAGAGGCGCGTGGAGCGGGAGATTGTGTCGGTCCTGGAGAACTCGACTGGCGGGCGGGTGGAGGTGCGCGGTGTGCGCTTCTACCTGTGGCACCTGAGGGTCGAGGTGGATGGACTGGTGATCCATGGGACGGAGGGGCCAGGCGAGGCGCCTTACCTGACGGCGGAGAAGATCGAGGTGCGGGTGGGGATTTCCAGCTTCTTCTCGCACGCGACGGGAGCGGGGCTGCGGTCGCATGTGGGGCTGAAGCTGCTGCGGGTGGAGAGGCCGCAAATACACCTGATGGTGGACAAGGACGGCAAGACGAACGTGCCGACACCGAAGCATTCTACGACGAGCAAGGAGCCGGTGACAGACAGGCTGCTGGACTTGCGCGCGCGAGAGGTTGCCCTGGTCGATGGCGTGGCGCTAGTGAACGATCGCGCAATTCCGTTCGACCTGGCGGCACGCGATCTGGATGTGGAGATGCGTTATCTGCGGTCTACCGATCACTACGGGATTGCGGTGGGGCTGAACGATCTGCGGACGAAGATGGACGCCCAGCCGGAGGTACGGTCGAAGCTGCACTTCGACGCGGAGCTGGGACGCGATGCGGCAGAGCTGAAGGACCTGGAATTCGATTCGGGCGCGTCGTCTGTGCTTCATGCGACAGGGACGGTGAGTCACTTTGCCCAGCCGGAGTGGCAGGGCGCGGTGAACGGGACGCTGGAGCTGAAACAACTGACGGTGCTGACGGACGCGGAGGGTTTCACAGGCGGCACGGTCGATCTGACGCTGAGCGGGCATAGTTGCGCGGCGATGGCGGCAGGGACGCAGGCTAAGCCGCGTTTCTGGCTGCGGAGGCGGGCCGGGGCGAATGCGGAGGCGGGCGCGGGCGCTGCGGTCGATCCGGAGTGCAAGGCGGGCTACCTGCTGGTGGGCAATGCGAAGCTGCACAAGGCGGGATTTGTGAACGAATACGTGATCCTGCACGATGTGGACGGTGGCGCGCGCGTGCATATTACGCCGAGCGAGCTACTGCTGACGGAGTTGGAGGGATTTCTGCCGGGGGGTGGGAGCGCTTCAGGCGAGCTGCGATTTGCCGACTGGCTGGGCGCAGCGGGGCATGCGCACCTGGACGCAACCGTGACGCAGATTCCGCTGCGCACCATTATGGAGGTGACGGAGACCGGAGGCTACGGCGACCTGGGATTCGATACGGCGGTGACGGGGCCGGTACTGGTGGAGTGGGTGCAGCGGCCGGTGAACGTGGCCGAGACGGTGAGCGTCGATGGACAGCTCAAGTTCCAACCGACCGGAGTGACGCGCAAGGGAGCGCTGAACAATGTTCCCGTGACGGGCGAGGCGGACGCGCGCTACGAGGGCAAACGACAGGTGGTGAATATTCGCCACACGTCGTTGCAGACGCCGCAGTCTTCGACCGAGGCGTCGGGAGTTCTGGGGGTGGAGGATGGCGATCCGCTGACGAACCTGAAGGTGGATACGACGATTCGCGATCTGGGAGAGTTCGACCAGTTGCTGCATACGCTGGGATTTGAGGAGAACGGGAAAAAGGGGACGGCGGCGATTCCCGTGGTGCTGCATGGAGGGGTGGTCTTCCACGGGACGGCGATGGGCCGGGCGGATGACCTGGACGTGAAGGGGCACGTGCAGGGTTCGCAGATCGAGGTGAAGCTGGGAGATGACTCGGGAACAGGGCTGGGGATTGGACAAGATACGCTGCTGGATTCGGCGATGGGGGATGCGGAGTTCTCATACGATGAGGGGTTGGCGATTGCCAACTCGACGATAAAGCGCAGCGACGCGGTGCTGAATGTGGAAGGGAGCTTGCGGCCGCGCAAGACGCTGACGCACAGAGGAGTTGCGGATTATGTATGGGACGGTGGGACAAGCGTCGATGCGACGCTGCGGCTGGCTAACGCGGAGGTTACGGACGTGCTGCAGACCACCGGTCGGCAGCAGAAGATAGACGTGACAGGGACGATTGCGGCGAACGCGCAGGTGCGAGGGACGTTGGGCAATATGGATGGGCAGGGGAGGATTTCGCTGGCCAAGGGAGTGGCCTATGGGGAGCCGTACGACTCCGCCGTGGCGGAGCTTGCAGTGCGCGGGCAGGAGATCGACGCAAGCAGTGTGTTGCTGATGCTGCATGGAGCGCGGATTGCGGGCGAAGGCGGATACGACCTGCAGACCAAGCATCTGCATGGGCACATCGAGGGCGATGGGCTGGTGCTGTCGAAGTTCCGGACGTTTGCCAAGGCGAGTCCGAACGCGGATGGAACGCTGACCCTGGTGGCGGACGCGAATGGGACGATGGAACAGCCGGGATTGAAGGCAACGGCGAAGCTGACGGGGGTTGTGCTGGACGGAAAGCAGTTGGGCGAGATTGCGGCGCAGGCGCACAGCGAGGGAAGCAAGCTGTTGTATACGGTGCAGTCGATGCTGGTGGGGGCGAAGGTGGACGCGACGGGCGAGACGCGGCTGACGGGGGATTATGAGACGCAGGACCGGGTTGCGTTTTCAGGGTTCGACGTGGGGACGGCGCTGGAGATGTTTATGCCGGGAAGGATCAACGCGCAGTCGTCGATCGACGGCGTGGTGACGGTGAGCGGACCGCTGAAGACGCCGACGCGACTGAGCGGCGCGGCAGAGTTGAGCAACTTCGATGTAAAGCTGCAAGGGGTGGAGCTGAAGGATGCGGAGCCGATGCGCGTGAGCCTGAAGAATGGGATGGCGACGCTGGAGCAGGTACACATCGTCGGTCAAGATACCGACATGCAGGCAAGCGGAACCGTGCAGGCGTTCGGCGCGACCGATTCCGCGGGCGGGAAGCTGGATGTGAAGGCCAGCGGAAGCGTGAGCCTTGCGATTGCGCATACCTTCGATCCGGACATCCTGTCCAGCGGGAAGGTGGAGTTTACCGTGGCGGCGGGCGGGCGGGTGGAGAAACCATCGCTGACAGGAAGGGTGAAGTTCGACGCTGTGAACGCCGCGATGGATGGGATTCCGAACGGGGTGAGTTCGTTGAACGGGACGCTGGTGTTCAACGAGGACCGGCTGGAGGTGGAGAACCTGACCGCGATGACAGGAGGGGGCCAGTTGAAGATTGGCGGCTTCCTGACTTATCGCAATGGCATCTATGCGGACATGACGGCGGCGGGCGATGTGGTTCGCGTGCGGTTCGCTGGGTTGAGCGCAACGGGAAACACGAGCTTGCGGTTGCAGGGCGTGCCTGACAATCTGCTACTGAGCGGGAGTGTTCTGGTGACACGTTTCGGGGTGGGGCCCGAGGTGGATTTCGCGGCGTTCGCAGGGGCCGGCGGAGTGAGTTCTCCGCCAGACCCCAACGCGGTGTCGAACAAGATCCGGCTGGACGTGCATGTGACCAGCTCGCCGCAGTTGGACTTCCAGAACTCGTACGCCAAGCTGGCGGGCACGGCGGACCTGACGGTGCGCGGCACGCTGGCCGTGCCCACGATCCTGGGGCGTATCCAGATTACGGATGGAAGCGCAACGTTTGCCGGAACGAAGTACGAGTTGCAGCGCGGAGACATCTATTTCAGCAACCCGGTACGCATCGATCCGACGATCGATGTGAATGCCACGGCCCGGGTGGAAACGTACGACATTACGGTGGGACTGCAAGGCACGATGAGCAATCTGAAGGCGAACTATCGCTCCGATCCGCCGCTGAGCGAGGCGGACATCTTTGCGCTGCTGGCGCTGGGTCGTACGCAGGAAGAGGCGCAACTGTATCAGGAGCAGCAGATGGAGGCGGGGACGAATTCGACCAGCAGCGCTTTGCTGGGCGGAGCGCTGAACCAGACGGTGGGCAACCGGATCGGCAAGCTGTTTGGCGGGGGAAGCGTGAAGATCGATCCCGCGTTTGTGGGGACGCTGGGCAACTCGGCGGCGCGGATCACGGTGCAGCAGCAGGTCAATCGCGGCAATTGTCTGTGACTTATGCGACCAATGTGAACTACACCGCGCAACAACTCTTGCAGGCGCAGTACGACCTGACGCCCAATGAGTCGATTGTGGCGACGCGCGATGAGTCGGGCGTGTACAGCGTGGTGTTCAAGATCCGCAAGCGGTATAAGTAGGGCGCGGCGGGCGTTTGGCGGAGGGATTTAGATTAGTATGTTGCGTAAATAGGTCGGGTACAAAGCCATGTCTCGGAGGTCCGGTTTTCTAGTTGTGCTTACTCTGATATCTGTCTTAGCACCTGCCACTTCGGTTCTCTCTCAATGCAACAATCAAATTACCCTCGTGCCGCTTACAGTTATGAAGGCGGCCAGTAAAGCTCGCGACTTCGTCCGTTTCAGATACTCATTGTCTGCTTCCGACTCGCTCCTCATACGGTCGCACGAGGATACAGAGACTTCGATTGGACCGTATGATACTGGCTTCGTTATCACACGGAACGGAACTGTCCTGCAACGTATTTCACTTCGGGAGTTGGCCGAGACAGGATACTCTGCAGATAATTTCAACACGCTTGCCGTGACCCGTGCGTGCGGGAGCGGAGGTCCAATCTACTTTGTCACGATGCAATATAACGGCGATGAGATCAGTCCGGCGCTTCTCTTTACATTAGTTCCGACTGCACATGGATACGAAATCTCGACTCTCCCGACGATTTCCGGCGGTGTTCTCGAAGTTTCCAGAGCCGACCCGCTTCATCTCAGAACCTGGGACAATCTGCACGAAGGAGATTGTAATGCGTGCGTAACTGCCTACATGATTACGGAGTATGAGATTCGAGACGGCAAGCCCGTCCGAACTCGGAAGTACCGAACGCGGCACCTCTACACTTCCGGGAACTACATCTTCGATGACCGAAGACGCATCCGCTTCATCCCATGAAGATGTTTCGGCGTACAGCAGATCAACGAGTGTGGTGTCGCACTATAGCCAGTTGCATCGACCGGTTGAGACCGCCCCCGTTATCAGAAACTTCAATCATTCACTTCAAATTGCCCCACCACCAAGTAGCGCGCGGTCTCTCTGGATAAGATGGAGGGATGGGGAATGTTTGGCAGAGCGCGCGGCTGACGCTGGAGACGATCAAGTGGGAGCACTCGGTCTTTGCGCTGCCGTTTGCGCTGACCGGGGCGGTGCTGGCGGCGGGTGGATGGCCGCGGCCCGCGGTGCTGGGGTGGATTGTGCTGTGCATGGTGTCGGCGCGGTCGGCGGCGATGGCCTTCAACCGGCTGGTGGACGCGCGGCTGGATGCGGCGAATCCGCGGACGAAGATGCGCGCGCTGGCGGCGGGTAAGTTGAGCGCGGGATTTGTGGCGGGGTTTGTGGTGGTGTCGTCGGCGGTGTTTGTGCTGGGCGCGGCGATGCTGAACCGGTTGACGCTGGAGCTGGCGCTGCCGACGCTGGCGGTGTTGCTGATCTATAGTTACATGAAGCGGGTGACGCGCTGGTCGCACCTGGTGCTGGGGCTGGCGCTGGGGATTGCGCCGTCGGCGGCGTGGATTGCGGTGCGGGGGTCGCTGGATGCGCGGATTGTGGTGCTGACGGCGGCGGTGCTGCTGTGGGTGGGCGGCTTCGATGTGCTGTACGCGTGCCAGGACTTTGAGTTCGACCGCGCGGCGGGACTGAAGAGCGTGCCGCAGGCCTTCGGGCTGGATGCGGCGTTCTGGATTGCGCGCGCGATGCACTTGGGGATGGTGTGCCTGCTGGCGTGGCTGGTGCGAGCTGTTCGGGTTGGGAGGGCTGGCGTGGGCGGGGGTTGGGGTGGTGGCCGGGCTGCTGCTGTATGAGCACAGCATCGTGTCGCCGCGCGACCTGCGCCGGATGAATGCGGCGTTCTTTACCCTGAATGGGCTGATCTCGGTGGTGTTCTTCGGGTTTTTTGCGGCGGATGTGGTGCTGCACAAATAAGAGGGCCCGTACGGGACGAACCCTCTTGGAGAAAGACAGTCAAGAACAAATTAGAGATGGGCCTGAACGCAAATCAGGGGGTGTGGGTGTGTTCGCGCTGGATTTCTTCGGACTTGGCGCTGACTGCGTTCTTGACGTTCTGCGCGGTGGAGGTGATCCGTTCGCGAACGTCGTGGGCTGTATCGGCGGCGTTTTGTTTGGCTTCGCTGTGCTGTGTGGCGCAACATGCGTGGGCTTCGTCTGCGATTGCGTGGACGGCGTCTTTAGCTTTGCCCCATGCCTCCTGGACAGCGCCCTTGACCTGATCGGCGGCGCCGGAGTTGGCCAGCCTTTGGTTGCCGAGGGCCTCGCCGACGGACTGCTTTGCCTTGCCTTTGAGCTGGTCGAGCTTTCCTGCTGCGGTGTCACGATTCATGGATGTGCTCCTGTGGATATCTGTAGATGGGCCGGGAATGGAATGTCTGGAGGACTCGGCTGCTTCTACACAGCACGGCGGCCGGAGAGCAGATTGAGGATGAGGACGACGACAGCGAGGACGATGAGGATATGAATCCATGCGCCGAGCACGTGAAATCCGATGAAGCCTATCAGCCAAAGCAGGAAGAGGATGATGGTGATGGTCCAAAGCATGGTTGACTCCTGGAATCTGTGCGTCGACGGTGCTGCCGTGGGAGAAGAATGACCAGCCACGGGCCGTCCTGTGATAAGTTGCGAGTTACGGGGAATTGGTTGCCAAGCGCGACCGAAAGAAGATGAATTCGAGGGATGCGCGTGAGGATTGCGATACAGGGCGAGCTGGGTTCGAACAGCCACATGGCGGCGCTGGAGATGCTGCGGAATGCGGACAGCGCCCGGCCCGGAGCAGGGGCCGGAGAGATGGAGATCGCGGCGTGCGCCCTGTCGGCTGAGGTCTTTGAACGGGTGGTGGCGGGCGAGGTGGATGGGGCGGTGCTGCCGATCGAGAACAGCCTGCACGGGTCGGTGGCGGAGCATTACGACCTGCTGCTGTCCCAGCCGGTGCGGATTGCCCAGGAGAGCCTGCTGCGGGTGCGGCACAACCTGATTGCGCGGCCCGGAGTGAAGCTAAAGGATGTGCGGCGGGCGATGTCGCATCCCGTGGCGCTGTCGCAGTGCAGGCGCTGGTTTGTGGAGCATCCGGAGATCGAGGCGGTGCCGTTCTACGACACGGCGGGAAGCGTGAAGCAGGTGATGGCGATGGGGGCCAGCGACGTGGCGGGGATTGCTCCTGAGCTGGCGGCGCGGCAGTACGGCGGCGAGGTGCTGGTGGCGGGGATCGAAGACCACGTGGAGAACTACACGCGGTTTCATCTTCTGGTGCTGGAGAGCGGAGGGGAGGCTGCGGCCGGAGCGAACAAGGCGAGCCTCGCGTTCATCGTGCTGCACAAACCGGGGACGCTGGTGGTGGCGCTGGAGGAGTTTGCGAGGGCGGGGGTGAACCTGACCAAGATCGAGTCGCGGCCAGTTCCGGGAATGCCGTGGGAGTACGTATTTTTCGTCGATCTGCGCTTTGAATCGTCCAACCAGATGGATACTGCGCTAGCTGGATTGGCGCGGCATTGCGAGATGGTGAAGGAGCTTGGCCGGTACATTGCGGCGTAAGTGGTTCATGGAGAAGCGCAAACCGGCGATGCTGGGGGTTGAAGCATAAGGCAGGAAATGCCGATGACGGAGGGGCGTCCGTTGGCATCCTACAGGGTGTGAGGGCAGAGGAGAACGGGATTTGGGGATGCGGGATGCGACTTTGGGCGTTATGGATGCATCCAATGAAGGAAATCTGATATAAAGGCACTCAAGGATAAACCATGTCGAGTGAATTTGTAAGCGTAATCAAGCCAAGGGCGGCACGAACTGATGGTGAATCGGAGGGGGTTGTGACTGCGGGGCGGGCGATTCCGGTGCTTCCGGTTCGGGACACCGTTCTGTTTCCCCATGCTGTGCTTCCATTGACGGTGGGGCGGGAGAGTTCGATCCTGCTGATCCAGTCGCTGGGCGAGGAGAAGACGATCCTGGTGGTGGCGCAGCGCGACGCCCGGCAGGACGCGCCGGAGGCTGCGGACCTGCACCAGATTGGCACGCGGGCGACGGTACATAAAGTGGTGAAGATGCCGAACCAGAGCCTGTTTGTGTTTACCGAGGGCAACGAGCGGGTGCGGCTGGGCGAGTTTGCCCAGAACAGCCCGTTTATGACTGCGGAGTGCGAGACGGTGGAGGAGATTGAGCCTGTTGGGTCGCCCGAGACGGAGGCGTTGCAGCGCAATGTGGTGAGCCAGTTCCAGCAGATTGTGAGTTCGTCGCCGACGTTGTCGGACGACCTGCAGACGATTGCGATCAATATCGAGGAGCCGGGACGGCTGGCGGATTTTATTGCGTCTTCGCTGCCGTTTCTTACCACCAACGACAAGCAGGAGCTGCTGGAGACGCCGGATGTGCTGGCGCGGCTGGAGCGGATCAACAAGCACCTGGCGAAGGAGCTTGAGGTGCAGCAGTTGCGCAACAAGATCCAGAGTGAGGTGCAGGACTCGGTGCAGTCGTCGCAGCGCGACTACTATCTGCGCGAGCAGTTGAAGGCGATCCAGAAGGAGCTGGGCGACCTGGACGAGTCGCAGAAAGACATTGCGGAGCTGAAGGAGAAGATTGAAGCGGCGGGAATGCCGGAGGAGACCAAGAAGGACGCGCTGAAGGAGCTTGGGCGATTGAGCCGGATGAACGCGATGGCGGCCGACTACTCGCTGACGCGGAACTACATTGAGTGGCTGGCGGTGCTTCCTTGGTCGAAGTCCTCTGCGGGCGAGGTGGACATCCTGAAGGCGAAGGAGATTCTGGACGCGGACCACTACGGGCTGAAGAAGGTGAAGGACCGGATTCTGGACTACCTGAGCGTGCGCCGGCTGAAGCCGGACATGAAGGGGCCGATCCTGTGCTTTGTGGGGCCTCCGGGGGTGGGCAAGACGTCGCTGGGGCGGAGCGTCGCTCGGGCGCTGGGGCGGAAGTTTGCGCGCATCTCGCTGGGTGGAATGCACGATGAGGCGGAGCTGCGCGGACACCGGCGGACGTACATTGGCGCGTTGCCGGGGCAGGTGATCCAGAACCTGAAGCGGGTGGAGACCAATGACCCGGTGTTCATGCTGGACGAGGTGGACAAGCTGGGGCGGGACTTTCGCGGCGATCCTGCGAGCGCGTTGCTGGAGGTGCTGGACCCGGAGCAGAACAATACGTTTCGCGACAACTATCTGGACCAGCCGTTCGACCTGTCGAAGGTGCTGTTCATCTGCACGGCGAACCAGCTTGACCCGGTGCCTGCGCCGCTGCTGGACCGGATGGAGATCATCGATCTGACGGGCTACACCGAGGAAGAGAAGGTGGCGATTGCGACGACCTACCTGATCCCGCGGCAGACCAAGGAGAACGGGATCGATCCTGCGCTGATCGAGTTCCCGCCGGAGAGCATTGCGCAGATTGCGCGGCACTACACGCGGGAGGCGGGCGTGCGCAAGCTGGAGCAGCAGATTGGAACGATCTGCCGCAAGCTGGCGCGACGGATTGCGGAAGGCAAGCCGGAAAAACTGGTGATTGCCAACGAGGTGATCCTGGAGTTCCTGGGCGGAATCAAAGTGCGCGTGGATACGGAGATTGCCGAGCGGACCAAGCGGGCCGGAGTTGCCGTGGGGTTGGCGTGGACGCCGGCGGGCGGAGACGTGCTGTTCATCGAGGCCAACCGCATGAAGGGCAAGGGCGGCTTCACCATGACCGGACAGATTGGCGATGTGATGAAGGAGAGTATGCAGGCGGCGCTGACCTGGGTGCGATCGAACGCGAAGTCGCTGGGACTGGATGAGGACCTGCTGAAGGACGTCGACCTGCACATCCATGTACCGGCGGGCGCGATCCCGAAGGACGGGCCGAGCGCGGGCGTGACCATGGCGACGGCGCTGGTGAGCCTGCTGACCGACACGCGGGTGCATCCTCTGCTGGCGATGACGGGCGAGATTACGCTGAGCGGGAACGTGCTGCCGGTGGGGGGAATCAAGGAGAAGTTCCTGGCGGCCAAGCGGGCGGGCGTGCGCGACGTGATCCTGCCGACCGACTGCAAGCAGCAGGTGGATGAGGACCTGTCGCCGGACCAGATCGCGGGCGTGACGATCCACTATGCGAGCCGGATCGAAGACGTGCTGGCGATTGCGCTGCCGAAGTCGAAGGTGGAGGCGGTGCAGGACGAGGTGGTGCGCGAGGAGCTGATCGGCGCAGCAGGCTAAATGCGAGCGGGAAGAACATAGGCGGTCACGGGGTTTCGTGGCCGCCTTTTTTGTCGCTGGCAGCTATGGGGCCCGGTAGACGGTGGACTTGGCAAAGTCGGTGAGGCCACCGGTGATAGCCCCGATGAGGCCAAAAGTAACGCCAAAGACGGTGGCGACGCCACCGCGGGGAAGGATGCAGAGTTCCCCTGGCTTGCAACTACTCGTTGCCGCATAGCCAAGGAGGGCACCGGCGCCGCCACCAGCGGCAAGGCCGATCAGTGCAGAGCGGCCGCGGCGGGAGATTTGGATGGAGAGAATATCGGCACGCTGGAAGACGATGTCTTTGCCGTGAACGCAGGTGAGGGTGTCGGCGTCGACGGCGGCGAGGTCGCAGCGTTGGTGGCTCGTCCTGGAGTAGACGTAGATTGAGGTCCCTTTGGGCAGCATCTGCACGTGTTGCCAGTTGGAGCCTGCGGGCGGTAGTACCGGTTGCTGCGCGGCGTTGGAGGTCAGCGCGGATGAAAGCACCAGCAAGAGCACGAGTGTGCGCTTCATGAGATAGCTCCTGCGTCCTGTTGGACTGAGTCTGGGCTACGGGGCCTTATAGACAGTGGAGCAATTTCTTTAGCGCTAACTGTAGTGGTATTGCTGTAACCCTAGACACTGGCCCATCGGATGTCAACTGAAGGCCTGGGAGATTTCTCCGGTGCGGCTAATCTCGGGTTGGAGATCGGCTCTTGGGTAAGGCATAGGCGGGGATGGCGGCTAGCGCGTATTCTGAGCGGATGCGGGTGCGCGTGCTCACCTTCGGTGTGTTGCGGGATCTGGCCGGCGGGCCGGAGGAGACGGTCGAGCTGCTCGATGGCGCGACGGTAGGCGATCTGGTCGGGATTTTGCGCGGACGAACGTCTAATACTTCGAGGAGCAGCACTGTGGACGAAGGACTTTGGCGAAGTCTGGCTGTGGCGGTCAATCGCGAGTACAGCTCGTTGGCTATGGTGTTGCGCGAGGGTGACGAGGTTGCACTATTGCCGCCGGTAAGTGGCGGCCTTGAGAGTAAGACGATGCTGATTGAGATTGTGGATGCGGCGATTGCAGCGGATGCGATTGTGGCCGGGATGAAGGACGGCGCGGACGGCGCGGTGTGCGTCTTCGATGGGATTGTGCGCGACAATACGCGCGGGCGGCGGACGCTGTATCTCGACTACGAAGCGTATCGCGAGATGGCGTTGGAGCAGATGCGCGGGCTGGCGGCGGAGGCGGTGGCGCGCTTCGAGGTGAGGGACGTTGCGATGGTGCATCGGCTGGGGCGGTTGATGGTGGGCGAGACCAGTGTACTGATTGTGGTGGCCAGCGCGCACCGCGGGGCGGCGTTCGACGCGTGCCGCTGGCTGATCGATTCGCTGAAGCGGACAGTGCCGATATGGAAGAAGGAGACCTTCGCGGATGGGGCTGTGTGGGCCGCAGGCGAGCCGTTTCCGGAGGATATTTCTTTACTCGGACGAGAGGGAGCGCGATGAGAGTCAGAGCCGCATCTTCACTTGCGGTGATGGGATTGGCGCTGGTCTGTGCGCAGATCCGTGCGCAGGAGACGCAGGCGGAGCCTACGCCTGTGTCGCCCACACCGAAGCAGACGACTGGTTCGCCATCGAACGGACAGAAGACGACGACAGCCCCAGTGGTGCGGCGGCAGGTGGCGCATCCCAATGCAGGCCCGACGGAGCCGGTGGATGGGCCGCTGACTGGGGCGGGCGCGTCGACACAGGCGGGCTCGCAGCAGGTGGGCACATCGAAAAACGGGAGCGCCGATGCAGGGACGATCCACGTGGAGACGCGGCTGGTGAATGTGGCGCTGAACGTGGTGGATGCGCATGGCGCGCCGGTGGGCGGCTTCGAGCGGCAGGACTTCCAGATATTTGAAGATGGCAAGCCGCAGACGATTGCGGTGTTCGACCGCGTGGCGACCAGCCCTCTGTCGATTGTGCTGGCGATCGACGCGAGCGAGACGGTGGTGACCAGTGAACGGCTGGAGCGCGAGGCGGCGAAGCACTTTGTAACAGCGATTCTGCGGCCGCAGGACGAGATCAGCCTGATGGACTTTGCCGATACGGTGCGCGAGGTGGTGCCGTTCACCAACCAGGCCAAGCGCATCGATGAAGGGTTGGGCAATTTGCAGCACGGCGACGAGACGGCGCTGTACAACGCGGTATATCTGGCGAGCCAGCGGCTGGCGACGACTTCAGAGGCAGCCGGGCGACGGCGCGTGCTGGTGGTGATCAGCGACGGCGGCGACTCGGTGGGAGGCAAGCATTACGAGGAGGCGGTGGAAGAGGCGCAACGCGCAGGGGCCATCGTCTACTCGATCATTATTGTGCCGATTGCGGCGGATGCGGGACGCAACACGGGCGGCGAGCACACACTGGTCCAGATGTCGGAGGACACCGGTGGCAAGTACTACTATGTGACAGACCCGAAGGACCTGGAGCCGGCGTTCCAGCACATCTCGGACGACCTGCGGACGCAGTATTTGCTGGGGTACTACGCGCCGCTGCAGGGCGGGGACAACTCCTTCCGGCGTATCCAGGTGAAGCTGAGCGACGCGGCGCTGAATGCGAAGTACAACCTGCGCTACCGGACGGGATACTTTGCCGATGCGAAGCCATAGGTTACTCTGAGAAGTGAACCACGTATAAACAACATGGCCACCGGTGGGAGCATTAGGCGGATGTGGAAGCTGCGACTATTTTTCAAGTCGATGTTCTCCGAACTGGGGTCAGGGTTGAGCGGCCCTGCCTCTGTACCTTTCGCACTTCTCGCCTTATTCGCCCCCAATTCCGTACAGAAGATGGCCTATGCAGTATTGGCCCTTCTATTGGCTGGCTTGAGTGCGTATCGAATTTGGTTGCATGAGCACAATAGAGCGGAAGCGGCAGAGAAGAAGATAGACCAACTCCGTCCTTCGATCACTTTCAGGACAACCAACGAACGCATGGGCCGATGGGGCCTCATGGACCCAGGGGACATATTTATGTTGACCCATCTGGGAGGAGAGGCAGCCCAGTACGTGCAGATAGAACCGATCGAATCCGCTCACGGAAAAAAACTTTGCGTGGCGTTCAATCAAATCGATTTATTGGATAACACCATCCGAGAAGCACATCCCAGGTACGATATTTACATAGCTGGATGTAAGTGGGGCAAGGACAAGGTGGGGAATATGGGCTATCTCTTGTTCAAGCAAGATGCCGAAGCGATGTCTTCCAGTACGGTTGAATATCCGATTTCGATAAGGTTCCGATGGAAGAACCAGCGATGCGAAGCTAAAGTGACCCTTGTTTACGATGCTTTGACAGAAACATTATTTACCATGCCTCCTGAATGAATTTTTAATATTTCGGGACGGGTGCCTTGATGCGATTCATCCAGTGTTCCGGAGGAGGACGGCGCATGGGATTATTAAATCGGAGAGTGAATTCAGAGGTATGCGCAATGATATGTAGAACCGAATTAGGTAGGAGACCATGGGCTGGCGGGGTGGGTCGCTGGGTTGCTGTGGTGGCGATGCTGGTGGGAGTGGGGTGCTTGCCGCTGGGGGCGCAGACGGCGCAGGGAATTGCGGGGACCTGGCAGGGAAAAGTGGGCGGTGGAGACGGGCCTCGCGTGGTACTGACGATTCAGCAAGCTGACGGCGGCGGATGGAAGGGCGAACTGCGGCGGCTGGATCAGGAAGAGGCGAACCGAGCTGTAGGGGCGATTGCACTGCACGGAGAGACGCTGACGTTTACAGTGGCATCGATCGATGTCAGCTATGCAGGCAAGCTGAGTGGCGATGGCGAACGATCGCGGGCGAATGGCGCGTGGGCGGCAAGAGCTCTGAGCTGGTGCTGACGTGGACCACCAGCGAGACGCAGTGGACGGTGGAAAAGGTGAAGCACATGGCCAAGGACGCCGATCCGGCGTTTGAGGTGGCGACTGTGAAGCCGAGCGACCCGAAAAATGGAAATAGCGGATTCCACTCCGGGGACGGGCGGCGCATCAATTGCGATAACCGGACGCTGGACGACATGCTTTCGTTTGTGTACGGGGTGCATAGCAAGCAGATCATCAACGCGCCGGACTGGGCCTCAACCCAGAGGTGGGATATCGATGGGTATCCGGATGTGCCGGGCGAACCGGGCTACAAACAGATGCAGGGGATGTACCGGAAGTTGATCGAGGACCGCTTTGCGCTGAAGCTGCACCTAGGAAATCTCTGCACAAGTCCAAGTTTTGAAAGGGACGGGCTTCAGCCCGTCCGTAAATGCCGCTAAATGAGCAGGGCTTTAGCCCCGGAGGGAATGTTGAGGACTTGTGCAGACATTCCCTAGAGACGCGGGACCTGGCTGCCTATGTGCTTAGTGTGAACAAGAGCGGGGCGAAGATGACAAAGAGCGCCGACCAGGAGGCATGAGCGACACGACCTTCACAGAGTGGAGTTCACAGCGGAGAGTGTTGCGAGTGAGCAATACCTCGATGAGCGAATTCGCCATGATGATGAATTTCACTATGGAACGGCCTGTAGTGGATAAGACGGGGCTCGTGGGCAAGTGGGACTTTCTATTGAAATGGCGTCCAGATACGGCACCGGATACGGACGATCCAAATGCGCTGCCAAGTCTGTTCACGGCGATTCAGGAACAGGCAGGGCTGAAGATGGAAAAGATGACAGCTCCAGCGGAGGTGCTGGCGATCGACCATGTGGAGCGGCCTTCGGCGAACTAGACGTGAGTCCGGATCTCAGATAGATGGAACTTACCTACCGAAGGTTGCGTAGTGATGCGCAGAGGTACGGGCCAATGACTCATAGAGCGGAGATGCGGAGCAGGTTGCGGGCTGGCAGGGTGGGATTGGCGGTAGTTGCGGCGGGGATGCTGATTGGGTTGGTGGGCCGAACAGCGATAGCGCAGGCGGCGCAAAGTGCGGCGGCGGGAGCTGTGCCGATTCATGCTATGGCGGCGGATGCCAACCCGGTGTTCGAAGTCGCGACCATCAAACCCAGCGCGCCGAACGATCCCACGGACGGCTTTCATACCAGAGGCCGTCATATATTCATCGAAAACCAGACAGTGAACAAGCTGGTCGCGTTTGCCTACGGGCTCAATGAAAAACAGATCGCGGGCGGGCCGGCGTGGTTGAGCACAGACCGGTTCGATATTGACGGCGTGCCCGATGTAGACGGCACACCCAGCCTCATGCAGCAGCAGGGAATGGTGAAGAAGCTGCTGGCGGAGCGGTTCATGCTGACGTTTCACGCGGAGAAGAAGGAGCTATCTGTTTACGCAATCACGGTGGCGAAGAGAGGGCCGAAGCTGGCCAAGAGCGCGGACGACCCGATCGGTATGCCCAGCCAAGATGCGGACCAGCATGGCACGGAGCTTGCCATGAAGTTCAAGAATATGTCGATGGCGGATTTTGGTTTTTGCATGCAATTCTTTTTGGACAGGCCGATTGTGGACCAGACCGGGCTATCGGGTAAGTACGACTTCAACCTGCGATGGTCGTTCGATGAGTCCCAGGCCAGCAGCGATCCCAATGCCGCGCCGGGGTTATTTACTGCGATTCAGGAACAGGATGGACTGAAGCTGGATGCTATGAAGGCGCTGGCGGATGTGATTGTGGTGGATAAGGTGGAGCGACCGGGCGCGAATTAGGGAGAGGGATGGACCAACCGCGGGCCCTTCGACTGCGTTCGGCGCGGGACGCCGAACTTTGCTCAGGATGACAATTTTATGGTTGGTCGAGGAAGTCGGTCTTGCTACGCACGATACCCACCCATGCGCAAAGAACGCATGAATGTGGCACCCGCAGGACAACGACGGAGATTCTGACTCTTCGAGTCAGAATGACGGACGGGAGGGATCACGGAAGGTTTTGCGAGTCGATCCACCAGTCGGGGTCTTTGCAGAGGGAGCAGTTGGGGCCGGAGAAGACGGCGGTGGCGTGGGTGTCGCCTTTGAGCTGCCAGTCGAGCCAGGCGAGGACGGTGTTGGTGTAGCGCAGTTCGGGCATGGGGTAGGCGCCGGTGTGGCCAACCGAGGTGAGGCTTGCCTTAAGCGCGGGGAGTGTGGAGGGCAGGGCCTTGTAGGAGGTTTCGGCTCCGGCGTAACCGGAATCGGCGGGCCCACCGTTGAAGAAGGCGGCGGGGATGGTGAGCTTGTCGGCGGTCCAGCCATTGCTGGGTCTGCCGGGCGCGCCGAGTGCGGCGGCGGTGGGGAAGTTGCTGTTGAGGGCGATGACGGTGGTGACGCGGGGATCGTGCGCGGCGGTGAAGGCCTGCGGGCCTCCGCATGACTGGCCCATGGTGGCGACTTTAGTGGTATCGATCTTGCCGAAGAGCGGGCTGCCGCGGCGGGCGTTCTCGGCGATGGCCCAGTCGAGGCCCTTGGTCATAGTTGAGGCGTCCATCTGGACGTAGAGGTTGCCGTTGGCGTCCTTCTGGTCGGCGACGGCGGCGATGCTGCCGCGGATGACGAGGAATGGGATGGTGCTGCGACCGACGGCGACGACGAGGTAGCCACGCGACGCGATTTCACCGAGGAAGCGGGTGAACTCAACCGAGGTATTGCGGCATCCGCCGTTGGCCCAGAGGATGATGGGGAGTTTGGGGGTCTTGCCGAGGTCGGCGGGGAGGTAGACGGTGTGGGTGGGCAGCGAGGATGGCTCCTGGCGGGTGGCCGGGTAGGGGCCGGAGCCGGCGTAGGGATGCGCGTCCCAGTCGGCGAAGCGGAGGGCCTGCTCAGCGGAGCCATCGACGGGCTGGACGGGGAGGGTCATGGTGTAGCGGCCGGAGCGGCGGTCGATGGTGATAGTGGTGCCCGGAGGAGCTGTCCAGGAATTATTGGCAGGTTGGGGTGGCGCGGCCTGGGGCGCGGGCGTTGGGTTCGCAACGGCTGGCTGCTGGGCAGCGGCTGCGACCGATAGCGTTGCGGCAAGGAGTGCGAGGCAGGGGAGAGTGAGGGTCATAAGGGCTGGCTTGATCGCGAGAGGATGGGTCATAGGTTTTCCTCGGGGAGATGAATACGATGCATCTTACCCATCCGATTCAAGAAGGGGCAAATGGGGGTGGGCTGATAGGCTGATGATAGCGGTTGAGATTGAGGAGAGACGATGAAGCGGTTCGAGTTTGCCCATGTGGCGGAGGGGATTGCACGGCAGGCGGGAGCGCTGCTGCGTGGGTTCTACGAGAAGGGTGTGGAGACGGAGTACAAGGGCGATGTGGACCTGGTTACGGTGGCCGACCGGAGTTGCGAACAGCTGATTCGCGAGAAGCTGACGGCGGCGTTTCCCGCGCATGGGATCTACGGCGAGGAGGGGACACGCGACCAGATGGAGAGCGAGTTTCGCTGGTATGTGGACCCGCTGGATGGGACGACGAACTTTGCGCACGGGTTTCCGGCGTTCTGCGTGATTCTGGGGCTGGAGCGGCGGGCGGCGGGGCTGGCCAAGGACGCGGATGGGGAGATTGTGGCGGGGGTGATCTACGACCCGCTGCGCGACGAGATGTTCTCGGCGGAGCGGGGCAAGGGGGCATGGATGAACGGGAAGGCGATCCATGTGTCGAAGACGCGGACGCTGGCCGAGTCGCTGACGGCGACGGGGTTTCCATCGCAGAAGCGGCACAGTTCGCCGAACGTGCATTTTTACCAGGAGATCACGCTGCGGTCGCATGGGGTGCGGCGGGCGGGATCGGCCGGGCTGGACTTGGCGTATGTGGCGTGCGGGCGGCTGGACGGCTTCTGGGAGTTCAATCTGAATCCGTGGGACACCAGCGCGGGGATACTGCTGGTGCAGGAGGCGGGCGGGACGGTAACACACTTCGATGGCGGGAAGTTTACCCTGGACTCGCGCGAGGTGTTCGCCACCAATGGACTGGTGAAGGCCGAGATGCAGCACCTGTTCCAGGAGATGTTCGCGGGGCGCGAGATGTCGCCGATTCCTACGCCGGCGGAGTTTGCGGCGAGAAGGAAGGCGGGGAAGTAAATTACGGGCTCGGCGGACGGCGCGAGTGATGGTCTTCGATCCGGCGGGACGGGTGTTGCTGATTCGGTGTGTGGCAATGCGGCGCGATGGGGAGTTTCGGTTCTGGCTTACGCCGGGCGGAGAGATTGAAGCGGGAGAGGCACCGATCGATGCTGCGCGGCGCGAGTTGCGCGAGGAGTTGGGGCTCATAGTGGAGGTGGCGGGGCCGGTGTACACCGAGGCGACGCAGTTTGAGCACCAAGGAGAGATGCGGGACAACGTGGACTTTGTGTTTACGGCGCGATGCGAGGCGGATGCACCGGCGCTACAGGGAGTGACGGCGGACGAGATCGAGCTGATGAAGGAGATCCGCTGGTGGACGGCGGAGGAGATTGAAGCTTCGGCGGAGCGGATATTTCCGGTGGACCTGGCGACGCGGATGCGTGCCTAGAGCTGTTTGCGCAGGCGCTCGAAGACGATATAGCCGATGGAGGCCGCGATGAGGGCGATGGCGAAGTTTCGGATGGTGAAGATGTCGTAGAGGGCGACGGAGAACGATTTGCCGCGGCCGTTGGTGCGGTTGAACTCGCCCATGAGGAGGTTGGAGTAGAAGAGGAAGATGATGAATGCGACCTCGATGAGCGCGCGCAGGACGTGGCCGACTGGGCTCGGAGGCTGCGGGTTTGAGGGCATGGAACCATTCTATGCGATGGAGCGGTCTCCCGCCCATTCCGCAAAGGGCGCGGCATGAACGGGGCACCCAATGCGGCTGGCGCGAGAAATATGAATCGGTGCGGTGTGCGAGGGAATCTTGTATGCTGAAACGAATAGTTCAGGAGCAGGTAGTAGTATTGTGACCGTGGAGTAACCGGGGCTGCGATTTCGTCGGGCGTTATTTTTCAACACGAGTTATTTTGAACAACGAGGGAGATTGGACTTATGGCCTATGTGATTGCGGAACCATGTATCGGGACGAAGGACACGGCGTGCGTGGATGCGTGCCCGGTGGACTGTATTCATCCCAAGAAGGACGAAACGGGATACGGCGAGTCGGACCAGTTGTTCATCGACCCGGTGGAGTGCATCGACTGCGGCGCATGTGTGCCGGTGTGCCCGGTATCGGCGATCTACGCGGGCGACGACTTGCCGGAGAAGTGGGCGGACTTTGCAGCCAAGAACGCGGCCCACTACGGGCGGTAGGAACAGTGAATAGTGAGTAGTGGTTAGTGAGTAGAGACGCGCGGTTCCGAATATGGGGCTGCGCGTTTTTTCATGTGGAGTGCAGATGACGGAGCATGTGGGTGAGGCGATCGTTCTGCGCACATGGCCGTTCCACGAGGCCGACCTGGTGGTGAGCCTGTTTACACGGGAGCAGGGACGGGTGAAGGGCGTGGCGCGCCATGCGCTGAAGAGCCGGCGGCGGTTCGGCGGAGCGCTGGAGCCGATGACCCATGTGCGGGCCAGTTACACGGAAAGACCTCGGCAGGAGCTGGTGCGGCTGAATGGTTTGGAGATTCTGTCGTCGCCGCTGTCGCGCGCGGTGGACTATGAGCGGACGGCGGCCCTGGAGATGGTGGCCGAGGTGCTGGAGGAGGCGATGCCGGAGGGCGCGGTGGAGGACGCGGTCTTCCGTCTGGCGCTGGCGGTACTGGACGAGCTGCAGGTGGGACGGGTGTGGATGCCCGTGACGTACTTTGCGCTATGGATGAACCGGCTGATGGGTTGGATGCCCGAGCTGGGGCGATGCGCGGCTTGCGGTGTGGATCTGCGCGGAGGGATGGTGTGGTATTCCGCCGCGAGCGATGGAGTGACCTGCGCGGACGACCGCGCGGCGGGGAGCGCGGCGCTGAGCGCGGAGTCGGTGGCAACGGCAGGGCGAATCTATCGCGGAACGGTGAAGGGGCTGGCGGAGGAGGCTTGGCCGAAGACGCGCGCGGCAGAGCTGCGGCGGTTTGCCATCGAGGTTCTGGAACGGCACCTGGAGGGACGGCTGATGACGGCGCGGGTTCTGGTGCGGGGATGACGGAGTTGGAGCTGATGGCCGTGGACTAGACTTGGGCTGAATGGCGATCAAGGCGTGGACAATAACAGGGCAGGTGAAGCAGGCGGCGCGAGGAGGCGACGGCGGGCGGCTTCGTCTGCCTGCGCTGCTGCGCAGCTTCTGGACGTGGTCGGCGGTGGTCTTTGGGCTGACGCTGGCGGTGGCGTGGGTGGAGTATCGCGCGGGAGTGTTGCGGTACAACTGGGACCCGCTGAGCGATTCGCTATTTGGCGACCTGATGGAATATCCAGGGACCTATCGGTGGCTGCATACGGCGGCGTTCTTCTTCAACGTGACGGGGAGGCCCGTGCCGTATCCTCTGTACTCGCCGGTGGCTTACCCGCCGTTCGCTGCGATGGCGATGGCAGGGATTTACTCGGCTGCCAGCCCGGTGCTGCGCTATTTGGAGCTGGCTGCGGTGTGGCTGGCGGTTGCTGTGTGGGGCGTGCGGCGAGCGTTGCTGCGGGTTGGGATTGGGCGCGCGACGGCGACACTGTTTCCGCTGACGCTGGCGGCTATCTCGTTTCCGATTGCGCGCCTGGTGCATGAGGGAAACGTGGAGCTTGTGCTGTGGGTGCTGACGGCGACGGGGGTGTGGGCTTATCTGAAGGAGTACGACGATGCGGCGGGAGTGCTGTGGGGACTGGCGGCGGCGATGAAGCTGTATCCGGCGGTGCTGCTGTTGCTGCTGCTGCCGCGCGGGCGATGGCGTGCGTTCGCGCTGGGTGTGGCGGCGTTTGTAGCGGCGACGGTGCTGGCGCTGTGGTGGCTGGGGCCGACGATGGGCGTGGCGTGGCGGGGATCGCTGCAGAATGTCTTTGGATACCAGGGCCTGCGTGCGAGCGAATGGAGTCTGCGCGAACTGGCGGCGAACCATTCGGCGTACATGCTAGTGAAGCTGGCGGCGATGATGTCGGGCGTGCCGCTGGCGTGGCTGACGCTGCCTTACTATGGGTGTGGGGCGGTGGCGATAGGGGCTGCGTTCTTCGGGCGGCTGTGGAGGATGCCGGAGGCAAACCAGTTGCTGGCGGTGACGACGTTCATGGTGATGTTTCCGCAGGTCGCGTACTTTCATACGCTGGTGCATCTGTACGCGCCGCTGCTGGTGCTGCTGTTTGTAGGGATTCGCGCGGAGCGGGCGGGGGTGCAGGTGGCAGGGCTGCGCGGGACGGTGATGCTGTTTGTGCCGCTGTTTGCGGCGTTCACGCTGTTCCTGTTTCCGCGGGTGTTGCTCTTCGATGGTCTGGTGCAGGCGACGCTGCTGCTGGTGATTTTTGGCTGCGCGGTACGGTATCCGTTTGCGGCGGGGGAAGGTGTGCATGTACCAATGACGCGCGGAGTTGGTTAGACTGGAAGGACCACAAAATCAGAGGGAAGATGCGGGCGATTGCGGAGAAGACGAAGGCGCTGACGTTTCAGGATCTGTTGTTCCGGCTGCAGAGGTTCTGGGCGGAGCGGGGATGCGTGTTGCAGCAGCCGTACGACGTGGAGGTGGGCGCGGGGACGATGTCGCCCGACACTTTCTTGCGCGTACTGGGGCCGAAGCCGGTGCGGATCGCTTATGCGCAGCCGTCGCGGCGGCCGGCGGACGGGCGCTATGGAGAGAACCCGAACCGGCTGTTCCGGCATACGCAGTTGCAGGTGATTCTGAAGCCGCCTCCGGAGAATATTCAGGAGATGTACCTGGAATCGCTGGAAGCGATGGGGATCGACCTCGCCGAGCACGACATCAAGTTCGAAGAGGACAACTGGGAGTGGCCGGTGGGCGGCGCGTGGGGCGTGGGCTGGCAGGTGATGCTGGATGGGCTGGAGATTACCCAGTTCACCTACTTCCAGCAGTGCGGCGGGATGGACCTGGACCCGATCTGCGGGGAGATTACCTACGGGATGGAGCGGATTGCGCAGTTTTTGCAGGATTGCGATTCGATCTACGACATTGTGTGGGCGGTGGAGCCGGACACGGGAAAGCGCGTGACCTATGGCGACATTCGGCTGGCCGAGGAAGAGCAGTTCTCGGCGTACAGCTTCGATTATGCGGATGTGCCGAAGCTGTGGGAGCATCTGGGGCTGTATGAGAGGGAGTGCCTGGCGCTGCTGGAGCGGGCGAAGGGACTGTTCGCGGCGCAGATTAAGGCAGATGAGCTGGAGCTGAAACGGTTTCCGGTGCTGGGTGCGTATGAGCTGGCGCTGAAGTGCTCGCACGTCTTCAACCTGCTGGATGCGCGCGGGGCGATTTCGGTGACCGAGCGCGTTGGCGTGATGGCGAGAATCCGTGCGCTGGTGATTGGCGTGGCGAAGGCGTATGTGGTGCAGGGCGAAATGTTGGCGGCGATCGATCAGGCGGGTTGAGGGTTTGGACCCACCCATCGCGTGAGACAAAGGCGCGATGGATGGGGCACCCAGGATTTGTGGCGGATGCAGGATTGAAGAGGACGTGATGGCGGAGTTTCTGTTAGAGATCGGGTTGGAAGAGGTTCCGGCGCGGATGATCGCGGGGGCGCAGGCGGAGTTGCAGCGGCGCGTAGTGGCGATGCTGGAGCGCGAGCGGCTGGTTAATTCCCACGTCTCCGGCGATGTAGCCGCCGTAGACATGGGGCACCCAAGATCAAAGAGTTTTTCCACGCCGCGGCGGCTGGCGGTGTGGGTGGGCAGCGTGGCCGCGCGGCAGGCGGACGTGGCCGAGGAGATGGTTGGGCCGGCGGTGAAGATTGCGTTCAAGGATGGGAAGCCGGGGCCGGCGGCACAGGCATTTGCGAAGAAGGCGGGCGTGGATGTGGCAGCGTTGAAGACGGTGACGACGGCCAAGGGCGAGTACCTGGCGGCGACCTCGGTGAAGGCGGGACGCGAGGCTGCTGAGGTGATTGCGGAGGAGCTGCCTAAGGAGTTGGCGGCGATCTACTGGGCGAAGAATATGACCTGGCGGCCGGGCAGGCCGGAGCGGTTTGTGCGGCCGGTGCGCTGGCTGCTGGCTCTGCTGGGCGAGGTGGTGGTGCCGGTGAGTTTTGGCGGGTTCACGGCGGGGAATACGACGCGCGGACATCGCGTGCTAGCAGGGGACGGGGCGATACCCATCGGCTTTCCCGATGAGTACGAGCAGACGCTGCTGGGAGCGCATGTAATTGCGGATGTGGAGGCGCGGCGGCAGACGATCCGCAAGGCGCTGGACCGGGTGACGCGCGCGGCTGGAGCGGGACTGCGATGGCGCGAGGACCACGCGCTGGTGGATACGGTGACCCATCTGACGGAGTGGCCGACGGTGGTGCTGGGGAGCTTCGATCCGGAGTATCTGAAGCTGCCGGAAGAGATACTGGTGACGGTGATGCGCGATCACCAGAAGTATTTTGCGGTGGAAGACGCGACGGGAAAACTCGCGCCTCACTTTCTAGCAGTGCTGAATACGAAAGCGGATGCGGCGGGCGAGGCGGTGATCCGGCACGGAAACGAGCGCGTGCTACGAGCTCGCTTCAACGATGCACGATTCTTCTGTGAGTTCGACCAGCGAGTGCCGCTGACGGAGCGCGTGAAGCTGCTGGAGAAGGTGACGTTTCAGAAGGACCTGGGCAGCTATGCGGCGAAGACGGAGCGGGTGTGCAAGCTGGCGGCGTCACTGGCCGGACTGGTGGAGTCGCGCGGATCGAAGGTGAATGAGGCGGCGCTGGGCGAGGCGGCGAGGCTGGCGAAGACCGATCTGACGACCGAGTTGGTGAAGGAGTTTACCGAGCTGCAGGGGCAAGTGGGCGGGTTGTACGCGCGGGCGCAGGGGTATTCGGCTGCGGTGAGCGATGCGATCTACGACCAGTATCTGCCGAAGTCGATGGAGGACTGGGTGCCGCGAACGGTGGAGGGCGCGCTGCTTGCGCTGGCCGATAAAGTGGACACGATTGTGGGGATGTTTGGGCTGGGGCTGGAGCCGACGGGATCGAAGGACCCGTTTGCACTGCGCCGTGCGGCCAACGGGATAGTGAAGATCCTAGCGGAGGGCGAGCCTGCGTTGCCGCTGACCCTGGGCGATGTGGTGGACGCGGCCTCGCCGGACGAGACGGTACGAACAAGCGTGGAGATTTTCTTTGCGGAGCGGTTGGAGTTCTATCTGCGCGAGGCCAAGGGGCAGGCGTACGACGTGGTGAAGGCGGTGCTTGCGGTCGGCGCGAACGACGTCAGGGATGCCGTGGCTCGGGCGGAGGCGGTGACGGCGGTGCGCGGCAGCGAGGACTTTGCGGCGGTGAGCGCGGCGTTCAAGCGGATGAAGAACATTCTGGCGCAGGCGGCGGAGAAGGGGATTCTTGACTACAGAGGGGATTTGCCTAAGCAGGTGAGTGTCGATCCGGCACAGACTGCATTGAGCGCGGCGACGACTCAAGTTTGGGAAAGCTATCACAAATTTTCCGAGGATCGAGAGTACATTTCCGCGCTTCAACGCATCGCAACCTTGAGGCCGCAGATCGACCTGTTCTTTGAAAAGGTCATGGTAATGGTGGATGACGAGTATGATCGATGGACTCGGTTGATGCTATTGCGCAATCTTGTTGATAACTTCTCGAAGATTGCGGATTTTTCGGAGATTGTGACGTCGGGGTAAGAACGTCGTCAAGGCTTATAGGTCGCGCCTACAGCGCTTGGGTTTCTTGTTGGCCGGTACATGGGGCTTCGCCCCATGCTGGTATAGAGCGCGCTTTCAGCGCTCAATCTTCGGGTACGATCACGATATGAAGTGAGGACAGCGGGTTAGGCGAGGCGGTTGAGGGCGAGGGTGAGGAGGGCCTGGGTGACGCGGTCGGGGTCGTGGCGGAGAAGGTTGCCTTGGAGGGCGAAGTCGCCGGCTATGGGTTCTATGCCGAGGGCACGGATGCGGTCGAGGTCGGGCGCGATGGGGGCCTGGCCTCCGCGCGCGTAGAAATCGAGCAGCGTGGGCGAGATGGGAGTGGTGTTGATGAGTGCGTAGTCGAAGATGCGGGAGCCGTTTGTGCCGCAGTGCTGGATGATCTTTTCGATGTGCTGGGCGGCGGTGAGGCCGAGCGACTCGTTGGCCTGGGTCATAAGGTTGGCGATGTAGACGCGGGTGGCCTTCGATGCGGCGATGGCCTCGGGGATTCCGCGGACGAGCATGTTGGTGACCAGCGAGGTGTAGAGCGAACCGGGGCCAATGGTGATGAGGTCGGCTTTGCCGATGGCTTCGAGGGTTGCGGGGAGGGGTTCGGCGTCGGCGGGCGAGAGCATGAGTTCGACGATGCGGTGGGGGCTGGCGGTAATGCTGGTTTCGCCATGGACCAGATCGCCGGAGTCCATGCGCGCGGTGAGGGTGACGTTGCTGTTGGTGGCGGGGTAGATGCGGCCGCGGGCGGCGAGAATCTGGGAGGACATCTGCACGGCCTGGGCGAAGTCTCCTGTGATGCCGGAGAGGGCTGCGAGGAAGAGATTGCCGAAGCTGTGGCCCTCCAGGTCGCCGTGGTGGAAGCGGTACTGGAAGAGCTTGGCGAGCAGCAGCTCGTCCTCGGAGAGAGCGACCATGCAGTTGCGTATGTCTCCGGGCGGAAGCATGTTGAGTTCTTCGCGGAGACGGCCGGAGGAGCCACCATCGTCGGTGACGGTGACGATGGCGGCGAGCTCGCGGATACGGCAGGGAAGGTCGGCGGGCTGCGATTCAGGCCGGGGCAGTGGGTTGAGGATGGATGCGTCGGCGGTGCGGCGGGATGCGATGGGCGCGGCGACGTACCGCTTGAGGCCGCGTAACAGAGTGGAGAGGCCGGTGCCTCCGCCGATGGCGACGACACGCAAGGACGGTTTGCCGTTTTGATTTGAGGAGGACACCGCTGCTACCAGTGTAAACGGAATGGAGGGTGTGCAATAGCTCCGTGCGGTCAGACCTCGGGATAGAGCAGCTCGGTGAAGCGTGGGTCGTCTGCCATGTCCTGGAAGTCGGAGTCGGCGCGGGCCTGGATGCGGTTGCGAGGATTGAGGCGGATGGCCTCGGTGAGGTTCTCCAGGCAGCGCTGGGCGTCTCCGGTCATGCTGGCGAGGACGGCGAGGCCGTAGAAGGCATAGTCGGCGCAGGCGTTTTCGGCGAGGATATGTTTGAGATGAGTGCGCGCGTCTTCGTAGTTGCCGTCGTTGAGCAGGGAGATGGCGAAGTCGAAGCGCTCCTCGCAGGAGAGGAATTTTGATTCGCTCTTTGCGCTCTGCTGGGTGCATGCGTTGATGTACATGCGGATGCGCTCGGTGAGTTCGGGGGGGCAGGCGGTGAGCAACTGCTGGAAGGCAGCGGAGGCTTTCTCGAACTTGCCGTCCTGCATGATGCGGAGGGCGGCCTCGTATCGTGCGAGGGCCTGGGTGCGCTGGCCGCCGGCGGATGCGGGGACGGCGCCGGCAATGGTACGCGGACGTTTGGTGGTCGAGGGAGCGGCGTTCTTCATCGGGCCTCTGCGGTTCCTGTCTGCGTGGTGCAACTCCCGGACGGGCTGGTAAGCACCACTACAGGATGGACTGAGTATGTTCGGGTTTATACGTGTTGGCAACAAGAAGGTCAACCCAGCCCGGCGCACGGGTGGGTCATGCGTCCGATTTGTGGGCGTAGATAACTGGGTTGAGGTCGGGGTCGTTATACATCTTGAGCTGGCGGTAGAGCTTGAAACGGCGGTGGCCGCTGCGAACCTGCTGCCAGAGCTGGTCGAGGCAGCCGGCAAGGTCGTCCCGCTGTTCTTGGAGCAGGGCGAGACGGGCCAGATTGCGTTGGCGATGGGCGTCGGAGGCTGCGGGGCGATGGGCCTCCTCGGCGGTGTGGTAGAGCTTGAGTGCGAGGACCGATAGGCGGTCGAGGATGAGTCCAGGGGATTCGGATTGGAGCGGCGCATCGGGATTTTGCTCCCCGGCGGCAGCGAGAAGCAGCCGGTCGGTGGCTTCGACCAGGTCGTTGCGCTTCTGGTTGAGCGCGTCGATGGAGCGCTTGAGGTGTGCGACTTTGGCGTCGGATGCGTCGGGCTCGCGGACCTTGTCTTCTTCGTGCCATAGGTCGAAGTTGGCGCGGTGATGGGCGAGCACAAGTTCGAACAACTCTGCGGACGCCGCGGGGCCTGGAGGATTGGGTGTTGGCGGTACCTGGTGCCAGCGGACCGTGGCTTGGTCGTGCAGTCGCGTGATTTCGAGGGCGTTCAACATGGACGGTGGGACGGCACGTGGCGGGTACCTCCCACTGTAGCAGCAGGAAGGGCATGGTTCCAGAGCGTCTCGCGAAACAACCAGGAGACGGGAAAGCCATGCGGCGGCGGTTTTTCCTTTATCATCGGATCGGCTGTGCGTGGAATGCATCGCCGTGGGAGAGACAGATTGCCGCCTGAGCCAACGATTCGGAAGGTCTTGATCTATCGTCTGGGCAGCCTGGGCGATACGGTGGTGGCCTTGCCGTGCTTCCATCTAATTGCGCGCAGCTTTCCCGAGGCGGAGCGGGTGCTGCTGACCAACTTTCCGGTGCATGCAAAGGCCGCTGCCTCGGCGGCGGTGCTGGGCGATTCGGGGCTGGTGCATGGCACGATGCGCTACACGGTGGGGACGCGACGGATTGGGGAACTGCTGCGGCTGGCATGGGAGATCCGGCGCTTCCGGCCTGACGTGCTTGTCTACCTGATGCCGTTGCGGCCATGGAACGACATTCGACGCGACCGGATATTTTTCAGGCTGGCCGGGGTGCGGCGGACCGTCGGGCTGCCCTGGGAGCGTGACTTGAAGCGCCGCTACGACGCAGCGACCGGACTCTACGAGGCGGAGGCGGTGCGGCTGGAACGAACCATTGCGGAGCTGGGGCAGGCCCATGCGGAGGACCTGACGAACTGGGACCTGCGGTTGAATGCGACCGAGAAGGGCGCGGCGGCGCAGGCGCTGGCGCCTTTGCAGGGCAAGCGGCTGCTGGTTTGCGCGCCGGGGTGCAAGGCGCAGGCCAACGACTGGGAGCAGGAGAACTGGCGCGCGCTGCTGGCGCGGCTCTACCGGAGGTACCCGTCGTATGGCCTGGTGATGTCCGGCGGCAAAGAAGATGCGGCCCTCTGCGAGTATGCCGCGCTGGATTGGACGGGAGCGAAGTTGAACCTGGCGGGGCGGCTGGGGCCTCGCGAATCGGCCGCGGCGTATGCGCAGGCGGCGGTGTTCGTTGGGCCGGACTCGGGACCGAAGCACCTGGCGGCGTGCATGGGGGTGCCGTGCGTGTGCGCCTTCGGCGCGCGGAACCTGCCGGGAGTGTGGTTCCCGCCGGGTACACGGAACCAGATTGTGCATCATCCGCCGGAGTGCTTTGGCTGCGGTCTTGAGACGTGTATTGCGATGGAGAAAAAATGCATCCGCGCGGTGACGGTGGAAGAGATGGAGCAGGCGGTGGAGCGCGTTCTAGGGAAGGCCGGATGATGCGAAGTGCGCGAGCAGGGCATCTGTGGCCTCGGGCAGCGAGGGGAAGCACAGATCGGCAAGCCGGCGCGCGGAGATCACTCCCGGTTTCTGCACCCCGGGGTCGCCTTCGAGGAAGAAGGTCCTCATGCCGAGGCGATGTCCGAACTGTATGTCGGAGAGCGAGTCTCCGATCATGATGCTGGATGCGGCGGCGATATACGGGAACTCTGCTCGGGCCTGGTGGAAGAGGCCGGGGAGTGGCTTGCGGCAGTTGCATTGCTGCTTGCCGTGAGGGCAAAAGTAGAAGGCGTCGATGTGGGCACCGTGCGATTGCAGCCAGCTCTGCAATTCAGAGTGGACCTTGCGCACATCCTCGGAGGTGTAGAGGCCGAGGGCGATGCCGCGCTGGTTGGAGACGACGACCATGCGCAGGCCCGCCTGGTTGAGGCGGGCGATGGCCTGGGGCACACCGGGCAGAGGCTGAAATTCGCTCCACGAGGAGACGTAGCGGCCTTCGGGCAACTTGAGATTGAGGACGCCGTCGCGGTCCAGAAAGACGGTGCCCAGGGCGCGAGGTAGAACCCTGTTCGCGGAATTGGCCACCCCGCTATGATAGCAACAGAGTTTCCGCAATGGCTGAGAGGGCACGGTGATCGAGCAACTACGCGAGGCGATTCAGGCGATTGAACACACATGGGCGTCCAAACGGCTGCTGGTGGTGGGCGATGCGATGCTGGACAAGACCATCTGGGGCGAGGTGGGGCGCATCTCGCCGGAGGCCCCGGTGCCCGTGGTGCGCGCGGTCCGGCAAAGCCATCAACCGGGCGGCGCGGCCAATGTGGCCATGAACCTGGGCCGGTTGGGCGCGCAGGTCGATGTGATTGGGTTTACCGGAGGCGACGACGACGAGCGGCTGCTGGCAGAAGACTTGCGCGCGGATGGCATATCGCCGGAGTTCATCTTCTCAGAAGGGTTCCCCACTGTTACGAAGCAGCGAATTCTAGGTGGGCGGCAGCAGATGTTGCGGTTGGACAGCGAACGGCTTGGCTTGCGATCGCAGAACGATTACGACCGGCTGGTGGAGCATGTTCTGGAGCGGCTGCCCGCCTGCCATGCGGTGGTGCTCTCCGACTATGCCAAGGGAACGCTTACGGCGGAGGTCTGTCAGACGGTGATTCAGGCTGCGCGCGGGCGGGGGACCCCAGTGCTGGTCGATCCCAAGTGCGCCGACTTCACGCGCTATCGCGGGGCCACAACGATCTGTCCCAACCTCGTGGAGCTCGCCGCGGCGGTGCATCTGGAAGGACGCGAGCTAAAGCCCCTGCTGGATGCGGCCGAGGCGCTAGTGGAGCAGCTTGGGATCGAGTTCCTGACCGCGACCCTGGGCGAGAAGGGGATTGCGCTGGTGCGGCGCGGGAGCAGCTTGCTGGCGCCGGCCGTGGCGCGACAGGTGTTCGACGTATCGGGCGCAGGCGATACGGCGATTGCGGTGCTTGCGTTGTGCCTGGCCTCCGGACTGAGGCCGGAGACTGCCGTGGAACTGGCCAATATCGCGGCCGGGATCGTGGTGGGCAAGGTGGGCACGGTGCCGGTGGAGAAGCATGAGCTGCTGGCCGCGCTGGCTCCTGAGATCGCACTGCACGGCGAGGACAAGGTAGTGACGCGCGAAGAACTGGTGCGCCGCGTGGCGCTGTGGAAGGCCAACGGCGAGCGGGTGGCTTTCACCAACGGCTGCTTCGACCTGTTGCACATCGGACACATCACGCTTCTGGAGCAGGCGCGGCGCTTCTGCGACCGGCTGATTGTGGCAATTAACAGCGACGCTTCGGTGCGGGGACTGAAGGGGGCCGGTCGCCCGTTTGTGGGCGAGAGCGAACGGGCGCGGGTGATGGCTGCGCTGGCTGCCGTGGATGCGGTGGTGGTCTTCGGCGAGCCGACTCCGCTGGAGGTGATCGTGGCTACTCGGCCCGACGTGATCGTCAAGGGAGGCGACTACACGGTGGAGACGGTGGTGGGCGCCAGCGAGGCGATGGCCTGGGGCGGAGAGGTGAAGATCGTGCCCATCGTAGAAGGATTTTCCACGACAGGGCTGCTTGCCAAGCGCAGGGATGAGTGAGTGTGTCTCGATCCCACCCATCGCGTGAGACAAGGGCGCGATGAATGGGGCATCCAGCGTATCGTCTGGTCAAATGAGGCGGGGGGCGACTAGGGCGCGGATGCGGAGTTCGATGGCGTCGATGGAGTTGTCGCCGGAGGCGTCGTTGGCGATGGTGAGGACGCGGTTGGGTTCGCGGGCGGCGATCTGTAGATACGCGGCGTGGATGCGTGCGTAAAAGTCGTCGGACTCGCGCTCGAAGCGGTTTTCGTCGGCGGTTTGCGCTTCGAGGAGTGAGTTGTGTTGCGGATCGGATTGCGTCTGGGCCGCGGCGTAGCGGTGGTTGCGGCGGCGGGCGCGGGCCAGAGCAGCTTCCAGCGGTGGGAGAAGAAGCAGGGTGAGGTCGGGCTGGAGGTTGTTGCAGACGGCTGCGTGCATGGCCAGGATGCGCGCGCTGCCGAGTTGACGGCCCGCTCCCTGATAGGCCTCCGAGGAGTCGGTGTACCGGTCGCAGAGGACGATGGAGCCGGCGGCGAGGGTGGGCTCGATGATCTCGGCGATGGCCTGGGCGCGGTCGGCGAACATGAGGGCCATCTCGGAGAGCGGGCTGATGGGGCCGAGGGCGGACTCGGAGCGGGAGTCGAGCAGAACGGAGCGGAGACGGTCGCCCAGTGCGGTGGAACCGGGCTGCCGCAGCATGACGACGGTGCGACCGGAGGCAGTGAGCCATGCGGCGAGGCGACGCATCTGCGTGGTCTTGCCGGAGCCGTCCAGGCCCTCGAAGGTGATGAATGTTCCGCGTGGCATGGGGACAAGTCTATCTCATGAAGCGGGTGTGGCAGAACCAACCAAATGCCGGACCAAGCAGAGAAAAATAATAAGTCGGAAGCAGTGTCGTGCGAGTCAAACGGGATAGACTCTGGTTCGTAAGACTATTCCCTCCTTGTTTTTGGGCCTGAATCGCAGGCATCTCGCTGTAGAACCGCAAGCGCAGAGCCGCAATGCGGAGCTGCACCGATTTGTCCCGCGCCAAGCAATTCGATTTACAAATTCGATCTGGAAAGCGAAAGGCGAACGATGAAAAATTTATCAGGACTATGCGCAGGGTTGTGTCTATTGGCGAGCGGCGTTGGCGTGATGGCGGCACAGGACACGCCGGCTGGAGTCATGCTGCCGCCCAAGGTGCTGGTAATCGAACGCGAGTATACGAAGCCGGGCAAAAACGGCTCTCCGCATGAGAAGAGCGAAAGCGCGTTTGTGAGTGCGCTTGCCGCGGCCAAGTGGCCGACGCACTACCTGGCGGCGACGTCGATGTCCGGCAGGCCGCGCGCGCTGTTCATGGCCGGGTATCCAACTTTCGAGGCATGGGAGAAGGACAACCTTGCGTACGACAAGAACCCGGCGCTGTCCGCGGTGCTGGACCGCGACAATGTGGTGGACGGCGAGTTGCTAGATCAGGTGCAGCAGAGCGTGTATCTGTACGATCCAGACCTGAGCCTGCATGTAGGCGATGCGGTGCATTCGCGCTACTTCGATATTCAGCACTACAAGATCAAGCCTGGGCACCGGGCCGAGTGGGAAGAACTGGTGAAGATATTTCAGAGCGGATACGCCAAGATACCGAATGCCAACTGGGCGCTATATGAGAGCTACTACGGCGAGGACAATGGCGGAATCTATCTGGCCATCTCGCGCATGACCTCGCTGGCCGAAGACGACGCGGGCCTGGCCGACAGCAAGAAATTTGAAGATGCCATGGGGCCGGCGGGGATGAAGCAGATCGAAGCACTGTCGGCCTCGTGCCTCGACTCGGTGCAGGACAACCTGTTTGCGTTCAACCCAAAGATGAGTTATCCGGCGGACGAATGGGTCAAGGCCGATTCCTTCTGGAAGCCGAAGCCGGCAGCGGCAGCGAAGCCAGCCATGGCCGCAACGCCGGGAATGGCGGCGAAGAAGCCGGCGGCAACGAATCCATAGGCGCCTGGAAGGATGAATCATGTTTACTTCCCACCCTTTCGCCAAGCGAGGGGGTGGGATTCTATTTGCAGGAGACTTCGCAATGAATGGGTGGACGGGCTGCGGACTTCTGCGAAGACAGCTTCTGCTTCAGGCGTTATGCACTGAGCGATGATCCCGATCTGGAATTGCGTGGAGTATCGGCAACCGCAACTTTAGGGTAGTTGGGGTCCCATGGCGGCCATGTTAGTTTGGGTTACAGGATTATTCGGTTAGCGACCACCCAATTGCCAGGATCCTCCATGAGTTCCGGGACGAACCAACTCGTCAGCCGGGCGCCGTTCCAGCCGGTCGAACGGCCAGTGGTGCATTGTCTGACTGGACGAGAAGCCGTGCTGCGCCTGAGCCGGAGTTTGGTGGAGTTGAGCGCTCGCTGCGGCCAGCCTGGCGCCATGGACGACATTGCCTACTTCCTCTCCAAGCCTGGTGCCTTGCCTCGGATTCCGAACCTGCTGCTGGTTGCGAGGACGTCTGAGCTGGATTTGAAGAGTCCGAAGCTCGACGATCTATTGGGTGCGATGCTGATCTTTGAACAGAATATCTTCGGGACCGGACTGGGCGCTTATGCGACGAACGACCGATCGGGACAGAGCACGCTGATCGCGATGGCGCCGGAGCGTTCGCGGGTGGTGGCCCTGGTCTGCCGCGCGTTGCTGGAACGCGGCGCCCATTTGATCCTGATGTCGTTTCGCGCGGCGGAGGGGCAGGAGACTTGCGCGACGAGTCAGGCCCCCTCTGTTGGAGGTGGCGGAGCAAGGGAGGGAGGTGGCGCGATGGGCACTGCGAAAGCGCAGCATTCCCGGTTACCTGCCTTTATCGACGACGTTCGACGCTACGCTGGCGAAGATTGGGCAGCGCACGCGGAGTAACCTGCGCTACTACCGGCGCCGTGCGGAGGCCGATCTGGGATGCATGTTTATGCCGCGGATCGAGGTCGCGCGCGAGGAGGCGCTGCGCTTCAACCGTCAGTGCATGTATGCGGTCCCGGCAGCGGTTGCAGGGTGGCGTTACGACTCGTTGCAGGACCTGAAAGAGCCGGTGTTCATGGGGATCAAGGACCGGGAGGGGCGATGGTTGAGCCTGCTGGGCGGACGCAGATACGGGGACCGCTCGGAGATCCTGTGGCAGATGAACCGGAGCGGTCATGCGGCCAGCTCACTGGGTACGGTGATGCGCTCGTATTACATCGAGCATGAGATCGCGCATGGCTCCCGGCGGATGTATATCGAGGGCGGAACACCGCACCCGATCAAGTTCTCGTTTGTGCCGGAAGAGCTGACCGACCTGGTGGTGATGCGGCGCACGCTTACAGCGAAGGCGATGCGGATGATCGCCCGGCGATGGATCTCGCCGGACAATGAACTATCGCACATGCTGAGCGCGACGGACCTGGAGTGGCGGCCCTGCTGAGCGCGTTTCTGCCCTACTTGTTCTTCTGGCGGAGTTCGCGGAGTATTTCGGGGAGGCGGTGGAAGATGGCGACCGAGCGCAGCCAGGTGCGATTGTCGATGGCGGGGTAGCCGCTGACGGTGGCGCCGGGAGCAACGTCGGAAGGGATGCCGGACTGCGCGGTGGCGATGGCGCCGTCGCCGATGGTGAGATGGCCGGCGACGCCGACCTGGCCGGCGAGGATGACGTTCTCTGCCCACGTGGGTGGAGCCGGCGAGGCCGACCTGCGAGCAGAGCAGCGTGTTGGCCCCGACCGAGGAGCCGTGGCCGACCATGACGAGGTTGTCGATCTTGGCGCCGGTGTGGATGCGTGTCTCGCCGATGGAGGCGCGGTCGACGGTGGAGTTGGCCTGAATCTCGACGTGGTCGTCGAGGACGGTGACGCCGGTCTGGAGGATTTTGTGCCATGCGGGAGCGTCGGGCGCGGGTGCATCGTAGCGGGCGAAGCCGAAGCCGTCGGCACCGACGATGGCGCCGTTCTGTAGAGTGACGTGGTCGCCGAGGCGGCAGCTCTCGCGGACGATGGCGTGGGCGTGGGCGAAGAAGTGGCTGCCGATCTGTGCGTGGGGATAAACAACGACGTGTGGCAGCAAGGTGGCGTGGCCGCCGAGTGACAACGTGGTCGCCGATGACGACGTAGGCGCCGATGTGGGCTTCAGGGCCGACGGTCGCGGTGGGCGCGATGACGGCGGTGGGATGGACTCCCGGCGCATAAGTCGGAGCTTGGTAGAGGAGTTCCAGCGCGCGTGCGAAGGCCAGATAGGGATTGGCGATGCGCAGGGTTGCGGTGGCGATCTGGCCGAAGCTGGGCTCGACCAGGACGGCGGTGGCCTGCGTGGTGCGGGCAAGCGGAGTGTACTTGGGGTTGGCGACGAAGGTGATCTGGCCGGGGCGGGCCTCTTCGATTCCGGCGGCGGAGGTGACCTCGGCGTCGGGATCGCCGTGCAGGGTTGCGCCAAGATGAGCGGCAAGGGCTGAGAGCTTCATGGGGAGATTGTAGCCTGCGACGGTAAAGCCTAACATGGCGTTTGAAAAGCATCCATCCAAGTTGACGGCAGCGTTGGAGTAAAACATGCAGACTGGGGAAGAATGGTTTCAATCTCTGCTTGAGCCAGCGGGCATCCGCCTGAACGGGACCGAACCGTACGATATCCAGGTAAACAACCAGGCGATGTTCAAGCTGGTCCGCAGGCAGGGAACTCTGGGACTGGGCAACTCCTACATGGACGGCTGGTGGGATTGCGCCAGCCTGGACGTCCTCACCTGTCGCTTGCTGACGGAAGGCCTCAACCGCTATGCAGGCATCTTTCTCCCCCAACTGCTGGCAATCGTGAAGGCAAACCTGGTCAATCTGCAAAGCGTCGGGCGCGCGTTTGAGGTGGGAAAGTGGCATTACGACCTGGACGACGATCTGTTCCAGGCCATGCTTGGCAAGAGTATGGCCTACAGCTCAAGCTACCGCGGCGGCAGTGCAAAGACGCTGGATGAGGCGCAATACGCGAAGTACGACCTGATCTGCCGCAAACTGCATCTGGCTCCCGGTGTCAGGGTGCTGGAGATCGGCTGCGGATGGGGCGGGTTTGCGCGTTATGCCGCGGAACGCTACGGCGCGCGTGTGGTCGGCCTGACGGTCTCGGTGAACCAGGCAGCCTACGCACGCACCTACTGCCAGGGACTTCCGGTGGAGATCCTGCTACAGGACTATCGCAGCTATGCCGGGCAGGTGGATGCGATTGTGTCGGTGGGCATGTTTGAGCATGTCGGAGTGAAGAACTACCCAACTTTTTTTACCACCGCCCGGCGCTGTCTGGGCCGCGATGGGCTGTTCCTTCTGCATACCATCGGGAGCCTGCGTTCGGCCATCGCGGGCGAGCCATGGATGCAAACCCACATCTTTCCCAATGGGAAGCTGCCTTCGCTGCGACAGATTGCCAGCGCGACCGAAGACCGCTTCGTGCTGGAAGACCTGCACAACTTTGGCGTCGATTACGATTTCACCCTGATGGCCTGGTGGAAGAACTTTCAAGAGTATGTTCAGACGGACGGACGGGGCAAGAAGATCGACAAGCGCTTCCAGCGGATGTGGCAGTACTACCTGCTGACCTGCGCCGGAGCGTTCCGGGCGCGGCATTTGCAGCTATGGCAGATGGTCCTTTCGCCCAGGGGGGTAGCAGGAGGGTACCAGCCGGAGAGATAGAGCAGCTTCGCCGGTCCTGTTCAGTTAGGGCGGGAGGTGGGATCGAGGGGCAGGTGGAAGAGTTCGTCCTGGATGGCTTCGGCGGGGGCATGGCGGGGCTGGCGGCGGGAGGGGGTAGTGATGACGGCGAGGAGCTGGACCTCGGCGAGGGCTGCGCGAGGGACGTAGAGGCGCTGGGTGTTGGAACGGGTGTCCGGTGGGGTGAGGAAGAGTCCGTCGTCGTCGGCGAGCGCGTCGAGAAAGGAGCGGTCGGTGGGGGCGAGACCTTCGAGAAGGTCTCCGGAGCGGAAGGTGAGGCGCAGCCAGAGCCCCTCGGTGCGGGGACGGGCGAGGAAGGCGCGGCGGGTAAGGCGCTCTGGATTGACGGGGTCGGAGAGGTTGAAGTCGCGGACGTAGCTGATAGTTTTGATGTCGTTGAGGGGCAAGGAGATGAGGCGGCCGGAGAGGTCGAGGAGGTCGATTGAATTATGACGCACGAAGGCAGACTGCGGCAGATAGCCGGGGAGGGTGTCTCCGGAGAAGCGTCGAACGAGGACTTTTTTGGGTGAGTTGGACATGAGAAGCGGCCATCTGGGACCCGCAAAAGGGATTGTCGCACGGCTGGGGCTGGATCGCCACGAAAAAGGTGCAAATTGGCTGGTCAAACTCGCGAGCACGTGCTAGAATGAGTGCTTGTGCCGCGCTTTTTCGGCCTATGTAAACGACTGATTCGCTGTAGTTTAGGTCATAGTTTCGAGCGGGATTTCGATCTCGGTTCCGCCCCGGTTCCGGTCCGAGTACAGACCAGAATTCAGACCGGAGTTCAGGCCAGAGCGACAAGCGTTCAGATCGGTTGAAGTGACCCGGCGGCGGCCGGGTGGAGAGAATGCACCCGTATGGCCGATTACATCTATCTGCTTGAAAGACGTCTATCGCAGGCTCAAAAACTAGCACTTTCCAAGGTACGAGAGATTGCCCGCGCTAAGGGGCTGACGGTGTTTCTGGTAGGCGGAGCGGTGCGCGACCTGACCAGCGGTTCGCCCGTGCGCGACCTGGATGTAGCAGTTCAAGGAAATGCTCTCAAGCTGAAGAAAGATTTACAGAAATTAGGTGCCGTTATCGACGGCGAATCGGAAGCGTCGCAGGCGTTGTTTGTGCGCTTTCCGGGCAACGTGCGGATGGAGGTAGGGAGCACTCTTACGGTTCACTATCCAAAGCCGGGCAAGCCGGTGATGAAGGCGGCGACGATTCTGGATGACCTGAGGCGGCGCGACTTTACGGCGAACGCCATGGCGCTGTCACTGAACGAGGGGTCGTATGGGCTGCTGATGGACCCGCTGAACGGGGTGGCAGACATTGAGAACCGGGAGCTGCGGCTGGCCAGCAACTACGGGTTTATCGAGGAGCCGGTGCGGATGGTCCGCGCGATACGGTTCGCGGCGCGGCTGGGCTGGCAACTGGAAGAGAAGACGCAGGCGCGCTACGAGACTGGCAAGGCCGAAGGGTATATTTCCGCGCTGCAAAGCTTCCATCGCGGGTATGAAGCGGAAGAGATTGTGCATGAGGAAGACCCGTTGCGGGTGATGCGCGGGCTGGAGCAAGAGGGCTGGTTGAAGCGAATGGTTCCAGGATGGAGCTCGGCCAAGGCAAATCTGGCTGAACTGGAGAAGCTGCGCGAGGCGCAGATGCAGTTGCAGATGCAGGGTATCGTGGCGGATGCGTCGGCGGCGCAGTTTCCACTCTTGACGGCGAAGATGGCGGCCAAGGACGTGAAGGCGCTGAAGAAGAGCTTCCCACGGAAGGGGTTTGTGGCGGAGATTGATGCTCTGGAGGGCGAGGCAAAGCGGTTTGCGGCAGTGTTGGGGTCGAAGCAGGCGGCGAAGCCGTCGCAGGCATGGAAACTGCTGATGGCGGCGCGACCGGAAGTTGTGCTGTGGGTCGCGTATTCCACCAAGAACGGTGCGTTGCAGGCGAAGTTCCAGAGCTTTTATAAGGAGTGGCCGCAGGCGCGGCAGAGGATTCCGTACGTTCAGATGCAGGAGATGCGGATTGTTCCCGAGCTGGCCGGCTTCGACGAGCTGGTGGAGAAGCTCTTCTTCGAGTTGATGGACGGGCATCTGGGCACGGTAGAGGAGATGAAGGCGTATCTGGAGCCATACTCGCCGCCTGCACCACCGCCGGCGGTGCATCCGCGGCGCGCCCGGGCGTCGAAGAAAGACGCAAAGGCATCGAAGTCGCGCAAGAAGGCCGAGACGGACGAAGGGCTGGCAGAGGGCGCGGAGGGATTGGAGGAGGCGGCATTGTTGGGTGAAGTTGTTGCGGCGGCGGACCCGTCGACGGATGCGACAACTGGGGTTAAGTCGGCCAAGGCGGCAACAGCCAAAACTGAGACTGCCAAGACAGTTGGGGCGAAGCCGGAGGAGAAAAAGGCTTCAATTGCCGCGAAAGCTGCTGTGCCCGTGAAGCAGTTGGCAGTGGTAAAGGCTGTCGAGGTTAAGACAGGCGCGGCGAAGGCGCCCGTGAAAAAGACGGTTGCGCCGAAGACGGCAGCTCCCGTGAAACCGGTTGCGACGGCAAAGGCGGACAAGAAAGCTGCTCCTGCGAAGAAAATTGCCGTGCAGAAGGTTGCCGCGAAGAAAGTTGCACCGGTGAAGAAGGTTGCCGCGAAGAAGAGTGCAGCGAAGGCGGTCACAGCGAAGAAAGCCACGGTGAAGCCGAAGTTCAAGGCTGCGGGGAAGCCTCCGGCTAAGGCTGCTGGAAAGAGCGGGATCAAGGCGACGGTTAAGACAGGGACCAAGCCCGGGGCGAAGAGTGCGGGGAAGGCATCCGCGAAGAGCCCGGCCAAGGGGCCATCGAAGAAGAAGCGATAGAGATGATCGCGCGACCACGATGCAGGATGGCGGAGTTTCATGGTTTCCCACCCTTCTGCGGAGAGACTGCGGAAGGATGGGGCACCCAATTTTTAGTGGCTAATCAAAGGGTGGGCCACCCCAATGTTTCGTGGTGATTCAAAGGTTGACACCGCGCTTCAGATCAGCGGAAGGCGAGCAGGGTGAAGAGGCAGAGCCAGAGGGCGGTCATGGCGTGCCAGTACCACGCGGCGCAGTCGACCAGTATCTGACGGTCTTCGACGCTCTTGAATGCGACGAGACCGATAACGGCAGCGGCCAGGCAAAGAATACCCGCGACGAGATGGACGGCGTGGGCGCAGGTGAGGATGTAAAAGGAGTGACCGCCGTTGCCGCTGGTTTGGAAGCTGAGTCCCTGGAGCATGAGCTGATGCCATGCGAGGACCTGTCCGGCGAGGAAGAGCGAGCCCAGAAGCATGGTTGCCAACAGCCAGGGCAGGGCGCGGCGCGAAGTTGGCTTGCCCAGGCCGAACCACTCCTCCATGGCGTCGATGGAGTGGAACATGTGGCGGCGGGCGATCTCGACGGTGACCGAGCTGAGCAGCAGGAGCGCGGTGTTGAGCCATAGGACCGGCGGAATGGCGGTGGGCAGCCATGCGTTGAGGTCGCGGCTGTAGACGTCGAGGCGGCTGGTGGGCTGCGTGACGGAGAAGACGCTGACCAGCCCGGTGAAGAAGAGGAAGACGGCGCCGAGGGCGAAGAAGAGGCCGAGGCGATAGGTGATGAGGCGCTCACCCGGACGGCGCGGGCGGCTGGGACGGTTGTCCCAGTTGTCGTTGTCGCCTCCTCCGCCGGTGCGCTTCAGGTCTCGGCCGTTGGGCGGACGGCGACCATGGCCTCCGTCATCCTCACCGGAGCGGCGGGGGCGGCGTTCGAGATCGGGGGGCGAGACGATGGTGGGCATCCGGATCACTCCACGCGCGCGATGAGTAGAGATTACTAGGATTGGCCGGATGGCACCACTGGGGGAATAAAATTACTGCGCTGGCGCGGTGGTTGCGGCGGGATTGGCTGCGGTGTCGTTGGCTGTTGGCTTAGGAGGCAGCTTGATCCAGTCGGCGGGAACTTCGAGCACGCCGATGTGGCCGGTGGATGTCTCATCTATGCCCACACGGAGGAAATAGTTCTCCGCCATCGCATTGTCCGCAATGGGCATGGCGATGGTCTGGTCGAAGGTGACACCGCTAGTCAGGAGATTGTCGAGGTTGTTGGCGGAGGCTTGAATGTGCGCGGTGATGGAGACGGAGTTGGCAACGAAGCCGTCGTCGCGGTAGACGATGGCGACGAACTGCAGGTCGTCGCGGTAAGTACCGTTGGCGGTCCGCGAGAACTTGAGGCCCCTCGGGTCGATCCAGTAGTGGACCTTGTAGTTGCGATAGGTGGCGTTGCGGAATGGATCGGTGATGAAGTTGTCTTTCGCAGACGGAGGGGTGGACTTGGGCTTTTCGACTGCGGGCGAAGGCGTGACGACGATGTTGAAGCTGACCTGATCGGGCGTGAGGGTGCCGAAGCCCATGGCAGCTTCCATGGCCGAGGGGGCGCGCGGGATGACGTTGGGTAGTGAGGCCGAGATGGGGGCGATACCGGGCGACGGGACCGCGACGGGTTGGTTCGCCGGGGATGCGGTGGTTTCCATCCCGAAGGTTGTGGAGCCGGACACAGCACTGGGGTCGGGTTTGGAGCGCGCGTAGTAGCCCGGGCGGTAGACCACATTCGGCTGGCCGTAGGCCGACCATCCAAACCTGCTAGGAGATGGCTGCGGAACGCTGCTTACATTGATTGCAATTTTTCGATAGGCCCCATTCCAGCTAGCATTGGTGGGCACATAGGAGAGCGTGTAGTAGTTGGAACCCAGGGCCATGACTTGTGCCAACGCCTTGTCGGCACCGTCGAAGAACGCGTGGCCGCCCGCGGCGGTAGCCATATCAGCCAGGGCCTGATTTGCGAGCAGACCGCCTTGCGCGGTGGGGAAGGACACGGGGTCTGACGGGGGGATGTCAAGGTGCGACTCGGCAAAGAGCCGCGAAAGTACGATGTCAGGAACCGGAAGCGGTGGCAACATGCCGCCGATATATCCGCCGGCTTTGATTGTGTAGGGGACAACTCGGCTAAGCCGGAGAACATTCGTCGATGCATTGAGATTGCTGACCATGTTGGTGAGGTCGGGATACTCGTTCCCGCGAAAGCTGTCGGGCATTCCTTCGTCTGTGACCCAGGCAAGACTGATTCGTCCGGGGATTCCGGCGAGATAGCGGGCCAGCCGCTGGTAGGGATTGATGACTCCGGCGTATGGCACACGGCCTGTGATATCCATTATCGGAGGTAATATGCGATTGCCGGCGACGGCATCCTGAAGGCGTTGCGGATCGGTGGTGAAGCCCTGGACGAGGTGCATCCCCCGCCTATCCAGCCGAATAATGGCGATGGGGTTTCCCGGCGCAACGGTCTTCATAAAGGCCTGAATATCGCCACGAACAAGCGTGTAGCTGGGAATGTAGCGCATGTCCAGAACGATGACGGTCTTGGTGCCCTCTTCGGTGAGCGGCGGCTGGACGGTGAAGATGTTGGGCGGCAACGAAGTTTCGGACGCGACAGGGTTGCTGACAGGCGCTTGATGCTCGCTAAAGCTGGCGAAGTTCTGTGGGACGCCATCTTCAGAGAGGGTGAAGTCGGAGGGCTTAAGGCCTTTGACCGGGTTTCCATTACCGTCTGTGACGACGACATCGAGAATGACCAGACGCGCGGTGGCACGGAGTGTGGCGACAGGACGATTGGAATTATTTGCGGGAGTTGCGGGACTGGTCTGCGTCTGCGCTGGGAGCGGGCGGGCGGCGGTGGCAAGAAGCGAGATCAGCAGGGCAACGCGCACGGGCGACATGGCAGCTCCGTCAGGCTTAGATAAGATGATACATGCGTCGATGAAGGCGCATCCCATCGCATGGCGGGCAAGCCGGATATGCTGGGGAGGAGGTGGCCTATGGTGCGGATGCTATTGCAATGGGTGCTGAATGCGCTGGCGCTGTGGATTGTGTCGCTGACGGTGAGCGGATTTGTGGTGAGCGACGTGACGTCGGCGCTGATTGCAGTGGTGGTGATTGGGTTTTTCAACGCGACCTTCGGGCTGCTGTTGAAGATCATTACGCTGCCGCTGGGAATCCTGAGCCTCGGGCTGTTCTTCCTGATGATTAACGCGGTGATGCTGAAGTTTGCCAGTTGGTTTGTTCCCGGATTCCAGGTGGAGACATTTGGCGCGGCGTTTCTGGGCGCGCTGGCGCTGGCGGTGCTGCATCTGCTGTTCGGGTTCCTGACGCCGAAACGGCGAACGGTGGAGTATCGGGGGGAGTACTGAGAATCCCACCCATCGCTTGACCACCCCAGCGAGCAAAGACCGCTCGCCGGGGGCGGGCGATGAAGCCGTCATGGATGGGGCACCCAAGTTCAACCACGATTGTTGGGGGGCGGGTCGGCGGCGACTTCGAGGCCGAAGCGGGCGAGTTCGCGCTTCTGCAGGCCGTAATCGACGAAAAAGCCGATGCCAATAGCCAAGGGAATGAGGCCGCAGGCGGAGACGGAGAGGACCTCGCGGACCTGAAGAATAGAGGCCAACAAAATACCGAAGACGACCAGGCCAACGCCAATGGAGACCAGAACGACTCCAGCGCGGCGCGCACTGGCGAGGCTACGCAGGGGGTCCTTAGTCTTGGTGGCATCCTCCCCGCAGTCCTCCTTGATGGGTTTCAATAGCTGATTGATCTCATCCGGCGACATGCCGCGCTGCACCATGGCCATGCGCTCCTCGGCCTGGGTGCGGCGCTTATGGGCCGAGCCGATCGCCTGTGAGATTGCCACGATGCTTAGCCATACGAAGACTGCGACGGGAACGATATATGGACCCCAAGATTCATTGAACATGATTTTCTCCCTTCTGCCCGCGTTAGACTGACGGGGCAGCGTAGAGTTTCATTGCGGCGCGTGAAACTTTCGCTGCGGTCCGAGGTCTAACTCTGCTTGGCAACCGACTTCAGCTTCGAAGAGATTGTCCGCGAGCACCAGGCGATGGTCTTCCGCACGCTGCTGCGGTTGACGGGAAGCCGCGAGCACGTGGACGATCTGGCGCAGGAGGTGTTTCTGCGGCTGTACCGCGCGTTGCCCAGCTTTCGCGGAGAGGCGCTGGTAACGACGTATCTGTACCGCATTGCCGTGAACGTGGCGCAGGACGAGTGGAAGCGGCGGCGGAGGGATGCGCAGTCGCTGGTGTCGATCTCCGATGAGACGAGCGCGTGGGAAGACCGGCTGCCGCATCCCGGACGCAACGCGGAAGAACAGATGGAAGAGCGTGAGTTCCAGTTGGCAGTGGAGGAGCAGATGCAACGGCTAAGCCAGGTGGAGCGCGCCGTACTGGTGCTCTATCATCAGGAGGAGCGGACGTATGAGCAGATTGCGCTGGCGCTGGGACTGCCCATTGGGACCGTGCGAACGCATCTGCACCGGGGACGCAGAAAGCTGCGCGAAGGGATTGCGGCGCAGTGCGGCGAGGGAGACAGAACGCCGGTAAAGGAGGCGCGATGCACGAGCATGGGATGAAGGAATGGAATGGATGCATTGGAAGAGCGCGTGACACGGGCGCTGGAGCGAGTGCCCGAGGTGACGGTTCCCGCGGACTTCGCGGCGCGGGTGGCTGCACAGGTGCCGAAGCGGAGCGAGATGGCAGCGAGGCCCGCACGCTATGGGTGGATGGCGATGCGGATCAGCATGGCGGCGCTTGTAATTGCCCTGCTGGCGGTAGCGATGCATGCGACTGGGCGAAGCAGTGTACTGGGAATTGCGCTGGAGTGGGTGCTCTGCGCTGAACTTGTTGGGCTGGCAATTTGGCTGAGCGGAGCATGGAATTTATTCGCACACGAGGCGTAGAGGTTGGAGATCCATTCAGCGCGGTTTGTTGACAGCGTCTGCCTGGTGCTGGCGGACGAGAGTGAGAAAGAACTGATGTACGCGGTGGTCGTCGGATAGCTCAGGGTGGAAGGTGGTGGCGAGGATATTGCCGGAGCGAACCAGGGTGGGGAAGCCCTCGCGGGAGGCGAGGGTCTCGACCGCGGGGCCGGTGCGGGTGATGCGCGGGGCGCGGATGAAGACCATCTCCAGCGGCGGGCCGGGGAGTGAGGTGGGCGCGGTGAGGATGGAGGAATCGATCTGGCGGCCGTAGGCGTTGCGCTCCACTGTGATGTCCAGCGCGCCGAGCGAACGCTGGGCGGGTGCTTCGACGCTGGCAGCGAGCAGGATGGCCCCGGCGCAGGTGCCGAAGGTGGGCGTGGACTTGACGTAGGTTTGCAGGACTTCGAAGAATCCGTTGCGGTCGAGGAAGTGGAGCATGGTGGTGGATTCACCGCCGGGCAGGATGAGGCCGTCGAGTCCGTGGAGGTCCAGCGGGAGACGGACGAGACGCGCAGTTGCACCGAGAGTGGCCAGGGTGCGAACGTGGGCATCGTAGGCGCCCTGCAGGGCAAGGACGCCGATGAGTAGAGGATGACGCGCTGGACTCACTTTGACTTGCTCACGGCTGGCGTGGGCGAGGCGGCTGGCGTGCGAGATGCGGCCGGTGCAGGCGATGCGGCCGGAGCGTGTGCGGCGGCTGGCGCGGTTGCCGGCGGCGGTGGGGCCTGACTCTTGCTGAAGTCGTCCAACGCTTGATTGATCTGCGGTTTCAGGATGGTAAGCCTGGACGTGGCGAGCTGCTCGACCTGGTCGTTGATCTGCGGCATCTTCTGTAGGAAGGCGGCGCTTTCGGGCGTCTTGAAGAAGGCGATGATCACGTCCAATTCCTGCTCAGTGAAGGTCTTTGCGTAGAAGTCGGTGATTGCGGGCTGTAGCGCCTTCCAGCCCACCTGGGCGTCGATCATTTGAGAGGTTTTGTTCTCAAAGTCGGCGAGTTGCGCCTTACTCTGCGGCGTGGGAGTGGGACCGGCCGCCTTCTCCGCTGCGTCGGAGACTTGCTTCAGAATGGTGGCGGAGGCCTGCTGCACCATACTATCGGTGTGCAACAGTGTAACCATCTGGGCAGCCTTGGCATGACGGGAAGCGTCGTCGGCGCGGGCGGCTAGAGGAAGGTAGAGAACAAGGGTAAGCAGCAGGGCGAGATGATGCAAGCGAAGACGGATGGGCATGATGAGACTAATTTTACTTGGTTTGAAATTTCGAGAACGAAGGATACAGTGTCTTGGCTGAGTGGAGTTGGTTCGTGTAGCTACAGAAATGCAGTATAATATTGACAGGCATGATCCTATTCGAGTGGGACGAGGCGAAGGCCGAGAGCAATCTGCGGAAGCACGGCATCGACTTCGATGATGCCATTGAGGTCTTCTACGATCCCCATGCCGTGTTTGAGCAGGATTGCGTTGTAGGTGGCGAACTACGATGGCAGACGATCGGCATGGTGGGAGATGTCGTTGTCCTGCAAGTGGCGCACACGGTTGCGGAACAGAACTTCGACGAAGTGATCCGAATTATCTCGGCCCGGCGGGCCACTAGAAAGGAGCGAAGACGATATGGGCAAAATAATACGAAGAGCCTGGGGTGAGTCGAGGCTGACTGAGCAGCGGAAGCGCGAGTTGGCGGAACTGGCGAAGAGGCCAGACAGCGAGATCGACTTCTCCGATATACCAGAGGCGACGGAGAAGTTCTGGCAGAACGCAGTGCCTAACCCGTTCTATAGGCCGGTGAAGAAGCAGGTGACGCTGCGGATCGATGCGGACATTCTGGCATGGCTGCGCGCGCAGGGGAACGAGGGGTATCAGTCGCGGCTGAATGCAGTGCTGCGGCAGGGAATGCTGCAGGAGTTGCAGGCTAAGCGGAAGCGGGCATGAGGCTGTCGCTGTACGCAGGAACTACTCTGCGCGGAGCGTGGCTGCTGCACGCAGCACTACCAGCCGCGGGTTTGCAGGAGGTCTTGCTCGGGGATGGCGGCGGCGGCGAGGCCTTTCATGGTGCCGGTGACGGCTTCGCTGGCGTCGGCGACGATTTTGGCGTCGTTGAAGTGGGTGGTGGCGATGACGATGGCCTTGGCGCGGGAGACAGCCTCGGCGCGCTCCTCGGGATTGCGCGGCTGGCCGACATCCTTGGGTGTGCATAGGCCGACGGCGGCGTCTTCCTTGGTCCAGAGTTCGACATCGAGCGGAGTGGCGCGCTCCTTCATGAAGATGCCGGAGCCGACGAAGACGCTCTCCGCGCCGAGCTGCATCATCAGCGCCGCGTCGGCGGGCGTGGCAATGCCGCCGGCGGAGAAGTTGGGCACGGGCAGCTTGCCGGAGCGGGCGACCATGCGGACGAGTTCGTAGGGCGCGCCATGCTCTTTGGCGGCGTGGTAGAGTTCCTGGTCGCTGAGCACGGTGAGGGCCTTGATCTCGCCGACGATCTGGCGCATGTGCTGGACGGCGTGAACGACGTCGCCTGTGCCGGCTTCGCCCTTGGTGCGGATCATGGCTGCGCCCTCCGCGATGCGGCGCAGGGCCTCGCCCAGGTTGCGCGCGCCGCAGACGAAGGGCGTGGTGAAGGCATGCTTGTCGATGTGGTGGGTCTCGTCGGCGGGAGTGAGGACTTCGGATTCGTCGATGAAGTCGACGCCCAGGTGCTGGAGTATCTGCGCTTCGGCGAAGTGGCCGATGCGTGCCTTGGCCATGACGGGGATGGTGACGGCGGCCATGATCTGGCGGATGAGTTTGGGGTTGGCCATGCGGGCGACTCCGCCTTCAGCCCGGATCATGGCGGGAACGCGCTCCAGCGCCATGACGGAGATGGCCCCGGCCTCCTCGGCGATGCGCGCCTGCTCGACGTTCATCACGTCCATGATGACGCCGCCCTTGAGCATCTCGGCCAGGCCGAGCTTGAGGCGGAGAGTAGTGGAGCCGATGCCGCCGCTGGGAGTGCTGTTGGAGGTGGTATCTGCCATGGGGTTCTCCTTGCTGCTGCGTGCTTGCGCTGGGTGATGCACGGAAGCGAGTGCGAATTTCTAGTTTAGCAGCTTGGCGCACAATCCATCTGCTCGCGCGATACGACTGCGCGCCGAGGATGGGGCACCCGGCGACGATGCAGGTTGGGTTGATGTATCGTTTCATCGAGGAAAAAACTCGATGAATCGAACGGCTAAGTTTGCGGCGGTGTTGGGCGTGGCTGTGTGGATGTCGATGGGAACGATGCAAGCGCAGCAGGCGGCGACGCTGACCATCAGCACGGACAAGGCGGGGGCGAAGGTGAGTCCGACGCTGTATGGGTTGATGACCGAGGAGATCAACTACTCATACGAGGGCGGGTTGTATGGCGAGCTGGTGCAGGACAGGACGTTCCTGAACATGCGCGATACGGTGAACTGGATTCCAGTGGAGCAGGGGACGGCGCGCGGGTCGGTGGCGCGGGATACGACGACGGGGCCGAGCGCGGCGCTAGCGGCGAGCCTGAAGATTACGGTGGAGCAGGCCGACGCGAAGGACGCGTATGGGCTGCGCAATGGCGGATGGTGGGGCGTTCCGGTGCGGGGCAATACGACGTATACGGGGTCGGTGTGGGCGAAGGGCGATGCGGCGGCGGTGGGCGGCGCGGCGGTGCGTGTCAGTCTGGTTGCGGACGATTCGGGTAAGGTGCTGGCCAGCTACCATCTACCGGCGCTGACGGCGGATTGGAAGCAGTACAACTTCACCATGAAGACGGGCGCGATTGCCAAGGTGACGGCGGCAAACCATATCCTGCTGAGTGTGCAGCGGCCGGGGACGGTGTGGGTGCAGCAGCTTTCGGTGTTTCCGCCGACGTACAAGAACCGGGTGAACGGCAATCGCGTGGACCTGATGGAGCTGCTGGCGGGGATGCATCCGGCGTTCCTGCGCTTCCCTGGCGGGAACTATCTGGAAGGGCAGACGATTGCCGACCGCTTCGACTGGAAGAAGACGATTGGGCCGCTGGTGGACAGGCCGGGACATGCGAGCCCGTGGCGATACCACTCGACCGACGGGATGGGGCTGCTGGAGTTCCTGGAGTGGTGCGAGGACCTGAAGATGCAGCCGGTGCTGGCCGTGTATGCGGGCTACTCGCTGGGCGGAGAGCATGTGACGCCGGGGCCGGACCTGGAGCCGTATGTGCAGGACGCGCTGGATGAGATTGAGTATGTGACCGGCGACGTTACAACCAAGTGGGGCGCGGAGCGGGCGCAAGGACGGGCATCCGAAGGCGTTTCCGCTGAAGTATGTGGAGATCGGCAACGAGGACTTCTTCGACAAGTCGCAGAGCTACGATGGGCGCTACACGCAGTTCTACAAGGCGATCAAGGCGAAGTATCCGGCGCTGCAACTGATTTCGTCGTCCAATGCGCGGGGCAATGTGGTGAAGAGCGTGACGCCGGACCTGATCGACGACCACTACTACAAGCGCGCGGAGGAGTTCTTCAACGACGTACACCACTACGACAAGGCAAGCCGCAACGGGCCGAAGATCTTTGTGGGCGAGTGGGCGACGCGCGAGGGCATGCCGACGACCAACTTCGGCGCGGCGCTGGGCGATGCGGCGTGGATGACCGGGATGGAGCGCAACAGCGACCTGATTCGTGATTGCTAGCTACGCGCCGCTGCTGGTGAATGTGGACCCGAACGGGATGCAGTGGCAGTCGAACCTGATCGGGTACGACGCGCTGCGCAGCTACGGCAGCCCGAGCTACTACGCGCAGGCGATGTTTGCGGGACACATTGGGACGGAGATTGTGACAGCGGAGCTGGAGGGCGCGGGCGACCGGCTGTTCTACTCCGTGACAAAAGACGCGGCGAAGGGCGTGGTGTACCTGAAGCTGGTGAATGCTTCGTCGGCGGCGCAGGAGTTGAAGATCACGCTGGACGGCGCGAAGACAGTGAAGCCCACGGCGAAGCTGGTGAGGCTGAACGCGGGTTCGACCGCGGCGACCAATACCATCAACGATCCGAAGCGGGTTGTGCCGGTGGAGAGCACGGTGACGGGCGTGGCGAAGACGTTTACGCGGACGGTGCCGGGGTATTCGATTGAAGTGTACGAGATTGGGGTGCAGTAGGCCACGGAGGCTTAGTAGAGTTCGAAGTTCACCTGAACGCTCAGATAGACCGGAACGGGCTTGCCATCTTTAGTGCCTGGCTTAAATTTATATTGCTCCACGGCGTCGAGCGCAGCCTGGTCGAGCATGTGCGCGGCTGCCCGTTGACTCCCGCCAACCGTGTCTGCAATGGATTTTATGACATGTACGTTCACAGGATTGCCCTCCTTGTCCACGATGAGGGACAGGGTCACGGTCCCGTTGATCTTCTGCTGCCGCGCAATATCACTGAACTTCGGTGGGGGCTGAGAGAGGACCCTCGGCGGGATGACGCCACCCGCGACGTTATAAATACCAGAGGCATCGGGGTTGCGGCTGGGTGGTACTGCGGGTGTGGTCGGGTGTGGAGGAAAGCTAGGCATGCCCATTGCGTCTGGGGTGGTGGCGGATGGCGCGGGCGGTTGAGTTGGTTGCGTGGCGGGCGGTTCGCCGGGTGGCTGAGCGGCTGGGGTGGTAGCTTGCGCGGCGAAGAGAGCGAGCCAGAGAACGAAGAGGTGGGGCATAGGTGGCCTCTGTGAGTCCGGAAAATGGTAGCACGGAGGGTGGATTGATTTTCCCACCCATCGCAAAGAGCGCGATGAATGGTATACCCGTGTACATAAGTCTTCGAACCCCACCCATGACGATGAAACCGTCATGAATGGGGCACCCAGTGTGTGCGGCTACTTGGTGGGGGTCATGTAGCGGCTGGCCCAGGTGAGGAATGTGGCGAAGTTGGGCTGGGGGTTGTGGCCGTAAGGGTGCTGGCGGAAGGCGAGGTCGCCGGCGACGACTGCGGTGCCGACTGCGGGGAAGTCCTTGATAGGGCCGGAGTCGTCGGAGAGCGGTTTTTTGCCGAGGAGCTTGTAGACGGGGCCGGCGGCGAACTCGGCGATGTAGGTGCCGCGGACGTCGGCCCAGCCATCGCCGCCCTGGAGGGTGCCACCGCCGATGAAGACGGGGCGGGGGGCGCAGAGGGCGATGAGTTCGTGCATGTCGACGGGCATGTCTGCGGGTGTGAGCTGGTTGGGTTCGGCTTCGGCGTACTTAATATAGTTGCCGTCCATCCAGTAGGCCTCGCCGCCGGCGATGTTTTCGTACTGCTCGCCGAAACGGCGGCGTGCCAGCGAGGCGCCGCCTGCGCCGGAGGAGTTGATGTAGGCGACGGTGTAGCGCGGCTCGTAGGCGATGGTGACCAGGGCGGCCTTGCCGAAGCGCGAGTGGCCCTCGATGGCAAGGTGGTGCGCGTCGATGGCGGGATCGGTCTGGAAGTAATCGACCAGGCGCGATGCTCCCCAGGCCCAGGCGCGCAGCGCTCCCCAGTCGTCGAGCTTGCGCAGTTGGCCGTGGTTGACGAGGCCGATGATTCCGGAGGTGAGTCCACCGCTGCCGTCGGCCTGGTATGTGGTTGGGTAGAGCAGCGCAAAGGCCCAGCCCTTGGCAAGGGTCTGCTGTTGTGGAGAGGGGCCATCCGGTGCGGCGCTGCTTCCGCTCAACAAAGAGCGGGCGGGTGCGGGCGTACCTGCGGGCGGGGCTGCGGCGGCGGGCGGGGCGGGGCGCGCGGGGCGCGGCGGCGGGGGAGGAGAGCCGATGGGACGGCCGAAGGTGATCTCGACTACGGCGGGGACGGGTTTGGTTGCAGCAGCGGGGAGGATGAGGTCAACTTCGATGTTGACCGTGATTGCTGGATAGGCGGAGTTGTCGACGTGGCCCACTAGGCGTTTGGTGATGGTGGCGATTCCGTCCTCGGAGCCGGAAGTGGTGGAGACGACCTCCCAGTGGACGGCGGGAACATTGGCGGGAACGCGGCCCACGATATCGTTGTCGAAGAGCTCGACCAGCTCGGGACGGCGCTTGGTGGTCCAATCCTTCGCGGATTTGACGGGTTTGCCGTTGTTGAAGATCAGCGGGTCGGGGAGATTGGGCCAGGGATTGGCCTTGGACTCGTCCCAATTGACGGGGTGGGCACCCTGGCCGTTCTGGGCGACACCGGGACGCAGCGCTGTGATGCCGAGGAGGTCCATCATATGCTGATGGTCGTTGGGGCCAGCAGGCTGGGCGCGGCCTGCAGTAGGGGCTGTTTGCGGAGCGGCGGGCTGGGCAGGCTGGTTGCCGGTTTGCGGCGCGGGGGATTGCGCGATGGCCGGCACCAGCAGGAGGGCGAGCGAGAGAGTGAGGGATTGGGCGCGCATAATGTCGCAGACACGATAGCAGATTGGCAGTGGGGTGGGGAAGGAAGTTTGGGAGACGAAATAGAAACCCCACCCATGACGATGAGGCTGTCATGAATGGGGCACCCGAAAAACAAATACGGGGATTCTTCACTTAGGGAAGCTCTGAATAAGTCCCGGTTTTGAAAGGGCGGGACTTCAGTCCCGCCGTAAGTACAACAATTGCAACGCGGCTTTAGCCGCCGAGGGAATGTCAAACACTTGTGCAGACCTTCCTTAGCTCATAATGACAAACAAAAACTAACTACCGACCTCTGACTTCAGGCTGTGGTGAGGGCGAGGCCGGCGGATTTTTCATCGCCGTCGTCGGTGCCGTCGGGTGATATGGTGCGGTAGAAGAGCTGGTTATTCTCCATGTAGACCTCGAGGAAGGCGGGTCGCTGCACAATGCCGCCGGCGATGAGCGCCTCGGAGAGCGGGTCTTCCACGTAGCGCTGCAATGCTCGCCGTAAAGGACGCGCGCCATAGGTCCGCTCGGCGGTGGTCTTCTCCAGAATCCACTGCTTGGCGTCGTCGGTGACCCGGAGCGTGATGGATTTATGGACCAGGTTGGCGTTCATCTGCTGCACCAGCAGCTCCATGATGAGCATGAGGTCGGCGTTGGTGAGCGAGGTGAAGATGATGACCTCGTCGAGGCGGTTGAGGAACTCGGGATTGAAGGTGCGCTTGACCTCGCCCTTGACCAGCTCCTCCATCTTGTCCAGGACCATGTTCTCGTTGCTGCTCTGGAAGCCGAGGCCCTCGCGCTTCTGCAGGTGCTTGGCGCCGATGTTGGAGGTCATGACGACGATGGTGTTCTTGAAGTCGACGGTGTTGCCGAGACCGTCGGTGAGCTGACCGTCCTCGAAGACCTGCAGCAGCAGGTTGAAGACATCGGGGTGCGCCTTCTCGATTTCGTCGAGCAGGACGACGGAGTAGGGCGAACGCTTGACGCGCTCGGTGAGCTGGCCGCCTTCCTCGTAGCCGACGTATCCCGGAGGCGATCCGATGAGCTTGCTGACGGAGTGCTTCTCCATGAACTCGGACATATCGAAGCGTATGAGCGACTTGTCGGAGCCGAAGAGGAACTGCGCGAGGGTGCGCGCCATCTCGGTTTTGCCGACGCCGGTGGGACCGAGGAAGAGGAAGCTGCCGATGGGCCGCGCGGGATTCTTGAGGCCTGCGCGCGAGCGGCGGATGGCACGGGCCAGCGCGGAGATGGCCTTGTCCTGCGAGATGACGCGCTTGTGCAGCTCTTCCTCGACGCGGAGGAGCTTCTGCGTCTCCTCCTCCTTGATGGAGGTGATGGGCACGCCGGTCCAGCGGCTGACCACGTCTTCGATGTCCTCACGCGTGACGATGCCGGCGGAGGAGTCGTCGAGGTGGTACTTGTCGCGCAGGCTGCGCAGGTTCTCGCGCTCCTTGCGTTCCTCGTCGGAGTAGAAGCGCGCCTTCTCGAACTCGTGGTTGGCGATGGCGTTCTCCATGCGATGCACGATGAACTTGATGCGCTTCTGCACCTCGGTCAACTCTTCGGGCAGGGAGGTCTGGCGCAGCTTGACGCGCGCGCCGGCCTCGTCGATGAGGTCGATGGCCTTGTCCGGCAGGAAGCGGTCGGGGATGTAGCGGCTGGAGTGGGTGACGGAAAAATTGACGGCCTCCTCGGTGTAGGAGACGGCGTGAAATTTTTCGTACTTGTCCTTGATGCCGTTGATGATCTTGATGGCGTCCTCCTCGCTGGGAGGCGGGACTTTGACTGCCTGGAAGCGGCGCTCCAGGGAGCGGTCCTTCTCGATGGACTTGCGATACTCGGCCGGTGTGGTTGCACCGATGCACTGGATCTCGCCGCGGCTGAGCGCGGGCTTGAGGATATTGGCAGCATCCAGCGAGCCCTCGGCCGAGCCTGCGCCGACCAGGGTGTGCAGTTCGTCGATAAAGACGATGCAGTTCTGGTTCTCCATCAGCTCCTTCATGATGGTCTTGAGGCGCTCTTCAAACTGGCCGCGGTACTTGGTGCCGGCGACGATGAGGCTGAGGTCGAGCGCGAGAACGCGCTTGTCCGCGAGGAAGCTGGGAACTTCGCCGTCGGCGATCTTCTGCGCCAGGCCTTCGACGATGGCCGTCTTGCCCACGCCCGGCTCGCCGATGAGGACGGGATTGTTTTTGGTGCGGCGGCAGAGGATCTGAATGACGCGTTCGACCTCGGCGTCGCGGCCCACCAGCGGATCGAGCTGCTGGTCCAGGGCGTTCTGGGTCAGGTCGCGGGAGAACTCCGCCAAAAGGCTCTGCTCGCTGCGCTGGGCCTTGCCGCCCTGCTGCACCGGGGCCTTCTCCTGCGTGGTGCGCTGCAGCTCTTCGCGGATGGCGGGCAGGCGCAGACCGCGCTCGGTCAGGATCTCCGCGGCAAAGCACTTCTCCTCGCGCAGCAGTCCGAGCAACAGATGTTCCGTGCCGATGTGCTTGTGGGAGAGCCGCTCTGCCTCCTCGGCGGCGTAAGCGAGCACGCGCTTGCACTCGTTGGAGAGGGGCAGATCGACCGAGGTCGAGACCTTCTCGCGAATAGTGGTATGGCCTTCAATCTGCTTGCGGATCGATTCGACCGACGCGTGCGAACGCAGAAAGCGGTTGGTCAGCGCCTTATCCTCGCGCAGCAAGCCGAGCAGCAGGTGCTCGGTCTCGATGTAGGGCGACCCGAACTGACTGGCCTCGTACCGCGCAAAGAAGATAACGCGGCGCGCCTTCTCCGTATAGCGTTCGAACATAGTTCCCCTTCAAGCCACGCCTCCGCACCTGCCCGAAGGCCCAATGCAGCGCCATTGATCGAACCGCCTCCGCGCCGCGTGCTCGCGAAGACCTTACAGGATGCTCCCACCTGGACGAATCCGGATAGGGAACTCCCACCCCACACCACCAGTGTAGCTGTTGCGCACACAAACCGGCATTCCTCGAAAGTCTGACACCCGTACAGCCTTTAGATGCTCGAAGAATAAAATTCGCACCAAAACCCGTGCATCCCCACCCGTCAGCAACAACCGGTAAACAATAACGATCAGCCGGCAATCTCTTGCAGTTGGCCATCGCGCAGGCGGAGCACCCGTCCACAGCGGGCTGCGAACTCCATATTGTGCGTCACCAGCACGCTGGTGAGTAGATGCTCGCGGTGCAGCTTTTGGATCAAGGAAAAGACAACCTCGGCGGTTTTGCCGTCGAGGTCGCCGGTGGGCTCGTCGGCGAGGAGAAGTTTGGGGCCGGTGACGAGAGCGCGGGCAAGGCTGACGCGCTGCTGTTCTCCGCCGCTGAGCTCGCCGGAGCGATGCTCGGCGCGCGGTGCGAGGCCGACCTCGTCGAGCCAACGGCTGGCTTGCCGGAGGGCTTCGGGGCGATGCATTCCACGCGCAAGCAGCGGCATGGCGACATTTTCCAGCGCGGTGAACTCCGGCAGGAGATAGTGGAACTGCCAGACGTAGCCCACGTCGCGATTGCGGAAGTCGGCGGATTGACGTGGGGTGAGCTGGCTGAGATTGGTTTCGCCGAGCCAGACCTCGCCCGCCGTGGGGCGGTCGAGCGCGGCGAGGAGATGGAGCAGGGAACTCTTGCCGGTGCCGCTCTCGCCGACGATGGCAACCATCTCGCCTGAGGCGATGGAAAAATCGAGGTTGCGAAAGAGAACGACTTCGCCGGAGGAACTGGCGTTCGGGCTGACTGCGCGCGAATCCGCCGCGATTGCCGGATAGATTTTGGTCAGACCGACCGCGCGCAGAAGTGGCGGGGCGTTGGGTGTGGTGAGAGGATCGACCCTTTGAACGGAGAGATCACTCATACCGCAGCGCCTCCGCCGGCAGCACCTTGGCCGCGCTGCTGCTCGGATAGAGCGTAGCCAGCAGGCTTACCCCCAGGCTTACCGCGCCCACGATCAGCGCATCGATCAGCCGCGGCGCGAACGGCAGGTAGTCGATCGAGTAGACCGACGCGTCCAGGTGGATGAAGCGATAGTGCCCACCCAGCCAGCTCAGCGCATACCCGACCACCAGCCCCAGCGCCGTGCCAATCACTGAGATCAGCAGCCCTTGCAGCAGGAAGATGCGGCGGACCTGGTCGACGCGGACGCCGAAGCTCATCAGGACGGCGATGTCGCGGGTCTTCTCCATGACCATCATGGTGAGGGCGATGAGGATGTTGAGCGCGGCCACGCAGACGATGAGCGCGAGAATGATGAAGGTGACGACCTGCTCCAGGCGCAGGGCGCGGAAGAGCTCGCGGTTCTGCTCCATCCAGTTGGTGGACTGGTAGCCGGGGCCGGCGGCCTGCTCGATCTGGCGGCCGATGACGTCGGCGCGGTACATGTCGTCCACCTTGAAGCTGATGGCGGAGATGAGGTCGGGCTCGGAGAATAACCTCTGCGCATCGGCCAGGCGGATGAAGGCGTAGCTTGAGTCGTACTGATAGAAGCCGGAGTTGAAGATGCCGGCGACGGTGTAGCGCTGATACTTAGGGACGAGGCCGAGCGGGGTGAGCTCGCCTTGCGGGCTGGTGACGAGGATGGTGTCGCCGACCTCGGCGCCGATGGTCTGGGCGAGGTCCTGGCCGATGACGATGGGTGGCGTCGCTTGAATCGACGACGAATTGGGTGCCCCATTCATCGCGGTCTCATCGCGATGGGTGGGAGTCGATCCCTCCGGCAGGACCGGATCGAGCGGCTCCGCGCTGCCCTGCCGCACGGTCTGTAGGATGCCGGAGACGGTGCGCTGGTCGGCGGGAACGATGCCGTCGATGAGCGCTCCGGCGCTCTTGGCCCCGCGCGAGATGAGGACTTCTTCGTAGAGGCCGGGAGCGGCAGCGGTGACGTGGGGCAGCACGCGAAGGCGTTCCAGCAGAGGACGCCAGTCGCGAATGCCATCCCCGGAGATGCGCATCAACAGGACGTGCGCGGTGGAGCCGACCAGCTTGTCCTGCAGGTCGCGGCGCATGCCGTTGGTGATGGCCAGAGCGATGATGAGCGAGGCCACGCCGGCGGCCACGCCGACCACCGAGATCGCGGTGATGACGCCGACCACGGCCTGACGCCGCTTGGCCCGCAGATACCGCGCCGCAATGAAGAGTTCAAATCGCATCCGTACCTAGCGTACTATCACGGTGCAATGGAGGGGCCATTCCTGTTTGCCGTTGCAGCAAAGAAAAGAGGCAGGGCCGAAGCCCCACCCCATCGAAGCATGGGCCTGGCACTTAGTTAGTGAGAACAGCGCGATAGCGCACCAGGTTCTTCTTGACCCGCACCAGCACATCGTTGGCCTTGTCCATGGGGAAGCGCTCGGTGATGGCCTTGATGCCGTGGCGCGCGGCGACGTCCAGCATCTGGTGCAGGTCGTGCGGGCTGCCGGTGGGGCTGCCGGTGATCGAACGCTGGCCGCTGATGAGCGGAAACGCCTGGATGGAGAGCGGCGAGGGCGGCACACCGACCACGCAGAGCGTTCCCTTGGGGCGCAGACCGTTGACGATGGCCTGCCAGTCCTGGTCCGCGCCAACGGTGGAGAGCAGAAGGTCGAAGGAGCCGGCAAGCTTCTTCAGGGCCCCATTGTCACGGGTGTTGACGAAGTGGTCCGCTCCCAGTTCTTTCGCCTCGGCCTCCTTGTCGCTTGATGTGGAGAAGGCTGTGACCTCCGCGCCGAATGCCTTGGCGAACTGCAGGCCCAGGTGACCCAATCCGCCGATGCCGATGATTCCCACGCGAGACGAAGGCCGTACCCCGAGGTTGCGCAAGGGCGAGAAGACAGTAATTCCGCCGCACAATAGAGGCGCCACATTCTCGCTCTCCAGGGCCTCGGGCACCGGAATGGCAAAGCGCGAGTTTACCCGGACGGCGTCGGCGTAGCCGCCATTGCGGCCCACGCAGGTGGGTTGGGCGAGCGCGCAGAGGTGCTCGTCGCCCTGACGGCACCACTCGCAGATGCCGCAACTGTCCGCCTGCCAGCCGATGCCCACGCGCTGGCCCACGGTGAGGTCGCGCACCAGCGAGCCGGCCGCCGCGACCGTACCAACGATCTCGTGCCCTGGGATGAAGGGGAACTTGCTCAACCCCCAGTCATTGTCAATCAGATGAATGTCGGAGTGGCAGACCCCGCAATGCGAAATCTTTACCTCAACTTCATTTGCTTTCAGTTCACCCGGCCCATAGTGGTACGAAACTAACTGGGCGCCAGCGGCATGAACCGCCAATCCACGGATCTCAGTTGAAGGCATTGGATTCTTCGTCTCTTTCGGCATGGTCCTCACTCAAATTTCTAGGCTATCTGTTAATGCTACATCACCGGGCAAGGGTTGCCTGTGCATTCTGCCGGAGCTCAGCTTCGCGCCAGCCATTTAGGGAAGGCTTGAACAAGCATCGATGTTGCAAGAAGACGATTACTCCATATTATTTGCGGTACTTACGGCAGGACGAAGGTCGCGCCCTGGCAAAGCACGGACATTGACAACGATGGTTCGGGCATCGGAGGGCCTGCTTGCCGGTCAGCTTCCTGACGCAGGCAAGCCGGAGGCGAGGAAACCACAGCCAGGCGCCGCGCGCATCCGGGTCGGCGCAAAGCGCGTCTAAAGCAGAGTAAAGTTGCATATACAGAGGATGAGCATGCCCCAGCCCTCCGCAACCCGCCTCCACCGCCTCCAGACGGCGTTGATTGCCGCGCTGGCGATGGCCGTTGTGCTGCCAACCGCAGGGGCGCAGGCCCCAGCCACGCCTGCCAGTACGGCATCCGCGCAGCCTGCCGACCAGACCTCCGGCACAGAGGCAGGCCCCAACACCGACAACGGCCCCATCGTGATTCCCAAGAAGAAGGAGTCGGAAGAGCCGCCGCCGCCGCCCGCGCCGGCCGAGCCGAAGATCAAGAACCCCAACAATGAGACCTACTCGCTGCGCGTCGATGTGCCCATCGTCAACCTGGACGTGAGCGTCATCCTGGACAAGAACCACCAGTTCGTTCCCGGCCTGAAGGCGGAGAACTTTCTTGTTCTGGAAGATGGCGTGGAGCAGAAGGTGGACAACGTGCGCATGGGGCAGATTCCGATCACGGCGGTGATGCTGCTGGAGTTTGCCGCCAACGACTGGCGCTTCATCAGCGACATGCGCAACGCCGCGGTGGGCTTCTTCAACTCGCTGCGTCCGGACGACTACGTGGCGGTGATGACCTACGACATGGGCACCCACATCCTCTCCGACTTCACCAACAACAAGGACGTCATCGCGCAGAGCCTGAACTCGCTCACCATTCCGGGCTTCTCTGAAACCGATATGTTCGACGCGCTCTACGAGACGCTGGATCGCACCAGCCGCATCGACGGACGCAAGTACATCCTGCTGGTCGGCACCGGTCGCGACACCTTCTCCAAGATCACCTTTGACAAGATACTGGCCAAAATCAAGGCCACACCCAATGTCACCATCTTCACCATCGGCACCGGGGCACTGCTCAACGAGATGGGCGCGGGCGGCGGCATGCGCGAGATGAACTATCTGCAGGCGCAGAACGAACTGAAGACCTTTGCCGAGATGACTGGCGGGCTGAGCTTCTCGCCGCTCTTCCAGGGCGAGCTGCCCGCCGACTTCGCGCAGATCAACAACTCCATCCGCAACCAGTACCTGCTGACCTACCGGCCCACCAACGCGGCCAACGACGGCAGCTACCGAACCATCAAGGTGATCCTGGTGGACAACGAAGGCCACCCGCTACAGATGCAGGACGAGAAGGGAAAGCCGCTGAAGTACTCCGTGATCGCGCGCGACGGATATAAGGCGAGGCTTCCGGTGGAGTAACGGTGACAGCCCAGGGAATCTCGAGATCAGTCTCTGTATTGATAGGGCGGGACTTTAGTCCCGCCACAAATAGCCTATTTCCATTACAGCTTTAGAGGCTGCTTAAAAAACCATGTTTTGCTTAAGGGCACGGCTTCAGCCGTGCCGTAAGATGCTTTATTTGCAATGCGGCTTTAGCCACTGAGGGAAAGCTGAAGGCGAAACATCGACTTTTTCAGCACCCTCTTTAGCCGCTGAGGGAATCTCGAACACTTGTGCAGGCCTTCCCTAGTGAGAAGCGAAGGTTTTGTCGGGGGCGTTGCAGAGGGGTTCCAGCGGGCAATCGGCGCAGCGGGGCTTGCGCGCGATGCAGATCTGGCGACCGTGAGAGATGATGCGGTGGGTGAAGTCGATCCACTGCGACTGCGGGATGATGCGCATCAGGTCGCGCTCGACTTTTTCCGGGGCGGTCTCTTTGGTTAGCTGCAGACGTCGGGCGATGCGCAGCACGTGCGTGTCCACGACGATGCCATCGGCGATGTGGAACCAGGTGCCGAGGACGACGTTGGCCGTCTTGCGGGCGACGCCGGGGATGCGCAGAAGTTCGGGCATGGTCTGCGGGACCCTGCCGCGGAACTCCTCGGTGACGACGCGGCCCGCGCCCTGGATGGACTTCGCCTTGTTGCGGAAGAAGCCGGTGGTGCGGATGAGTTCTTCCAGTTCGGGCAGGGAAGCGGCGGCCATCGCCTTGGGCGTGGGGAAGGCCTGGAAGAGCGCGGGAGTGACGAGGTTGACGCGGACATCGGTACACTGCGCGGAGAGGATGGTGGCGACGAGGAGTTGCCACGCGCTCTTGTGGTGAAGGGCGCAGACGGCGTTGGGGTAGGTTTGTTGCAGCGTGTCGAGAATCGCCGCGACACGTGCGGGTGCCAGCGGGTCGGCGGTCTTACCGGGTTTGGATTTGCGGGCGACGGGTTCGGTCGCGGCGATGGCGCGGGCGGCTTTGCCGGTGGGCGATACGGGCACGCGCGGGGTGGCTTTGGTCGATCTTTTCGATTGCTTTTTGGGCATGGCGGTTGAGATTTGAGGATAACCGATGGGGATGCCGGTGAGGGGTGCGGTGAGGATCACTGATGGGAAGCCGACTTGAACGAAGCCGCTGTTGCGGCGGACGCATTCGCGTGTGGCTGATCCGGCATTTGGGGCTGCCGGGATAGTTTGGGACGCAGAGGAGGAACTCTCTGTGAACCAACTACGTCAGCTCATGCTTGAGGAGTTGCACCGCCGCAACTTCGCCGATACAACCATCCGCACCTACCTGCACGGCGTGACACACTTCAGCCAGTATTTCCGCCGTTCGCCCGATCAGCTTGGCCCTGAAGACATTCGCAAGTACCAGGCGATGCTCTTCACCAAGTTGAAGTTCAGCCCCAACACCGTCATCCTGCGGCTAGCGGCTCTGCGCTTCTTCTACATCCACGTGTTGAAGCGTGGCTGGAGCATTGCCGAGACGCCCTACCCGAAGAAGGTGCGTCACCTCCCCGGGGTACTCAGTCAGGAAGAAGTCGCACGACTGATTGAAGCGGCGGATACACCCTTTCATCGCATCCTGCTGATGACGATGTATGCCACCGGCGCACGCCGCGCAGAAGCGGCCCACCTGAAGGTCAGTGACATTGACAGCAAGCGGATGGTGGTCCATATCCGAGAGGGCAAGGGCGGCAAGGACCGCGATGTCATGCTCAGCCCGAAGCTGCTCGAAGAACTGCGCGCCTACTGGCGCGGACTCCGGCGCAAGCCGAAGGAGTGGCTCTTTCCCGGCAACCGCTGGCACACATCCAGCCACCCTGTGACCACCAAGGTCCTATGGTCTGCCTGCCAGATCGCCGCCCAACGCGCCGGACTTGGGAACAGGAACATCCATCCGCACACCTTGCGGCATTGTTTCGCCACACACCTTCTCGAAGCCGGAGCCGACCTGCGCACCATTCAGATCCTGCTCGGCCATCGAGACCTCGAGGTCACTACCGTCTACCTGCATCTCTCGCAACGGCATCTCAGCGCAACCGCCAGCCCGCTCGATGCCCTCACGTTCACTTCACGGGGAGGACACAAGCACCGTTGAACAACCGGCCTCTCGTGGAGATGGCCGACATTGTTCGCTGTGCCGGACAGTCTTTCATGGAACACAGTCGCAGGTGGATCAACTGGCAGCACCAGAAGGTGCTGCTGGCTATCGCGCGCTGTCGCACCGCCGCATTGGGCGGACATCGCGACCGTTGCACCGGCTGCGGACATACGACCAGGATCTCCTACAACTCGTGCCGAAACAGGCACTGCCCACGCTGCCAGGGCAACGCGCGCCTGCGCTGGCTCCAGGCGCGCGAGCGGGAACTGCTGCCCACTCGCTACGTCCATGCCGTGTTCACTCTGCCCCGGGAGGTGGCCCCGCTCGCCTTGCAGAACAAACGGCTCATCTACAACCTGCTCTTTCAAGCCAGCGCCGAGACCTTGCTTGAGATCGCCCGCGATCCGCGGCATCTCGGTGCCGAGATCGGTTTCTTCAGCGTGCTCCACAGTTGGAATCAGCGCTTGCAGTTTCATCCTCATATCCACTGCGTGCTTGCCGCAGGCGGCCTCGCTCCGGATCACGCAAGCTGGATATCCGCCCGGCGTTCCTTCTTCCTGCCCATCGGCGTGCTCAGCCGCGTCTTCCGCGGCAAGTTCGTCGCCGGGCTTCGCAACGCCTTCCAGCGAGGTGAGCTCCAGTTCCACGGCAGCTTGCTGCCTTGGCCCAGCCCCGCGCCTTCGCCGCCTGGCTGCGGGTGCTGTTCCGCCACGACTGGGTCGTCTACTCCAAGCGGCCCTTCGGCGGCCCGGAACATGTGCTGCGCTATCTCGGCGCCTACACTCATCGCGTTGCCATCTCGAACTCCAGGCTGGTCGCTCTCGAACAGGGCAACGTCACCTTCCGCTGGCGCGACTCCGCGCACGGCAACAAGAAGAGGCTCATGACCCTGACTGTCGATGAGTTCCTGCGCCGCTTCCTGCTCCACTTGCTGCCACGCGGCTTCATGCGCATCCGCAACTTCGGCTTCCTCGCCAACCGCCGACGAGCCACATTGCTGCCGCTCTGCTTTCGACTGCTCAGGAGTTCAGAGGAAAGGGCGCCTTCGGCTGCATTGCAGTCCACGGAAGAGACTCTCTCCCTCTGGTACTGCCCAGTCTGCGGCGGAACCATGCGCGTCGTCGAACGGCTCTCCGCCGCACAACTTCTGCTGCGTTCTCCACCTCAACCAGACCGGTGTGCTGCGTGAACCTTTGTTCCCATCCTCGGCCTCCCCACATGCTCCGGCACGCACGCAGATCCCTTGTCTCAACTGGTAAAAACTCCTCTGCCGCTGGTCGTCCCAGCCACCGCGTCATGCCTCTGTGCGACGCTTCGCAACTCTGTCCCACCCTCGACCGGACGGATCATGCCCTACACGCTAACTTCCCAAAGCCTCTGCACCCCTTCAACCCCATTCAAAGTACATAGCCTTCCCTCGGGGCGGCTTCCTTCAAGTCGCTGTATCCGAAGCACCCTCCCAAAGCGCATTCGAGCTCGCATTGTCACGTGTGGGCGCTCCAGATACAGCACTAAGACTTATGAGGACCAACTGCTACTATTACTGATCGTTGTAGAGTCCTTCGGGGAGATCGCGGATGAAGTTTACCTATAACGTCGCCTGCGAGTGCGGCGGACAGATCGTTTTCTCGGCTACGGGTGAAGAGCAATTCGGCCCAGGCGAATGCTCGGTGTGCAAAAAGACGACCTATCTTATCGATCCGTTAAGCGTGAGTGTCACGGCTGAAAGGCTCCTATATCGCAGCAACGCAGAGCTCGAAAACGGAGACTACAGTCTTTCAATCGTAATCGCGACCGTTGCTGTCGAATCCTATCTCACGAGGCTGTTCCTGAAGCTCAAGGGGATGGAGAACTACGCGACCACCTTTGAACTTCCAAACGAGTCCATGGAAGCACAGTGGGAAAAAGAATACCCGCGAAGCGGTGGATTCCTAAAGCCGAGTGATTTTGTTGCAAAGCGATTCACCGGGCTGACATTCGACCAGTTCGTTATGGGCAACAACATCGCCGCCGCGCACGCTTTCTTGGGGTTGCCGAATCCCAACAAGGTACTGCCCTCAAGATACTTTCAGGACGAGTTGTTCAATCGTCGCAATCGGATAGCGCATTGGGGTTACGTCAATTCGACTCGGCAAGAAGCCGAGCATTCCCATCAGATTGCGGTCGCGGTCATCACAATCTTGAGAGAGATGGACCGTTTGAAATATGGAGCTTCCTGAGCTCATGGGACGTGATGAACGTCTAGGCACTTTCGATCCAGACGATTAGAACGGCAAACGCTCCTATCTTGAGTAATGTCCGGTTGCAAGCCTGCAATGGCACTATGACAACTCATGGTAAGCTCCGAATCATGGCGGACAACGAGCTGGAGATTCCCTATCATGTGATGGCAATTAGTGAGCTAGCGAAGAATTACAGCGCTGCGGCCTTCCAAATCGAAATCGCTGAATGCCGTGAGGTCATCGCTAAGCTCGCCGCCGAAGACAACCGTTCTGACCAGCAGCGCGCACGCTTCCGCATACTGCGCTATCTCGACTTGCAGTTGGCGCGGTCCGTTAGCTGGGTCGACAAGGAATCTGACCTGATGGCGTGGGTTATGCGGAATCTCATTGAGCTAAAATTCTGGGCCAAGTTCGTTTCCGAAAGCGAGGAGAAGGCGACCCAATTCGTCAACGAATCCAATGTCGACTTGAGGGAAGTTTCCGAGCGCCTAACAAGATTGATGCCGGACGATGCCGAAACCATGCCGCCTCTGCCACCGAATTCGAATGGAAAGCGCGTCGTCGTGAGGCCATCAGGTGATCAGGAAGAGTTGACCTGGAAGATGGCCTCGAAACTTATACACCCGAGTTCTCACGTGATTAACGGGTTCGAGAGTACGATGAGTGACCCGCACAGCAATCAGTTCTTTGCCCTTCAGATCCTCATGTACGGCTGGGGAATTATTACGATCTTCCACGACATTGTTTGGACGGCGTAAAGTTTCCCGGTGCCTGCTTGCTGTCCCTAAGAGCGATTGGCGGATTAGTAACGATAAACGCCCTTTACGTCGCGAATCTCGTCGATGTATTGGAGGAAGGGGTGGAGCGAGGTAGGATTGACAGCGTAGAACTAATCTATGATCGCTGAGATTATTGCTGCCGGGTCGGAGATGCTGACGCCCTTCCGGCAGGACACCAACTCGCTCTACCTGACGGCCCAGTTGAACGAGCTGGGCGTCTCCGTGGCCTTCAAGACCATCGTGGGCGACAACCTGAAAGACCTGACCGGTGCGGCGCGGGTTGCCCTGGAGCGCGCGGATCTTGTGATCTTCTCCGGTGGACTGGGGCCGACCGAGGACGACCTACACGCGCGAGGCGGCAGCTGCGGCGCTGGGCGTGGGGTTGCGCAGGAACCCGGAGGTGCTGACCGCGATGTACAAGCGCTTTGCCGCGCGGCGCATGAAGATGCCGGAGAACAATGCGCGCCAGGCCGACGTGATCGATGGCGCGGAGGTGATGCTGAACGCCAATGGCAGCGCGCCCGGCCAGTACATCGACACCGTAGTGGGCCGCCACCGCAAGATCGTCGTGCTGCTGCCCGGCCCGCCCAAGGAGTTGGAGCCGATGTACCAGGCGGAGTGCAAGCCGCGCCTCGCCGCCACGCTGCCGGAGCGCCACATGGCCCGCCGCATCCTGCGCATGGCTCTGCTGCCGGAGTCCAAGGTGGATGCGCAGACCGCGCCCATCTACAAAAAATTCAAGGATGTGGATACCACCATCCTGGCCGGCTCGGGCGAGATCCAGTTGCACTTCGTCTGCACGAAGCCGACCGAGGCCGAGGCGCAGGCCCGCGTGGACGAGCTGGCGGAGAAGATCGAGCAGGAGATGGGCGAAGCCATCTTCTCCTCGAACGGCGAGTCGCTGGAAGAGGTCGTGCTGCTGATGCTTGGCCTGCGCCACATGACGTTGGCGGCGGCTGAGAGCTGCACCGGTGGTCTGCTGGCCCAGCGGCTCACCGCGGTGCCCGGCAGCTCGCGCTACTTTCTGGGTGGAGCCGTGGTGTACGCAGACCGGCTGAAGACGATCTTCGCCGAGGTTCCCGAAGAGCTAGTGCGCGAGCGAAGGGCCAGTGAGCGGGCCGGTGGCGCGCGCCATGGCCGAGGGAATCCGCCGCCGCACGGGAGCTTCCGTTGGCATCGGCATTACAGGAATCGCCGGGCCGGGGCCGGGTGCGCCGGGGCCGGACGCCGACAAGCCCATCGGCCTGGTGTATATCGCAATCTCCTACGCCGGCCTCACCGGCGGCGCCACGGTGACCGAGCTGAATATCTCCGGCGACCGCGAGCGGGTCCGCCTGTGGGCCAGCCAGCATGCGCTGGAGCTGCTGCGCCGCAGCATGTTGGAGCGGATGTGATCGCCCCCGCACACCCTTCCTTCCTGGCTTGATAGACTCTTGAGGGTGAAGAAATAAGCCGTCCATGAATCCCTGGGTCCTCTCCATCTCGATTGCGTACCTGCTGGGGTCCATCCCCTTCGGCTATCTGCTGGTGCGCCTCTTCCGCAAGCAGGACGTGCGCGAGCAGGGAAGCGGCAACATCGGCGCCACCAATGTGGCCCGCTCCGGCGGCACCAAGCTCGGTGTAGTAACGCTGCTTCTCGATGTGGGCAAGGCCTATGCCGCGGTGGTGATTGCGCGCCATCTTGCGCCGGGCTTGTATGACGTGCAGGTGGCCGCGGCGGTGGCCGCCGTCATGGGCCACGTCTTTCCCGTGTGGCTGGGCTTTCGCGGCGGCAAGGGCGTGGCCAGCGCGTTGGGCGTTTTCCTGGCCCTCACCTGGCCCTCGGCCGTGGGGATTCTTCTGGTCTTTGCTGTGGTATTTGCCTTCACGCGCTTTGTCTCGCTGGCATCGATCATTGGTTCGGCAACCTTCCCGCTCTTCGGCTTCTATTTTGTGGCGCAGCGTACGCCCATGGTCAAATTCGGATTCCTGTTTATTCCCCTGTTGATCATCGTGAAGCATCATGACAACATCCGGCGGCTGATGAGCGGCACCGAGAGCCGTTTTGGAGTTGCTTCTGGAACCGGAGAGGCGGAGGCATGAGCCGGATTGCGGTTGTAGGCGCAGGTGCATGGGGTACGGCGCTGGCCATCTCGCTGGCGCGCCGCGGCGGCCACTCGGTGGTGCTCTGGTCGTTCCTGCCGGAACTGACCCAGGAGATGAAGCAGACAGGAGTCAACTCCCTCTTCCTGCCCGGCTACACCGTTCCGTCGGATGTGATGGTGACGTCTGAACTGGCGGTTGCGGTCGAGGCGGCGGACATCGTGCTCCTGGTGACGCCGTCGGAGCATCTGCGCGGAGTTCTGGGGCAGATTGCACCCCTGCTGACGCCCCAGCAGATCGTGGTCAGCGCCACCAAAGGGCTGGAGGAGAACAGCCTGCTGCGTATGTCGCAGGTGATAGCGTCCGTGGTGGAGAACCCATGCGGAGTGCTCAGCGGACCGTCGTTTGCCGCCGAAGTCGCCGCCGGAATTCCCACCGCAATCGTTGCCGCCGGGATCCCCGCGGTTGCCCAGGCCATCCAGCAGGCGTGCAGCTCGCCCACGCTGCGTCTGTACACCAATGAGGATGTCATCGGCGTGGAACTGGGCGGCGCGCTGAAGAATGTGATCGCGCTGGCCGCAGGCGTCGTGCATGGCCTGGAAATGGGGAACAACGCGGCGGCGGCGCTCATTACGCGAGGTATCGCCGAGATTACCCGCCTCGCCGTGGCCTGCGGCGGACGGCGCCAGACACTGGCCGGGCTCTCTGGGCTGGGCGACCTGGTGCTTACCTGCACCGGATCGCTCTCGCGCAACCGCATGGTCGGCATAGAGCTGGCCAAGGGACGTAAGTTGGCTGCGATTCTGGATGGGATGAACGGCAAGGTCGCGGAGGGCGTGCTAAGTACCGCGGCGGCGCTGGGGCTGGCCGCGCGCTACCAGGTAGAGATGCCCATCACGGAGCAGATGGACGCCATCCTGCACCGCGGCAAGAGCCCCAAACTGGCCATCCACGAGTTGATGACGCGTCCCGGCAAGGACGAGTAGCAGTTGCCGTCCGCGGCGCGCCGGTTCCGGTTGATAAACTAGACTTCTCATGGCATTTTCTCTCTTTGGCAAGCGCGGGTCCGGTTCCGAAACGACAGACGAAGGCAAGGACCAGCAGGCGCGTGGCCTATTAGACCGCATGAAGCAGGCGGTGGCGCGCACACGCGACTCGTTTTCGCAATCCATCGGCTCTGTGCTGGCGCTCGCCCGCGAGGTGGACGAGAGTTCGCTTGTTGAGCTGGAGTCGGTGCTGCTTTCCGCCGATATTGGCAGTTCCACCGCGCGCAAGATCATCGAGAATCTGCGCCAGCGCAGCCTGCGTCAGGGGATCGAAGGCGGCGAGCTGCTCAAAGATCTGTTGAAAATCGAGCTGAAGTCCGTGCTCGACTCGGTGGCCACCGTGGATGCGCCTCCAGTTGCCGCGCCTGAAGTCGTGATGATGGTCGGCGTCAATGGCACCGGCAAAACCACCTCCGCGGGCAAGCTGGCGGCGCTCTACGTTGCGCAGGGCCGCTCCGTGCTGCTCTGCGCGGCGGACACCTTTCGCGCCGCGGCCATCGAGCAGTTGGAGATATGGGCCGCGCGCTGCGATGTCCCCATTCTTAAGACCAAGACCGGCGGCGATCCATCGGCTGCGCTCTACGATGCATGTACTGCGGCCAGGGCGCGCGGCACAGATATTTTGATCGTCGATACGGCTGGCCGCCTGCACACCAAGTCGGGCCTGATGAAGGAGCTGGACAAGATGCGCCGCACCGCCGAACGCCTGGTTCCCGGTGCGCCGCATCAAACTCTGCTCGTTATGGACGCCACCACTGGGCAGAATGGCTTACAGCAGGCGCGTCTCTTTACCGAGGCCGCGCGCGTCACCGGTATCGTGCTCACTAAACTCGACGGCACAGCCAAGGGCGGTATTGTGCTGGCCATCGCCACCGAGCTTGGCCTGCCGGTAAAGTTCGTCGGCGTCGGCGAAAAGATGGAAGACATCCTGCCCTTCGACAGCGCCGCGTTTGTGGAGTCGATAGTGATGTAGAGTGGTTGTGTGTCGTTGGAGGGTCCATGAACGAGAGTTCGGAGGGGCCAAGTCGCGAACAGCAAAACTACTGGCAGGAGTTTGTGCAGCTCAAGGTAGATACCTGCTACGTTCGCGATTACCGTAACTACCTTGGTAAGTGGGTGACTGTCACTTCGGCAATTCGCGCTATTGCCTCTATGGGAGGAATCGCGGGTTGGTTGATTTGGAAACAATATGCATGGATCTGGGCCGGCATTGTCGCTGCGTCTCAGCTCATCGAGGCTCTTAAGAATGTCTTTCCTTTCTATAAGCGCAGGGGCGAACTCAGTAAGTGGTCGCGGACTCTGAATCGGCTCTTTGTCGAGGCGCAACGCGACTGGGACGTTATCGCTGGTGGAGATCGTACAAACGCTCAGATCAGTGAGTTGTCACACCGGCTGCGAGTCAAAAAAGAACGGGCAGAGGAAAAGTACATTCCGCATGGACTTGCCCGGCGTAAAGACCTCTTTGAGAAGGCGCAAAACGAAGCCAGTCGATTCTTCGCTTCGAGATATGGTTCAATAGAAGAGTAGGAGGTGCTTATGCCAGTCCGTGAACGGTCAACATCAACGAATATGGGTATGGCAAAAGATAGTGCCATTCCCACGGTTACGATAAAAGTTCCTATTCCGCAAAATACAAAACCTCCTGCGCAGCCAACGACTTCATCCACGCAGTCAGGGAATAGAAGATAAGCATGGTTGGTGCTTACGCCCCGTGTCGTACGCGCTCATGTTAGGTGACGAAGACTTCATGCGCCGAGCGCTGGAGTTGGCGCGCGCGACTGTGGGTCTTGCCTCGCCCAACCCGCAGGTAGGCTGCATCGTGGTTCACGATGGCGAGATCGTCGGCGAAGGCGCGCACATCTACGACCAACGCGACCACGCAGAGATCGTTGCGCTCCGAAAGGCCGGTGAGACAGCCCGACGGAGCTACGGTATACGTCACGCTGGAGCCATGCAGTCATCAAGGCCGCACCGGACCCTGCGCCGATGCGCTCATCGCGGCTGGCGTGCGGCGCGTCGTCGTCGCAACCCTCGATCCCAATCCACAGGTCAGTGGCCGCGGCATCGCTCGTCTGCGTGCGGCTGGAATTGAAGTGATCGTCGGCGTCTTGCAGCCTGAGGCGCGCAACCTCAACGACGCCTTCGCGCGATTCATCCGCACCGGTCGTCCGCTGGTGACGCTGAAGGCCGCGCTCTCCGCCGACGGAATGCTTGCGCCACCTGCTAGCGCGCGGACCACTCGCCAGCCGCACTGGCTCACCGGGCCAGAGTCACGTACCGAGGTGCAGAGTATGCGTCACGCCGCCGACACAGTATTGACCGGTATCGGCACAGTGCTGGCCGACGATCCGCTACTCACCGACCGCAGCGGTCTGCCTCGCCGCCGTCCTCTGCTGCGCGTGGTGCTGGACACCAACCTGCGCACTCCGCTCGATTTGCAGCTTGTGCTCTCGGCGCAGAACGACCTGCTGATCTTCTGTGGCACGCACGCTGATCCAGATCGTACTGCCGCGCTGCAAGCCGCGGGCGTCGAGGTCATTCAGATCGCGCAGCGGAACGGCCTACTCGATCTCAACGCCGTGCTCGCGGCCCTCGCATCGCGCCAAATAATCTCCGTCCTGCTGGAGTGCGGCTCCGCGCTGAACGGCGCCTTCCTGGCGCAGGATTTAGTGGACAAAGTCGTGCTCTTCCACGCGCCGGGTTCGCTCGGTCTGGGCGCACTTCCGTTCGCCGCCGGCTTTGGCACGCCTTCTCTTCTGGAGCGATCGCTCACGAAAATTGCACGGACGAACTTCGGCGCGGACATTTGTGTTACGGGAACTCTGCGCGACCCCTGGGCCGCAATTCCCGACTGATGAGACTGCAACGGGTGAGTGAGATTTGTGGCAGCATGTAAAACCTACATCTCAATATCAAGAGATGGGGCACTCACTATGAACTATCCACTACTCACTGCCTTTAGGGAAGGTCTGCACAAGTCTTCGAGATTCCCTCGGCGGCTAAAGCCGCATTGGAGATAGGCCGCTTGCGGCGGGACTAAAGTCCCGCCCTTTCAAAACGGGGACGCATTCAGAGATTCCTTAGGTCTTCGCGAGCTGCATCAGGTGCTCCTGCGCGTTGAAGGTGGGGCCGGTCCGCGGCGCGCGCACATAACTTCCGTCGGACTGTAGCAGCCGCGCCTTGGTATTGTCCGCCAGGTACGCCGCCAGAATCTCATTGCGCAATCGCTCCGACAGCGCCGCATCGTCCACCGGGAATACAGCCTCGGAGCGCTCCACCAGGTTGCGCGGCATCCAGTCCGCGCTGCCGCAGAACACCTCCGGCCGGTCCCCGTTTGTGAAGCTGAAGATGCGGCTGTGCTCTAAAAATCTTCCCACAATCGATCGCACGCGGATGCGTTCGCTCAGTCCCTTCACGCCTGGACGCAGAGCGCACATGCCGCGCACAATCAGGTCGATCTCCACGCCCGCCTTGGATGCCTGGTACAGCGCCTCGATGGTTGCGCGGTCCAGCAGCGCGTTCATCTTGGCCACAATGCCCGACGGCCTTCCCGCCTTCGCATGCGCGGTCTCCCGCCCAATCAGTTGCAGCAGCGAGGTCGCCAGTGTCAGCGGCGCCACCAGAAGCGGCGCGTAGCTCTCTACCTCCGATTCGGCCGTCAGGTAGCGGAACACGGATTGCACGGCGGATGTAATCTCCGGCCGCGCCGTCAGCAGGCTGATGTCGGTATACAGCCGCGCGGTCACCGAGTTGTAATTTCCCGTGCCCAGATGCGCGTAACGCCGGATCGCGCCGTCCGGATCGCGGCGCACCATCAGCGCCAGCTTGCAGTGCGTCTTCAGTCCCAGAATGCCCAGGAAGACGCCCACGCCCGCGTCCTCCATCTCGCGCGCCCAGCGAATGTTGGAGGCCTCGTCGAAACGGGCCATCAACTCGACCACTGCCGTCACCTCCTTCGATTGCGCCGCCTCGGTCAGCGCCTTGAACAGCGGAGAGTCGTCGCTGGTGCGGTAAAGCGTCTGCTTCATGCTGACGACCGCGGGATCGATCGCCGCCGACTCGATGAACTCCTCCACCGTGGAGTACGAATCGAAGGGGTGGTGCAGCAGAATGTCGCGCGTGCGCAACTCGTCGAACAGGTTCTTCGACTTGGCTGCCAGATGGTAGTGGCGTCCGTGGAACTCGCGGTACTTCAGCTCGGGTCGGCGAACCAGCCCGGGCAGGGCCATCAGACGCGTCAGGTTAACAGGCGCCTCGGTCAGGAACACCTGCCACCGTTCCAACTCGAAGTTGGTGCGCAGCCGCTCCACGATCTCCGCTGTGGCCGCGGACTCGATCTCCATGCGCACCGCGTCGCCCTTGCGCCGGTTGTACAGCTCGGAGCGCACGCTCTCCAGCATGCTGCGCGACTCCTCCTCCTGCAGGTAGAGGTTGCTGTTGCGCGTCACCCGGAAGGCCGCGTGCGACAGCACCTGGTAGCCGCGGAACATGCGCTCCACCTGCGACTCGATCAGCTTGTGCAGCAGAATAAAGTCGAAGCTGCCTTTTTCGCTGGGCAGCGCCACCAGGCGAGGCAGGGCGCGCGGCACGGTCACCACCCCCAGCGTGGCTGCAGGTCTGGGGACGGCCCTGGTCCTTCGCTTGGAGTGCAGCAGAAGCGCGATGCACAGCGCTTTGTTCAGCACCCGCGGGAAGGGGTGCGAGGGGTCGATGCTCACGGGCGTCAGCAGCGGATCGACCTCCGTCTCGTAAAAATTGAGCGCATACGCGCGCGCGCGTTCGTCCAGTTGTTCCCAGTCCAGAATGCGGATATTTTCCGCGGCCAGCGCGGGGCGCAGCTTCCGGCTCCAGCACTGGTACTGTGCGTCCACAAAGCTGTGCAGCACCACGCTTAGGCGGTCCAGCCGCTGCTGCAGCGTCAGCCCGCCTTCGTCCGGGCGTTGCGGCTGGTCGAATCCGTCCTCAATCCGCTGTAGCAGGCTGGCCACCCGGATCTCCACGAACTCGTCCAGATTGCTCGCCGTAATGGCCAGGAACTTCACCCGCTCCAGCAGCGGGTTGCCGCCGTCCTCCGCCTCCTCCAGCACCCGCTGGTTGAACAGCATCCAGCTCTCGTCGCGGTCGAAGAACAGGCTCTGCGGCGCGGGCGCCTTCTTTGCAGCAACGTCTTTTGCGGCGGGCGGGCGCGTTGTGGTTCGCAGAGCTTCTGCAAGGGACTTGCGCGCGACGGGTCTATGCGCGGTCTGCGTTCCCTTACCCGGCTTGCCGGGGGGCTTCGTCTGCGCGGCGGATGGTTTCTTCTCAGGCATATACGGCTCTATGAGAGTACAGCACCCGCGCCGCGATGCATATAACACCTTGGTCAATTCTATGTTCGTGAAAGGTTCGCCTTAGGGTGACGCGGCGAGATTTGCGGCGTAGATGGGCAGATGAGCTAGGCTAGAGGTATGTTTACCGGATTGATAGAGACGACGGGCGAGGTGATCTCCTTTACCCCCACGGCGGGCGCGGCTCGGCTCACCATCGCCGCTCCCGGCATCGTCGAGCGGCTGCATCTGGGCGACAGCGTTGCCGTTTGCGGGGTCTGCCTGACGGCGCTGACCATCGAGCCGGGTGCGTTTCCTCCGCGCTTCTCGGCCGATCTGGCGGCGGAGACCATTGCCCGCACCACGCTCTCGCGGCTTGTGCCGGGATCGCTGGTCAACCTGGAGTTACCCACCGCAGCCGGCTCGCCGCTGGGCGGCCATGTCGTCCAGGGCCACGTCGATGGCACCGGCACGCTGCTGGCAATCGAGCCGGTGACCGCCGGAAGTGAGCCGGCCCTCGCCGGGAGCGGCTGGACCTCGCCGCAGGACTCGTCGCAGGCGGGAGGGGGGCTGACGGATTGGGTGGTCCGCTTGCGCCTGCCCAGGGAACTGATGCGCTATGTGGTGCTGAAGGGCTCGATCGCGGTGGAGGGCATCAGCCTCACGGTCGCGGGCATCGACGGTACAGAGATTTGGATTGCCATCCTGCCCCACACCTACTCGGCCACCAATCTGCACGCGCTGGCGCCGGGGATGGAGGTGAACATCGAAGTCGATGTGATGGCGAAATTCGCCGAGAGCCGCGCGCAGGCCGATGCGGCAAAGCGCGAGCTGACGGTGGAGTCTCTGCTAGCCAACGGCTACTGAGGCCCTAGGGAAGGTCTGCACAAGTGTTTGACATTCCCTCGGCGGCTAAAGCCGCGTTGCAATTGTTGTACTTACGGCGGGACTGAAGTCCCGCCCTTTCAAAACCGGGACTTATTCAGAGCTTCCCTAGGAGGCGTTGGGCTCCCAGTCGTAGCCCTGTTCGCCGTGCTGCGACAGGTCCAGTCCCTGTTCTTCTTCGTCCTGGCTGACACGCAGACCAACCAGACGATCGACAAGGAACAGAATGACAAGTGTGCCGACGATGGCGAAGCCCCATGCAATGCCCGCGGCGGTCAACTGATGCAGCACCTGCGCGGGATTGCCGTCCACCCAGCCCGTAGGCTTTGCGTGGCCGAGCGCGTCCTTGCCGAAGATGGGATTGATGGCAGAGCTGGCAAAGATGCCGGTCAGCAGCGCGCCCATGGTTCCGCCCACGCCATGCACGCCGAATGCGTCCAGCGAGTCGTCATAGCCGCACCAGCCCTTCACCTTCACCACGAAGAAGAAGCAGCCGGAGCCGGCGATCAGCCCGATCAGCACCGCCGAGAGCGGCTGCACGAAGCCCGCTGCCTGGGTAATGGTCGCCAGCCCCGCCACCGCGCCTGATACCGCGCCCAGCGCGCTTGGTTTGCCGCTGCGCATCCACTCGGCTGCGCCCCAGGCGATCGCCCCGCTGCCGCCGCGAACTGCGTATTGACGAAGGCACTGGTGGCCAGCGGACCCGCGCCCAGCGCGCTGCCCGCGTTGAAGCCGAACCAGCCCACCCACAGCAGCCCCGCCCCGATGAAGCACAACACCATGCTGTGCGGCGTGGGTGGTTCCTTGCTGATGCCAAGCCGTTTGCCCAGGTACAGGGCCGTTACCAGTGCCGAGACGCCCGAGGTGATATGCACCACGGTGCCTCCGGCAAAGTCCATGGTGGGGAAGCGTCCTCCAGATGCGTTCAGCAGGCCACCGACGCCCCAGATCATGTGTGCCACGGGGCTGTAGACCAGCAGCGCCCACAGCACAGAGAACAACAGCATGGCGGAGAACTTCATGCGCTCGGCAAAGGCGCCGGCAATCAGCGCCGGAGTGATGATGGCGAACATCAGTTGGTAGATCATGAAGCTCTGCTCCGGAATGGTGGGCGCGTAGGCCGGGTTCGGCGTCAGTCCCACTCCGTGCAGAAAGGCGTTGTGCAGGCTGCCGATGACCGCGTTCCCCGGCGCAAAGGCAAGCGAGTAGCCGCACACCACCCACAGCAGCGTGATGACCGCCATCATGCCGAAGCTCTGCATCATGGTGCCCAGCACGTTCTTCTTCCGCACCAGTCCGCTGTAGAACAGGGCAAGTCCGGGACCGGTCATCATCAGCACCAGAAGCGCGCTGGTCAACACCCATGCGTTGTCGCCGGTGGATTGCGCGGTGGCCGTTGCGGCTGCCGCTGCCGCCGCGGAGGCTGCCGATGCGGCCTTGTTTTCGGCCACCTGCTTTTCCAGTTGCGCGATGCGATTGGCGTCTGCGATGCGGTCGGCAGTGACAATATGAGGCGCAACCAGCGCCCGCCCAGTCGCGGCGAAACAGGTCAGAAAGAGGAGGGAGACAAGAAGAAAGCGGGGATGTTGGGCGCTGAGAGAGGTCACGGTCGGCACGCTCGCGGATGGATTTACGGACAGGCTTGAAAGTGGGGTACAGTTGCGCCTGAAATTGTAATGCCACAGCAAAGTATTTGTTGTGACGTACGCCACACACGATCGCTTCCCGCGCGATTCATGGGGTCAGAGCGGCTAGAGCATTTTTGCTAAAGGTGTAGACCGTCGCGCAGCGAGCAAAATGCGGGGATTCTTCGCTACGCTCAGAATGACAATTCATTTTCGGTCTATAGCAATTGCAAAAAAAATGCTCTAGTGCGGTTGGTTTGACAGGGTTACGCTGCCGGCGGAGGGTGCGACTGGCGGCGCTGGCGCGGAGATTGTGCGCAGGCTCGAACTGGCGTAGTTGGCCATGTGGAGGACATGGCCGGGCAGAATGCCCAGCATCAGCGTGGCGGCTGCGGCCAGTGTCAGGCCGATGCCGGCGGGCACGCTGACCACTGGAGTTGGGGTGGAAGTTGTCAGGGAAGCAGAATCCACGGGCTTTGTGTAGACCGAACTAAGCAGTCTGAGGTAGTAGTAGCAGGCGACGCCGCTGTTGATCAGTCCGATGACGGCGAGCCATACGTGACCGGCTTGAAGTGCGGCGCTGAAGACGTAAAACTTGCCGAAGAAGCCGCCGGTGAAGGGAATCCCGACCAGCGAGAGCAGGAAGAAGGCCAGCAGTGCAGCCAGCACTGGACGGCGTATTGCCAGGCCCTGGTAGTCCGAGAAGCTGCGCAGCGTCTCTTTGCGTCCGCCCACCTGGGTCACCACGGCGAAGGCGCCGACATTCATCGCGGCGTAGGAGGCGGTATAGAAGCAGGCTGCACTGATGCCCGCCGGGGCAAACGCGCTGAACGCCACCAGCAGGTAGCCCGCGTGGGCGATGCTGGAGTAGGCGAGCATGCGCTTTACATCGGTCTGCTTCAGCGCTCCCAGGTTGCCGATGCTCATGGAGAGCGCGGCCAGCCCCCAGAGCAGCAGCGACCAGCGGTGCTGCATCGCCGGGAAGCCGCAGAAGGCGATGCGCAGCAGTACCGCGAAGGCGGCGGCCTTGGGAGCGGTGGACATCAGCCCCACCACCGGCGCGGGCGCTCCCTGGTAGACGTCCGGCGTCCACAGATGGAAGGGCGCGGCGGAGACCTTGAAGCCCAGGCCGACCAGCATCATGGCCAGCGCCAGGAAGGCCATGCGCGGCGTGGCGCTCGTGGCCAGTCCGGCGGCGATGGCGGCAATGGCGGTGGAACCCGTTGCGCCGTAGGCCAGCGCGACGCCGTACAGGAAGAACGCCGTGGCAAACGAGCCCAGCAGGAAGTACTTGATGGAGGACTCCACAGAAGTGCCTTCGCCCTTGTGGAAACCGGCCAGAATGTAAGTCGAGATCGAGGAGATTTCCAGCCCGATGAAGACCATCAGCAGTTCCACCGAGCAGGTCATCAGCATCATGCCGACCGCGCCGAACAGCACCAGGGCAAAGTATTCGCCGGAGTGGGCATTGAAGTAATCCAGCGAGCCGAGCAGCGTGGCCACCACCACCGCGCCGATCAGCAGGTGGAAGAAGATGCTGAATGCGTCCACCTGAATGCTTCCGCTGAAGGCGGTGAGCACGCCAAGGCGAAGCTGATAGAAGCCGATCAATCCGGAGGACGTGGTGCCCGCTATGGCCAGCCAGCCAAGCGGCTTGCGACTGGTGCCGGGCTTCAGCACCGCCTCAATCAGCATGATGAGCACGCCGGTGAGGGTGAGGATGTACTCGGGCAGCAGCGCGGTCACGGAGGCTGGTAGGTTCATCGAAGCGCGCCTCCCGATGTGGGCGGAAGCTCTGTCGCGTCTGCGGGGGGCGCAACCTGTGCGGGTGCAAGGCGATTGGCCGTGGGCACGCCGAAGCTGTCGATCGCCCGCATCCACCGCGGTGAGAATAGGCCCATCGCCAGGAACAGAGCAACCATGGGCCACAGCGCCAGATGCTCGCGCGCGTCCAGGTCCCAACCTGCGATAGCTTGCGGCTTGGGGCCAAGATCGCAGTAGAAGACGCGCTGGACCATCCGCAGCATGTAGGCCGCGCTCAGAATGACGCCGGTGGCTGCAATTGCGGTCCACAGATGATGGTGCGCAAAGCTGGACTGCATGGAGCCGGCCAAGATCAGGAACTCGCCCACAAAGCTGTTCAGCATGGGCAGGCCGACGATGGAGAGCGATACCAGGACGAACATCGTGGCCACCCAGGGCAGTTTCTGCGCCAGGCCGCCGTACAGTCGCATGTCGTAGGTGCTGTATCGTTCGTAAAGCAGGCCAAGCAGCATGAAGAACGCGGCCCCGGCCAGGCTCTCGTTGAGGATCTGGTAGATGCCTCCGTCCAGACCGGCGATGGTGAAGCTGAAGACTCCGAGAACGATGAAACTGAGCTGGCCGAGCGTGGAGTAGGCGGCAAGTTTCTTGAGGTCGTTCTGCACCAGCGCCAGCAGTCCGCCGTAGACGATGCCGATGGCCGCCAGCGCGATCATCAGCGGCGCGACGCGGTGCGACTGTTCGGGAAAGATGGAGAAGGAAAATCGCAGCATGGAGTAGAGCGCGGTCTTGCCTGCCAGCACCATCACGGCTGCGGTGGGCGCCTCGCAGATGGCGTCCACCAGCCATCCGTGCAGCGGGAAGACCGGCACCTTTACCGCGAAGGCGATCAGAAAGCCGAGCGACGCGAGCCACAACGCGGCTGGGTTGGGCGAGATCGCGTGTTGCGCGGCCAGCGCGGCCAGGGTGGGCAGGTCGAAAGTGCCCGTCTGCGCGTAGACCCACAGCATTGCCACCAGCAGCAGCGCGGAGGGAATGAACGCATAGAGGAAGTATTTAATGGCGGCGCGGCGGCGGTATTCGCTGCGGCCAAAGGTGGCGATCAGGACCGTCATCGGCACCAGCGACATCTCCCAGAACGCGTAGTAGAGGAAGAGGTCGAGCGAGACGAAGATGCCCATCATGGCAACCTGCTGCAGCAGGAAGAGAACATAGAAGAGCTTCTTGCGGCTGTCGACGGCGCGCCACGAGATGAGGACGCCGAGGGGGGCAAGGAAGCCGGTGAGGACGATGAGCCACATGGAGAGGCCATCGACGCCAACGTGGTAGCGGATGGCGGGCGCGGCGATCCAAGGCACATTCTGCTCGAACTGGAAGCTGCCCGGCTGGCTGGCATATGAGTAGTGGAACGGCAGGTGAAGTGTAAGCCCGAAGGTGACCAGAGTGACTGCCAGAGCGGCCCACTGCATGGTTTTGCCGCGGTCCGGCAACAGCGCCAGCAGCAGCGCGCCCGCTAGCGGGAAGAAGACGATGAGGGTCAGAATGATGGCGTCGATATTCATCGTTTCCTCATAGGTGTCCCTTCATCACGTTGCCGAAGATCATCAATGCAATCACGGCGGCGGCGCCGATGGCGAGCCATCCGGCGTAGGAGCGGATGTTACCGGAGATCTGCTTGCGGGTGAGCCATGCCAAACCTCGCGTGGTTGCGCCCGCCGCCGCGCCCGAGCCATCGACCAGGCCGCCATCGACGATCAACTCTGAAACGCGCGTAAACATCAGCAAGGGAGTGATCAGAAATGCGTTGTAGAATTCGTCGACCCAGTACTTGTTCTCGACCAGGCTGTATGCGGCCTTATAGCGCACTGCGAATGCGGCAGCGCTGCCCGGTTTCTCGTAGTAGAAGATGTATGCGATGTAGAAGCCGGCCAGCGCCACCAGAACGGAGATGACCGCAAGTATAAGTTCGAGTCCGTGGCCGGTCGTCGTTGCGACGGCTTCGCTGGCCGTTCCGTTTGCGAATACAGGATCCAAGAAACGCTCGATCTGGTTGTTGCCGCCAAGCGAGGCGGGGATGCCAACCCATCCACCGACGAGTGAGAGTAGAGCAAGAACGGCCAGTGGCAGCAGCATGATCCATGAGGATTCATGAATGCCGTGTGCGTGCGCGTGTGGTTCGACATGCGGTTCACCGAAGAATGTCTTGAACCACAGGCGGAACATGTAGAACGACGTCATGCCCGCTGTCAGCAGACCAATCAGCCATAGGACGATGTGCAGCGGGTTGGGGCTGGTGAAGGTGCGATAGAGAATCTCGTCCTTGGAGAAGAACCCCGCGAACGGCGGAATGCCTGCGATGGCAAAGACGCCTGCGCTCATGGTCCAGAAGGTAATGGGAGTGCGCGTGCGCAGCCCGCCCATATTGCGCATGTCCTGCTCGCCGGAGAGCGCGTGAATCACCGAACCAGCGGCGAGAAACAGCAGCGCCTTGAAGAACGAGTGCGTCAGCAGGTGGAAGATTCCGGCAGCGTAGGCCCCCACGCCGCAGGCCAGAAACATGTATCCGAGCTGCGAGATGGTGGAGTAGGCCAGCACGCGCTTGATGTCGTGCTGCACCATGCCGATGGACGCCGCGAAGATAGCCGTGGCCGCGCCCATCACCGCAACCACGGTCAGCGCCAGCGGCGAACTGTCGAACAGCGGGTGGCAGCGCGCCACCATGTAGACCCCGGCCGTCACCATGGTGGCCGCGTGGATCAACGCGGAGACCGGCGTCGGGCCCTCCATCGCATCGGGCAGCCAGATGTACAGGGGAATCTGGGCGGACTTACCGGCTGCGCCCAGCAGCAACATCAGCGCAATCGTGGGCAGGAAGTGCGCGCCCTGTTGTTGCCACTCCGGATTCTGCGCCAGGATGGAGAAAACCTCCTTGAAGTCCAGACTGCCGAAGTGCACGATCAGCAGAAACATCGCCAGCAGAAAGCCGAAGTCGCCGATGCGGTTGACGATAAATGCTTTTTTGCCGGCGTTCGCGGCGGAGGTCTTCTTGAAGTAGAAGCCGATCAGCAGGTAGCTGGCCAGGCCCACGCCTTCCCAGCCGACAAAGAGAAGCAGGAAGTTGGCGGCCAGCACCAGCACCGACATGAAGAACATGAAGAGGTTGAGATAGGCGAAGAAGCGCCAGTAGCCCTCTTCGTGCGCCATGTATCCAACCGAGTAGATGTGGATGATGAAGCCGACGCCGGTGACCACCGCCAGCATGATCAACGTGAGGTGGTCAACGGTGAATGCGAAGTCGATGTGCAGACCGGTGATGTCGATCCAGTCAAACCCAGAGGGACGGACCGTCGATTCGACGGAACTCGGCGTGCCCGTAACACACATCGTCTCCCACAACCACGCGACAAGCGCAGCAGGCAGCGCCGTGAATAGTAGGGCCACCGTGCTGACCATGACACGCGGAAGCCTTCGCCCCAGCGTCCCGTTGATCAGGAAGCCGGCGAAGGGCAGCAGCGGAATGAACCAAACGTAGCTCCAGGGCATGGGGTTCATGATTTCATCAGGTCGATCTCGTCGACGTTCAGTGTCTGGCGGGTGCGGAAGATGGAGAGGACGATGGCCAGGCCGACCGCTGCCTCTGCTGCGGCGACTACCATCACGAAGAAGACGAAGATCTGTCCACTCACCTGGTGCCACATGTGGGCGAAGGCGACAAAGGTGAGGTTCACGGCGTTGAGCATCAGCTCGATGGAGATGAAGATGGTAATCACATTGCGCTTGATGAGGAACGCGGCGATTCCGATGGAAAAGAGCATCGCAGCCAGGACGAGGTAATACGCGGTGGGCACCATGCTATTGCTCCCTCCGCGCCAGTACGACTGCGCCCAAAATGGCCACCAGGATCAGCACCGAGGTCACCTCGAAGGGAAGTAGTTGCCGGGTGAACAGCATTGCGCTGAGTTGGGCGATGTTGTCCACCGCGCTGCTCAGATCGCCACCGATGTTGGTGGTTTGCAGCGCGTCTTTCTCAGATAGAAAGACAAAGCTGAGCAGGCAGAAGATGGCCGCCGCGCCGGGGAAGCCAACCGAGTACGCCGCGCGGCTGCCTTGCGTGTGTTCCTCCTCGCCGGCGTTCAGCAGCATGATGACGAAGACGAAGAGCACCATGATGGCGCCCGAGTAGACGATGACCTGCGCGGCGGCCAGAAACTCCGCGCCCAGCGACCAGTAGAGGACGGCCAGCGACATCATCACCACCACCAGCGACAGCGCGCTGTGGATGGGGTGGCGCTGCAGCAGCAGGTTCAATGCCCCGCCCAGGGCAAGTGCGCCGAACACGATGAAGAGTGCCAGTTGCATGTCGTTTCGTCGATCCTTCTGAAAGACAAGGAAAAAGGATTTCTAAATCAAGTATTAAATCGTTGCGGTACTTCCGATTGTAAAGCAGTGCGGAGTCAGCCCCGCACCGCGAGAATAAAGCTGGTGACGATGATGTTGGCCATGGCCAGCGGCAGCAGAAATTTCCAGCCGAAGCCCATCAACTGGTCGTAACGGAAGCGCGGCAGCGTGCCGCGCACCCAGATGTAAAGAGCGAGAAATGCAAAGACCTTGGCCACGAACCAGCAGACCGGAAAGATAGCATTCGCGACCGGTGTATTGAGGAAGCCGTCGAAGATGTGTCCGAAGACGCTGCTCGATCCGCCCAGAAACAGAAGCGTGGCGACGCAGCTTACCGTGATCATGTTGGCGTACTCGGCCATGAAGAACATGGCGAACTTCATGGAGCTGTACTCGGTGTGATAGCCGGCGACCAGTTCATTTTCCGCCTCGGGCAGATCGAAGGGCGCGCGGTTGGTCTCGGCGAACGCCGCCATCAGGTAGATGAAGAAGGCGACGAACTGAAAGCCGCCAAAGATGTTCCAGGAGAGTATGCCGTGAGCTGCCTGGCTGTCGACAATGACACGCAGGTTGAGCGATTGCGCGCGTAGCACCACGCCTACCAGCGAGAGACCAAGCGCAAGTTCGTAGCTGATGACCTGCGCGGTGGAACGCAGCGACCCGAGCAGAGAATATTTATTGTTCGACGACCAGCCGGAGAGCGTGATGCCATATACGCCGATCGATGTGACACCGAGAATCACCAGCAGGCCGATGTTCACATTGGCGATCTGGAACAGGTCCACGCCCTGCACGCGTGTGACCGCGCCGAACGGCACCACGGAGACGGAGATGAGCGCGCAGCCCAGTGCGATGATGGGCGCCAGGATGAACAGGGGACGCTCGACCGCGAGCGGGTTCATGTCTTCTTTCAGAAAGCTTTTGGCGCCGTCCACCAGCGGCTGCAGCAGGCCGAAGGGGCCGACGCGGCTGGGGCCCCAGCGGTTCTGCATGCGCGCCAGCAGCTTGCGCTCCAGCAGTACGGTGTAGGCCACGCCAAGCAGCGCGATCACCAGCACCACCGCGACCTTGAGCACACTCAGCAGCAGGAAGACTTCGAAGTTGGTTAGGTGGTTCACAGGGTCTCTCAGTGTCTAGTCCACTACCGTCTTGGTGTCGATCTGGATAAGGGTTTGCCGTGGCTGGTAATGTTGCAATTGGTTGAGGCCCGCACAGTAGCGGCCAAGCGACCCGGAGGTGAAGAGCGTGTCGTTGGCCGGCAGCACCAGGTCGCGGCGGTTGCCGATCTGCACCAGGCCCGCTTCGTCGCGGATGGGTGCAGTCGCGGGCGAGAGGTGCTGGTCGTTGCCCGAGAGCAGTTGCAGGCGCAGCAGCTTATAGCCCGGGACCAACCGCTGAATTTCTTCCAGTATGGCGCTGGGATCGAAGGGGCTGAGGCGCGGCTCCAGGTTGTTGGCGGTCAGCCATACGGCGTGGCGATCGGCCTCGCCAGACTCCGCGCCGCGCGTCTGGCCCATGTCGGCGCGGGTCCCTGCGGTGTTGCCGGCAGGCCCAAACGGGACCAATTTGCGTACGTCCGCGCCCATCTTGCTGGCAATACGCACGATCATCTCGAAGTCCGTGCGCACGCCCGCGCGGTCCGCGGCCTTCTTCACCTGCTGCACATCGCCATAACTGTTGACGACGCATCCGGATTTTTCGTAAAGATTCGCGGCCGGCAACACCACGTCGGCCAGCGCGGCGGTCTCGGTGAGAAACATCTCCTGCACCACGACGAAGGTGTCCTTGAGGGTTGCGGGATCGACCTCGTAGCGCGCGACGGGGTTGGCGCCCACAACGTAGAGCGCGGAGAGTTTGCCCCCGGCTGCGGCGTCGAATATCTCCAGCAGATCCAGGCCGGGAGAGGTGGGTGACTGGTACTCGAGTGCGATGCGGCTGGCTGGGTCCGAGGTGTCGATGGGCCCGATGGGTGTGTAGCCGGGCAGCAGGTCGGGCAACAGACCCATGTCGGAAGCGCCGCGTGAGTTGGCGTAGTCGGCCAACAGGGCGAACTTGGCACCCGGAATCGTCAACCCGAAGTCGATCAGACGCTTCAACTCCGCGCCGCGCAGTTCGTTGCCGATCAGGACCAGCAGCGATTCCTCGCTCTTGAGAGCGTCACGGAAGCCTGCCAGCGCATCGCTGTCGGTGGAGACTGCGTAGGACAAAGAGTCGTCGCCCGCGAGGTAAGCGGCCAGCGCGCCATAGCCGTACTCTGCGACCAGCAGGAAGGCCCTGGCCTGGCGGCGCAGTTTGATCTCCGCGCTGTTCGCGATGTAAAGTCGCGCTCCGTTATGGCGGACGTTGCTGCGCAGGTTCCACGCGGTGGCAGGGCACTGGTTGGTGGGATCGCCGCCCACCAGCAGCACGGCCTTGGCGGTGAGCGTGTCGTGCAGCGACGCCGCGCGGCCCGCGGTCCCGGCCAGCGATTGCGCAAAGGCTACAAAGTCCGCCGTGCGATGGTGGTCGATGTTGTTGGTGTGCAGCACGGAACGGGCAAACTTCTGCAGCAGGTAGGCCTCTTCGTTGGTCAGGCGGTTGCCGCCGATCACGCCGAAGCTCCTGCCGCCGCGTGTGTCCAGCAGCTCAGTAAACTTATTGCCGACATGGGTAAGCGCCTCCTCCCAACTGACGGGCTTCAGCTCGCCGTTGGGCTGGCGCACCAGCGGCTGCGTGATTCGCTTGCTGCTGTTGGCGAAGTCGAATGCGTAACGTCCCTTGTTGCATAAAAAATCACCGTTGATGCCCGACTTGTCGCGGTTGTCGCCGCGCACGATCTCCGATCCGTCCGCCGTGGAGCGCACCCCCAGCGTCGTCTTGCATCCGTCGCCGCAATGGGTGCAGACGGTGGCAACGTGGTTCATCTCCCACGGCCGCGTCTTATACCGGTACGCCCCGCTGGTGAGCGCACCCACCGGGCAGATGTCGATGCACATGCCGCACTGCTCGCAGTCCAGATGTGCAAGGTTGTCGGGCGAGAGCTGTGCCGGCACGTTGGGCACGATGACCGACGACGAGCCGCGGTTCTCAACCCCCAGCGCGAACACGTCCATGCCCTCGCCGCAGACGCGCACGCAGCGGTAACAAAGGATGCATCGTGGCCGGTCGAAGTACACCACCGGCGACCACTTCTGCTCCTCGCGATGGTTCTTCGGCTCGGCGTAGAAGCTGTCCGCCGCGCCGTACTTGAAGGTCATGTCCTGCAGCTCGCACTCGCCGCCCGCGTCGCACACCGGGCAGTCCAGCGGATGGTTGCCCAGCAGCAGTTGCAGCGTGGCCTTGCGCGCCTGCACCACCTCCGGCGTGTCGGTGAAGAAGACCTGCCCCTCGGCGATCTGCGTGGTGCATGCGGTCTGCAGCTTGGGCACTTTTTCCTGGCGGACGACGCACATGCGGCATGCCGCCTGCAGGCTGAGGCCGGGGTAGTAGCAGAAGGCGGGAATCTCGATGCCCGCGCTCTTGCACACCTCAATCAGCAACGAGCCTGCCGGCGCGGTGATCTTCTTGCCATCCACGGTAATGGTTACATCAGCCATCAAATTCCTTAGGCAGCCTGCATGACACGGCGCTTGGCGGTTACGGTTTGCCGGACTTTGTGGAGCTTCCGCTTGGGTGTCTTTGCGCGTGGAATGTTGACGGTGAGCCGCTCGACGACGTAAGTGGTCTTGGGATCGGTCTCGCCTTCGACGGGCAGAGTTATGCTGCTGCTAGTTGGCTCTGGCACCGGATAGCCAAGTTCGACGGCGGTGTCCATGTAGAGCTGCAAGGCCTCCAGCAGGTTTGCGCGAATCTCGTCCAAAGTGTCACCAAGCGAAATGCAGCCGGGAACGTCCGGAGCGAATCCGCCGTAGTTCTTCCTGCCCTTCTCGTAGACAACCAGAAATGTCTTTTTCATAGGAGCCCCGCGTCCTTTAGTATTTTTCGCTCTGTTCCATATGGTAAATCGCCTTTGTGTACTGGGACGATGACGAGTCCGGGCATCGAGTCGTGAACGTAAACGCGATGACTGCCTTTCTGGCGCAGAAACCGCCAACCTGCCGCTTCAATCTTCCGAATGATCTCCCGTGCAGTCAGCGGCATCGCTTGTCCCGTTCAATTCTGGTGCGACCTCTGAAGCAAAATCTCCTGGTCTGCGCTTCGGCGTTGCATTCTCGTGTGGATCAGTACACCGAGAACAAATACTGCGAAGGCCAGCGCAAGCAGCACAATGACCGACAAACCGCGATTGCTCAATGTTCCGCACCAACCAAATTGCTCTCCTCCGTCATCAATGGCGTTCCCGCCTTCCTGCCTTCGATGTAGTCCTCAAACTCCTTGCGAAATTTTTTGACGAAGCCGAGCGTAGGCATCGCCGCTGCGTCGCCGAACGGGCAGAATGTCCGGCCCATCATGTTTTCCGCGACATACTGCACTGTGTCGATGTCCTTCTTCGCGCCGCCGCCCTCGTACACGCGGGTCAGCGTCTTCTTGATCCAGTCGGTGCCTTCGCGGCAGGGAATGCACCAGCCGCAGCTCTCGTGCTGATAGAACTTGATCGTCCGCAGCGCGAACTCGACGATGGAGACCGTCTCGTCGAGCACCACAATCCCACCCGACCCGAGCATCGACCCGGCCTTGGCCAGTTGGTCGAAGTCCAGCCCAATGTCGATTTCGTCGGCGCGCAGCACCGGGCAGGACGCGCCGCCGGGAACGACGGCCTTCAACTCCCGACCGTCGAGAATCCCACCCGCAACCTCGTAGATCGCCTTGCGCAGCGGGTAGCCCATGGGCAGTTCGTACACGCCGGGCCGGACTACATGGCCGGAAATACTAAACAGGCGTGTTCCGCCGTTGCGCTCCGTGCCCAGCCGGGCGTAAGCCTCTCCGCCCATCAGTAAAATATGGGGCACGTTGGCGATGGTCTCCGCGTTGTTGATGATGGTCGGCCCGCCGTACAGTCCCACCACCGCGGGGAACGGCGGACGGATGCGGGGCACGCCGCGCTTGCCCTCCAACGACTCCATCAGCGCCGACTCTTCGCCCACCTCGTACGCGCCCGCGCCGGTTTGTGTGATGATGTCGAAATCGATTCCCGAGCCGAAGATATTCTTGCCCAGGAAGCCGCATGCATACGCGTCCGCTACGGCCTTCTCCATGATGTTGAGCAGGTAGCGATACTCGCCGCGCAGATAGATAAAGCCGGTCTTAGCGCCGATGGCGAGGCCCGCGATGATGGTGCCCTCGATCACTGCGTGCGGGTCTTCGCGGAAGAGGATGTGGTCCTTGCAGGTACCGGGCTCGCTCTCGTCGCCATTTACTAAAACGTACTTCGGCTTGGCCGAGCTCTTCGGCACAAAGCTCCACTTCATGCCCGTAGGGAAGCCCGCGCCGCCGCGCCCGCGCAGTCCGCTGGCCTTCATGGTATCGATGATCCAGCCGGGCATGGCATCGGGGCCTTGTGCAATGGCCTTCTGCACCGCCGCGTAGCCGTCCATCGCGATGTAGCGGTCGATCTTCGCCGCGCCCTGGCCGAAGCGCCGCGATAGCACTTTGACCTCGTCGGGATGGGAGACAAGTCGCGGCATTACTTCCAGTCCTTTGCTACACCGGTCGCGTACTCATTCAGGATCTCGTCCACCTTCGCCGGCGTCAGCTCGTCGTGGAACTCATAGTTCACCTGCATGGCCGGGGCGGAGCAGCAGTCGCCGATGCATTCCACTTCCTCCAGTGAAAAGAGTCCGTCCGCCGTCACCTGCTTGTTCTCGATGCCCAGCCTCCGTTTGCAGTGGTCCAGAATCTCGTAGCCCCCGCGCAACATGCAACTGATGTTGGTGCATACCTGCACGTTGAATTTGCCCGCCGGTTTGGTCCGCAGCATGGAATAGTAGCTCAACACGCTGCGCACGTCGAGATCGAACAGGTCCAGCCGCTGAGCAATCTCCTGGATGACGGCCTCGGAGATGTAGCCAATCTCGTCCTGCGCGTATAGCAGCATGGGAATGAGAGCCGAGCGCTTCACCGGATATATCGTTACCAGGTGGTCGAAGTAGTCGGCCAGCTTCGGGGTAAAGATCGATTTGGCAATCTTGCTCATACGGCAAAGTCCTTTGCGGCGATCGGAAGGCTATAGGTCGGGCCTTCAGCCCTCTGTCTTACGGCGTTGCCGATGACCCAGGGCGTTGCCCTGGGCTGGTATAGAGCGGGCCGTTGGCCCTTTGCAAGTATCTTGCTCACTGCATCAGCTCCCGCGTTGCCCGTTCGGCTGCAAAATCCATCTCTTCCATCTTACCGTCCAGCGTTACCGTTCCATCTTCATTCAGAGCGAACCAAACCCTGCTGCCGTCGCTCGATTCCATCTCCTCGTGCGTAAAGCGAATCCACTTGCTGCCGTACCGCACTACGATCTCTTCTTCTCCAACTTCAACCAACGCCTGCTGCGCTTTACTCATCCCGTGGGCCGCTGCGTAGGAGCGGAGCAGGGAAGCCCACGAAATCCAAAGCTCGCGATGGACTGCTGTATCGATCAAGACCTAAAAATTTCGCGAATCAGTTGCACAATGATGCAGCCGAAAAGGCCGAACACTGAAACACCCCAAAGTATCGCTTGCAGAGTGGATGGCTTCTTGGAGTCCAGATAGTCCCTGGTCTCTTGAGGCAATCTTCCAGCGCGTTGTAGTTGTCTATCTTCTGGACTCAATGGACCTAACATGTCTCCTCCTAGCGATCGATTTCCCCCAGCACAATATCGATGCTTCCAATCACCGCGACCACATCCGCGATCAGCCGTCCCTTGCACATCGTCTCCAGGGCCTGCAGCGTGGCGAAGCTCGGGTTGCGCATATGGACGCGATACGGCTTGGCGGTGCCGTCGGACACGACGTAGTATCCCATCTCGCCGCGGGGGCTCTCGACGGCCTGATAGACCTCGCCCGCGGGCACGGCGAAGCCCTCCGTCACGATTTTGAAGTGATGGATCAGCGCCTCCATCTCGGTCTTCATCTTTTCGCGGTTGGGCAGCACGATCTTGGGCGCGTCGGCCACAATCGGCCCGGGCTTTCCGTCCGCTCGGCGAGGCAGGCCCTCCAGCATCGCCATCGCCTGCCGGCATATCTTCACACTCTCGCGCATCTCCAGCATGCGCACGGTGTAGCGCGCCCACACATCACCGCCGTTGCTGACGGGCACATCGAATTTGAACTTTTCGTAACCGGAGTAGGGCATGTCGCGGCGCAGGTCCCAGTCCACGCCGCTGGCGCGGAGAGGCGGGCCGGTCACTCCCAGCGCAATTGCGTCCGCGGCAGAAAGATAGCCAACGCCCTTCAGCCGTCCCATCCAAATAGGATTACCGGTAAGCAGTCCTTCATACTGGTCGATGTGCGCGGGCATCGCGTCCAGGAACTCCTGAATCGACTCGTAGAATCCCTTGGGCGGCTCCAGCGCAAGGCCGCCGATGCGGAAGTAGCTGGTCATCATGCGCTGTCCGCTGACCGCCTCGAAGATGCGCAGGGTGGCCTCGCGCTCGCGCCAGCAGTACAGGAACATGGTGAGCGCGCCGATGTCCATGGCGTGTGTGCCCAGCCAGATGAGGTGCGACTGGATGCGCGTAATCTCGTTAAGCAATACGCGGATGAGCTGCGCGCGCTCGGGAATCCCCAGACCCAGCAACTTCTCTACCGCAAGGCAGTAGGCCAGGTTGTTGGTCATCGGGCACAGGTAGTCGACGCGATCGGTCAGCGGCACCACCTGCTGATAGAACTTCGCCTCGCATGTCTTCTCGATGCCGGTATGCAGATAGCCAATGTCCGGCGCCAGCGCCACCACAATCTCGCCATCCAGTTCAATCACAACGCGCAACACGCCGTGGGTCGACGGATGCTGCGGGCCCATGTTCAACACCATGGAGTGCTCGCCCGTGCCAGCGCTGCCATGCAGCTTCGCGTCGGCAACGACGTCTTCTACTCCGGGGGTGATTCTGTCGGGTGCTGCTACCGGTGCCATGGGCCCTGCCCTCGCCTCGAAAATCGTGCCATGAATCTTGAACTTGTTATCTATAGCCTTCCACCGGATAGTCCTTGCGCAGCGGATGGCCCTGCCAGTCCTCCGGCATCATAATGCGGGTGAGGCGCGGATGGCCGGGGAAGTCGATGCCGAAGAGGTCGAAGACCTCGCGCTCGTAAAAGTTTGCCGAGGGCCACACCGGTGTGATGGACGGAACGCTTGCGTCGCTGGAGTCCAACAGCACGCGCAGCCTCACCCGCTGCTTCAGGCTGTGCGACACGATGTGGTACGAGAGCTGGAAGCGCGGCTCTTGCGGATACCAGTCCACCGCCGTCACATCCTCGAAGAAGTTATATCCGGCGGTCTTCACCGCCTCACATGCGGCAACGATGGACTCGCGGGCTACCGTAATCGTCAGTTCATTGCGATCGAACTTGGCATCCGTGGCGAGCTCGGCCAGCGCGACTACTGCTGGATTCTCCGCCATTGCCGCGAAGACGACGGTTTTGCCGCTCAGCGCGCTCACAGGCTCGTACATCTATTGGTCTCCCCGGTCGTAAGACCAGTTCAGAATGCCCTTCTTCCACACATAAAACAGGCCGACGGCCACAAAGCCGAGGTAGACCAGCATCTCCCAAAAGCCGAACATCGCCGATCCGGTAATGCCCGGCAGACGGCGGAAGATGACCGCCCAGGGAAGCAGGAAGACCGCCTCCACGTCGAACAGGATGAATAGCATCGCAACCATGTAGAAGCGCACGGAAAAGCGGCCTCGCGAGTCGCCCACGGGGTCCATGCCGCACTCATAGGGTTCCATCTTGGTGCGGTAGATTCTGTGCTTGCCGATCAGGTACGAAGCGGCCACCATGCCGCCGGCAATCCCCATCGCACCCGCGATATGAAGCGCTAGGGGAAGGTAGTTCCAGATGTATGGGTAGCTCGTCATGCGCCATCTTTGACTCTAGATTTGGGGCGGTCAAGTGTCAAGTAAACCGCCCAACCGGTAGTGGGTCAGTTGGCACACTCAGCGGCGTCATTCTGACGCGCAGAGTCAGAATCTCTGTCGTTGCCTTTACCAAATTGACCCACGACCGCCCAGTCGCACACACTCCAACTGAGGCAGATCGCCGTTCCCCAAACCCAGGGCCGAGGGCACGTCCTATATCAGCATGGGGCGCAGCCCCATGAAGAGGTTCGGATGAAGGCAGAGGGCTGAAAGCCCGGTCTATAGCACTCTCATCGGCACTCTCACCGGCACTCTCACCGCAGCAGTCCTGCATACCAGGCGACGATCGTCGGCCCCAGCAGCGCGGCGAACAGTCCACCGGCCGCCAGAAAGCTGCCCAGGGGGAGCTTGCTGTTTCCAGTGGCACGTCGCCGGGCGATCAACAGGATGCCGTAGATGCTGGCCGCCAGCACTGCGGCAAACAGGGCGAGCAGCGTCTGGCCGAAACCCAGGAACGCAGCGATCATCGCCAGCAGCTTCACATCGCCCAGGCCCATGCCGTCTCGTTTGCGCAGTGCCTTGTAGACCCAGCGCACCGTCAGCAGAATCAGTGCCGCACCCGCGATAGCAGCGATGCGCCCCAGCACCAGTGCTTCAGTGCCGGTCATAAATACGTTCCCCTGCGACTGAAAACTGCCCGGGCTGCTGAGACGGAGCTGGTGAGTTGTGTCGATCACAATATCGCCTTGGCCCGGCGCCAGGAAATATGCCTGCACGCTGGTGAGAAGAAAGCCGATGCCGATGCCGGTCAGCGTGAATGCGTCCGGCAGCCGCTGCGTCTGCCAGTCCATCACCATCAAGCCAATTAGCAGAAAGCCGAGGATGGCGATCCCGACGATACAAGCCATATCTCCATAGATATAGTTCGCGGGCGGATGCAAATCTGTCCACTCACTGGCAGTACCAAGTGCCAATACACGACCGGCCATGTAAGCAAACCAGACCCCCACCGCCAACTCCACCGCCGGATAGCGCCACGAGATGCGCGCCTTGCAATCCCTGCATCGCGCACGCAACAACAGCCAGCTCACAACCGGTAGATTGTCGTACCAGCGAATCGCGTGCCCACACGCCATACAGTGCGAGCGCGGCTTTACGATGGACTCGTGCTCCGGTAGCCGGGAGATGCAGACGTTCAAAAAGCTGCCAAACAGCAGGCCAAGCAGGAATCCGAACAGTTCGAAGAGGGTTGGCGAGGTCACGATTGAAGTATAAGTCCCAGCAGCTTCCCGCTCTCAACTTACAACCTGCAACCGACAACTGCAGTCAGAAGTCCACATGCATGCGGACGCTCTCCACCAGCACTGGCCCGCGGTCCTGGTTGTAGCCGGGGTGGTTAATGTACTGCGCGTCCAGCGCGTAGGAGAGACCGCGCCAGGCGTGCAGGGTGTAGTAGCCTTCCACAATGTTCTCGCGCGCGTAGTTCAGCTTTCCATCGCCCAGCAGAAATCCCAGCCCGTCCAGCTTCAGGTACTGCTGGTGGTCGCGCTTGATGGCATTAGAAACAAACGTAAGTCCCACCTTGTCGTTTGCCCGTCCCCACACTCTGCCGGAGTAGTCTCCGCCGAAGTTAATGGTCTGGTCCACTTCGGTGTAGGCAAAGCTCTCGTGCTGTCCCTCGTTCCACCCGAATCGCCCATACACGCGCAGGTTGCCGGTTAACTCCTGCTCAGCGTTCAAACCGAAGCCATACTTCACCGCGCCAAACTTCTCATGCAGAGTGATCGTGGGGGTGGGATCGGCGCCTGCCAGATAGGCCTTCACTGCATCGCGATAGAGTCCCATGTGCGCGTGGTTCACGTAGCTCAGCACACGCATTGCACCTTTGCGGTCAGGCGAGAGCAAGCCGCCCAGCAGACCGTGACGCCATTCCACCTCCATGTTCTGCCCGCTGGCACGCCTCAGGTTCCAGTCCAGAAGGATGGCGTTGGCAACGGTCGGCATCAACGCAACCCCATAGCGCGCGGACCAGTCCTTGTCGTCGTACTCCGCGATTGCGCCGTAGGTGTAGCCCCGCGTGTCGGCGGCGTAGTCCCATGCGCCGTTGTTGTCTGTGGTCCAGTTGAGAAACTGCAGGTGGCTGTCGGTGCCGACACTGTTCAAATCGAAAAAGTCAGGCAGCCCCATCTTGCCCACACGCAGCTCCAGCCGCCGCTCCGAAACCTCGGTTGCCAGCGAGAACGGTCCGCGCGCGGAGGCCACGGTTTTGCTCGATAATCCGATGGTCTGGTGCAACTGCACGCGAGCCATATAGGGGATGGGGCCGAGGTTCGGGTTGCGCACCACGTCCAGGTTGGTAAAGCCCGCCAGACCGACCGCCTCGCTAATACCCCGCCCACCGGCAGACTCTTCGTCATAAAATGCCTCTAAATGGCGTGCGGGATTGCGCACCAACTCCACGCCCAGATACAGCGTGCCCACCAGCGACGTCTTATACTCGCCGCGTCCTAGCAGGCTGTTCGACCCTTCGTAAGGCGAGTGGAACGGCCCATGCGCCTGAAAGATGATGTTGGCCTGGCCGGCGACGTAGTAGCGCGTGCCGCCGGGGTGAGGGAAGAACGTCGGGGTCGCGGGCTGCTCAGCCGCGGGCGGCCCCTCTGGCCGCACATGCGTCGGTCGCTCCGCATCCGCCAGCGCCACATTCATCGACTGCGCCGCAGCCTCCACCTGCGCAATGCCCAACAGTGACACACCCATCAGGACTGGTATCAGGTGCGCTGCCAGTGCCTTATATCGTCGCGTAAGAGGAAGCATCCACCTTCCATCCTGAACGCGCAGTGTGAATAGGGTGCAAACAATCATGCCGCCAGAGCCGTCCTTGTTCGTGTTGTGCGACGGCTTGCGTGACGCCATCTAACAAAATATAACATACCCCCATAGGATATATGTCACTCCAACTGCATGCTGCCCACCCCAACTTCTCCCCGCAACACCCTCAGCTTTTCCTCCCCACGATCACAAGCGCAATTCCCCCTGCCAGCGCTATCCCGCTCAGTACTGGCGGTATGGGCACTGTACTGGTCGACTGGTGGTCGATCTCCAAGGGACCGACCTTCGCATCCTGTTTCTCGTGCGTAAAGCTCACGCCCCCTACGGCAAATCCAGCGATGCCCAGCACAATCAAAAGCAGTCCGGCGATCGTTGCAAGTTTCATCGGTGCATCCCTCCACGTTTCTGTCTTCAGGCGCACCTGTAAGATGCCGAAAAACCTCCCCGTGCTCTCCCGCGCGTTTGATTTCTTCCCGTTCGCCGCGATACAGTCTAGGAACACGGGAAAGGAGGATGGTCCAGCCTATGAAAATTGACAGTGACAGTTGCACAACGCTACGTGAGGTGACTGAGGCTTAGAGCGTCCTGCTCTTGGCTGTGCATGTAGTTCGGCGATTCCGCAATCCTGCGCCGAGGGCCGTCCGGGCAAGGACGCCTCAGGTCAATCTCAACAGCTCACCGCCGCAGAGCCCGCGCCCCACCGGTGCGGGCTTTGTGTTTCTGTCTGCAACTGACAACCTGCAACCTGCAACTGTAAACTGTCTTCCATGGAACCTCTCGTCATTGCAGGCCGCTCCTTTCACTCTCGCCTCATTGTTGGAACGGGGAAGTACAAGGACGGCCCCGAGACCAGGGCCGCCATCGAAGCCTCTGGCGCGGAGATGGTCACCGTCGCCGTGCGCCGCGTCAACCTCGACCGCAGCAGCGAGTCGCTGCTCGACTTCATCGATCCCAAGCGCTTCTTCCTTCTGCCCAACACCGCCGGCTGCTTCACCGCCGACGAAGCGATTCGCGCCGCGCGCCTCGGGCGAGAAGTCGGCCTCTCCGACTGGGTCAAGATCGAGGTGATCGGCGACAAATCGACCCTCTACCCAGACATTCAGGCGACCCTGGAGGCCACGCGCGTGCTGGTCAAGGAGGGCTTCACCGTCCTGCCCTACACCTCCGACGACATCGTATTTGCCCGCCGCCTGATCGACGCGGGCGCCGCCGCCGTCATGCCTCTTGGCGCGCCCATCGGCAGCGGTCTCGGCCTACAGAACACCGCCAACCTGCGCATCCTCCGCGAGCTGATCGCCGATGTGCCGCTGATTGTGGACGCCGGAGTGGGCACGGCTTCCGACGCTACCGTCGCCATGGAGCTCGGCTTCGACGGCGTCTTGATGAACACCGCCATCGCCTCCGCGCACGATCCCATCCTGATGGCCGAGGCCATGCGGCATGGCGTTCTCGCAGGCCGCCAGGCTTTTCTCTCCGGTCGCATGGCGCGCCGCCTCTATGCCTCCGCCAGCTCTCCGCTGGATGGGATCTCAAAGTAGTTGGAACCACAGACAGTCATGGACCGGTCCCGTAACTACTTATATTCAGTGAGTATCTAAGTAAGTTCCCGGCCGGAGGATTCTAAAAATAGCCGGTAGGTTGGGGGATAATGACGTATCCCGTATATGCATGAGGTCGGCGGGCATGTCGTCTAGTTAATGATGGAGGGGAATGATGGAAGAAGTTAAGAAGTTATCTGCCTCGATATTCTCACCAACCAAGATTATTTATATTGCATATATATACCTGTTGTCCTTGAAAATCATTCCATGGCATTCATTCCATGTGTTTGCCCTGTTGTCGCTGGCCTTTTGGGTTATTGAGGTCTTTCTCATCGACTTCATTACGGGTCGGCTGAATAAATAAGCGGAATAATTCGAGACCGTTTTAGCGCTCGTGTCCCAGGACCCCCACTAAGATAAACTTCTCCCATGCGGGCTTTTGGCATTGACTGCGGGACGGAGTACACCGGCTACGGCGTGGTGGAGATGGATAGCGCCGCGCGCGAACCGCGTCTGGTCCACATCGCCGCGGGTACCATTCGACTCAACAAAAAAGAGAAGACGCCGCTGCGTCTGGCGCAGGTCTATCAGGAGCTGACCGCGCTGATGACCCGGCACGCGCCGGACTGCGTCGCCATCGAGGAGGTCTTCTTCTCGGCCAATGTCAAGTCCGCACTCAAGCTGGGCCAGGTCCGAGGAGTCGCTATGCTGGCCGCCGCCACCTGCGGCCTCACCGTGGCCGAGTACGCGCCGCTCTCCATCAAGTCCTCCGTCACTGGCTACGGCCTCGCCGCAAAAGAACAAGTGCAGTTCATGGTCACCCGGCTGCTCGCCCTCGACCGCCCTCCCGAGTCGCCCGACGCCGCCGACGCGCTCGCCATCGCCATCTGCCACATCCACACCGCGCAGACGCTACTGTTGCAAGGAGCGGGCCGGTGAACTCAGCTCGTCTTGGTATGATGGCCGCCCTGCTCGTCACGCTGGTGGCGGCTGCCTCTCCTGCTTACCTCCATGCGCAGCAGAAGACGCCCGCGCCCCCGGCAGTCGGGACTCCAGTTCAGGGCGCTCAATTTGACGGAGCGCCCGATTCCGTAGAGTTGCGTTTCGAACGTCCCGGCCTGCAGGTGCCGCGCTATCACCTTGATATTACGGATGCCGGAATGGGTTCGTATGCGGGCGAGGAATTGCCCGTAAGCGTTAGCCATTTCGATACTCCACCATCTTCGCAGCCATTTGCCGTGAAGAGCTTTCATGTATCTGTCGCCAACGCCGCAAAGGTCTTCGCCCTTGCTCACAGCCTGAACTACTTCAATATCTCCTGCGCCTCCACTGCGAAGAATGTTGCCGATACGGGAAAGAAGACGCTCACTTACTATGGCATGAATGGAGTCATCGGTTCCTGCGCCTACAACTACACCGAAAACAAGGATGTCCAGACCCTCACCGATATCTTCCAAGGCATTGCTGAGACATTGGACGAGGGGCGCAAGCTCGATTATCTGCATCGCTACGACCGGCTCGGTCTGGACGCGGAGATAGAGTCCTTCACCCGTGAAGTATCTGACGGCCACGCGTTGGAGATGGGGACGATTGCGGCGACGCTGCGCTCGATTGCCGACGATCCTGAAGTAATGCAGCGTGTACGCACACGCGCCAGTGCTCTGCTCACGCTGGTCCCCGCGCAGAGCCGTTAGTTGCGTAGATAGTTTTATTCCGCATTTTGGAGCGCGGCCAGTGCGCGGTAGAGCATTGCCAGCGGCTCCAGGGCCAGCGATTCGGCGCGGGCCAGGGGTGGGATCTCAGTCGGCCACGCCGCGCGCAACTCTTCCGCTGTGTAGCTGCGCGAACCTGTTTGGCTGGCGGCACGCAGATTGTTGGCCAGCGTTTTGCGCTTCTGCACGAAGCAGGTGCGCAGGAAGGCATCGAAGCCCGCGGCGTCCACGCCCAGCTCATGGAAGCGCGGGGCAAACTCCAGGCGCAGAACGCTTGAGGTAACCTCAGGCGGCGGCGAGAAGGCCTCAGGCGGCAGCGTGAACAACGTCTCCACACGAGCATTGATCTGCGTTGTGGCAGACAGCAGTCCGTACTCACGGCAGCCGGGGCAGCGCTCAACCGGTCGGCAACCTCGCGCTGCATCATCAGCACGGCGCGTGCCAGCAGACCACGCACTCCGGCCGCAAACAGCCGTATCAGGATCGGCGAGGTGATGTAGTACGGCAGATTGCCGACAACATCCGCGCTCTCGCCCGGCCGGATGAGCGTGGCGAGGTCAACTTCGAGAACGTCGGCCTCTACTATTTCGACATGGGCCTGGGCGCGCATACGGAAGCGCAGTTCGGCGGCAAGCGCAGCATCGATCTCGATGGCTATCAGCCGCTGGCAGCGCGCGGCAAGGATCGTTGTGATGGCTCCGTGTCCCGGGCCGATCTCGATCACCGTGCGCGCGGAGAGATCTCCCAGCGCGTCCACAATGGCCTGCCGCGCAGTCTGATCGACAAGGAAGTGTTGGCCGAGTTTGGGCTTGCGCATCATATTTCGCTCTGCGCTCAGAATACTCGACGCGGATTGTGATTCGTAGCGCGGCTATTGCGCGTTAGCGGCAGTAGTCCTCGGAGCTGCTATAGAGGGCGTGGATTAGTCGACGCAAATACTCCCATTATTTCTCCGCGCCGACCAGGTGGATGGGCCCGAAGAGGCCGGAGGAGACGGGCGCGACCAGGTTCAGGTCCTGCATCTGGAACTTGTCGCCGTACTTTGCAATTAGCGGAGCGTAGTCGTGCGGCGGCAGAGCCGACCACGCATTGAGCGCGGTGTTATAGACATGGATCTCTATGTGGTTTACACCGGGCTTCAACAGCTTGGAGACGTCCAGCCGGTAGGGTGGGTGCCACAGCGCTCCCGCCGATTTGCCGTTGATGGTGACCAGACCGGCCGCCTGCACCGGCGCGTCGTAGTATGCTGCAATGTGCGCGGCGCGAGCGGGGATGGGCTGCGCCTTGCCACCGTCAAGCTGTAGAAAAACCGCTCCGGTGGGCGCGGCGGCCAGGGTGAAGTCCCGTGTGTAGACGCCTTCGCCGGAGTAGTGAATGGTCGATGGATCGGCAATCCAGTCGGTGGGAGTCGCTACATCCACCGACTTCTTGAGACCGGTAAAGGTCAACTTCCAGTCGCTGCTCAGGTCGGCGAGTTGTTTGGTCGGCGTGGGCGCTGCCTTGGCGGTCGACGGCGTGTCGCTGAAGACGAAGACGCGCGATCCATAGGCGTCCAGATGGATGCCCTGGCCTGTTGCCGAGGCGGCAGAGGAGGTCGCGTTGTCCACGTCCCACTCTTCGGCAAACTTATGCGTTGTTGCGAAAGTTGCCGAAGTGTCGATGGGCTGATTCGATGTGTTGACTACCAGGTAGAAATCGGCGTTGGACAGCTTGCGCCGGATGAAGCCGAGATGCGTCACCGTAGCCTCGTCGGTGGCGCTGAACTGGAAGTCGGGCTTGGCCATGTTATGCAGTGCCTGGGTGAGGCTGGCAGTATCGGTGACGAGAGCGATCTCCGAGGTGTCCGCGCCTGCATCGCCCAGCGCTTTGCCTTCGGGGGTAAGCGTGGGCAGGCGGCCGAATGCGATCGCCTTGCCTCCGCCTGCAACGTAGGCGGCAATCTTCTTCAGCGTCTCCACGGGTATCCGCTCGGTGCTTGGCAGGATCAGGATCTGGTGGGTGCCCAGCCCAACCTTGTTGATGGCCTTGGCGTCGATGAAGTCGACGTTATACCCGGCCGACAGGATGGTGGACATCAGCTCCGGGGTCACATAGCGGCCCATGTCCGCGGTCACCGAGGCGCGCCCCGGCGCAAAGCTGGCCCACGCATCGTCGGTGGGCATCAGGACGGCGACCTGGTTGGCGGGCTTGCCCTGCTGCAGCAGGTAGCTCATGCGCCCGATGTAGGCGGTGACGGCGGGCATCACAGGGTGCCATGGGTTGTGGTTGTTGAACGACGCAGCGGCATACAGGCTCCAGCCCGGCTCCGGCACCTCGCCGTCCGGCGGAGAGTAGGGCCAGCCGTGGCAGAATATCTGGTTCTCGCCCATGATGAAGTCGATGTCGGCTTCGGCCTTCATGTCCAGCGGTACGGCGCGGAATACCGGCGAGTGCAGCCAGGTAAAGGTCTCGCCGGAGGTGACCACGTGGTTGAACACGTGGTTGGCGGAGGTGGCCCAGCGCAGGGTGGAGAAGGCGCGCCACTGCGGGCCTTCGCCCTCGGCCAGCGAGGCAATGTTCTGGCTGGAGAAGTCCACCGCCGGTTCACCGTAGCTCTGCGAGCGGAACTTTGTGTGATGGGCAACGGCGAAGTCGGTGAGCTGCGTCAAGTAGTTCTCGTTCACCAGGTCGGTCAGCGTCTCGCCGTAGTCGTGGCGAACGGTGTCGGCGGCAACGCTGCCTCCAGCGGCAAGCTCCGGAAGGTGGGGAATCAGGTCGTAGCCGCGCCGCTTCTGGAACTCGGCCGCCATATTAGGGGTCCAGTCGGAGCCGCCCACCTCCAGCGAGTCGGAGAAGATGGCGTACGGCGGCGTCGAGCCGAATGCGCCGATCAACGGTGTGCCGACCTTCTGCAGATAGTGCGATACCGCGTCGTGCGAGAAGTGGTCCAGCACGAATCCTTCGGCCCCCACGGCGGCGCGCTTCACCTGCATCCTGGGATGGCTCTGGATGAAGAAGAGCGCAGTGCGCGGCTTGTTGGAGGGCGTCACCGCGGCTGTGTTGCCGGAGACGGTAAGCGGCTTGGCGGTGGTGGCATCAAACGCGACCGCAGCCGGGCCGCCTCCACGCCCACCGCCACGTCCGCCGCGGCCAGCAATGGCTCCTCCTGGCGCTGGAGCTGGAGCAGGCACGGCCGTGCTTGCAACGACGTCGGCGATGTCGGCCGCAATCAGCGATTCGCCCTCTCGCAGACTGGGCATTGCGACTGAAGCAGCGCCCGCGGGCACAGGGACCTGGGTTACACGGATGTCTGTGATGGCCTCGGAGAGCGGGGTGTTTGGACCGCCGTAGGGCCAACCGGAGCCGAGGGTGAGATCGATGCGCAGACCCAGCTTGCGTCCCTCAGCCTGCGCGTAGGTCACGTCGTCCAGCATCTCCGGCGAGAGGAAGGGAAGGTTCTTCAGGCCCTTCGCCGGGTCGTCCAGCACCTCGGCATACTCGAATGCCATCTCCGCGCCCTGAACGCCATCTACCTTCATCTGCTGTAGTTCGCGCAGGATCTCAGGCTTTACCACGGCCGGGCCAAACCACCACCAGCGCACCATGGGGCGCGTCTGGCTCGGCGGATTCGCAAAGGCCGCGTGTATGGCCGCTAGCGAGGGTGAGGCCGTCGATGCGGCGGCTGGCGAGGGCTTCCGTGCGGCGGACGCAGCGGGCTTCGGCGCGGCAGCAGGCTTGGCCGTGGTCTGGGCGCCGTGCGCCGGAGCGAGCACAAACGCGAGTACGGTGCAGGAAAGCAGTGTGGCGAGAAGCGTGCAGAGGGAGTGTGTACGCTGGTGCTGGTTCATGGGGTTCTCCAAGCTGGTGGTTGGCAGTGCCTCGGGTGCAATCGTCGATTCCTGGGCCGGGGCGTACTTGCAAAGACGGCTGCCGTGAGTTCTGAGTTTCGGCGCACCCATTATTGCTGACCGCGGGTGGTTTTGTCGCGGACTGGGGTGCGGAATCACGCTAGTCCATGTGGGCCGCAACTTTCAAGGCGTATTCTGTTGCGAGGCAATCTGAATTTCAGAGGTGGCGAGCGCGATGCGGGTTGGCTTGATGACGCGGGAGTTTCCCCCCGAAGTGTATGGCGGCGCGGGTGTGCATGTGGAGTATCTAAGCCGCGAGCTGGCCCGGCTGATCGAGGTCGAGGTGCACTGCTGGGGCACGCAGCAGCTCGATCAGGGCAACCTGCATGTGCGCGGCAATCAGCCCGCTCCACAGATCACCGCCGGGCTGCGACGCCAAGTTCAAGACCGCCGTCGATGCCCTGGCCCTGAACCTGGCGCAGATGAAGGACCTCGCGCAGATCGACATCGTGCATACCCACACCTGGTACGCAGCCATGGCGGGCTTTCTGGCCAAAAAGCTCTACGGGATTCCCTTCGTCCTGACCACCCACTCGCTGGAGCCGCTGCGTGCCTGGAAGGCCGAGCAGCTTGGTTCGGGCTACGCCATGAGCTCCTGGATGGAGCGCACCGCCATCCTCGACGCCGACGCCATCATCGCCGTCTCGCGCGGTACCCGCGACGACATTACTGCGCGCCTATCCCCAGGTGGACGCGGCCCGCGTGCATGTCATCTACAACGGCATCGACGTGGCGGAGTACCGCAAGACCGCCGACACCGACGCGCTGCTGAAGTACGGCGTCGATCCCGCCTCGCCCTACGTCCTGTTCGTCGGGCGCATCACGCGGCAGAAGGGCGTCGTGCATCTGGTCGATGCGGTGAAGCATCTGCCCGCCGGGATGCAGGTGGTGCTGTGCGCGGGCGCGCCCGATACGCCGGAGATAGCCGCCGAAATGCGCGCGGGCGTGGAGGCGGCGCGCGCCGCCGGTGGACGCATCGTCTGGATCGAGAAGATGGTCACTCGCGCCGAGGCCATCCAGCTCTACTCCCACTGCCGCGTCTTCTGCTGCCCATCGGTCTACGAGCCATTCGGCATCATCAACCTGGAAGCCATGGCCTGCGGCGCGCCCGTGGTGGCCAGCGCGGTGGGCGGCATTCCCGAGGTGGTGGTGGATGGCGACACTGGCTACCTGGTGCCCTTCGACGCCGACCCGGTCACCGGCTTCCCGCTCGACTCGGCCCGCTTCGCCCGCGATCTGGCCGAACCCATCGCCCGCCTGATGGCCGATCCGGAGCTATGCGCGAAGTTCGGCGCGGCAGGACGTAAACGTGTCGAGGAGACCTTCTCCTGGCAAGCCATCGCCGCCCAAACTGTGGAGCTGTACCGGGGGTTGCTCAGTAACGAATCCGGAAGATGACCACCGTGAGCAGTAAGCTGGCAATTCGCAACGATGTTACCTGAGACATGAATAAGCCCACATCGCATGCTGCGCAATGTGGGCTTATTCGTTGTTTGCAATCACTACGATCTACAGCTGGTCGTCGACCGGAATTGGCGGGCCGCCGGGACGTCTTCCGTTCGGCGAGTCGGGGAGTTTGAACGTCTCGAACGGATCGAACTTCGCGGGATCGAAGTCCGGCACGGTGGGATCGAGGAACTTGGCGATGGGCAGCTTGGCTTCGCGGATGCCATGCACAACGCATCGCGCCAGTTCGTACGCGCCATAGTTGTTGAAGTGGGTGATGTCGGTCCCATTGAACAGGTGCTTGCTGCCTTCGGGACCCTCTGCTTCGTACAGCACCTTGCTCATCGCCGTCAGATCGACCAGCGCGATATTGTTGGCCGCAGCCACATCGCGCGCAGCCTGAGGATACTCCGCCAGCGAGTTGGTGACATGGCCGCTCGCGTCGAAGGTCCTGCGGTGCTGCGCGGTCACAATCACCGGCGTCGCTCCCTTGGCCCGTACTTGTTTGGCAAAATCTGCCAGGATCTGCTTGTACCGGTCCAGCGGCACCGCGCCTGGCTTCTGGTCGTTGTGGTTGAACTGCATGAAGAAGTAGTCGCCCGGCTTAATGATCGACATCACCTTGGCGAAACGCAGCTCGCCCTGGAAGGATGCGGAGGTTTCGCCGGATTCAGCTTCATTCGCAATCACGATCCCAGGCAGGAAGAAGCGCGGAAGCTGCTGCCCCCATGAGGCCCCAGGGTCGGTGTCCTGGTCCACCATCGTCGAGTCGCCCGCCAGATAGACAACCGGCTCGGCCTTCGCACCCACCAGCGGAGTAATCAAGATGGAGTGGAAGCTGGGATTGGTCCCGTTGAACTCGATGGTCAGCTTATTGTCCCAGTTCAGGTTGCCGTACTCACGGCTCTTCAGGCGGACTTTGCTGGGCGTCCCGTCCGGGTTGTTGAACTCCGCAACACGAGTGTTCACGTCAAAGGATTTTGTGACCGTGGCCTTGGCCTTCACCGCAACCCCTTCCAGCGTCAGCCGGCGAGCCTCGGTGCGCACCGTATTGTTCGACTCCTCGTTCCCGCCGAACGCCACCGTGATGCGGTAGTTGCCCTCGGGAAGCGCCATGGAGAAGTAGAACGGCTTGTCTGACGAGCAGATTCCACCCTCAACCTTGGGCGTGGTCTTGATGTCCCAGCCCGCTGCGCTCTCGCTGTAGATGCTGCTCGCGCTCAGGGCAGTCGCGCCTTTCTTGGCCGCCCCGCAACTGAACGTCACCGGCTTGGTAATTGCGGGCGGAATGGGAAACACAGGCTGCGGCGTTGCGGAAAAGGTCGGCGGTCGAGTCGCGCGTCCTGCGCCCTGTGCTCCTGGCGCACCCGGCGCTGCTGCTCCAGGCGCGGCTGGGGTTGCCGGAGCTGCAGGGGGCGCAGTCTGGGCGTGGGCTAAGGTGACGGTGAGGGCGAGGGCAAGGAGTGAGCCAGTCAAACTGCGCATAATGTTTCCTTTTTGTGAAAATTGAATCTCGTTCGCAGGCATCGTAAGTAGTGCTACACAAAGTGTTCGATTGGCCCGGTGCATTACATACGTTGCCGGGTCGCATTAAGTTGCGAAAAGCCCTATGGTTGCGGTGCCGGTCGCGTCGGCGGTGCCCCCGGTGCAGCGTTTGCTGGCGGCGCCATGGCACCCTCTCCTCTTGGCGGTTCCGGGCTCATAGGCAGATAGAAGCTGGCCGCTGGATCGAACTTGGCGGGATCGAATTTGGCGTATGCCGGATCGACAAACTTGGCCAGGGGCAGCTTGTTCTGGATGATTCCCAGCACCACACAGCGCGCCAGTTCATAGCCGCCGTAGTTGCTGAAGTGGGTCGTGTCGGGCGCATGGAAGGCCAGCAGGGCGGTGTCCGGGCCCATCGCCTCAAACATCGTCGTGCTCATGGCGGTCAGATCGATCAGAGCGGCGTGCGTTGCGGCGGCCACGTCGCGCGAAGCCTGCGGATAGTCGCCCAGCGAGTTGGTGATGTGGCCGTTGGCGTCGAATGTCCTGCGTTCCTGCGCGGTCACAATCACCGGGATCGCTCCCTTGGACCGTACCTGGTTTACGAACTCCGTCATCACCTGCTTGTAGCGGTCGATCGGCACGGCCGGCTGGTTGGTGCGCGCATTGATCGTCTGGTCGTTATGCGCGAACTGCACGATGAAGTAATCGCCAGGCTTGATCGTAGACATTATCTTGGGGAAGCGCTGCTCGCCCTGGAACGACGTCGACGACTCGCCGGATTCAGCGTTGTTGGCAACCACTACACCAGGCAGGAAGAAGCGCGGAAGCGGCTGTCCCCAGCCGGACCAGGTTGTGCCGTCCTGGTCCACCATGGTCGAGTCGCCGCCAAGATATACCACCGGCTCGGCCAACGCACCTACCAGCGGGGTAACCGTGATCGAGTGGAAGCTCGGGTTGCTGCCGTTGAACTCCAACGTGAGTTTATTGTCCCAGTTGGGAATGCCGTACTCGCGCGGCTTCAGGCGGACTTTGTTGGGCGTCCCGTCCGGGTTTTTGAACTCCGCCACGCGCACGTTCACGTCAAAGGATTTTGTAACGCTTCCCTTGGCCTTGACCGAAATCTTTTCCAACTGCAACCGGCGCACCTCGGAGCGCACGTAGTTGACCGAGTCCACCGGCCCGCCGAACGCAACCGTCACACGGTAGTTGCCCTCAGGGACCGCAATCGAAAAATAGAAAGGCTTGTCCGAAGTGCAGCTCCCTTTCTCCACCGTCGGGGCGGTCTTGAGGTCCCAGCCCGCGGCGCTCTCGGAGTAGACACTGCTGGCGGTCAGTGCAGTTGCGCCCTTCTTCTTGGCGCCGCAGGTCATGGTCACGGGCCCAGTCAGCGCCGGTGGAACGGGATATGTGGGTTGCGCCTGTGCGGGAGGCCGCGCCGCTCCCGGTGCGCCTCGTCCGCCTGGTACACCAGGTGCGCCGGGAACTCCCGGTGCTGCCTGCGAGTCTGGCGCAGCCGGAGCGGCCGGTGGCGCAGTCTGGGCTTGGGCAAGGGTGACGCTGAGGGCGAGGGCGAGAAGAGAGCCGGGCAAGCTGCGCATGGTTTTTCCTTGTGTCGTGGATTGAATCTGCTTCAACCGGAGGAATCGTAGCACTTGCACCCCAGCCTGGTCGAGGGCGCCTGTGTCTTGCCCTTCCGCGCGGCTACGCGATGGAGGCTCGAGCAGCCGGGTCCAACGCGCAGTCATGGTTCAGCCCGCATTCATCTGCACTATGCGCTAGGTCTGCGGGATCTTGGTCACGTCTTCGTCGCGCATCAAGGGTGTATTGGGTAGCGAGAAAGTGGCGAACGGGTCTGGTTTCGCGGGATCGAACTCCGGGACCGCGGGATCGATCAGAGGCGAGAACGTCATCTTGTCCTCGCGGATGCCTTTCACTATGCAGCGCGCCAGTTCATACGCGCCGTAGCTGTTGAAGTGGGTGTTGTCGGCGTAGGTGTTGGTCTGTCCGGGAAAAGTGTTGGCGGGGTAGTACATGAAGGCGTTCTTGCTGCCATCGGGACCCAGCGCCTCGAACAGGACTTTGCTCATCGCCGTCAGGTCGATCAGCGGAATCTTGTTGGCGGCGGCCACGTCGCGCGCGGCCTGCGGATAATCCCCCAGTGAGTTGGCGATGTGCCCCGAGTCGTCGAAGCTCCTGCGGTGCTGCGCGGTCACGATCACAGGGATGGCCCCCTTGGAGCGTACCTGGGCGGCAAAGTCGGCCAGAATCTCTTTATAGCGGTCCAGTGGCACCGCTCCCGGCTTCTGGTCGTTGTGGTTGAACTGCATGATGAAGTAGTCGCCCGCCTTGATCACCGACATCACCTTGGCGAAGCGCAGCTCGCTCTGGAACGACGCGGAGGTCTCGCCGGACTCGGCGTTGTTGGCAAATACCACGCCAGGCAGGAAGAAGCGCGGTAGCTGCTGTCCCCACGAGGCCCACGGAGTGCTGTCCTGGTCCACCATGGTGGAGTCGCCCGCCAGGTATACAACGGTATCGACACGGGGCTCGACGATTGGCGAAATCGTAATGGCGCGGAAGCTGGGGTTGGTGCCGTTGAACTCCAGGGTCAGCTTATTGTCCCAGTTCAGGTTGCCGAACTCGCGCGGCTTCAGGTGGACGCGGCCCACGCTCCCGTCCGGGTTCTTGAACTCCGCAACCCGCACGTTCACGTCAAAGCGTTTCAGAACACCCACGTTGGCCTTGACGGCAATTTTTTCCAGCATCAGGCGGCGCGCCTCGGCGCGCACCGTGACCACAGAGTCCGCAGTCCCGCCCAGCATCACTTCGACGCGGTAGTTGCCCTCCGGCACCGCAATGGAAAAGAAGTAAGGCTTGTCGGACGAGCAGGCGCCGTTTGCGATCTTGGGAGCGGTCTTAAGGTCCCAGCCAGCGGCGGTCTCGGAGTAGATGCTGCTCTCGCGCAGTGAGATGCCGCCCGTCTTCGCAGGGCCGCAGGCGTATGTAACGTTCCCCTTCAGCGCCGGCGGGACGGAATAAGTCGGCTGCTGCGCTTGCGGAGCAGGCGCGCGTCGAGCAGCGGCTGCTGGTGCTCCCGCTGGCGCCGGCGGCGCACTCTGTGCTTGGGCGACGGTGACTGTGAGGACGAGGACCAGGAGAGGGCCGGATAAGCTGCGCATGATGTTTCCTTCTGCTGTGAGGTGAACGTGAGCTGGGGTGTGAATTACTTTCGACCGGGGAAATCGTATCACTTGCTTATAAGGATGGTCGAGGCTCTCTCATTGTGCCGGCAATCTCATATCAAGCAGCGAAGGGAAGCGAGGCTTACTTGGTCGCGCCGCACGCGCACGCGCTGAAGCCGGCCGCGGAGTCGTGGTCCAGTGAGCAGGCATACTGCGGCCATACGAACTGGAGTGCAGTGGATGGTGCGCCTGGAAAAAAGTTGCGCAGATAAGCCTGGCTGGCCGCAGTCTTGGCGGTGGGATCGGATTGCAGCGCCGGAATCAGTTGTGCCAGGGCCGCCGCGTCGTAGGCTTGCATGTGGTAGGCGGTCGAATAGCTGTACTCCTTCGACCAGGCGGTTCCCAGGCCGGTTGAGTTGGAGGCCATATACACGCTGTAGTCGGCCAGTGTCGCGCTCGCCGGGTCGATCGTGGCCACCGTGAAGCTCGGTCGATTGCCGTTGATCGGCGTGATCGACGCGATACCTTTCAGCGGAACTCCGACTACAGTTTGCGCGGACGGCATCGTCGTGCTGGACTCAGGAGTCAGCAGGCGCATCTCGTCGGCGTGGGTGTGGCCGAAGATCGCCAGGCGAACGATGTCGGCGTTGCGCGCTAACAGGTCCGCCAGCGCGTCCGTTGCCAGAAACATCTGCGGCTTGCCCCCGGTGCACGCATTGCCGGACTTCTTGGCAGAGGCGTAGACGTCGACGCCCGGTGGGATGTGCCCCATCACCCACACCTGCTGGTGTAGCTGTCGCGCTGTGGCCAGCTGCTCCGTGAGCCAAGCCAGTTGCGCGGCGACGGGTGCGGGATCGGCCTTGCCGGAGCAGGTGGTGTACTTGCCTGAGAAGAAGAGGTCATCCAGCACAATCAGCCGAGTGTGCGCCACGGACGCGAGGGGCACGTCGTAATAGCCGCCCGCCGCGAAATCGCGCAGAACCGCGGCACGGTCTGCGGCCGGAAGCGCTTCTGCCACAACTTTGGCAACCAGCCCAAGAAAGGCGTCGTGCGCGGCGTCCAGTGCATAGTCGCTACAGCCGGAGTCGTTGTTGCCCATCGCCACATAAACCGGGACGCCGGGCAGCGCCGCGCGCAGCGTAGTGACGATGGTGCGCACCGTCTTTTCCGTGAATGCTAGATAATCGTCAGGCTTGGCTGCGGGCACCAGCTTCTCAAACTTGCAGTCGAAGGAGTGCGCCAGCAGGTCGCCGCTTACGGTCGCGAACCGCGCCTGCGACGCATCGCCGTGGATCGCAGTCAGGCTCGATTGCCACAGGACCCACGGCGTGTCGATGCCTTTGGTGGGGCAGGCCGCCTGCAGCGCGGCAAAGTCCTTCGCCTGCGTGGGCGACGCGGGCGCCGACAGAATCGCAGGCCAATCGGCGGCGGGCGAGGCGTTCAGCTTTGCAACCTTGGCCGGATCGGCGAAGGGGTCCAGGTGAATGTCGGAGAGAAAGAGCGCCGGGACGGTAGGGCGGGCTGCGACCGCGGCTTGGCCGGGGGCAGCCGACTGCGCGATGAGACCAGCCTGCGCTACGAGAGTGCAGACGGCAAGCAGGCTGAACAGGCTGCGGCGGATGGTCTCAGTCGTTGTCATTGCAGGTCTCGATGAAGAGGGTTTGCGTTTCGTGCAGGTCGCAGTAGATAGCTGCTATTAATCTATCCCAACTCATCGCTGTGAATTTGCGATGAATTGCGCACGCGGCAAGTGTTGACGATCATTGTTTCAGCAGCGATTCATACGCTTCAATCTGGCCCAGGCTGAAGGCATGCATGTCGCCGCCGGACTGCCAGGCACGGGTCCATTGCACGATCCACTCGATTGCGGTCTCCAGGCGCATGTGCGGTGTCCAGCCCAGGTCGGCGCGCGCGCGGCTGGCATCCAGCTTCAGATACCCAGCCTCGTGTACGCCGGGGTCGGGATCGAGAATCCACTTTGCTCCGCCGCCCCAGCATCCCGTCATCTTCTCGGCGATCCATGAGACCGGCCGCGCGTCGTCGTCCGACGGCCCAAAGTTGTACGCCGTGGCGAACCGTGCGGCCTCATCGCGCTTCGCTGCCAGCAGTCGCTCGGCCAGCAGGATGTAGCCGTGCAGGGGTTCCAGGACGTGCTGCCATGGGCGGATCGCCTGTGGTCTGCGGATGCGCACAGCTTCGCCCGCGACGAAGCCGCGCACCAGGTCCGGTATCAGGCGGTCGGTGGACCAGTCGCCCCCGCCAATTACGTTTCCGGCGCGCGCGCTGGCCAGAGCGGTCGAGTGGCCGCCGGGCTGACCCAGCTTCGCAACCGGGAAATAGGACTGGCGATAGGCCGCAGCGACGATCTCCGCGCACGCCTTGGAACTGGAGTAGGGATCGTAGCCGCCCAGCGGATCGCTCTCGCGGTATCCCCAGGCCCACTCCTTGTTCTGGTAGCACTTGTCGCTGGTGACGCACACAACCGCGCGCACCGACGGGCTGCGGCGCACGCAGTCCAGCACCCGCGCGGTGCCGATCGCGTTGGTCTCGTAGGTGCCGACGGGATCGTCGTAGGAGAGGCGGACCAGCGGTTGCGCGGCCAGATGGAAGACCACCTCCGGCGCAAAGTCGTGCATCGCAGCCTCCAGCGCCGCGCCGTCGCGGATGTCGCCGCGCACGTCGTCCACCACAGATCCCACGCGGGCCACCGTGAACAGGTTGGGACCGGTGGCGGGGTCCAGCGCGTAACCGCGCACCTGCGCGCCCAGTTTGCCCAGCCACAGGGCCAGCCATCCACCCTTGAATCCGGTGTGGCCGGTCAGGAAGACGCGCTTGCCTTGCCAGCGGAATGCGAGCTTGTCGGTCATGGTCTTTAGCATAACTGCTGCAACGAGGCAAAGGTCAAAGGTAATTCAAACCCTTGCCGCATGCGCCTTTCTCCTCTCTAGTACCGGATCTCCTCGCGCGCGATCTCCCGGCGGTCTTCCGCCAGAATCGTTGCCCGCTCCAGCACATGGGCCAACTCGCGCACATTGCCGGGCCAGTGGTGTTCCATCAGCCTCGCCGCCGCGCCGGCCGACAGACGCTTCACCGGCATCTCCTCGCCCAGCTTGCCCAGCAGGTAGGACGCCAGCGGCAACACGTCTTCCATGCGCTCGCGCAACGCGGGCACCTGCACCGGAAACACGGCAAGCCGGTGATACAGGTCCAGCCGGAACGCATGCTCGTCGGCGCGCTGTTGCAGCGGCTCGTGGGTCGCCGCGATCACCCGCACCTCCACCCGCACGGTCTCGTTGTCGCCCACCCGCTGCAACTCTCCGGACTCCAGAAAGCGCAGCATCTTGGCCTGCAGCGCCAGCGGCATCTCGCCAATCTCGTCCAGAAACAGCGTGCCTCCGTGGGCCGCTTCAATCCTGCCGGTGCGCGACTGCACCGCGCCGGTAAAGGCACCGCGCGTGTGACCGAACAGTTCAGCTTCCAACAGCGACTCAGGAATGGCCGCGCAGTTCAGCACCACAAATGGCTTGTTGGAGCGCGTGCTCAACTGATGCACTGCGTGGGCGACCAGTTCCTTGCCCGTGCCCGTCTCTCCTTCGATCAGCACCGTAGTCAAGCGTGGCGCAACCAGCCGGATCAGTCGCGCCAGTTCCAGCATTCCCCAGCTCTCGCCCACCATCTCCGGCAGCGGCAGCGGCTTCGTGCCCGGCCACAAACACAGGCTCTCTTCTTCGAAGAAGGATGCCTGCGCCGGTTGTTTCGTCCCAGCCATCGCGGCCCCAGCCGATTGCGTGCCGGTCGTTTTCCTTCCGTCCGCCTCCAGCGCAACCGTCTCCGGCCAGTCCGTTGCCGGCTCGGTCTCCTCCGCCTCGCTTGTCCCTCTGCTCCTCTCGGGTCGCGTTGCGCTGCGCACGTGCAGCAATGCCGCCATCTCCTGTATGGCGGTCGAACGCTCGTCCACAGGGGCCAGCCGGTCCGCCGCGGCGGTCTGCGGTACTGCCACCGGCGACAACGCCCACGCCACTCTCTCGGCACGGGTCCCTTGTGCATCCTGCTGCGCCTGGCGCAACGCATGCAGAAGCTCGTTTCTGCGAGGGCTGCGCGCTCCCGCCTCGTCCCCGTTCCCATCCATCCGCATCAGCTCCATCACCGGATGCCGTGTGCGCATCTCTCCCGCGAACTCACTCACCTCCAGATCGGGCAGCACGCTGTCCAGCACCATCGCCTCCGCGCCGTGTTCTTCCAGCAGGGCCATCGCCTCCGCGCCGCCCGTCGCCTCGCGCACCTCCCAGCGCAGCGCCGTCAGCTCCCGCCTCAGGCGCGCGCGCAGGTCCGCATCCGCGCTGGTCAGCACCACCGTCCGCGTAGCTGCTCTGCTCCCGGCGTTCTCTCTGCCCAGTCCGTACCCCATTCAAGTTCCCCTGTCGTCTCCCCCTAGGCGTACGCGGCGCCTGAGACAGCGGGCAAAGGGACCGGGTTCCGCGACATTGCTTCGCAGCTCAGGCCTCCCAGCCTGTATCCCCTTCCGCGGACCGTCTCGATCAACCCCGCGTTGCAATCGTGCAAATCGGCAATTTCCAGCTTGCGCCGCAGGTAGTTGATATACACATCCACTACATTGGTGACCGAATCGGCGGGCATCTGCCACACTTCGGCCAGCAGTTGCCTGCGCGGGACGCATTCGCCGCGATGCAGCATCAGAAACTCCAGCAGCGCAAACTCCTTCGCCGTCAGGTCGATCGCCCGTCCCCCGCGCGCAACCGTGTGCTCGATCCGGTGCAGCTCCAGATCGCCATGGCGAAGCACCGGGTTGGCAAAATGCTCACGCCGCCGCAACACCGCCCTGCAACGAGCGGTCAGCTCGAAGTAGCTGAACGGTTTCAGCAGGCAGTCGTCGGCCCCCAAATCCAGGCATTGCACCTGCACCTCGGGTCCGCTCCGTCCGGTCAACACCAGCACCGATGCGTCGTCCTTCCGCGCCCGCATCTCTGCTAGCACCTCCAGGCCATCCAACTTCGGCAGACTCAGGTCCAGCAACACCAGCTCCGGATGCTCCGCTGCGCAACGAAGCAGCGCGGCCTCTCCATCCTCCACCCACTCCACCCGATGCCCCTCCATCTCTAAGCCTGATTTTAGAAATGCACCCAGGGAACGGTCGTCTTCCACCACCAGTACTCGCATTGCAATCCCCCAAGCTCAGTCCAGCAGTCCAATCTCACCAGACTCTGGGCATCAAGATGGTTCTCTGTGACCGTCAAGTAACCATCCAGAACAGTCTGATGTCTAGACTCCACCTTGCGAGACTACTTTTCCACAGATTGATGCAACATTTATGGTGTCAAACTTGCTTCCAGTTCCGAAATGGGAAGCTCAATAGCAACAACTAATCCCAGTAAGAAGTTGGAGTACGCGACCGTACGACTGCTCTCTGAATATGTCTGAAAGTAGCGAGAACACGGACGATACAAGTAACACCGACGCATAAACAGACAGCAAGGGCCTCTTCAGATCTCCCCGGCACCCTTGCACCGTAGACCTCTGCGAGGCCATTGCTACAACCAAAGCAGCATTGCGTCGCCTCTATGGGTAGCGGTACACCGTCACCCGCACGATGTTGTTGGGACGCAGCACCACTTTACATGCGCGCTTCATTTCAATTCCCGAGGAAGGACTTTTCGCAGCCAGCCAGGAACTGGACGGTTCAGTAGCATAATCTGTCCGCCCTCACACACGGCTACAAGCCGGAATGGCGTTCTCAGATCGTCGTTATCGAAGACCCACACACACTGCAATTCACGGAGGGCGGCCTTGAGGTTGGTCAGGATGCGTGGATAACGAGCGGTCAACTTTTCGGACGGCACATTGTGTCCGCCCTGCGAGACGCGCATGGCCACACGTTCCTCCGAGACTTTCGGTCCCGATATTCCGATGAAACACAGAAGCACGGTATAGCCAGCCTGGGCCGCCTCATGGAGAAACGAGAGTTTGTCTCCCACCGGGTCGGAGAACACCGTCTCAAAGACGAAGCTCTCGCGCTGACGGGCCAACTCCCGTCGAATGGCGTCTGCAACCTTCGCGGCGGCGTATGGTTCCATGTTGAGTTCGCGGGCAACCACGTCTGCATTGACCAGACGCAACCCAGCCGGCTGCAGATGCGCATGGTAGAACGTGGTCTTGCCGGCCCCGTTCGGTCCAGCAAGCGCAACCACAATCGGACGCTGGTCCAGCACGGAAGAGGTCATATAGCGCCGGCTTTGACGATGGCTTTAGTGGAGGCTCGTGCGCCCGAATCTCGTGCGGAGTTTAAAACCTACTGCGCGTGCGGCAGCCTCGGTGGAACAGCCTACAGGTTTAGTGGAAGAGCCTACCGGGACGAACTGACGCTTCACAAAGCGTCCCACCGTGCGGCTTCCATCTTCTTCGATCCGCTCCAGCAGACCCGGAATGTCCGGATGCGGCTGGTAATGAGGGAACGGCTGGCTCTCTAGCCACGCAGCTACGCGGCCCCGCCCCGCCGGAGAATCCACGGAATCGAGCAATGCAGAGAGCGGCTGGGTCGATCCCTTGCGGCGCAATGCCAGAACCTGTCCGCCCTCCAGCAGCAGGTCGACCGACCGGCCGACCTGTGCCCAGTGCTCTACCTGTCCGGCGATGGAACGCTCGCAGACCTCGCCTGCAAGCCGCGCATCGAGAACCAAAGCATCAGAGAGTTTTACGGGTTGACTCATCTCCACAGGGTAGCATAATGCTACCAATTGCGCCAGCTCTATGGATAGCGATAGAGCGTCACCCGCACGATGTTGTTGGGACGCAGCACCAGGATCTCTCCCTGTGCGTCGTCGTCGCCTGCAATCTGGCGCGTCACGACGAACTTGCCGTCCACGAACTTGCCTTCCTGCACGTCCCCCAGTCCCACGTTGCCTGGGCCAGGCATGTTGGCCGTAAAGTCGACACGCATTCCGCCGCCGCCAAAGTAGTACTCGTCGGACCCGGTTGAGATCACGACGGCCGCAGCCTCCAGCGGAGCTTCCGTTTGGTTAGTAGCCGTTCCAGGGGGCGGCGGAGACGCCACGTTCTGCCCCCTGGGTTGAGGCGGCAATCGCGTATTCCGTCCCGTGTAGGTAAACGTCATGGTGTAGTTGCCCAAACTGACTTTCTTGGGTTCTTCTCCCTGTACCATGCGCACCGCGGTCACGGCATCCGTGCCCTGGCGCGCCAGAATCATCGGTGCCAGTTGCTCCAGCATGCTGTATGTTCCTGACAGGTCTGCGCCGATCGGCCGGTTGCCGTCGATGCCAAACGGCGAGAAGCCGATGGTGTTGTACTTGCCCACGGCAACGATTGCGTTGGCCGGGTTGGTGCTGGTTTCGGGAATGAACAACGGATTGCCGTTGCGCGTGAAGCGCTGGCACACCTCGTCGAAGTACTCCAGATACAGGTCCGGCGCAAGGATGTCGATGCTGGGCGCACCCGCGCGCCATACGTCATGGACCTCGGGCAGCGGCCCGCCGCTGGGATAGGTCCCCGGCCACGCATGGTTGGGTTGCTGCAGCCATCCGTTGACAAACATGGGGATGTTGTAGGCGGCCTTGCCCGTCTCCACCACCTTCTGCACATAGTTGGCGTAGTTCCACGCCATGAAGATCTCGTCCGAGGGCCAGTGCAGGCTCTGCCAGCTATTGCTATGTTCCAATGCGCTCATGGGCGGGCTGGTGGTCTGGACGGGGATCACGACATCGGCCGGCTTGCCCGGCCCGAAGACCTCCTCCCATGTACCGGACTTCTTATATCCGTTGGCCGCCCATACATCGCGGAACTCCGGAATCAGAGAGTCCTTGTGCGTCTCCAGGTACTGCATCAGTTTGGCCGGGACCGGCCCGGCGTAGGCGCGGTTGGCGGCCGGAGAGCGGTCGCGCGTATCGCGAAGCACCCCCACCTCATTCTCCACCTGGACCATTAACACCGTATGCTGCGTGCCGTCCACCTCGCCGACGTGCTTCATCAACATGCCGAAGGCCTTGGCGTCGGCGTCGCGCGTGGCGTCACCTAAGGTGCTCAGAAGCTCCAGCGGCCCGGACATCGAGACCGTCTTGCCGTCATTGATCTGAATGCGCGGAAAGCGTTGATAGTCCTTCTTTACCCAGTACGGCGCAAAGCTCGACGTGCCGTTCTTCCAGCTCGCGAACCAGATCAGGACCACGTGCATGTGGTTCTCTCTGGCCTTGGCGATCACGCCATCCAGTTGCACGTAGTTGTACTGACCCTCAACCGGCTCAAACTGCGCCCAGGTCACGCCAATCAGGGCCGTGTTCAGGTTGCCGGCAACCAGCTTCGGCCAGATTGTGTCCATGTTCTCCAGGCTGGTGGCCGCGTTGTTGCTCAACTCCCCTGCCATTGCCAGGTATGGCTTGCCATCCACTATCAACTGGGTCGCGTTGCCCTGCCGCTGCAGGTGAGGAATGCCATTGCCGTTCTGTGCCGCGCAGGCAAGGGTCATCGAGGCTGCAAACAGGACCACTCCAAACACCGACGTACATTTCACACGCATTTCGGGCCGCCTTCTGGGTTTCTACCAAACAATAAAAGGATTGGGCCGGCTCGCCTTGCAGCGTTTCCGGTCGCCAGCCATTCTACCCCGGAAACCTGCGCAACCCACAATAATTGTTATTCTGCCCCCTCACCGTTCCATCTCAAATTCAAGATGCGAAGGGTACTGAGCCGAGCCGTAGATCGTCACCGTCTCCGCCTTGTAGGCGCTCTTGGGCGCGGTCATGATGTTGGGTACGAAGGTCTGCGGATTGCGATCGTAGAGCGGGAACCAGCTCGACTGCACCTCCACCATAATCGAGTGTCCCTTTAGGAACGTGTAGTCCACGCCATGAAGACTCCACTTGAACTCGTTGACTGTGCCGGGAACCAGCGGCGAAGGCTCCTGGAAGCTCCTGAGATAGCGTCCGCGAAATATTTCGTCCGCGATCATCAGCTGATAGCCTGCGGTCGTCGCATTCGGGGTCCCCGGCGAGCTTGCTCGCTGGGGTGAATCATTCGGGGTCCCCGGCGAGCTTGCTGTCTGGGGTGCAGCGTCGTCCGGGTAAACGTCGATCAGCTTGACGACCCAGTCCGCATCGCTTCCCGTGGTTGAGGCAAAGAGGTCGGCAGTCACCTCGCCGGCGATGGTCACGTCGTGGTCGAGCGAAGGCATTGTGAAGCTGGCCACGTCCTTGCGCCCGGTGACGAAGCCCTGGTCCTCAACCAGCCAGGTGTACCACTTCGAGCCCTTTGCGTAAGTCGACTGGATCGGCCGATGGCGATAGGGAACAGGGTCCGCGGGGTCCGACACATAGGATGCCGCGACCGAGTCCTCCATCGGCGCAGGCGCGGTAAAGCTGAGTCTCTTCCCGGGATCGAGATAGAGTTTCGCTGGCTCGAAGCCGGTCACAGGAGGCCACACATCGTATCGTTCCCACCGATTCACGCCGCTGCGAAAGCTGGCTGTGTCGGAGAGGTCGAATCCCTGCCTGTCCTTCAGGTACCTCTCAAAGAAAGGAGCTTCAAACCTCGCGCGATACTCGTTCCCGGTTGGTTCGCCGAAATCGATTCGGCCAAACTCCGACCCAAGCCGGCGGCCCGGGAGCTGCCAGCCGCCGTGGTTCCACGGCCCAAGCACCAGAAATACCGTGTGCCGATCGTCGTGTTTTTTCAATGCGGCGTATTCGGCCTGTGTGCCCCACATGTCCTCCTGGTCCCAGTACCCGCCGACTTCGAGGGTTGGCACCGTTACCGTGGCGAGACGGTCTTCCACCGCCATCGCCTGCCAGAACGGGCCGTACGCGGGCTGTGTCAGAAGGGCCTTTGCGGTTGGCAGGCCCTTCATCTTTGCGACGGATTCAACTGCTCCCGCGAAGTTGCCCTTGCGCAGAAAAAAATCGTACGCGTCCTCTTGCATGTCCACCATCAAATCGGTCTTTTGCGCCTCCATCTGCTGCACATAGTCGAAGCTATAGCTCTGGCGAAAGGCGCCATTGTGGAAGAAATCGTCGCCCATCCACACGTCGGTCATCGGCGCCTGGGGCGAGATGGCCTTGACCGCCGGATGCGCATCGATGCCCGCCATGATGGCGAGGAAACCGTCGTACGAGAGGCCGAAGACGCCCACGCGGCCGTTGTTGCCGGGGACATTCTTCAGCAGCCAGTCGACAGTGTCGCGCGTGTCCGTGGTCTCGTCCACATCGCGGTTGCCGTTATGGGCGACGATGGGACGGTTCATCACAAACTTGCCCTCCGACTGGTATCGTCCGCGGATGTCTTCGTAGACGAAGATGTATCCGCTGGCTGCCAGTTCGGGCTTGTCGCGGTTCACGCTCGCGGAATCGAACTCTTCCACCCCGTAGGGTGTGCGCGCCAGCAGAAACGGCAGGCCGGCGGGAGGCGCATCGCGCTGTTCGGCGGGGCGAAGGATGACAGCATGAAGATGCACGCCGTCGCGCATGGGCAGCATCGCCTCCTGGCGTGTGTATGCGCGGAGCGGAGCGGTCCGCGTCGCCGTCGTCTGAGCAGGCGCTCCGTTGGCAGGCAGACCGGCCTGCTGCGAATAGAGAATCCTCGGGCTGAGACTCAGCGCTGCAAGAACGACAAGAAGATGCATTGCGCCGCAACGCTGCCGCAAAAGACGGGGCAACGGCAAGAACTCGTTTGGACTAATCCGATCGCTCACGGGAACAGATCACCGGGTCCTTATGCCAGAGGCTCCGGACTGGCTGAGCACATAAAACCAATCCGCTTATGCGAACCATCGCAGAAGGGGCGATTCTCGCTGGCCCCGCACCGGCAGAGCGAGATCGCGGGCTTATCGGTCAAGTCCCAATTCCTGCCCTCGGCATCGCTCAACACAATCGCTCCCTCGACCCGTAATGGGCCGTTTGGACGAACGGTAATCTTTACAGGTTCAGACATAGAAGCACTAACTCCTCAATCGAATTGTTCGGACAACGGCAAGCCCAGCATAGCAGCCCAGAGCGACTTACATCAGATGGATCGCATCTACGTCCACAATGAGGTTGCGGCGCGGGACAGACTGGCTCTCCGCATAGGCGAGCAACGCACGCAGGGTACGTCCGAGGGCGTCGCGCCGCTCGGCCTTGAGTACGAAGTGAAAACGGTAGATGCGCTTCAGCCGCGCAATCGGCGCTGCGGCAGGGCCCAGAACACGGACCTTGTCCAGGTGCGCAGCCTCAAACCAGCGGCCCAGTGTGGCTGCCAATGCAGCAGCCTCCTCCAGTGTCTTTCCCTGAACGATCAGATTGGCCAGCACGCTGGATGGCGGATAGTGCATCCAGCGCCGGAATTGCATCTCCTTGGCCACAAATCCTGTGTAGTCGTGCGTGGCGGCGCAGCGGATGGCGTAGTGCTCCGGGTGATACGTCTGCACCAGCACATGGCCGGGAAGCTCTCCGCGGCCGGCGCGGCCGGAGACCTGCGTCAGCAGTTGGAAGACACGCTCGGCGGCGCGAAAGTCGGGCAGGCCGAGCGCGAAGTCCGCTCCCACCACGCCCACCAGCGTGACTCCGTGGACGTCGTGGCCCTTGGCGATCATCTGCGTTCCCACCAGCAGATTGATCTCGCCCGAATGCAGGCGCGTGAGCAGCCGCTCCATGTCGCCGCGTCCGCGCACCGTGTCGCGATCCATGCGCCCGATGCGCGCGCTGGGAAAAAGTTCCTGCAGCCGCTCTTCGCCCTGCTGCGAGCCCGCGCCGAGGTAGTAGAGGTGCTCGCTCCCGCACTTCGGGCAGAGCTTTGGGACCGAACGGCGAAAGCCGCAGTAGTGGCACTCCAGCCGGTCGCCCGCGTGCGCGTGCAGGTCGCGTCTGCGCCGAGGGCTTGTGATACGTCAGCGCGATCGCGCAGTTCTCGCACTCGATCTTCTCGCCGCAGCTTCGGCAGAGCACGGTAAAGGAGTAGCCGCGCCGGTTCAGCAGAATCATCACCTGCTCGCCGCGGTCGAGCGTGGACTGCGCCTCCTCCACCAGCCGCCGCGAGAAGATCTCTTCCTTGCCCGTCTCCTTGAACTCGGCGCGCATGTCCACCAGTTCGACCGTGGGCAGTGGGCGGTTCATCACGCGGGTGAGCATCTCGATGCGCGCGTAGCGGCCCTGCTCCGAGTTGGCCCAGCTCTCCAGCGACGGCGTCGCCGAGCCGAGCACCACGACCGCCCCGTTGAACTTCGCGCGCATCACCGCGACATCGCGCGCGTGATAGCGCGGCGTCTCCTCCTGCTTGTAGCTGCCGTCCTGCTCCTCGTCGACCAGAATGAGCCCCAGGTTCACCATGGGCGCGAAGACCGCCGAGCGCGTGCCGACCACGATGCGCGCATCGCCGCGGCGGATGCGGCGCCACTGCTCGGCGCGCTCGTCCGGCGTCAGGCCCGAGTGCAGCAGCGCCACCTGCGTCCCGAAGGCCGCGAACATCTGCCCCGCCATCGCCGGCGTCAGCCCGATCTCCGGCACCAGCAGCAGCGCGGACTTGCCCGCGTCCAGCGCGCGCTGCATGGCGGCGAAGTAGACGGTCGTCTTGCCCGATCCGGTGACGCCGTAGAGAAGCATGCGGATGAAACCCTCCCTGCGCCATTGCGGCTGCAATCGACGAGAGCGCCTCCATCTGCGCCTCGTTCAATGCGTGCTCATGGGCATTCTTCTTGCCGTTGGCTGGAATGCCGCCGAGATGGAAGTCCTCCGGCGCCTCCTCGATGGCGACCAGCCCGCGCTTGACCAGTGTCGATAGCGTCGAGGCAGGAACGCCGCGTTCGCGCAGGGCCATCGACTCGCGCAGATCGACCACCCGCATGCGCCCTCCCGCGGCGGCGATCTCGGCGAGAATCGCGGTCTGGTTCTCATTCAGCTTTGGAATGCGCGCGTCGGGAACCAGCACGGCGATGCGCTCGGTGCGTCGTGCGTCGCGCTCCTCGGCGAGAACTTCGCGGATGAGCCACTTCTTCCTCACCATAGCGTCGAGCAGAGCCTTGTTGGCCTTGGTTGCCGAACGAATCGTGGAGGCCCTGGCTGCGTGGTCATCGGCAAGATAGTTGAGCACAGCGAACTCGCGTTCCTGGTCTTCCGCCGTCAATCGCGATCGCTGCGAAGCTCCCTTCGCCGTACCGCCGTACAGCGTTTCGCCTTCGCGCAGCACGCGACGGCCAGCCTCGGCGATGCGGTAGACGAAGTGGCGGCGCACCTCGGCGGAGAGCGGCAACATGCCGCGCAGCACCTCGCCTAGCGGCGCAACGTAGTACTGCGCGATCCACTTTGCCAGATGCATCAGCTCATCCGGCAACAGCGAAACGTCGTCCAGCACCTGCTGCACGGGCTTGACTTCAACTCCCGCGACCGTAGGATCGTCATGCACGCGAACGACGACGCCCATCAACCGCTGCCCGCTGAAGGGCACCAGAACGCGCGCGCCGACTGCGGGCGCAACTCCGTTCACCGCGTAGGTGAAGGTGCGGTCGAGCGGAACGGGCAGCGCAACGTCGCAGTAGTTGGGCATCGCATCTGAGAGTACAGCGCAGCGCCGTGCGACGCCATACGCCCACGATGGTTCGGCGAAGCGACCGTGTGCGATGTTATCCTGATATATGTTTGCAGGGCCTTTTGCGGACAATCCTATAGACAAGTTAAGAGGTAAATGGATGGCGACGGCGACGATCGATAAGGCAGCGTTGGGAAGTGCAACGGAGTACAAGGTTGCGGACATCGGGCTGGCGGAGTTTGGCCGCAAGGAGATGGACATTGCCGAGCAGGAGATGCCCGGGTTGATGTCGATCCGCAACAAGTACGCAGCGGGCAAACCGCTGGCCGGAGTGCGCGTGATGGGGTCGCTGCACATGACCATCCAGACCGCCGTATTGATCGAGACCATGGTGGCATTGGGCGCGGACGTGCGCTGGGCAAGCTGCAACATCTTCTCCACCCAGGACCACGCGGCAGCGGCGATTGCGGCGGCGGGCGTTCCCGTCTTTGCCTGGAAGGGCGAGTCGCTGGAGGAGTTCTGGTGGTGTACCAACGAGGCGCTCAGCTTCCCAGACGGCAATGGAGGGCTGCTCGGCCCACAACTGGTGATCGACGACGGCGGCGACGCGACCCTGCTGATCCACAAGGGATATGAGATGGAGAATGGGGACCCGTGGGTGAATTCGCCGTCCGGTTCCACCGAGGAAGACGTCATTAAGACGCTGCTGAAGAAGGTCCATGCGGAGCATCCCACGCGCTGGCGCGATGTGGTGAAGCAGTGGCGCGGCGTCAGCGAAGAGACCACCACAGGCGTGCATCGGCTGTACAAGATGTTCGAGCAGGGCAAGCTGCTGGTGCCGGCGATCAACGTCAACGATTCGGTTACGAAGTCGAAGTTCGACAACCTGTATGGTTGCCGCGAGTCGCTGGTGGACGGCATCAAACGCGGTACCGACGTGATGGTTGCGGGCAAGGTCGCCGTGATCTGCGGCTACGGAGACGTGGGCAAAGGCTCGGCGGCGTCGCTGCGCGGGCTCGGCGCGCGCGTGATTGTCACCGAGATCGATCCCATCAACGCGCTACAGGCGGCCATGGAGGGCTACGAGGTCACAACCATCGAGGAGACGCTGGGACGCGGCGACATCTACGTCACTTGCACCGGCAACGTGGACATCATCACCGTCGAGCACATGCAGCGCATGAAGGACCAGGCGATCGTCTGCAACATCGGCCACTTCGACAACGAGATTCAGATGGAAAAACTGACCGCGCTGCCGGGAATCAAGAAGCTGAACATCAAGCCGCAAGTGGACAAGTACACCTTCACCAGCGGGAACAGCATCTTTGTGCTGGCCGAGGGACGGCTGGTGAACCTGGGCTGCGCCACCGGCCATCCGAGCTTCGTGATGTCCAACAGCTTTGCCAACCAGACCCTGGCGCAGCTCGACCTGTGGAAGAACAAGGACATGTACAAAGTCGGCATTTACATTCTGCCGAAGAAGCTGGATGAAGAGGTTGCGCGGTTGCATCTGGAGAAGATCGGGGTGAAGCTGACGACCCTGACCCAGAAGCAGGCGGAGTATCTGAGCGTGCCCGTGGAAGGGCCGTATAAGTCCGAGCACTACAGGTACTGATGAATAACAGTTCGATATTCCCTTAGGGGCTAAAGCCCCTTTGCTCTTGCGATCCACGCGGACGGGCTGAAGCCCGTCCCTATCAAAGACAGACCCAATCCATATACGAAACCTTCCAGGTGCAGAAGTATTGTTGATAGACTGAAGCTTCCATTCCATCACGGGAACTCACTCAAAGGAGACTCCTTGAAGCTGGTTGCTTGCGTGCTGCTTCTTTCAGGATTTTTTATCGTTCTCGCAGCCCTGGTGTTGCTGACATCCCTGGGCCAGCGGTCTGCCTTTGCCGGGGCTGGTTTTGGCGTCGAGATTCTCGGTCTGGCCCTGCTCACTCAGTCCTACCGGTCCATTCGCAAGGAGCACCGATGAACCTGGAGATGAGCCTCTTCTCGATGATGCTGATCCCGTTTGCGGCGGCTGGTCTGGCACTGATTCACCAGGGACTGGGACGCTCGCGCAGCGCGGCCCACGCCATGCTGGCGAGCCTGTGCGCACTGGCGGTTTCGGCCATCGTCTTCGTCCTGTTTGGGGCTTCGTGGGCAGGGTCCGCCGGAGCGGCCATTCACTCCTTTACCGCCGGCGGCGTGCATTGGGACTGGCTGGGTGCTGCTCCGTTCTTTGCGCACGGCATCAGTTTCGATGGATCGGATGCAGCCGGCCTCAGCCGGTCGCTGGTGCTGTGCCTGGAGCTGTTGGCGGTTGGACTGGTTGCAACTATTCCACTTAGCGCGGGCGCGGACCGATGGCGGTTGGGGCCGATCTGTCTCAGTAGCGCGCTGCTCGGCGGGCTCGTCTTCCCCATATTCGCGCACTGGGTATGGGGCGCCGGATGGCTGACGCAACTCGCAACGAACTTCGGCATTTCGAACTTCACCGACGTGGGCGGAGCGGGCGTGGTCCAGGTGGTGGGCGGGCTGTCGGCGCTCTCGGTGGCCTGGATCGCAGGACCGCGGCGCGGCAAGTATTCCGACGACGGAATCCCAGCTGCAATTCCCGGCCACAACATTGTGCAGGTGCTCTTCGGTTGCATTCTGGCTCTGGTGGGCTGGATCGGGCTCGATTCGGCGGCCTCGATCCTCTTATTCGGAGCGGGAGCGCAACAGGTTGTTGGCGTGGTAATCAACGCGATGCTGTCGGCCTCGGCCGGCTGCCTAGCTGCGCTTGTGGTCACGCGATCGCGCTACCACAAGCCGGACGCATCGCTCAGTGCGAATGGATGGATCGCAGGGCTGGTGGCGGGCAGCGCATCGTGCGCGATGGTTTCGCCGGAGTCCGCCATCGCAATCGGAGTGATCGCAGGCGTGCTGGCGACTTACCTGATCGAGATATTCGAACTGCATCTGCGGGTGGACGATCCCGGCGGCGCGGTCTCCGTGCATGCTCTGGCGGGAATCTGGGGGCTGTTCGCGCTCGGACTCTTCGGGCACTTCTCCTCAGGCACGCGCGGAGGGCACCTGCTGGCGCAACTGGTGGGCATCAGCGCGCTGCTCGGCTTTATGCTGCCTTTGATCCATGGAGGAAACCTGCTGCTCAATCGCTGGTCGACCTATCGCGTGGACGACGATGGGCACTGGCACGGGATGGATGTGCGCGAGCTGGGCGCGGGCGCTTACCCCGAGTTCGTGATCCACGCCGACGAGTTTGTGCCGCGATAGACATGGTAGACCCGAAACTCAGTGGTGGCGGGCGACGAGCAACAGCAGGATAAGGATGAGCAGGGGGATGACGATGAAGGTGCCGATCAGCAGATTGCGGTGCGCGGGCGGAGACTCTTTGCGCTTCCAGGTGGCTGCTTCTTCGCGGTTGGCGACTCCCACCTCCTCCTGGTGTTCCAGGTCGTGGGCGAACTCGCGGGCACTGGTGTAGCGGTTTTTGGGATCGCGCTCCATGGCGCGGTAGAGTATCTCCTGAAGCTGCGGCGTGATGGCGGGTTCGAGCTTGCTGGGCGGCGGCGGATGGTTGAGCAAGCGGTCGTTCATGACGGCGAAGGGGTTGGGGCCGGTGAAGGGGACCGTCCCGGTGAGCATCTCGTAGAGCATGACGCCCAGGGAGTAAATATCGCTGCGCGCGTCCCCCCGCTTGCCGCGGACCTGCTCCGGCGAGACATAGTCCGGCGTGCCCAGGGCCGTGGAGAAGTTGCCGAAGGTCAGCCTCCTCGCGCCAGCATTGGCCGCGATCCCGAAGTCGATCAGCCGGACGTTGTCGTTGGTATCGACCATGATGTTCTCCGGCTTCATGTCGCGGTGGACGACGCCGTTGGCGTGGATATACTCCAGGGCACGGAGGATGCCGATGGTGAGCCTGACGGCGCGGTCGATGGACATCTTGGGCCGCTCCTGGATGATCTGGCGGAGCAGACGGCCTTCCACCCACTCCATGACCATGTAGACCTGGGTGCGGTCGGGGTTGGGATAGACCTTCATGACGCCGGGATTGTCCAGGCGGGTGCCGATGTCCGCTTCGCGGGAGAAGCGCTCGTAGAGTGCGGGGTCGCACTCCACCTCGGGATGCGGCACCTTGATGGCGACCTGCGTACCGGTGCGCGTGTCGATGGCGCGGAAGACGGTGGACATGCCGCTAGTGGCCACCAGCTCTTCGAGGCGGTAGTGGTCTAGCTGGTCGCCAGCACGAATGGAAAGGTTTGGTGCGAACATGTAGAGCGGAACCAGAGTTATGTAATCTTGCGAAGAGTATACGATGCGGTTTTCTTTGAGAGAAAACCGCGCGGGAGTTTTTCGCCCCGGATAGACCTACTCCGGTTTCGCTCTATAGCAGCCGGTACGGGCGCCCGCGATAAAGCCCCATGCGCTCTACTGAGCGTACACGAATTAGCTGGACGCTGACATTATCGTACCCTCCTGCGGCGTTGGCGGCGGCAATCAGCGTGGCCACGGCCTGATCGAGATTGGGAGCGGAGGCAACGATCTGCTGAATGGAGGCGTCGGCGATGTAGCCGTGCAGGCCGTCGGTGCAGAGCAGCAGGAGATCGCCGGGCATGATGTTGACGGTGATGGTGTCCGCGGCGACAAACAGCTCACTGCCCAGGCTGCGTGTGAGGATATGGCGATTGACAGCCGTTGCTGCCTCGGTTTTGGAGATGAGACCGAGGCGGACCTGCTCATCCACCATGGTGTGGTCGTGGGTGAGGGCGGTCATGTTGCCGTTGCGGATGAGGTAGCAGCGCGAGTCGCCTACGTGGGAGACGACCGCGGAGTCGAAGCGCAGGGCGCAGAGGACAAGAGTGCTGGCCATGTGCGATCCGCCGGGCAGGATGGCCCCGCCGGGATCGGAGTATCGTGCGTCGGAGTGGTCGTGGGAGGCGTTGCCCATGTCCACGACCGCGTGATTGGCCTCCTGCACTAGGCGGGGCAGAAGCGAGACGTGCATGATGCCCTTGGGGATCTTGCGGAAGCCGGTCAGCACGGTCTCGACTGCGAGACGGGAGGCCACCTCTCCTCGCTCCTGGCCACCGACTCCATCCGCCACGGCAAAGAGCCATCCCTGCGACTGGACCTGAGTGGGTGAGGTGGGAAGCACATGACCGAGGAAGTCCTCGTTATGATCGCGCGTCAGGCCGGAATCGGAGAGTTCAGCGAATTCGAGATCAAGCATAGGGGATCGGCCGTTCGCTCGTGGAGGAGTGCGGGTGAAAAAGTTGGGTGTCCAGCGAGGCAGAGAGCGCTTCGCCGGACACCCTAATATTACGCCGCGTTACGGTTCGTCAGCAGGGTCGACTTACCGTGAGTCTTGCCTATGCTGAGGAAGTGGAAGGCACCGTAGATGGCCCAGACACAGGCTATGCCGAGCGCCAACAGAGGCTCCATCTTGGTGCCGTAGCCCATGAAGGGGCCGATCAGGTAGAAGGCCATGCAGGCCAGGTTGGCGCAGATTCCGAAGATCGGGATCAGGAAGTGGCGGATCACATTGAATTTGGGGTGATTGTGATAGCCGACCATGCAAGTTGCGCAACTCAGGCAGTAGAGCAGGAAGGTGCCGAAGTTGGAGGCCAGCGTGACCGTCAACAGGGAATTGGGCAGAGCGGCCATCTTCTCGTGCGTGGTATAGCCGAAGCTGGACCAGAAACCCTGGGGAAGTGCGGCAATCGCGGTGGCTGAGGGCGCGGCGCCATCGCCAAAGGCAAGTACGACCGCAATGCACCCAATGACGGCGGAGATCGTCGCCAGGGTCCAGATGGCCTTGTGTGGTGTCAGGTTGGTGGTGTGCAGGCCTCCGAAGTTGCCGCCTACTTCCTTGTCCTTGCCCATCGCATAAGTGACGCGGGCGCCGGTGTTGATGCAGGAGAGGGTGGTGCCGATCAGCGCCAGGAAGACGGTGAAGGCCTCGCACAGCATGAAGGTGCGGCCATGGCCCTGGCCGAAGAGAGCGTCGCCCACCACCACCATCATGTCCCCGATCGGTGCGCCGGAGGCGCTGGCAGTCGACATGGGATAGCCGCTACTGAGGAAGTAATTCGCGGCGAAGTATTCAAAACAGTAGAAGACCGCCCCCTGCACCAGGAGTGACGTGATAACGGCAATGGGGATGTCACGCTTGGCGTTCTTGGCCTCGCCGCCCATGGCGGTGACTGACTCGAAGCCTACCAGGATCAGAATGGCGACCGTGGCCTGAATAAACATCCAGCTAAAGTGGTGCGGGCTGATGACTGAAGCCGCACTCGGATGCGCCTGGAAGTTGCCGGAGGAATCGGTTGCGTTATAGTCGATGCGGAAGGGAACGATGTTACCGGACGCGTCCTTTAGAGGCAACGGAACGCTGGAAGCATCGCGCACGATGGTGGAGGTAGAAACTCCGTTCACCATGGAGGTTGTGGTCTGGAACTGATAGGTGTAGGCCTCGCCGCTGGTGGAGTCGAACTGGAAGGCGACCGAACCAGCCGGGTGGTTGGCGCGATACTGCAACGCGAGAACCGCAAAGACCAGCAGCGCGAAGACCTGGATGCCATTGATGGCCAGGTTGACGGCGGTGGAGCTGTTAACACCGCGATACGCGATGAAGGCGATGGCAAAGGCATAGAAGATCGCGCCCGCCATCATAAAGAACATGCCCGGGTTGGAGGCGCTCATGAAGTTGGGATAGAGGGTGCCGACGATATAGCCGGTAAAGATCCCCATGACCCCGACCATCACGCCGGGATAGATCCAGTAGTAGAGGTGGGAGGCCCAACCGACGATGAACTTGGAGAGGCGCGCATACTTCCATGCCTTGTCGTGGTTCAGGAAGGACTGCTCGGCAAAGTAGTAGGAGCTACCGGTGCCGGGATAGAGCTTGGCCAACTCGGCGTAACAGACCGCGGTGGCCAGGCAAAGCAACAGCGCGGCAAAGACCCCGGCCCACATGGCCGGGCCGGTGGTACCGGTTGCGGCCTGAATGGCATAGGTAAGCCAGAGAAATGCTCCGGGAGCGATCAAGGCCATCGCATTGCTTGTGAGTCCGGTAAGGCCCAGCGTTTGTTTCATCTCGCCTGTCGTTGTTTCTGCCATGTGCTCTCCTAGTTAGTTCAATATCTCCAGCGTTGGCCGGGTTGAAGAAGTTGGTTCTGCCGCGATGCAGGGGTACGGCAGTTCTGGGGACTTCGGTTAGGTGAAAGAAACGGAAAACAAGTTGAACTCCGGTAAGAAATTAATCCCAGCGGTGAAAACCAGAGGCTTCAAAACATTAGCGTTGAAGCCTCTCCAGAGGGTTGCCTGAATGGCCCAGGCAACGAGCGAGTGGTGCAAACCGGTTCTTTCAAAATCTTTATGCAGTAACTCTTGCAGCAAGTGAAGGGCCATTCGATCTAGCGGATAAATAGCCCCTCAGTTCAACCAGTCTCTACTTCCGGCGAAGCCAATCGACAATTGCGTATATCGCTAAAACCGAGCCGGTCACAACCGCCATGACTGCGGCGAAATAGAGTGCCGCTCTCATTCCTTTAGCGCTTGGGCCCGAAGAATGCGATCAGCCCAATGGTCGCGGTGGACTGCGCCTTCACGGTTCGTGTGTCTCCCTTGTCGAAGAACAACTGATCGGACCAGTCGCGCCGATACTCCGCGCGCATCAGGAGACCCGCAGCCCACTTGTACTCGTAGGTTCCAGTGAACTCGTTGAGGGTCTGTTTGATTCCAGTCGCATAGCCCTGGTCGTCGTAGAAGTACTCGTAGCGGCCAACCAGCGCGGCATTGGCGGTGACCTGTCCGCGGGCAGAAGTTGCGATACCTTGCCAGTGTGGATCGGCTTCCTTCGTTCCCGGCCCATAGTACCCTGCCACCGTGCGGTTCTGGCCGAAGTCGTAGTTGACATACCAGTTGAACTTGGCACTTGGGGTGAGCAGTAGGGTAGTGTCGATCAGGTTGCGATATCCCTTCTGCGTGTTGTTATTGGAGGGGCCGCTGTATAAGTTGGCGTTCCAGGTGAACTTGGGCTTGACCAGCGAACTGGTGACGCCAATGGTGGCTCCTCCGTTGTTGGCAGTGTCGTTGTTCCAGCCGTTGACTACCTGGAAGCCCGCTGTCCAGACCTTGGTGAATGGCGCTGAGGTGCGCAGGCCGAAGTGGTAGTAGGGAATGGCGTAGCCAAAGAGGATGCCGTGCGAGTAGCTCCAGTTGCTCATTGTCTCGATGACCTCCTGGCCGGCGGATGTGACGAACTGCCCGAAGTCCATCTCGAAGCCCTTGGCCTTGGGCGGCTTCATGGTGATGTAGGCCTGTTCAATGTAGTTGGCGGTCGGAGAGTCGGCACCATGCAAGAAGGTGTTGGTGCGACCAAAGAGCAGATCCACATGGGCGCCGACCGGATCTGGATCGTGGTTCAGGGTCACCTTGGCGGCCTCCAGGCTGAACTGGTCGGTCTCATCGTCGAAGTTATAGAGCTGGTTGATTTGGCCGAAGGCGGAGGTTTGACCGGGACGGTTGGCGTTGTAGCTGTAGTAGCCGTCGACATAACCGCTGAAGTCTATCGTGCCGACGCTCCATACAGGAGCCGGAGCGGGAGCCGGTGCGGCCGCCGGTGCAGCAGCTGGAGGCGGAGCAGGTGTGCTGGCCTGGGCAACCTGCGTATCTGCCGGAGCGCTGGAACTGGAGACGTCCGCAGCGGCATACGAGGTGACGGTGAAGGTTGCGAGCGATGCCATGAGAGCAACGTGGCGTATAAGGCGTCGTGAATTTGTCGGAATAATAATAGGAGTCTCTCTTTCATCCGCGATCGAATTCTCGATGCAGGGGTCGGTCAGGAGCCAGTCAGTCTCGACGAGGGATCGAGTTCGTCTGAATCTGAAACCTGAAGGGGAAGTAATCAAAGGACCGCATCCCTTTTTGCGTCCGCGGGAACGAAGTAATTTCCTGTGGCGCTGTTCTTTCCTCCTCGAATCGGTCCAACGTTTACGTGCTCCAACTTCCAAGCCAACGTCGATCCGCCTATGCTGCGCGTTGACGTGAATCCGCTGCGGAACCATAGATGTGGTTCTGTTTGCAACATCCATAAATACCAGCAGTTGCCAGATACTCATGCAATCTTCATGCCAAATCTAAAGAAGACGATAAGTCTTTATGTTTTCTTTATATGTAACCCACTCTGTTGGCTTCTGCTGTATTGAATACGACAAATACGGATATATTTGTCGTAAAGTGGACGGATCATAGAATTATTGTCGTATATACGACAAATTGACCGTATGTATGAAGGAGGTATTCTCGAAGTCTATTGATCTGCTGGTGGTTTAGCGCTGTCACGGAGCGTATGGCGTTCGGCTGTCGGCAGAGTCTTAGCGCAGCTTGCAGACCCTGACCGCTGAGTTGCTATAGGGGCAGTCGAAGCGGGTGGATGCGCCCGCCTGGAGTACTACCCAGGTGACGCCGAGTGGCCGGAGCGCGGCTAGCCGCTGGGCATCGCTGGTGCCCCGCGTGCTCAGTTGTTGTTGGGCCTGCTGGCTACGGACCCAGTCCCCGGTCAACTCTGGTGCGATGGACGCTTCGCCCCCGTCCTTGGAGTAGTCCGCCAGCGCGCTGCGCTGGGCGATGGCACGGAAGCATTGCGCGTCTTCTCCAGGGGTGTTGATGTAGTCCGCATCCAGAGCGAAGAGGGCGTTTGCCGGCGTGTTGTCGCGTATCCAGAGGAAGGCCTGGGCCCACTGGTTCCGCGCAGAGTACCAAGGAAACTCCAGGTGGCTCGAGTTCGGGTAGGCAGTTCGCGCAGTGTAGAGCATGATGCCGCCGAGCAGAAGCATCGCAGCGGCCCACCGCCACACGCTGCGGCGCAGGATGCGTTCTCCGAGCTGCGCACCAAGCGTGAGGACCAGAATCAGGTAGACGGTCTGAAAGGCGCGCAAGGGCTGCAGTCTCGCAATCCAGTGCGTGGTGGCTGTGGTGCGGGCAAAGAGGGAGGCGATGAGGCAGGAGGTTGCGCCCATGGCGATTGCCATGCGCGCCAGCGCTCGAACGGAATCAATTCCATAACAAGAACCGGGTGCCGCACATCTAGATTCTGAGATGTGGGTCTGCCGCATACTAACTCTCGCACGCCATGCGAAGATCGACAGGATCGCAAGTGGAGCGGCCAGTCCTGCAAGCTCGTACCAGCGCCACTGGGCGGGGAACCAATAGCTTCTCGTCAACGCGACGCGGATGTATTCTGCGCTTTCGGGTGTCGCGAGAGCTTGCAGGCAGGTTGCAAGTGCCAGCGCGGCTGCTGCGAGGGCAGCGGTTGCATACAACCGCGTCGTACGAGTTGTCAAACGCGCGGCGAGCAGCAAAAGGGTTGCTCCGAGGGCGTAAGCCGCCATCAAAGGATGCATTGCGGCAGCAAGTGCGAGACTTGCGATGCAGAGTAGAAGGCCGCGCCGTCTCTTTCTCTCTTGCGAGTGGAATGGATCGGGGCCCGCAGTCATCTCAAGCACGCCAGCTAGCGCCAGCACCATGGCCGGCGTGGAAAGGCTGCGCGCGGTTGCATACGGATCCATGAAGAGCAGAGCTGTTCCGGCTATAGGGAGCGATAGCCAGCAGGCCAGCAGCACAACGGCACCTACGCGCGCGCTGCGATTCGTCCAACAGCGCGAAGCAAGCATCCATGCTGCGAAGAGCGTTGCCCAGATGCTGGCGAGATACAGTACAAGCAGAACGGCGGGCAGGGGAAGATGGGTCAGATGCACAGCCCCAGCGACCGTGGGCGCGAAGAGCGAGTGGCGCGTGGGCTCCAGCACGAAGGCAGTGTAGTGAGGATAGAGGGATGGTTCCAGCAGACGTTCCACCCCAGCCATATATAAACCGCCATCCTCGGCGAAGGGATGGTAGCCATCGACGGCCACCGCGAAGAGCGTCAGTGCGCTGACCAGTAGAAGGGCGAAGGCGCGGTCGTGGCGCGGTGTGTCGTGTTCGGCCGGGACCGGGACGGTCCGCGGCCCTATCGATGCTACGAATGTCGCCAACGACTGCCACTCCATCCGCCGGGGTCAGTACAGCCTGACCTCTGCGTTCCATCTTCCATGCTAATTAGTTGCGGAAGAATGCGTGCTACGGAACTCTGCGCAGGGTCATGCGTATAGAACTTCGACGGACATGTTAACCAAACGGACTCAAGCGACGTAGATACGGATAGGAGATATTCAACATGCGATGGACTATAGCTCTTCTGCTCCTCGGCTTGGTTGCAATCCCTGGCTTGACTCAAACTCCGACCAGACAGACACAAGCGGCGACAGCGGCATCGCCGGTGTTTGAGGCGGCGACGATCAAGCCGGTCAAGGATCCCGCGCCCAATCGTATGCACGATAGCGAAGAAGGACGCCGGTTTCTGACGCGATACACCTCGTTGAGCGACCTCGTCGTGATGGCCTACGGGATCGATCGCCGGCAGGTTGTAGACGGGCCTGCGTGGGTCACAACCGATGAGTATGACGTGGATGCGGTCGGCGACGGCGTTGGTACGCAGGACGGCAATCAGATGGTGTGGCAGGAGATGCTGCAGAAGCTGCTGGCAGACCGCTTCAAGCTAACCTTTCATCGGGAACAGAGGGAGATGTCTTCCTATGAACTGGTGGTCGCTAGGGGTGGAGCGAAGCTGAAGGCGGCCGATGCGAACGAGCAGCAGAATAAGGGATGCATTCACATTGGGAACTGCTTCTTCACCAAAGTACAACTTGCGGAGTTCTGCAGATTCATGGGCTTTGTTGTGCTGGACAAGCCGGTGGTGGACAAGACCGGGATCGCCGGTGAGTTCGACATCACATTGAAGTGGACACCGGATGAGACGCAGTTCGCAAGCATGGGCTTCCATGTGCCGCCGCCGGTGGACGATCCCAATGCGCCGCCGGAACTGTTTACCGCGATTCAGGAGCAGCTCGGGCTGAGGCTGGAGGTGCGGAAGACCCCTACGGAGGTCCTGGTCATCGACCACGTGGAGCGGCCCTCGGAGAATTAAGCCGATTCCTAAGCCAGGCAAATGCTTCGGCGAACGGAATGGATGAGTTCGCACCCAAAGATTCATTGAGTGCGACCAGCACTTGTGACACACTGTTTCTGTCGAGGTCGCGGCCCATGGGTAAGCTCTCCTTCCGAGTTGCAATGGCATTTGCCTTCTGTTCTTTCGGTTGGTCACTGGCAGCACAGGGAGTTCCGATGCATGCTCCGGATGGAGGCACCACCGAGACTCTGCACAGCATTGATATTGTGTCCGTGGCGAACTCCCCTTTCAGTGCTACAGTGGTCACGGAGTGGACCAGTATCCTTCCCGACGGAAGCACCCAGACCGTCAAAAACCATAGAACCGTGGCGCGCGACAGCTCGGGACGAGTCTTCCAGGAGCGGCGTTCCTTCACTCCCAATGGCGATCAGCAGGTGACCCAACTGACGGAGATGGACTATCAGTATCCGAACCAGCACCAACAGTTTATATGTCAACCGGCGGTGCAAGTGTGTACGGTGTACCGATACAACCCGCCTCCTGCGATCATCCCGCCCAGGGCGGGGCCGCTGCCCAGTGGTACAGGCTCCGTGACCATTGAAGACCTGGGCCGGAAGACGATCGAGAATCTCGAAGTCCTGGGGTCGCGCCAGACGACAACCGTCAACGCAGGAGTAGCAGGAAATCAACGCGCCGAGCCCACTATAAAGGAATTCTGGTATTCGCCCCGCCTTCAAATCAATCTGATTACAAAACGTTTCGATCCGCATGTGTCGGGGATTCAGAACTTCGAAGTTAAAGACATCAACCAGGACGAACCCGACCCGAAGTTATTTCAAACGCCTGTAGACTATCGACTGATCCGGATGGATGAAAAGTAAGCAGCCGGCCGACGGAAATCCATACGGCGCACCTGAGCAGTTATAGTAGTTGTTTACCCAGCCGCGACCGGCTGGATGGGAGACTGTTGCCATGGACCGCAAGGAAATCAATGCCAAGAAGAAGCAGTATATCTATCCCGCCGTGGCCAACTACTACGCCGACCCGTTGCCGCTGGAGCGCGGCGAGATGCACCATATGTGGGACGTGGAGGGCAAGCGCTACCTGGATTTCTTTGGCGGCATAGTGACCGTCGGCGTGGGCCACTGCAATCCGCGCATCACGGGGGCGCAGAAGGCGCAGATCGACAAGCTTGGCCATACCAGTACGCTCTTTCCGCACAAGGCGATGATGGATCTGGCGGAAAAGATTGCTCAGATCACCCCTGGGCAACTACAGAAAAGTTTCTTTACCAGCTCCGGGTCGGAGGCGAATGAGACCGCCATCGAATCGGCGCGGATGCACACGGGCAACCTGGATATTCTTGCGCTGCGTCATGGATACTCTGGACGGAGTGCCGTGGCGCGCTCGTTGACCGGCATTGCGGCGTGGCGCAGGGCTTCATTCCAGATAGGCATCATTCATGTGATGAACCCGTATTGCTACCGCTGCCCGCTAGGCAAGACGTATCCCTCCTGCGAGGTGGCGTGCGCGAAGGACATTGAGGCGGTCATAGAATCGTCCACCACGGGGGCGATTGCGGGGATGATCGCAGAGCCTATCCAGGGCGTGGGAGGTGGCATTACGCCACCGAAAGAGTACTTCAAGATGGCATTCTCCATCGTCAAGAAGTACGGCGGAGACTTTATCGCAGACGAGGTGCAGACCGGCTGGGGACGCACCGGTAAAGGTTGGTTCGGCATCGAACATTGGGAAGTTGAGCCAGACATTATTACCGCGGCAAAGAGCCTCGGTAACGGCTTTCCGATTGGGCTGACGGTGGCGACGGCAGAGATTGCGGATGCCTATCGTGGGCCGACCATCTCCACCTTCGGCGGCAATCCGCTGGCCAGCGTTACGGCGTCGGCGGTGATCGACCTGATCGAAGAAGATGATCTAATCCGTAATTGCGATGTGGTGGGCAGCTACCTGCGCGAGGGATTGGTGGAGCTGCAGAAGAAGTATCCCATTATCGGCGATGTGCGCGGTCTGGGACTGATGCAGGCGATGGAGTTGGTTGTCGATCCGATGACCAAGGAACCTGCGCCGGCGCTGGTCAACGCAATGCTGGAAGCGACCCGCGAGCGCGGCCTGCTGATCGGCAAGGGAGGAATGTATAACAATGTTCTGCGGCTGTCGCCGGCCATGAACATTGCCAAGAGCGATGTGGACGAGGCCCTGCGGTTGCTGGATGAGAGCTTCGCCGCCGTGAGCAATAGCATGGCCAAGGCATAGCTGCTCAACCGCACCCGTGGCTTTTGACGCAGGCGCAGATAGAATCGGAGCTGCATGTCACCAGCGCCTCATCCAACCGGCCCCATGCACTCGGACGGAACGCCTCCCGACCCCAGGGCGCGCGGGCCATTTGCCGCCATTCGCCGCGCCCTGCCTGCCGGCGAGGTGATTCGCTTTCTGATGGTCGGCGTGTCGAACACACTGTTTTCGCTGGGCTTTTATTCGGCCTGCGTGGTGGTGTACAGTCACGTGTTCCCACACTACGGCAAGCCGCTGATCGCAGACTTCGCATCGATCACCGCGAAGCCGATTTGTATTACGGTTGCCTTCCTTTGCTACAAGCATTTCGTCTTCCGCACCCGCGGCAACTATTTGAAGGAGTGGCTGCGCTGCTTCGCGGTCTATGGGGTCAGCACTCCGGCGGAGCTGATCATCCTGCCCATTGCCACCAGCGTCTTTCTGCACATCGCTCCGCTGCGCGTCTCCGCGCCGTTTTTGGCGGGGGTGGTGAACTCCGTCATCATCGCCCTCTATAGCTACTTCGCGCACAAGAAATTTTCCTTCAGACGATGAGTCTCCACGCATTTACCTCGCTTCGCGACGATTACACTGAAGGCTACAAACAATTCTTTACGACCGGAACAACACCACACGCATGGTTCGCACAATTCAGATCGCACTTCAGGCACGCATCCAGGCCATTCTGCTCGCCAGGTACGGGACCACGCCGCGCAGATGGGCGCGGCGCCGTTGGTTGTAGAACAGCCGCCGAATATCGCGCTGGGCGAGCTGGCGCTGCCGGTTGCGTTCGAACTGGCCAAGCGGCTGCGCAAGGCCCCGCGCGCGATTGCCACGGAGCTGGCCGCAGAGCTGAATGTGCTGATTGCGAGCGACGCCAATGCGCTGCCGTGTGTCGCTTCGGTGGAGGTTGCGGGCGCGGGATACCTCAACATTCGCCTGGATCGCGAGGCTGCGGTTCGCGCCATTGCACGCGATGAGCATGCGGAGATTGGCGGAGAGGGATTTCGGCTGGTTGAGCACACCAGCATCAATCCTAACAAGGCAGCTCATATCGGACACCTGCGCAATGCAATCCTGGGCGATACGTTTCAGCGGCTGCTGCGGCCCGACGATTACAAGCGCGGCTATCAGGTGGGTGTGCAGAACTACATCGACAACACCGGCGTGCAGGTTGCGGATGTGGTGGTGGGGCTGGTGCATCTGGAGGGCAAGACGCTCGACAGCACTCGGCGATTTGTTGACTGAGCTGGATGCGGCAGGGCAGCGCATCGACTTCTACTGCTGGGACCTGTACGCGCGAGTTAGCCAGTGGTACTCCGGGACGGGAGTGGATGACGCGGCACCTCCTGTGCCCAGCGAACTTGCGCGACGCAAGCAGATTCGCCTGGACACGCTGCATTCGCTGGAGGCGGGCGGCAATGAGACGGCGGCGATTGCCGAACTGATCTCGACCGCAGTACTGCGCCGTCATCTGGAGACCATGCAGCGGCTGGGCATCGAGTACGATTTTCTTCCCCGCGAGAGCGAGATCCTGAGCCTCCATTTCTGGGACGCGGCGCGCACGCTGATGCTGGACCGCGGCGTGCTCTACCTGGAGACGGAGGGCAAGAACAAGGGTTGCTACGTCATGCGCCGCGCGGGAAATGAAGCGGAGGAGATCGACGGGACCCGATGAAGACGCCAAGGTGATCGTGCGCTCGAACGGGACAGTCACCTATGTTGGCAAGGACATTGCGTACCATCTGTGGAAGTTCGGGCTGCTGCCGGGCAAGGACTTCGGCTACGCGACGGTTCAAGGAGTATCCGACGCACACCTGCTGGATTTCGACGGCAGGGACGAGCGATCCTGCCGCGCCGACGTTTCGGCCGCGCGGATGCGATCTACAACGTGATCGACTCGCGGCAAAACGACCCGCAGAACAACGTCGTCGCTGCGCTGCGCGGGATGGGTTTCAACGAAGCTGCCGACCACTACACCCACTTCACCTACGAGATGGTGGCCATGACGCCGCGCTGCGCCGATCGAACTTGGTTACGATCTATCGGACGAGGACAAGGCGCGGCCGTTCGTCGAGGTCAGCGGACGCAAAGGCTACGGCGTGAAGGCCGACGACCTGATCGACAAGCTCATCGCAGCGGCGCAGGCAGAGGTCGACACGCCGCATCCCGAGATCGGCGCGGAGGAGCGCGCGCAGATCGCCACGCAGATCGCCGTCGGCGCGCTGCGCTACTTCATGCTGCGCTTCACACGCAACTCGGTCATCGCCTTCGACTTCAAGGACGCGCTCAGCTTCGAGGGCGAGACCGGCCCATACATTCAGTACGCCATCGTGCGCGCGGCGAATATCTTTCGCAAGGCCGAGACTACAGAAGAGGCCGCGCTGGCCGCCGTCGCAGGGCTGGACCTATCCGCGCTGGCCGACTGAAGAAGGAACCAGCCTGTGGGAGACATGGCTGCTGGCCGCGCGGCTGACCGCGCCGATCGAACAGGCCATCGCTACGGCCGAGCCTGCGCACCTTGCGCGCTACGCCTTCCAACTGGCGCAGCAGTTCAACAATTTCTATCATCGCTATCACATCCTCACTGAGAGCGACCCCACGCGGCGCACGCTGCTGATGGCAACCGCCGCAGTTGCAAGCCGCGAAATGGTCCGCGCGCTGGGCTACCTCGGAATCGAAGCGCCGCCGGTGATGTAATCAGCACTGGGGGATGAAGCTGCGGGGATTCTGGGACTTCATTCTGTCCAGGACCCACTGGCGGCACTGCGGCTGGAGAAAGTCGAACGCGACTCCGGCCTTGCCCTGTTCGGGGTCAACCCAGACCACCGTACCCTGTGCCTCGAGGCTCAAGTCCTCTTGGGCGAAGCGGACTGAGAGTTCGATTGGCAATCCTTCCTTCAGCGGATGTTCGCAGACCAGAAAGCAGCCGCCGCGTCCCAGTGCGAAGGAACGAGCGGCCGTGGCATCCTCCGGCTCTCCATCTTCAGGGTTACGCGCTGGGCAATCGGCTCCGGCAAGGGAGTCAGCCACTTGTCCTCGCTATTCATCAGGCACCGTTCCAGCGCCTGAATGAGGACCGGCCTGCTGACGGGCTTATCCAGCAACTCCTCGACCCCCATGTCCAAGATCTCCCGCCGCGAGATATTGCCATAGCCCGAGACAAAGAGAATCCTGGGTGGCTGAGTCTCCATCCG
>CAWCWC010000013.1:0-4541 GCA_963799175.1 uncultured Acidobacteriaceae bacterium | reverse complement strand
TTGGCGTCGCGTGCGCGGATCTTCTCTTCGCGTGCGTTCTTGGCGATGCCGCTCTTCTCGAAGGTATCGTTGGCCGCCGCGTCGACGTGCGCCTGATTCAGCACCAAGTCGTACTTGTCCTGCATCTCCAGGCCGACCTTCTTGCCGCCCGCAAAGATCTCGTGCCGCCCATGCTCCTCGTACCACTTGGTCAGGGTCGAGGTCATGTGCATCTTCTCGATGATGTTGCGCCAGCCCACGCCCGTGTTGTACGCGCAAAAGCTGATCTCGCCCTCCTGTGTCGCGTACGGAATAATGCACTGCTCCGTGCGGCGGAAGTCGTAGTTGAAGAGGTCCTGGAACCACATGCCCGCGATGAACAGGAAGTTCCAGCGATCGCCGCGCCGCTTCTTGATGTCTTCCATGGTGCGGTCGGCGGTGACCTTGCCGTAGTCGCGTCCGCTGGCGCCAAAGCTCTTGTCGAACTTGGTGAGCAGGTCCTTGATCTTGAAGTGGGTGGGCGCGTTCTCCGGCGTGTAGTTGCGCATCAGCGCCAGCGCGGCGCCGAGCATGGTGAGGTATTTGCCGCGTGCCGCATCGTTCACCCGAGCAATGTCCTTGGCCAGGCGGTCGGCGTTGATGAACGCGGTCACCGGCGCGGCCTCCTTGGTCTCCTTATCGATCATCAGCGCCATGGAGATGCCGCAGTTGGGATGGCATCCGCAGGAGAGCTGACCCCAATCGCGGTCCGGGCCATGCACCAGGTCGGCCCAGTCGGAGAAGGTGGACATGAACGAGATGGGGAACCAGTCGCGCGTAGGCTCGCCCAGGCCGGTCTGGTTCTTCACGTCGTGCGCCATGTGCGACAGGGTGTAGCGCTGCGCCTCGCGCCGCTCGTCGCTGATGGCCTCGTCGCGACCGGTGAAGCTGACCGGCTGGAAGCTGAGGAAGTTGATCTTCTTGGGATTGTCCAGCGCAAACTGGATGATGCGTCCCACCTGCTCGTTGTTGATGCCGTTGACGATGGTGGTAACGGGGACGATGTCCACGCCCGCCTCGTACAGGTTGTGGATAGCCTGCAGCTTCACGTCGAAGGCGTTGCCCACCTTGCGGTGTGAGTTGGCCGCGTTGCCAATGCCGTCGAACTGCAGATACACGTAGCGCAGCCCGGCATCGGCCGCGGCCTTGGCAAACTCCTTCGACTTGGCGAACTCAATGCCATTGGTGGCAGCCTGCACGCTGGTGTAGCCAACCTTGCGCGCGTACGCCACGGCGTCCAGGAAGTAGGGCGACAGGGTCGGCTCGCCGCCGGAGAACTGCACGCTCATCTGCCGCTTGGGCTTGATGGTGACGGCGTTGTCCAGCATGGTCTTGATCTCGTCCCACGTCAGCTCATGCACAAAGCCAACCTGGTTGGCGTCCATAAAGCATGGGTCGCACATCATATTGCAGCGGTTGGTGAGGTCGATGGTCAGCACCGCGCCGCGTCCGTGGGTCACGGTGGAGGTGCCATGGTTGTGCAGCTTGGCGTCGTTGTGCGCGCGGATGTCGCGACCGGGGAAGACCTCTTCCAGATGGCGCATGAAGGCCGGGTCGATCGACATCACGTCCTCGAAGTGGCCGTGGATCGGGCAGTCCTTCACCATCAGGATCTTGCCGTCGCGCTCGATGATCTGCGCCTTCAGTTCGCCAACCTTCTCGTTCAGCAGTATCTCGTGGGGCAGCTTGCCGTCCACGATCTGCTTGCGGATCTCCGGCACGCACTTCGGACACAGGGAGTCCGTAGTGCGCGGCCAGCCCAGAGGCGGTTTCTCTTTCTCATAGCTCTTTTGCAGGGGCTTGTCGCTCCACTTGGGCGTAAAGCTCGGGCTGTCGCCAGCCAACGCGTTCAGCTTGCTGTAAATCACCCATCCGCCCTTGGCGACCTGAACCATTGCTTTCTCGAATATCTTTGCGCGCTTTGCCATGTGAAGTTGTCTCCGGAAGAGATTGGTGGTTGGGACGGGGCCGAGGCTCTCTCGTCGTATCGCGGTACTACCAGTGTCTTGATAAGGATGGGGTCTTTAATCGATCGATCCATCCAGTGCTGCAACGCTACCCAGTGTTGAAACGGGACGGTGATTCGATGGCCCAGTACAGTCTGGAAATAAAGCGGTTTACTCCCTCCAGACTATGCAGCCTGGGGCGACATTTGAAGGATGAAATAGCGAACGGCAGGAACCTGCATTGAATGGGGATAGGGTGCTGCGAATGGGATGCTACAAACCGGCATTTTGGCCAGGGCGACCGCAAAGGAAGGAAGTTGGTGCCCGCTGAGGGTCTAATTATTCCTGGAGTGAAACACATGCTTGAAGCTGCTATAGAACTCGCTGACAACGTCGCTCAGTGCCGATCCGCCCAGCGATCCGCCGAAGGTCTCCATCGTCTGCGTCGTACCACGGTTGACCTGCGGATAGTACAGGTTGGTTAACGCGGCCCCACCCATCGTGCCAGTCAACGACGCCAGGTTCAGTGAAATGCGACCACTGTCCATGCGGGTGAAGATCGGACGGGTGCCGGAGTACACCAGGCGGACGAAGAAGTTGTGCGCCGGACCCATCTGGTAGTAGCGCGGGTCTTCATGGAAAAAGTTTGCCATCACGCTGTCGCTGAAGATGCTTTCCGAGGAGTCGCGCACCGCTGCTGCACCAAGCCGCTGCCCGAAGGCGCCCCGGTCGGTGCCATAGTTCGGGCTGCCGTTCATTAGCTGGGAATAGCCGGATGAGACAAACCATCCAGATGCCTCGAATGGTGTAAACGCATTCTTTACTCCCAGCAGGACCTTGTCGCCGGCCGTCAGCGTGGGCGCTATCTGGCCCGGTTGGATGTGCTTCTGGGTCGGCGATACAAAGACTATGGACGCGGTCGAGGTGACCGCGGACACCGATAATACGCGCGTATTCATGGATGCCACAGCAACACTTGAGCTGTCACCGCTGGTTGCTGCATCTGGAGCATTGGGAAGGGCCAGCAGCGTGTTATCTGTGCTCGGCGTAACGGCTAATGCCTGTGCGGCAGCTTCAGTATTGGAGAACGCAAGAATTGCAAGCAATGCGCCTGCGGCGAGCGTAATGCGGCCTGCAACGATGGAACGGCGGACGATGATGCTCGGTCTCGGGCTCATGAGGAACTCCCTCTGGGTTAGCAGCCCTAGCAACTGGAGACTGCTCCCTGCGGAGTCCTGCTGGGTCGCCGAGCGACCTTGGAAACGAGATCCCGTATCTAAAGGGACGCCTGCCGTGCGCACAACGTTGCCCAGACGACGCAGATTTGCTGCGCTACAGAGCCGATTACCAATCAGGCACTGTGCGTCCGATAGCGCGATTCCGTCATTGACCCGCGCTTTTCCCCCTCCCCATACTGGAGGGTGGGGAGGTGTTGCCATGGCAAACGATGGGTCAAATCCTTGGAAGCAAAATGCCCGAGACGCCGCTGCGCGTATCGAAGAGGAACTGCATCGCGTTGTTACCTATATTAACGACCGCGTGGTGCCCGACATCCGGCGCGATGGCACCCAGGCTCTGCGCGCCGCCTCCGAGCAGTTGCAGAAGCTGGCCCAGCGCATGGACGATCGCCGCGCTGGCACTCAGGAACCAGCCCAGGAGCAATCTCCGCCGCCGCCCGTTCCCGATCCGGATAAGGACAAACCACAGCCTTGAACCGCCCCAAGCATCGCCGCCGCACAGCCGCCGCACCTAGCCGGTCTCCTGGACGGACGCATAACCGGGCGTTTGGCTGGGCGCTGCTTCCGGCGATGTTGCTTGCCTTTGCGGGATGCCGCCACAAGACCAAAACAGCCGCCTATCAGCCTCCGCCCCCGCTTCCCTCGGCCTCGTCCACTCGCAGTGCGGCTGCGGCTCGTCCGTCACAATCCGGCGCGGCAAACCGGGGCGCAGCCAGCCGAGCCACGCCCAGCACCTCTGAGGGAGCCACAACCAGCGTTCCACAACCCACACCGAGCGGCAAACCAATGTCGATCGAGGTTGGCCTGGCTACCTGGTACGGTCCCCCCTACGCCAACGCCAAGGCCGCCAACGGCAGCATCTACGACCAGAACGCCATGACCGCCGCGCACCGTACACTGCCCATGGGCTCGATTGTGCGTGTCACCAACCTCGCCAACAATCAGTCGGTCGTCGTGCGCATCACCGATCGCGGGCCGTTCGTAGGTCTCGATCGCATCATCGACCTGTCGCTGGCGGCGGCCAAGGCAACCGGCGTCTATCGCGCGGGAGTCGCCAAGGTGCGGCTGGAGGCCTACGCGCCCCCTGCGGGATACGATCCAGACGGGAAATGGTGTGTGCAGATCGGCGCATTCCCCAGCGAGTCGGATGCCGTCAAACTCAAAAACCAGCTCCTCCGCCGCTACTCCACCGCCAAGGTCATCGAGTTCGCAAGCTCTACCGGCCACTGGGTGCGCATCAACCCGCTCAAAGCCGATAAGGCCACCGTCAGCCAGATCGCCAACAGCATCCACGTCCCCGTGCCTAGTGCGTTACCCTACCTCGTCCGCGTCAACTAGA
>CAWCWC010000012.1:0-100467 GCA_963799175.1 uncultured Acidobacteriaceae bacterium | reverse complement strand
AGCGCTGTTTGGGCTGCATTTGCTGCATCATGCGCTGCTGGGCTTTGATGCCGCCGCCGGAGCCCATGGATTTGAACATTTTGCGCATTTGGGCGTACTGGCGGAGGAGGTTGTTGACCTCCTGGACGGTGGTTCCGGAGCCGCGGGCGATGCGCTTGCGGCGGCTGCCGTTGATGATCTCGTGGTCGCGGCGCTCCTTGGCGGTCATGGAGTCGATGATGGTCTCGATGCGGTTGAATTGGCCCTCGTCGACGTTGTCGACGGCCTGGGCCATGCCGGCGAAGGGGCCGATGGAGGGCAGCATCTTCATGATGGACTTCATGGAGCCCATTTTTTTGATCTGACGGAGCTGGTCGCGGAAATCGTCCAGAGAGAAGCCGTCGCCGGAGAGGGCCTTGGCGGCGAACTGGCCGGTCTTGCCGCGATCTAATTTTTCCTCGGCGCGCTCCAGCAGGGTGGCGATGTCGCCCATGCCCATGATGCGGCTGACGATGCGGTCGGGATGGAAGGGTTCGAATGCGTCGGGGCGTTCTCCGGTTCCGAGGAACTTAATAGGAGCACCCGTCACGTGGCGGATGGAGAGGGCCGCGCCGCCGCGCGCGTCGCCGTCCATCTTGGTGAGGATGACGCCGGTGAGGGCGAGGAGGGAGTGGAAGGCGTGGGCGGAGGCGACCGCGTCCTGGCCGGTCATGGCGTCGGCGACGAAGAGGATTTCGGAGGGGTTGAGGAGCTTCTTGAGCGCGGCCATCTCGTCCATGAGCGCGGCGTCGATCTGGTTGCGGCCGGCGGTGTCGACGATGAGGATGTCGCAGCCGAAGTTGGCGGCCTCGCGACGGGCTTCCTTGGCGAGGCGGAGGACGTCGGCTGTATCGTGCGTGGCGGTCGGGGTCGAGCGCGCCCTCGTAGAGCTGGGCGGAGATGGATTCGGCGACGATGCGGAGCTGCTGGCGCGCGGCGGGCCGGTAGACGTCGACGGAGACGAGCATGGGGCGATGGCCAGCCTTTTTGAGCCATGCGGCGAGCTTGGCCGAGGTGGTGGTCTTGCCGCCGCCCTGCAGGCCGGCCATCAACACGACGCTGGGCGGTTGCGAGCTGGTGCGGAAGCGCGCGGTGTCCTTGCCAAGGAGGGCGATGAGTTCGTCGTGGACGATTTTGACGATCTGTTCGGAGGGCGAGAGGGCGGTGGTGACCTGCGTGCCGAGCGCGCGGAGTCGGATGTGCTCGACCAGGTCGGTGACGACGGGGAGGCTGACGTCGGCCTCGATGAGGGCGATGCGGATTTCGCGGAGGGCTTCGGCGATGTTCTCGTCGGTGATGGTGCCCTGGCCGCGCAGGGCCTTGAAGGAACGCTGGAGTTTGTCGCTGAGAGATTCAAACATGCTGCACTCAGTTTAGCAGGCACTTCGTGCCGTTCTCGACGCTTCGCGTGAGTACAGGAGACAGAGGCACGAAGCAGATTCCCCCGCTGCACTGCGGAATGACAAACAAAAGAACATGCAACGGCATGAACCAATGCGGGGATTCTTCGCTGCGCTCAGAATGACATTTTCTGATGGCGCAGGATGTATCGAGGAGGATGCTGGCGAGGTTGGTGCGGGGCGCGCGGATGGGCGGGCGGCGCGGCGGGCGGCGCGGATAATTGAGGGATGCGGGATGGTGCGAACATGCCGGGCAATGCGCGAGCCGAGGTCGCGGGAAACGCGCGGCTGGTGCGCGAGTACATGGATTATCTGCGCGTGGAGAAGGGAGTGCGGCCGGCGACGTGCGAGGCGTATGCGCGCGATCTGGAGCAGTTTGCCGAGCAGGTGGAGCGGCGGGACGCGCTGCTGATGACGGCGGCAGAGACGGACGTGAAGGATTTTATGGCGCGGCTGCGGGCGAACCATGTGGATGCGCGGAGTGTGGCGCGCAAGCTGAGCTGCCTGCGGGGGTTCTATCGCTGGCTGCTGCTGGACAAAAAAACCGATGCCGACCCAACGGTGAACATCGAGACGCCGGCGAGCTGGAAGGTGCTGCCGAAGTCGCTGGCGGAGAGCGAGGTGGCGGAGATGCTGGAGCCGGCTGGGTGCGGCTGCGCGCACTCCGCAGACAGAGGGCGGCGGGCGGGATGCGGCGGCACTGGCGCTGCGCGATTCCGCGATTCTGGAGTTGCTGTACGCGGGCGGGCTGAGGGTGGGCGAGATTGTTGCGCTGGGCGAAGAGGACCTGCATCTGGACCAGGCGCGGGCGCAGGTGCGCGGCAAGGGAGATAAGGAGCGGATTGTTCCGCTGGGACGCAGGGCTGTTGAGGCGCTGGACGAGTACATCCAGCGCGGTCGGCCGTCGCTGGCGCGGGCCGGAATGCAGCGGGCATTGTTTCTTAGCGTGCGCGGACATGCGCTGACGCGGCAGTGGGTGTGGGAGATGGTGAGGGCGGCGTCGGTGAGCGTGGACGGGAGCGTTCACCGGGCCAGCCCGCACATGCTGCGCCATAGTTGCGCGACGCACATGGTGGAGCATGGGGCCGACCTGCGCAGCGTGCAGCGGCTGCTGGGCCACGCGGATATTGCCACCACGCAGGTGTATACGCATGTGGCGATGGAGCATTTGAAGAAGGTGCTGCGGGAGCACCATCCGAGGGGGAAGAGAAGGACAGTGGTTAGTGGGTAGTGATTAGTGGGTAGTAGCGGCAAGGCAACGGCAGAGGCGGAGATGGGGACGGAGCGGGGCGAGTTCGAGGGGCTGGCGGAGGAGTTTCTTCGCGTGCTGGAGAATGAGCGCAACGCATCGGTGCATACGGTGCGGGCGTACCGGCGCGAGGTGATGAACTTTGCCGATTATCTGAATGAGAGGCTGGGCGCGGGGGCGAAGATTGGCGCGGTGGAGCACCTGCACATCCGCGCGTACCTGGGATCGCTCTATGGGCGCGGGCTGACCAAGGCGAGCGCGGCGCGCGCTCTGGCTGCGGTGCGGTCGTGGTTCCGGTGGATGGCGAAGGAGCACAAAATCGTACAGAACCCTGCACTGCTGGTGAGCACGCCGAAGCTGCCGCAACATCTGCCGCGCGTGCCCAGCATGGAAGAGGTGAACGGGCTGCTGGATGCGATGGAGGCGGGCGCGGATAAAAAAGACGATGCCGCGGCGTGGCCGGAGCGCGACCGTATGATCTTCGAGATGCTGTATGGATGCGGGATTCGCAACTCGGAGCTGGTGGGGATCGATATGGCGGACATCCAGTGGAAGAACGACGCGATCCTGGTGAAGGGTAAGGGGCGCAAGCAGCGCTACGTTCCGCTGGGCGACGAGGCTGCGATGGCGATGCGGGCGTACCTACCGCTGCGCGAGAGCAGGCTGCGCGAGGCGGGCAAGGAGGCGCTGGTGGCGGACGGGCCGCTGGTAATGAACCTGCGGATGCGCGGGAGTTGCCGCCTGACGACACGCAGTGTTGGGAGGATTGTGAAGCGGATTGCGCTGGCGCGCGGGCTGGCGTCGGATGTGCATCCGCACACGCTGCGCCATGCGTTCGGAACGCACATGCTGGAGGAGGGCGCGGACCTGCGCGCGATCCAGGAGATGCTGGGGCACGAGCGGCTATCGACTACGCAGCGCTACACCCACCTGACGGCGGGACAGGTGCAGCGCGTGTATGACGAGACGCACCCTAGGGCGCGGTGAGATGGGTAACAAGCAAAAGCAGATTCCTCCGCTTCGCTGCGGAATGACAAAAAGATCGGTCTATAGCAATTCAGGAAATGCGCTGACAACGGACAACTGGATTATGCGGCGGCGCCGTGGCATTTTTTGTATTTTTTGCCGGAGCCGCATGGGCAGGGGTCGTTGCGGCCGACTTTTTCTCCGGTGACGCGCTGCGCGGGGGCAGAGCTTTCTCCGCTTGCAGTACTGACCGCGCGCGCCTGCTCCAGTTCGCGACGCTTCTTACGCTGAAACTCTTTTTCCAACTCGTCGATGGTGGTGGAAGGCGCGCGGGTGTGGATGGGCACGGGGGCGTGCTCCTCGCCGGATTGCGAGAGCGGCAGCGCCTGTTGACCAGCGGTGTGGGCGCGCTGAAGCTGCGCCGCCAACATCTGTTCGGATGATTCGATGGGGGTACCATCGGGGCCGATGATCTGCATACGGAAGAGGTGACGCGCGGTGTCCTGCTGGAACTGCATCATCATTCCCTCGAACATCTCGAAGGACTCCTTCTTGTAGGCGACCAGCGGGTCCTGCTGTGCGTATCCGCGCAGGCCGATGCCCTCCTTGAGGTGGTCCATGGCGAGGAGGTGGTCCTTCCACAGGCCGTCGAGGACGGAGAGCATGACGATGCGCTCGTGGTATCGCATGGCGGGCGCGCCGAGGACCTTCTCCTTGAAATCGTAGCGCGCGCGAATTTTTTCGAAGATGGATTCGCCCAGCTCGTGGCGGTTGAGCCTGGTTGCGTCGATTGCGTCCGGGCCTTCGTTGAGCTTTACGCCGAAGACGTCGTAGAGCTGGCCGAAGATGGCGTTGAGGTTCCACTGCTCGGGATGCTGCTTCTCGGGCGCGTGCTCCTCAAGGATGTTGGAGAGGATGGTGGAGACATAGTCCTCGGCGACGAGCTGCTTCTGATCGACGCCCTCCATCAACTGACGGCGCAGGCCATAGACCGCCTCGCGCTGCTTGTTCATGACATCGTCGTACTCCAGGACGTGCTTGCGCGACTCGAAGTTCTGGGTCTCGACAGCCTTCTGCGCGCTCTCGATACGCTTGGAGATCATGCGGCTCTCGATGGGGACGCCCTCTTCCATGCCCAGGCGCTGTAGCAGCGTGCTGACCCACTCGCGCGCGAAGATGCGCATGAGATCGTCCTCCAGTGAGAGGAAAAAGCGCGAGCTGCCGGGGTCTCCCTGGCGTCCTGCGCGGCCGCGCAACTGGTTGTCCACGCGGCGCGACTCGTGGCGTTCGGTGCCGAGGATATGCAGGCCACCGGTAGCGACGACGGACTCGTGCTCGATCTGCGCGGTGGCGAGATGCGAGGCTATTGCAGCGTCCCAGGCGGCCTGGGTGGTCTCGAACTCCTGGCTGGCGTAGTAGAAGCGGACCATGCCTGGGCCAGCGGTGGGCGAGATGGCACCCTCGGCGGCGGAGACTGCGCGCGCCTGCGATTTTTTGACGAGGTCCTGGCGCGCCATGAACTCGGAGTTGCCGCCGAGCAGAATGTCGGTGCCGCGGCCGGCCATGTTGGTGGCGATGGTGACCATGCCAAGGCGTCCGGCCTGGGCGACGATCTCGGCCTCCTTCTCGTGGAACTTGGCGTTAAGCACGACATGACGCACTCCGCGGCGCTTGAGGATTTCGGAGAGCAGCTCGGATTTTTCGATGGAGGTGGTGCCGACCAGCACCGGCTGCTTGACCTCGTGCAAGCGGGTGATCTCGTCGGCCACGGCGAAGTATTTTTCCTTCGCGGTGCGGAAGACGACGTCGGGGTTCTCGAGGCGGCGCATCGGCTTATTGGTTGGAGCGACGACTATGTCGAGTTTGTATATCTTGTCGAACTCGGCGGCCTCGGTCTCCGCGGTACCGGTCATGCCGGAGAGCTTCTTGTACATGCGGAAGTAGTTCTGGAAGGTGATGGTGGCGAGGGTCTGGTCTTCCTTGCGGATGGAGACGCCCTCCTTGGCCTCGACCGCCTGATGGAGGCCGTCGGACCAGCGGCGGCCGGGCATGAGACGCCCGGTGAACTCGTCGACGATGATGACTTCGCCCTCTTTGACGACGTACTCCACGTCGCGCTTGTAGAGGTGGTGGGCCTTGATGGCGACTTCGACGTGGTGCTTCAGGTCCCAGTTCTCGGGGTCGGCGATGTTGCCGATGCCAAGCAGCTTTTCGATCTTCTCCCATCCCTCGTCGGTGACGGTGATGGCGCGGGCCTTCTCGTCGACGACGAAGTCTCCGGTCCAGGTCTTGGTCTCCATGGTCTCGATCAGCTCGCCCTCTTCGAGATTGGGAATGATGAGGTTGACGCGCGCGTACTTGTCTGTGGTCTGGTCTGTAGGGCCGGAGATGATGAGCGGGGTGCGCGCCTCGTCGATGAGGATGGAGTCGACCTCGTCGACGATGCAGAAGTAGTGGCCGCGCTGCACCATGTCCTTGAGGTCGAACTTCATGTTGTCGCGCAGATAGTCGAAGCCGAACTCGTTGTTGGTGCCGTAGGTGATGTCGGACGCGTATGCCTCGCGGCGCTGCTCGTCGGAGAGGTCATGCACGATGACGCCTACTGAAAGGCCGAGAAAGCCATAGATCTTGCCCATCCATTCGGCATCGCGCTTGGCCAGGTAGTCGTTGACAGTAACTACGTGGACGCCGTGGCCGGCGAGCGCGTTGAGATAGCAGGGAAGCGTGGCGACGAGAGTTTTGCCTTCGCCGGTCTTCATCTCGGCGATTTTGCCGGAGTGGAGGACCATGCCGCCGATAAGCTGCACGTCGAAGTGGCGCATCTGCACGGTGCGCAAGCCGGCCTCGCGGACGACGGCGAAGGCCTCAGGAAGAATCTCATCGAGCGCGGCCTTCTCGGCGGCGCGGATGCGCTCCGCCGCGCCTTCTTCGGCGGGGTCGATATGTTCGGCGGCGAGTAAATCGGCGATGCGCTGGCGGAACTCGCCCGTTTTGGCGCGCAACTGCTCGTCGGAGAGCGAATGGACCGAGGGCTCCAGCAGATTGATCTGTCCCACCACGGGAAGCATGCGCTTGACCGCCCGCTCGTTACTGGTGCCAAAAATTTTTGCGAGTAAATGATTGAGCAAACCGTATATCCTTCAGGGTTTCGCGTGCATCCCAGACCCTAGATCAAGTTTACTCGATGTTTGCAGAGGATGATAGACGAGCGATGCCCCGTTTTGGACGCAAACCATTTTATGAATTAAAAACAACACACTTACTGAATCTTATTGGAGGTGAGCGACGTATTCAGAACAGAACCGGATGTAGCTTCTGCATTGGACTGAGCGGAGCTTATTCCCATAACCCTGGAGGGCCCATGAAATCGATAGTAAAAATTCTGGCAACCACACTCTTTGGCGTTGCTATAGCAGGGACACCAATTCTGGCGCAGACTGTGACGATCGACTACGATCACAGCGTCAATTTTCTGAAGTTCAAGACCTATACCTGGGCGAAGGTGCATGCGACCGACCCTGCCGTCGAGGGGCGCATAACTCTCGCCGTGAACCGCGATATGGGCAACCGATATATGTCCGAGACTGCGAACAACAGCGATGTGACGATTACCGCCGTCGAAGCAACCCAGGACAAGCAGGAATTCACAAACTTTTACTCTGCCGCCAACGACATCAGCTGGCAAGGCGGATTGGTCAGCGGTTTTCTGGATAATGCGGCCACGCTACAGGACGTTCCCTTGCACACTCTGATCCTCGACATGTACGACACCAAAACCCACAAGCTTCTCTGGCGTGGCGCCTATACCCTTTCTCCCTCAGACGCGGCGAGCAAGGAAGAGGACCAGAAGTTTGACAAGGCAGTCACCCAGCTGATCGGGAAGTACCCGCCAAAGTACACGAAGTCGAAGTAAGTCGAAGCGGGACGAATACAGGCTGGACTAAGTTGGAGCAGGTAGAAAGAAGAAGTACGGCCCTCCCGTAGCCGATGTTCTGTAGCGATTGCGCAAAGCTGAAACAGCCTGACACTCTCCATGTATGGAGACTGTCAGGCTGTTGTATGTTGGGAGAATTATAGTATCCCGACTTATTTTAGTTGTTGCGAATTATGCAACTCCGACTTACTTTGCCGCACCGGGAGCCTGCGCAGGCAGCGGGAGTTTTTCTTTTAGAAAGGCCACCAGGGGCGAGTGGGCCTCTTCCAGCGCGATCACCACGGACTGCGCATTCAGGTCCGCACCTACTGCGCTGGTATGAGTGTGGTCGATGGGGAAGAGCAGCTTGGCTTTCTCCTGCCCGGTTGCCTCCAGGCGGTCCGCCTCCACCCCGCCCATGTCGATGTATTGCAGGTGCAGTTCGTCTGCAATCGACTTCATCACGTCGTCGAAGCCTCCCCCGCGCTGGAGGTGCATGACGCCGTTTGCGTCGGGCCTCCACTCATCGATGATGGTCATGGAGAGGAACATGGGGGTCGCACCCTTGGCCTTGATGTCGGCGACGTATTTGCGGTTGTACCAGCCGTAGGTATGGATGGTCTCCGTCTTGCCCATCATGGGGCCGAAGGTCTGGGGCACGTCCTGGGTGGCGTCGCCATCTCCCCGCAGGTCGCCGCGCGGCTTGTTGCCGCCCAGGTCGCCGCCGTCGTTGTGGCCCCACTGCAGCATCACATAGTCGCCCTGCTTGATCTCGGCCAACGTGCGGTCCCAAAGACCCTCGTCCATGTAGGAGCGCGCGCTACGCCCCGCGCGCGAGCGGTTGGCGATGTTGACCTTGGTGGTGTCGAAGTACGTGGCAAGATGGTCGCCCCATCCCAGGTCGGCGCCGTTGCGCGCCGTCGAGTCGCCCACAATGAACACAGTTGGCAGCTTGGGATTGAGCGGAGGGTCGATCGGCGTGTTGATCTGCGGAGGAGTGATGGGCGCAGATGGGGCTGTGGCGGGCGGTTGTGCTGTGCTGGCGACTGTGAGCATGGCAACAGCAGCGAAGGACGCAATCAAGCGGTAGTGGATTTTCATGGAAAAAGCTTATCATCGACCGGGCTTAGCTGTCAGTGCGTGGTTCCAATAACCGCACTTAGGGGATTGTGATGGGCTGTGCGCTGGGGCCATGGAAGAGAGCGTGGTTGATGTCTGGCCAGAACTCGCGCACGATGAAGGTCACTGCATCGACGCCCACATTGACTCCCCAGCGGTCGGCGGTATTGGAGAAGTTCCGCTCCGAGGGCGGGTAGTAGAGGTTGGAGAGACCCGCAGCAGCGCCCGCGCCGACCACCTCACTGATGTTGAAGGTGTCCGTGCCGGCGTCGTTTCGGGTGACCGCCGCGCGACTGAGTGCATAGCCCATGCGCTTCAGTTTGCCGCCCTTGGCTGGGCCCAGGGTGTAGTAGCGGGTGTCCTCGCGGGTGAGCACGGGACCGATGAACTCCACCCAGTAGTTCTCGCTGGTCTGGTCCAGATAGGTGTGCCAGAAGTAACGGGCGTAGCCAGCCTCCTCCTGGTAGAACTCCGGGGTTGAGTTGGTTGCCTGCTGCTCGCCCGCAAGCAGGGCCGGAAGCACGAATGCCGAATAGTCGAAGCTGTCCTGGGATGCGGTAACGAATTTTTCTTTCACCGGCTGCGGAGGCAGGTGGGTGTCTGTACCAACCGCGCGGAAGTTGGGAAAGATGCCCAGGATGCGCTTGGTCTGCCGGTTGGCAGGTGGGAGCGATGAGGCCGTGGCGGCGGACTCAGTACCTGAATGTTGCAACGCGGGCGCGTCTGGCAGCACAGCAGATACCGTTTGCTGAGCACGCAGGATATTCACGGAAGATAGAAAACCAAAGAGGACAGCAGATGAGCGAACCAACCAATGAGATTTTTTCATAGGAGTATTCAACAAACAAGACCGTTTATCAATAGATGATGCGTTGATGCTTATGGGTTCCTTATGTGCGTCGCGTCGCCGATCCTGGTGCGCGCCGGGCGGTAAAGATTCCCTATACTTAGGAGTGGTTCGTGGACGAGTGCGATCCGGCACTTGATCCAACGAAGCAGGGGAAGACAGGGTGATGAAGATGAGCGAAGCGGCGGTAATTTTTGCCAGGGAGAATGGGAAGCGTTTTGTGGAGGAACTGAAGGCGCTGCTGCGCATCCCGTCGATCTCGACCGATCCGGAACGGGCCGAGGATGTGCGCCGCGCCGCCGAGTTTGTGGCCGCCGAGCTGCGGCGCATCGGCATGGAGAATGTGCGGCTGATTGAGACCTCCACTCCCGAGACGGTGCTTGCGCCTAGCTCCGGCCCTGCCCAGGTGATTGCGGAGCGCAAGGGACATCCATTGGTGTACGCCGACTATCTGCATGCTGCGTCCGCGGACGGAAGGCCTGCTACGACGGTGTTGTTATACGGGCACTACGACGTGCAGCCGCCGGAGCCGCTGGAGGAGTGGACTTCGCCGCCCTTCGAGCCAACCGAGCGCGACGGCAACCTGTACGCGCGCGGCGCGGTGGACGACAAGGGGCAGATGTGGATGCACGTGAAGGCGCTGGAATCGCTGCTGGCGACGGGCGGAGGCAAGCTGCCAGTGAACGTGCGCGTGATTATCGAGGGCGAGGAAGAGGTTGGAGGCGAGGGGATTGCCGCGTTTGTGCGCGAGCACCCGGCCGAACTGCGCGCCGATGTGGCGCTGGTGTCGGACACGGAGATGTTTGCGCCCGACCTGCCGACGCTGTGCGTTGGGCTGCGCGGCATGATCTATACCGAGATCGAGGCACGCGGAGCGCGCAGCGATCTGCACTCCGGCATGTACGGAGGCGCGGCACCGAACCCGCTGGTGGCGCTGGCGCAGATCGTCGCGCAACTTAAAGACGGGACGGGCCGCATTCTGATTCCCCACTTTTACGATCGCGTGGCCGCGCCCAGCGATGCGGAACTGGCGGCCTGGAAGGCGCTGCCCTTCGAGGAAGAGGACTACCGCGAGAAGGAGGTAGGATCGACGGTGCTGACCGGCGAGCCCGGATACTCGGTGCTGGAACGCACCTGGGCGCGGCCCACACTGGACGTTCACGGCATTGCAGGCGGCTTTACCGGCGCAGGGGCAAAGACGGTGATTCCGGCGCGCGCTGTGGCGAAGGTATCGATGCGGCTGGTGCCGGAGATGACGACGACGGAGAGCTTTGCGCTGTACCAGACGTACGTGGAGGCGATCTGTCCGGCAGGCATTACGCTGGAAGTGCGACTGATCCACTCCGGCGATCCCGTAGTGGTATCGACCGACAACCCGTATGTGCGCGCGGCGACCACAGCGATGCATGATGTCTTTGGCAAGGAGACGGTCTTCGTGCGCGGGGGCGGATCGATCCCCATCGTAGGCGATTTTATTCGCGAGCTTGGCATACCGGCCTTGCTGATGGGTTTCGGCCTGCCCGACGACAACCTGCACGCGCCCAACGAGAAGTTCCACCTGTCAAATTTCCATCGCGGCATCGAGTCGATTGTGCGCTTTCTGGCAAGTGCCGGCGAGGCGTAGGGATGGCGGACCCTTTACACATGACTTACCCGGTCATCGGCAACTTCAGGATGAGGTTAGGGTTTACTAAGATATAACGCGGGTTCTTACCGGGCCATGAGCCACTCCCTTTCAACACAAGGACTTATTCAGGGTTAATAGTTTAGTTATCGCTCACTTGGTTAGTACAACAGCGAGAACGATTTCGCCTCTGGCGTGCGCGAATGGTGCATCATAGAGAGACTTATGTCAGATCAGGATTTAAAGATGGATGAACGCGACGCAGGCGGAGGAGACACCGCGGCACACAATGTCGCGGATTCCCAGGCGACGCAGGCCGGTCGGGAAGAATCGATCTCCGAGGTCTCCGCCGAGGCGCAGGAGACGGTGCAGGAGTTCATGGCCGAGGCTGCGCAGCAGAATGTGGCGGCCGGGGATGCTGTGCCGGAGCGGCGCAACCATCCCGGACCATACATCGCGTTCGATCATGTATCGATCTCCTTCGATGAGTTCGTGGTGCTGGACGATGTGAGCTTTTCCGTACTGCCGGGCGAGACACTATGCATTCTGGGACGCTCGGGCGTGGGCAAATCGGTTGCTCTGAAGATACTGATGGGCTTCCTGAAGCCGGACAAGGGGCGCGTTCTGGTGGCCGGAGAGGACATCTCCCAGTTCAGCGAGCGCGAGATGCAGACGGTGCGGCGCAAGGTCACCATGGTGTTTCAGAACGGCGCATTGTTCGACTCTCTTTCAGTGGGCGAGAACGTTGCCTTTCCACTGCGCGAACGAAGCGACATGGCCGAGGACCAGATCCAACAGATTGTGCGGGGGATGCTGGAGATGGTGGGGGTCGCCGGAATGGAAGACCTGCTGCCGAGCGATCTATCGACCGGGATGAAGCGGTCGGTGGCGATAGCGCGAGCTCTGGCCAGCCAGCCCGAGGCGATTCTATACGACGAGCCGACCACCATGGTCGATCCGTTGATGGGCCATCTTCTGGGCGATCTGATCGCACGGCTCAAGACGCAACTGCATCTAACCAGCATCGTGGTGACCCACGACATGCATTTTGGCCGCAGGCTGGCCGACCGGATCGTTTTCCTGCATCAGGGGAAAGCTCGCTTCTTCGGCAACGTGCAAGAGATGGACCGAAGCGACGATCCTGTACTTAAGGAATTTTTAACCATGGACGAACTTGTTCTGCCTGGTTAAGCTACAACTTTTGTGCCATATGTTACCAAGGATTAAATCAGAATTCGGTTGATATATTTCTTTGTATTCAGTATTATGAAAAAACTTAAAGAGGATTATGCGGGCTATAGCATTTTACTCCGTTGTTGCAATATAGGACATTGATTTACCGAACCATGTGTCCTACCCATAGAGTAGGGTGAACTTTAGTATTTTTAAGCTGAATTGGTCCTATCGGCATGGGAATGTAAAACGCGCGACGATGAGCGTGGGTGGAGTGAGAGGGTAATTTGCTATGGCTACACCGGATGCTCTGGATCAGGTAGTCGTTACTGGCCGGAGATGGACGACGACCAAAGCGACACCGTCGGCGCAATCGGGGATATTCCATCGTCCATCCGTCACCAGCCTGATCTGGGCGATGTTGGATATTGCGACGGTGGGGGTTGCCACTGTGCTGGCGGTACGTTTTCACGTGGTTGTACCCAGCGGGCTTCATGTTGTCTCACAGCCTTCTTACCTGTTTCATACTACGTCGCCGTCGTTGCTGCTGTATGTCGCGTGGTTTGGTCTGCTGCTTGTCGTGTTCATGCGATCTTATGGTCTCTACGAGCCGATTCTGAATCGCAGCGGACTGAACGAACAGCGCATGACGGTGCAGGCGACGCTCACTTCCGGGCTTCTGCTGTGCGGCACTCTGTATCTTGCGCGCGCGGAGATGGTCTCCCGCATCATTGTCGTTCTGACAGTGCTTTTTACCATGGTCCTTCTATGCACCCGGCGCGCCATCTGGCGCAAGATGGTCTACCGGCGCTATCGCGAGGGACTGATCACGCGCAATGTGCTGATCGTCGGCGCAGGCCGCGTTGCGCATGCGCTGCGCAATCATCTGGAGAGCCTGCACCACCTGGGATTCCGCTTCAAGGGATTCGTCGCCCTCAACGAGCACGAGGCAGAGTCCAACGACAGCGACATCATCGGCGACATGCGCAACTGCCTGGCGTTGGCGCGTTCGCTTTTTGTGGACGAGATATTCTTCTCGGTGCCGGCGGATAAGAGCCTGGTGATCGGCATTGTGGAAGAGGCGCGCGATCTGGGCATCGACGTGCGCGTAGTGCCCGACCTCTATGACGGCCTGGCATGGGCCGCCCCGGTGGAGTACATCGGACAGTTTCCCACCATTCCGTTGCACCGGCGCGACCTGCCGATCGGCACCTTCCTGCTGAAACGCTCGCTGGATGTCACAGGCGCTGCGCTTGCCATGCTGATGGGATCGCCATTCATGCTGCTGCTGGTGGCGGCCATCAAGCTCGACTCTCCGGGGCCCGTCTTCTACAGTGCGCAACGCATTGGACGCAAGGGGCGGACCTTTACCTGCTACAAATTCCGCACCATGTGTGTGGGCGCGGACAAACAGCAGGAGGGACTGAGTGGAAGGAATGAGCGCGACGGGGTTCTTTTCAAGATTGCCAACGACCCCCGCATCACCCGCGTGGGTCGCTTCCTGCGCAAGTATTCGCTGGACGAACTGCCTCAGTTATACAACGTGCTGCGCAGCGAGATGAGCCTGGTTGGCCCGCGTCCTCCGGTGGCCTCCGAGGTGGAGCAGTACGACCTATCGCACCTGCGCCGCCTAGATGTACTGCCGGGAATGACGGGCCTGTGGCAGGTCGAGGCGCGCCAGGACCCATCCTTCGACAGCTACATCTCGCTGGACACCGCATACGTCGAGAACTGGAACCTGTGGCTCGACGTGAAGATCCTGGTGCGCACTATAGGCGTGGTCCTGAGCGGCACCGGCGCATAAAGAAAGTTGCAAATTGTCAGTTGCAGGTTGCCAAGTGCAGCCAATCGACCGGTGTGCCATGCTGCCTGGCGGTAGACTGTAACTATCGTCACTAACTGCTCAGAACCTGCAACCTGCAACTGACATTTGCCTTATGAAGATCGCACTGGCCCAGATCAACCCGACGGTGGGGGACTTTGCCGGAAACGCACGGCTTATTCTCGACTTCACCGAGCGCGCCGCGGAGGCAGGCGCGGAGTTGGCGGTCTTTCCAGAACTCGCGGTCTGCGGATACCCGCCGGCCGATCTGTTGGAGAAGAGGTCGTTTCTGGACCGCGCGCGACAGACCCTGGAGGAGATTGCAGCGCATACCGCCGGCAGTCCGGCGATTCTGTGCGGTGTCGCTCTATGCACAGGCCCGGAGGATAACAGGCCGTATAAAGGCAAGCGTGCGCACAATGTTGCGGCACTTCTGTGGGGAGGTAAGGTCAGCTTCCTACAGTACAAGATGCTGTTGCCCTTCTATGACATCTTCGACGAGCAGCGCTACTTTGAACCTGCCACGGAACAATCGCTGACTGTACTGAACGGCCAGCCTCTGGCCGTCACTATCTGCGAAGACGCGTGGAACGACAAGGGCTTTTGGGGTCGCCGTCTCTACCCGGTGGACCCAATCGACGAGCTGATGCTGCAATGGCGCGGGTTGCCCGATCCGCTGGCGGTGCATCCGCGCATCATACTCAACATCTCTGCCTCGCCCTTTTGGTGCGGCAAGCCTCAACTGCGCCGCAACATGCTCTCCGTGCTTGCCCGCCGCCACAACGCGATTGTGGCGATGGTCAACCAGGTTGGCGGAAACGACTCGCTGGTCTTCGACGGGTCGTCGATTGTGCTGGCTCCCGATGGCGAAGTTGTGGCGCAGGCGGCATCGTTTAGCGAAGACCTGATTGTCTTCGATACGGACGCATTGCGACCGGTCGCAGGGAAGCTGTCGCAGACCGAGTCCACTTCAGTTTCCGTTTTCAGTATGGGGAGTGCCGAATCCGGCGATACGGCGGAGACATGGAAGGCGCTGGTTCTGGGTACGCGCGACTATGTGCGCAAGTGCGGCTTCAGGAAGGCGCTGGTCGGTCTTTCGGGCGGTATCGACTCCTCGCTGGTGGCGGCCATCGCGGTGGAGGCGCTGGGCGCGGAGAACGTGCTCGGGGTGGGCATGCCCAGCGAGTTTTCCTCGACCGGATCGATCGACGACGCGCGCGCTCTGGCCGTGAACCTGGGCATACGTTTTGAACTGGTTGCCATCCACGATGTCTTTAGTGCATACCAGAGCACGCTGCAGCCGCTGTTTGCGGGAACGCCCTTCGGCCTGGCGGAGGAGAACCTTCAATCGCGCATCCGCGGCGGGTTGCTGATGGCCCTGTCGAACAAGTTTGGCGCGCTGGTGCTGACCACCGGCAACAAGAGCGAGATGGCCACCGGCTACTGCACGCTGTACGGAGATATGGTGGGCGCGCTGGCTGTGATTGGCGACGTATTCAAGACGCGGGTCTACGCATTGAGCCGCTACGCCAACCGCGAGCGCGAGGTTATTCCGCGGGCGACGATGGAAAAACCGCCTTCAGCAGAGCTGCGGCCGGGACAGCGCGATACCGACTCGCTGCCTCCCTATGAGGTGCTTGACCCGATTCTGGAGGCGTATGTGGAGCGCTACGCCTCTGCGGAGCAGATTGTTGCGGAGAGGATGAGCGCCGGTCAGCCGATCGATATTGCCCTTGTGCGGCGCGTTCTTTCACTGGTCGAACGCAGCGAATACAAGCGCCAGCAGGCCGCTCCCGTGCTCAAAGTCACGCCCAAATCCTTCGGCAGCGGCCGCCGTTTTCCCATCGCTGTCAAGGTTGAACTGTAGAGCGGAACCATGATCGCCGGATGGAGCGGCGCCTTGCACAGCCACACGCGGTTCCCGGTAGAATGAACTGGATGCGAACAACGCACATGCAATCCCAGGAGAAGAACACCCCATTGAAGAGCAAAGGTTTAGCCAGGAATTCCGTATCGGGTTGGGTTGCGGCAGTGCTGTCGATCGGCCTCTGCGTGGGCATGGTCTCGGCATTGGCCCAAGCGCCCACCGGCGCGCCCTCCGCCCCCGCTGCCGCACCCTCCAACCCCGCAGCGCAGGCCCCGTATCTGGCTCCTCCAGTTGCTCCTCAACCTCTTATGGCCGATCCGTTTCCCGCAGCCAACCCGAAGGACTTTACCGCTGCAACGCCCACGCTCGCGACGATGAACTCCTTTCTGAACCAGGTGTGGGGTTTCGATCCAGGCCGGGTGTGGCGGGTGATGGCCATCCAGCCAACGGAGGCCCCCAATGTCACCAGGGTGCTGGTCTACATTACGAGCACTGCGCCGAACTCCAAGCCCGATTCTGTCACCTTTTACATAACTCCGGATGGCAAGCACATCATTGATGGGCCAACCATGGTTTACTTCAGCGCAACACCCTACTCCGAGACTCGTGCCCTGTTGAAAGCGAGGGCCAATGGAGCTGCGCGTGGAGCTGCCAGCAAGGACCTGACGATCGTTGAATTCGCCGACCTACAGTGTCCGTACTGCAAGCTGTCTCAGACCACGATGGACCAGATCGTCAAGGACTTTCCCGCCGCCCATGTGGTTTTTCAGCAACTGCCGCTGGTGGATATCCATGCGTCTGCGTTCAAGGCAGCGGCCTACGGTGTGTGCGCGCAGAAACAAGGGGACGATGCTTTCTTCAAGTACGCCGCAGGGGTCTTTGACACCCAGCAAGGATTGACTCCAGCCACCGACGACACACTATTAAAGGCAGCCGCGATGCGTGCAGGCCTGGACGGCGATGCCATTGCCTTATGCGCCAAGACCCAGGCCACCAAGGACATAGTGAACGCCGACATTAAGCTGGCCGAGGACGTTGGTATCAATCAGACGCCCATACTGGTGGTTAACGGGCGTCCGATCTCCCTAACCGTCCCCTACGACACGATCAAGCAGCTGATCGTCTTTCAGGCCAAGCTGGACGGTGTTGCCACCGGCGCGGCGGCCGATATTCTGGCTCCCACGCCGCCCCCGCCGCCTGCCCTGAGCAATCTCCCCAAATAGTGGGGATTGCGGTGATTCACGATGAAACGCTCTCCACACAGCCCTTGGCTGGAGATTTCTCTGGACGATTATGAGCGGCACATGAGTGCAACCTCTGTGGCGCAGTCGTCGTTGCTTGCGGATACGCTGCGCCTGCTGGTGGAGAGATATCGTCCAGCATCCGTTGCGCTGCTAGGGTCGGCTGGAGGCAACGGTCTTGAGTGCATCGACCCGCTGGTGACGCGGCGAGTGGTTGCGGTCGATATCAACGCAGCATTTCTAGAAGTGTGTGCAGCGCGGCATGCAAAGAGGTTCGACAAGTTCGAGCCAGTGAATTGCGATCTATCGGGCGGTCCTCCGTTCACCGACCCAGTTGAACTGTCGGTTGCGTTTCTTGTCATCGAGTATGTGGAGCTGGACTCGTTTCTCGACTATGCTCCATCCCTGGTGACGAAGGACGGACGGATCGCGTTTGTCTTTCAGAACTACGATGGACGAGACAGCGTAGTCACGGACTCAGGAGTCCTCTCCGTGCAAGCCCTAGGGCGGGTGCATACACCCGTGGATGTTGTGCAGGTGATGGATGTTCTTCAATCGCGCGGGATGGTTGCCGAGGACCGGCGGGTCGTCGCATCCGCGCCGGGGAAGAGCTTCACCTTGCTGGTTATGGCCAAACATTGAGTGGCGGCAAGATGCAGGTTCAGGTGTGTGCGACGTACAGAAAGCGCAGCAGGAAGAGCGCTGCCAGCAGGTAGAGCATCCAGTGCTGGCGGCGGGCGCGTCCGGTGGCCAGTTCCAGCGCCGCGTAGCTGATGAGGCCGAACGAGAGGCCGGTGGCGATGGAACTGGTGAGGGGGACCATGAGGATGGTCAGGAAGGCGGGGATGGCGATGCGCGCCTCATCCCACTGAATACGGCCCAGGCCTGAGAGCATCATTGCGCCTACTAGGATGAGGGCGGGCGCGGTGGCGAAGTCGGGGATGGCACCGACGAAGGGCGCGGCAAAGATGGCCAGAAGGAAGAGCAGGCCGGTGACGATCGCGGTGACTCCGGTGCGTCCGCCCGTGGCCACGCCGGCGGACGACTCGATGTAGCTGGTGACGGTGGAGGTGCCGGCCAGCGAACCGACGATGGTAGAGGTGGCGTCGGCGAAGAAGATGCGGTCGAGGCGCGGAATGGTGTGGTCGGGAGCAATGAGCCCGGCGCGATCGGTGACGGCCACCAGGGTCCCTATATTGTCGAAGAGATCGACGAAGAGGAAGACGAAGACGATCTCCAGCGCGTTGAGGTGGAACGCGCCGCGAATATCGAGGTGGAATGCGGTGTCGCGGATGGCCATGGGATTGAAGGTGGAGGGCGCGTACTTTACCTGGTGGAAGAGGATTCCAGCTGCGAGCGTGGCGAGGATGCCGATCAGCATGGCGGCGCGTACGCGGTAGGCCTGAAGCACGGCGATGAGAAGCACCCCGAAGACGGCGAGCTGCGTGGTATGCGCGTGCAGGTTGCCCAGGGTGAGGGTGGTGACGGCGCTGGGAACGATGAGGCCGGAGTTGAGCAGGCCGATGAAGGCAATAAAAAGGCCGATGCCGCCCGCGACCGCCGCGTGGAGTTGGTAGGGGATGGCACCGAGCAAACGCTGGCGTATGCCGCCGAGGGTGAGCAGAAGGAAGAGGACTCCGGAGATAAAGACCGCGCCGAGCGCGGTCTGCCACGGAACGCCCATGCCCTTGACGACGGTATAGGTGAAGTAGGCGTTGAGGCCCATGCCGGGCGCCAGGGCGAGCGGATAGTTGGCCAGCGCGCCCATGAGGATGGAGCCGAAGGCAGCGCAGAGGCAGGTGGAGGTGGTGACGGCAGCCAGCGGCATCCCGGTTGCGGAGAGGATGGCTGGGTTGACGAAGATGATGTACGCCATGGTGAGGAAGGTGGTGAAGCCGGCGAGGACCTCTATGCGCCACGTTGTGTTGTGGGCGGCGAAACCGAAGTATCGTTCGAGGTGGGCGAGCATAGGAAGTAGGGGGAAGCTCCAGAGAATGAACGGCAAAGTGAGGCCGGGCAATACAATGAGTGGAATCCATCCAGCATAGCGCGAGGGGAGAGCGATGAACGCATCGGAGATCAAGAAATTGCTTGGGCTGGTGCCGCATCCGCGCGAGGGCGGTTGGTATGCGCAGACCTACAAGCCGGACGAACGGATTGCGGCGGAGGTTTTCGCGGACATGCGCTATGAAGGGCCGCGGGTTACCGGGACTGCGATCTACTATCTGCTGGAGAGGGAGACATTCAGCGAGATGCACCGGCTACAGTCCGACGAGGTCTTCCACTTCTATGCGGGCGATGCGGTGGAGATGCTGCAACTGGAGGAGCAGGGAAGCGGGCGAATCGTGCGCATCGGCAACCGGCTGGACGAGGGCGAGCGACCGCAGGCGGTGGTGCGGCGCGGCGTATGGCAGGGATCGCGGCTGGCGGCCGGCGGCGAGTGGGCGTTGCTGGGATGCACGGTGAGTCCAGGCTTCGAGTTCGAGGACTACGAGGCAGGCCCGCGTACAGAACTGTGCGCGCAGTGGCCGGAGTTCCGTGAGTTGATCCGCGAACTGACACGCCCAGATCCTGCGACATCGAGCCAAGGTATCTCTGAACAGGAGTTCGGCGCTCCCTCGGCGGCCAAAGCCATGATGCAGTCGCAGCACCTACGGCAGGACTGAATCCCGCCCTATCAAACTATCTGCCTGTTCAGAGATTCCCGAGCAGGTTGCCTCCGATGCCAGATATCGTTTCGCGCGCCACGGACGGTGTATGCGCAACCTTCCCATGTTGAGACAGTATCCGCGTGGCGGAAAGTTCACCAGGGCGCGGGTCGAACTCATGCATTCTGTTTTCCACCCGATAACAGAATCAAAGCTCGCATCGACCGGGAGTGGATGAACTCCACTCACGGAGTCGGGTCCAATATGCACCACAATAGGAGAAAGATCATTATGAAGAACATCAAGCAAGTATTTGCCTCCTTTATGAAGGACGAGTCGGGCCAGGACCTGATCGAATACGCATTGGTTGCGGGTTTGATCGGACTGGGAGCGGTTGTCGCCATGACCGGCCTCTCTGGCAAGATCGGCAACGCATTCAACTCGGTTGGCAGCAGCCTTACCAACGCAATGGCATAACCGGCAGGATGCCGCGGTAAGGCCGGGAGACGGAGATTGCGAGCGGTGATGCGGCACCAAGCCGTATACCGGGTCATCGCTCACCCAAATTTGGCAAACGCCAGTGTGGGCCGGGCCGACTGTTCCCCGCTGTCTGCCTCGTCTCAAACTGGTTTGCATGACACGCATTGGTGTTCCCATGGATGTTCTTGAGCAGCAACTGCTATTTACCGGAGGCTCTCTGCTGTGCGCGTGCATAGGCTCGGTGATGGACGTTCGCGAACGCAGGATACCAAACCTGGTTACCGGCCCCGCAGTGGTTGCCGGCCTGATGCTGCACGCCATCTACGGCGGCTGGCGCGGGCTGGGGGATTCTGCGCTTGCCGGTCTGATCGCCGGCGGCATCTTTCTGATTTTCTTTCTGGCCGGAGGCATGGGGGCGGGCGATGTGAAGCTGATGACCGCGGTTGGATGCATAGCCGGGCTCTCTTCGCTGCCAGTGGTTGCGATCGCAACGGCGCTGGCGGGCGGGTTGTTCGCGCTTGCCGTCTGCATTCTGCACGGACGACTGCGCGAGACGCTTGGCAACGTCGCCGCGCTGCTGCAACATCATGGCCGGAAAGGCCTGACGCCGCACCCCGATTTGAACCTGACTAATGCGCGCACGCTTCGCCTGCCCTTTGCACTGCCCATTGCGACCGGATGCTTAGTCGCATTCTGCATCGTTGCGTGGGAGGGGCGTTCATGAAAACGAAGCGTATGCTGATCGCCCTGGCGCTCGCACTGCTTGTCTCCGTGCTGTGTACCTGGCTTGTCGCCAGAAAGTTGACCAAGCCTGTCAACCCGCAGAAATATCCGGACGCCATGTATGCGGCACCGTCGCGCGGGTTGCAGGCGGGCGAAGTTCTGAAGACGGAGGACATCGAGCTCGTGGCATGGCCGGGCAGCGATCCCGTGGGCGGAGCGTTCACGCAGCCTTCCCAGGCGATTGGCCGCGAGGTACTGTATCCGTTGGCCAAGGGGCAGCCCATCCTGGACGGCGACCTGTCTGCCGCAGGATCCGGCAACGGCCTTGCGAGCAGGATTCCGGACGGCATGCGGGCTGTTGCACTGCGCTCCGATGAAGTGGTTGGGGTCGCTGGATTTCTGGTCCCCGGATCGCACCTGGACGTGCTGGCAACCTTCCATTCGGACATCTCTCCCGATCCTGTTACTGCACTGGTGCTGCAGAATGCGGTGGTCCTGGCTGCCGGGCATCAGCTCGAACCCGACCCCACGGGTAAGACATCGGACGTTACGGTGGTGACGCTGTTGCTGACACCGGAGCAGGCGGAACGGGCCGTTCTGGCAAGCAATCAGGGAGTGATCCACTTTGTCCTGCGCAACGGGGCAGACAGCAGCCGAAGCGGAGACGCGCCGATGCTGCTGTCGCAACTCTCCGGCCAGACGCCGGTTGCCCGGCCCGCTATCTCCCGCACGACTGCTGCCACTGCACCTGTGCCGCCAGCAGCGAAACGCGGGGAGATCGAAACCGTTCTAGGAGGCGGCGCACAATGATGCTCCGCAGCGACCGCCCGGCAGATTGTGAACCCTCCAAGCCAGTCAAGCCGATCAATCTCAATCCGGCTCGAATCCATACAGGCAGAGTCGCGGCGCTTGGCTTGGTGCTGCTGTGCCTGCTTGCGGTGGATGGGTCTGTTGCACAGACAGGCGCGGGTGCGCCCAAGCCTATCGCGGCGACGCAGAATGCAGCCATTGCGCCGCCCACCCTGCACTCCGCGACCGCCAGCGACGCGATTCACATAACACTCGGCCGCTCGGCCGTGCTTACCTCAAGTTCACCTCTGCACCGCGTCTACGTTGGCAACCCGGCGGTGTTGCAGACCTTTACGTCGGGAAGCAGCGAGATTGTGCTGACCGCGAAGTCACCCGGCGTCAGCAGCATGGTGTTGTGGGACGAGGCAGGCGGCCACCGCCTGTACACAGTCTCCGCGGACCTCGATCCCGAGGCCCTGCGCGCCTCGTTCGATGCGGCCTTTCCCGGTTCATCCATCCATGTGGAGACAGGCGAAGGCAAGGTCTTCCTTACCGGGTCGGTGGCCACGGACGCTGCCTCCGACGCTGCCCTCAAGATGGCTTCGCTGTATTCGAAGGACGTGGTCAACTCGCTGGTGGTGGTTCCTGTGCATGGCAAGCAGGTGCAACTGAAGTTGCGCATTGTGGAGGTGGACCGCACCCGCCTGGACCAGTTGGGCGTCAACATCTTCGCGGGAGGCCGCACCGCCGTTGGGAGCACGACCCAGCAGTTCAGCTCCGCCGCTAGCGGCAGCGGTTCCTCGCTGAGCGTCAGCGATCCGCTGAACATCTTTCTATACAACAGCAAACTGAATGTGGGTCTCACGGTGAAGGACCTGGAGCAGAAGCAGATTCTGCAAGTGCTGGCCGAGCCGACGCTGACCACGCTAAGCGGCCTGCCCGCGCGCTTCCTCTCCGGCGGCGAATTTCCGTTTCCCGTAGTGCAGGGTGGAACTGGGAATGCCACCGCGGTCACCATCCAGTTTCGACCCTATGGCGTGAAAGTCGATTTCACTCCGACGGTCAATCCCGATGGCTCCATTCGCATCAAGCTCTCGCCCGAGGTCAGCACGCTGGACTATACCAACGCGGTTACAATCTCCGGATTCACCATTCCAGCGCTCTCCACGCGGCAGACAGAGACCGAGGTTGAGATCCAGAATGGACAGAGCTTCATCGTCTCCGGCCTGCTGGACCACCGCACCACGGAGATCATGAGCAAGATCCCGGGCATCTCCAGCGTTCCCATCCTGGGCCTACTCTTCCACTCGAAGAACTTCAACCACTCGGTGGTGGAACTGGTCATTATCGTTACCGCGACCGTGGTCGATCCACTGGCCGCGACGCCGCTGACGGAGCCTGAGCCGCCGAAGTTCGCAGTGCCCAACCTGGAGCCCGATGTGTTCGACGGAGAGAGCCACAACAAGTCCGGCGACGCATCCCCCTCGGCGGCGCAACCGCAAACCGGGCAGTCTGCGACCCCGATACGAACGGTCCTTCCATGACGCGCAAAATAAACTCCTCGGAGCATTCCACGCAGGCCATCTTCAGCGTCTGCGCGGATGCGGATTTGGTGCAAGTGGCCACCACCGCCGCGTCCAGTATCTCCGGCGTCCACTATGCGGGCGAGTTTCGCGACTACATCACGGCCGAGCGGCGGCCACAGTTCTCTCCGGCGCTGAAGAACGCCTCCTCCTGCGTTGCCCTCATCGATTTCGATCGCGACCCTGAACTGGCCATTGAGACCACCGAGCGCCTGCACCAGATATTTCTCAAGAATATCGGAATCGTCGGCGTCGGCGCTAAGCTGGATGCGGAGATTCTGCTGCGCGCTGTACGCAACGGATGCACCGAGTTTTTAACCAAGCCAGTCGACCCGAACGAGCTCATTGCATCGCTCAATCGCTACAATGACGTGCTGTCGGTCGACTCCAACGCGCAGAGCAGCCTGGGGCGCGTCCTATGCTTCTTCGGAGCGAAGGGCGGCGTGGGGACCACCATGCTGGCGGTCCATCTGGCTATATTCCTGGTTCGCCAGCACGGCAAGAAGGTCCTGCTGATCGACCACAAACAGCAGCTTGGCCACGTCGCGCTGTACCTGGGCCTCAAGGACACGCAGTACCACTTTGAAGAGCTGCTGCACAACGCCGACCGGCTCGATTCCGAGTTGCTGAACGGGTTTATCGTCCGCCACCGAAGCGGGCTGGATGTGATTGCGTCGCCTGAGTTGTCGGGCACGCCGCATGAGGCGACAAGCCACGAGTTTGAACGGGTGATGGACTTTCTGCGCCGCGAATACGACTTCGTGCTGATCGACTCCCCGATTGCGTACGAGGCCTCCAGAAACGCCCTGATCGAACAGTCGGACGAGGTCTACATTGTGTCAACCCCGGATGTGGCGGCGTTACGCGACCTGGCCCGCATGGTGGAACACCTGTCGCTCAGCGACTCATCCACCAACAAGCTGCGGCTGGTGGTGAACCGCTCCACCTCCTCCGACTCTGTCACCCCCGAGCAGATCGAGAAGACGGTGCGATTTCCCATCTCGGTTGCCGTCCCGAACAACTACTTCGAGCTGCTGCGCGCGATCAACGATGGCGAGCCGATCTCGCCCCAGCGCCGCTCCGAATTCAACCAGGCGCTCTCCCACTGGGCCAACCAGATCGTCAACGGAATCAATGCATCGGAGCCTTCCGCGGCCAAGAAAGGGATCTTCTCCTTCCTGCACTCCTAGAGCATTTCTCGAATTCTCGCGGACCAGGAAAAAGCGTGCAGAGTGGCTTTTTCTTGAGATACAACCACTCTGCTCAGGTGACTTCTTTCTACACCAATACGAGAAATGCTCAGCGGAACCGGGAACGGTCCACCGATGCTACGAGGCGATTGCAATGGCAGAAGTATCGATGTACATGACTCCTCCGGTCCTTCCCCTGGTTGCCTCCGAGGTGCGGGTAACCTCGGTGCTGGGCGAGGACGCGCGTCACGCGTTGAAGACTGCGGTGCATCACGAACTGATCCGTCGCATGGACCTTGAAAAACTGTCTGCCATGCAGTCCGACGAGGTTGGCGGGAGGCAACGCCTGCTTGGCGTGATTCTGCAACTGATTGGCGAGCAGAGCGCCCCGTTGAGCACTCTGGACCGCGACCGGCTGGCACAGGACATTCTGGACGAGGTATTCGGCCTCGGCCCCCTGGAGCCGCTGCTGCACGATCCCACGGTCAGCGACATCCTGGTGAACACCTACAAGACGGTCTACGTGGAACGGCGCGGCGTGATCGAGAAGACCGACATCGTCTTCAAGGACGAGGCCCACCTGATGCACATCATCGACAAGATTGTCTCCGCGGTTGGCCGGCGCATCGATGAGTCGTCGCCCATGGTGGATGCGCGCTTGCTGGACGGTTCGCGGGTCAACATTGTGATTCCGCCGCTTGCGGTGGATGGTCCGCTGCTCTCCATACGCCGCTTCGGCTCGATACCGCTGACCTGCGACGATCTGCTGCGCCACCGTTCGCTAACTCCGCAGATGCTGGAAACCCTGCGCAGCGCGGTGCGGGCGCGGCTGAACATTGTGGTCTCGGGCGGCACCGGCTCGGGCAAGACCACGCTGCTAAATGTGCTCTCAGGCTACATCTCCAACGCCGAGCGCATCGTCACCATCGAGGACTCCGCCGAACTGCAGATCAAAGCAGGAGCATGTGGCCCGCCTGGAGTGCCGTCCGCCCAATCTGGAGGGCAAGGGCGCCATCCGGCAGCGCGAGCTGGTGATCAACGCGCTGCGCATGCGCCCCGACCGCATCATTCTGGGCGAGGTGCGCGGAGAAGAGGCGCTGGACATGCTACAGGCCATGAACACCGGCCACGACGGTTCAATCACCACCATCCATGCCAACAATCCGCGGGATGCGATCGCGCGCATCGAGACCATGGCCATGATGGGCTCCATCACTCTGCCAGCGGCTGCCATCCGCGCCCAGATCGCCTCCGCCGTCGACCTGATCGTGCAGGTATCGCGCATGAGCGACGGATCGCGCCGGGTGACCCACATCAGCGAGATCACGGGGACCAGCGGAGATGTGATCAGCCTGCAGGACATCTACCTGTTCGAGAAGCTGGGACTGGGACCCAGCGGCAACGTCAAAGGCCGCTTCCACTCCACCGGCATCGTGCCCAAGTTCGGCGAACGCCTGAAGGCCGCCGGGATTCCGCTTGGCCTCAACCTTCTCGACCATTCGGTCGAGGTATAGAGCAGAGGAAGCGAGGCAGAATCCACCATGGGCCTGACGACCATCACGTTTCTGCTATCTTTAGCGCTCAGCTTCTGCATCCTGATGCTGGCGACGCGGGCTACGGCGTCGAGCAAGTCCGCCCAGGTGCGCCTGACGACCATTCGGCATTCCATCCAGGCCCAGAAGTCCGGAACGAATGGAACGGAACTGGAGGCGGAAGGGGAACGGAATTACGTGGTACGCCTGGGCGACTTCCTTCAGCGCTATTCCTTCGCGAAGATGCTACAGGTATTGCTGATCCACGCCGACAGCAGCATGAGCATCGGAGGAATCGTTCTGGCCTGCGCGGGTTTGGCGACCGGTTGCGGTTTGCTAGGTTTCCTGTTGCTGCACACGTTTTTGGCGGCAGGCGGCGCGGCCCTGGTTGGCGCAGCGATGCCTTATGTCCTGCTGCGGATGAAGCGCGGCCGCCGTCTGAAGGCGTTCAACACAGCCCTGCCCGACGCCATCGATCTGATGGCGCGCTCGCTGAGGGCGGGGCACTCGATGAACTCATCGATAGAACTCATTGCCGAGCAATCGCCCGAGCCGCTCTCCTCCGAGTTTGTACAGGTCTACAAACAACAGCGGCTAGGCCTGCACTTCCGCGACGCATTGATGCAGATGGGCGGGCGCATACCATCGCGCGACCTGCAATTCCTCATCACCGCCATTCTGGTGCAGAAGGAGACGGGAGGCGACCTGACCGAGATACTCGACCGCGCCGCCCACGTCATCCGCGACCGCGTACGCATCGAAGGCGAAGTCCGAACGCGCACCGCGCAAGGTCGTCTTACGGGTTGGATTCTGGGCCTGCTTCCGGTCATCATGCTGGTTCTGCTGAACATTGTCAGCCCCGGCTACTCGTCTGTGCTCTTCCACGATCCGACCGGGCAGAAGCTGCTCTATGCCGGTGGAATCCTCATTGTTCTCGGCGGCCTTATTATCCGCAAGATCGTCGATGTCCAGGTCTGATGGTTTGCCATGACTCCTCTTTTCAATGTCGCTTTCGGTGCAACGATTTTTTTCACCCTCGCGCTTGCAATCTTTCTCTTCTTCACACGGACCTCGCGCGCCGCTCTGCAGCGCATCCGCGAGATCACCTACCACGGCAGGCGCTTTCGGCGAAGCGCTCCGATGGCGAGCAACACAGGCCGCCGCTTTATGGCGATTGTCCACTGGGTGCGAGCGCGCCTTGGGCTGGCCGCGGATGCCGTATTGCCCGAGCGCCTGGCCAACGCCGGATATAAAAGCATGCTGTCCACGGATATCTATACGACCTCTCGCATTGTGCTGCCCCTGCTTGCGCTGCTAGCCGGGTCGTTCATTCCGCTTGACCGCAGGTTCTGGATGATTGCGCTTCCGGCGGCCGCCTTCATTGCGCCCAATATCGCTCTCACCCGCCTGATCAAGCGCCGCCGCGGCAAGATCCGCAGGAGCATACCGGACGCCGTCGATCTGCTGGTGATCTGCGTGGATGCAGGGTTGGGCATCGATCAGGCGCTGTTGCGCGTGGGGCAAGAGCTGGGCAACAGCCATCCCCAGATCACCGAAGAGCTGCTACAGATCAACCGCGAGCAGCGTGCCGGAAAACCACGCATCCAGGCCTGGACCGACATGGCCGCGCGCAGCGAACTGCCGGAGATCGACGCCTTTGCAGGCATGCTGGTGCAGACCGAACGCTTCGGCACGCCCATCGCGCGGGCGTTGAGCGCCTTCGGCGACAACATCCGCCTCAAACGGCGTCAACTGGCCGAAGAGAAGGCGGCAAAGACCACCGTCAAGATTATCTTCCCGCTGGTCCTGTTCATCTTCCCCAGCATGTTTCTGGTGCTGCTGGGGCCTGCCGTACTCAGCATCATGCGCGGCATGGCAAGCATGGGGCAGTGACACTAGATGCCGAACAGAGGTTGGATCACGGTAGGAACTGGAAGGCTGACCTCAGGGGCTAAAGCCCTATCGCCAGTGCAGCACTTATGGCACGGGTAAACCCGTGCCCTTAAGCAAAACAAGACAAAAGTCAAATACAGAGATTCTGGCTGCGCCAGAATGACGATGTAGTGAGGTTCAGGCGAAGCTGAAGCCGCTGCGCGCGATGGGGAGGGTACGGATTCGTTTACCGGTAGCGGCAAAGACGGCGTTGGCGATGGCGGGAAGGATGGGCGGCAGGGCAGGTTCGCCCAGGCCGGTGGGACCAAACTCGCTCATGCGCCAGGAGAGTTCGATGGGTGGAACCTGCTTGAAGCGGAGCACAGGGTGATCGGCGAAGTTGGACTGTTGCACGCGGCCATCGGCGAGGGTAATCTCGTGCATCATCTGGCTCATGCCATCGACGATGGCGCTGACGACCTGCGCCTCCGCGCCGGAGGGATTGACGATCTGATTGCCAACGTCTCCTGCGGCCCAGACGCGGTTGACGGTAATTTTGTTGGCGGAGTCGACCGTTACCTCGGCCACCTCGGCGAAGTAACCGGCGTGACAGTAGTGGCAGGCGAGGCCGTAGCCGTGACCTTTGGTGGACTTGAGCTTGGCCCAGCCGGACTTTTCGGCGACCAGTTGCAATACTCCCTTGAGGCGGTCTGCGTTGAGCGTGTCAGCGCCGCCGCGGCGGCCTCCATCGGCTGACAGGGGAATGGGGGTTGCGTTGAGAATCTCCATGCGAAGATCGAGCGGATCGCGTCCGGCGGCGGTGGCCACCTCGTCGAGGAAGGCTTCGATGACCCATGCGTAGGCGTTGTGGCCGGGTGCTCGCAGCGCTCCGGTGCGAAGAATGAGCGGCTGGGCGGAGGTATAAAGCCCGTAGCTGGGGACTCGGCCGGAGGGAAACTCGGTGGCATCCATGCCAGCGGAAGAGACAAGACGCGATCCCTCGCCGTATGTGGCGAGGTGCTGCCTCCAGGCGACCAGATGTCCGTGCGCGTCAAGGCCGGCGCGGAGCAGATGAGTGCCTCCTGGCCGGTAGGCATCGTGGGTAACGTCGTCTTCGCGTGCCCAGAGCAGCTTGACGGTGCCGTCGATCTGCTTGGCCAGCCAAGCGGCCTCCACCAGATAGTCGTTTTGCAGACGCCGGCCAAAGCCGCCGCCGATGCGGCACATGTGAACGGTGACGTCGCTGGGCTGGATGTTCACTGCGCGGGCGGCCTGGGTGCGGCCTCCGCCGGGCGACTGGCTGGTGGTCCAGAGCTCGAGCTTGCCGTCCTTGAAGGAGGCTGTTGTATCCATCGGCTCCATGGTCATGTGGGCGATGAAGGGATAGGCGTAGGTGGCCTCCACGACCTTAGCCGCGGAACTCAGTGCGGCGTCCACGTTGCCATAGGTACGCAGCGTGTCGGTGGGAGGGGCCTTGAGCAACTCGGCGGCGCGTGCGGCAAACTTATCGCTGCTCTGGGTCGCTCCGGCGCCGAAGTCCCAATCGACCTTGAGGGCGCCGCGGGCGGTCTGGGCCTGCCACCAGGTGTCGGCGACGATGGCGACTCCAGGCTCCATGCCTTCGGCCACAATGGCGACGCCGGGCTCGGTGGTGGTATCGACGGTCCCGCCCGTTGTGGACGGGGAGGGAGCAAGGATGATGACGTGGCGGACGCCGGGCAGCTTCTTGATCTGGTCGAGATTGGCCGTCTTTACCTTGCCGCCGTAGACCGGACATTTCTCGATAACGGCGTAGAGCATTCCAGGGACGGAGCAATCGATTCCGAAGAGCGGTTTGCCGGTGACGATCGCGTGGTTATCGACGTTTGCCTGGGGCTTTCCGATGATGTGGAAGTCCTTGGGGTCCTTGAGCTTGATGGATTCGAGGCTGGGCGGAGGCAGGGTGGCGGCGGCGGCAGCCAGCTCACCGTAGCCGAAGGAGCGGCCCGAGGCGGCATGGAGGACGCGGCCTAGCGAGGTGGTACACTCCGATGCCGGGACGGCCCAGCGTGTGGCGGCGGCCGATACCAGCATCTGCCGGCAAGCGGCGCCAACTCGGCGCAGGGGCAGGTAATTGGTCTGTGTGGAGGTGCTTCCTCCTGCCGACTGTCCGCCGAAGCGGGAGTCGTCCAGGTCGGCCTGTTCGACGCGCACATGGCCCCAGTCGACGTCGAGTTCCTCGGCGATCATCATGGGGAGCATGGTCTTGACGCCCTGGCCGATCTCGGGGGACTTGGCCATGATGGTGACGGCGCCGTCCGAGGCGATGTGGATGAAGGCGTTGGGCGAGAGGTCGGCCCTGGGTGCGCCGAATTGCGCAGGGGCGAGTGGGAGATCGAAGAAGCCGAGAGCAAGGCCTCCGCCGGTCAGTGCACCGATCTGCAGGAAGCTTCGCCGAGAGAGAGGCTTGGGAGTGAGATTCATGAGTGTGACTCCGGCTTCTTGTGGACGGCTGTGGGTTGGGCGGATGCGGCGGCCTGGTGGATAGCCTGACGAATGCGCGGGTAGGTTCCGCAGCGGCATAGGTTGCCGTTCATCGCGGTGTCGATCTGGGTGTCCGTGGGATGGGGCGTGCTGGCCAGCAGAGCGACGGCGGAGAGGATCTGGCCTGCCTGGCAGTAGCCGCATGAGGGTACGTCAAGCTGCTGCCAGGCCACCTGGACCGGGTGAGTGCCATCGGTCGAGAGGCCCTCGACGGTGGTGACGGACCCATTGCCGATGGAGCCGACGGAAGTGAGGCAGGAGCGTACCGGACTGCCATCCAGCAAGACCGTACACGCTCCGCAGGCACCGATTCCGCAGCCGTACTTTGTGCCCTTCAGGTCGAGCGTGTCGCGTAGCGCCCACAGCAGCGGCGTGTCAGGCGGCAGATCCACGGTGTTGACAACGTTGTTGATCTTCAGCTTCAGAGGCATCCGTCTTCCCCTTTTCGCTCGGAGCTGTACTGGCTCCGGCGACCCTTACGGGAGATAGTCTACACGCATTGGATGATGAAATGTGATGCTAGTCACATTTTCTCTTGGGGGCGAATTGGGGCGTAATGGGAACTCTACTTAGGATTGTTTGGCAGGCTGGCGTGCAGGAGTTGTTACAATCTGAATCTGAGCAGAAAGAGTTTGGATCGAGTGAGATAAATGCTGCGATTTTCGACTGCGGGAGAGAGCCACGGGGAGGCATTGGTTGCGCTGGTGAGCGGGCTGCCGGCGGGCGTGCCGGTGGACCAAGCGCTGCTGGACCGCGAACTGTGGCGGCGGCAGAAGGGCTATGGGCGCGGCGGAAGGATGCGCATCGAGCAGGACCACGCGCACATTCTGAGCGGGGTGCGGCATGGCAAGACCATCGGGTCGCCGGTGGCGATGACGATCGCCAATGCGGACTGGAAGAACTGGGAGGAGATGCTGCCGGTGGAGGAGGGCGATCCGGGAAAGCATAAGGCCGTGGCATCGCCGAGGCCGGGTCATGCCGACCTGGCGGGGAGCCTGAAGTACAATTTCCCGGATGCGCGCTACGTTCTGGAGCGGTCGAGCGCGCGGGAGACGGCGGCGCGGGTGGCGTGCGGCGCATTGGCGAAGATGTTGCTGCGCGAGTTGGGCGTTGGAGTGGCCAGCCATGTTGTGCGCGTGGGCAAGGCAGAGCTGGGGCGGGCGGCGAGCTGGGAAGAGATTGTTGCGTTGCAGGCGAAGGACGATGTGCTGCTGAACTGTGTCGACGCGGAAGACGAGCAGAGCATGAAGGCCGAGGTGGATGGGGCGCTGCGCACGGGCGATACCATTGGCGGCGTCTTCGAGGTGGTGGTGCATGGGCTGCCACCGGGTGTGGGGACGCATGTGAACTGGGACGAGCGGTTGGACGGGCTGCTGGCGCAGGCGGTGATGAGCCTGCAAGCGGTGAAAGCTGTGGAGATCGGGCGCGGAGTGACGGCGGCAGAGTCGATGGGCAGCGTGGTCCACGATGCGATCGGCTACGCAGAACAGGGAACAGGGAACAGGGAACAGGGAACAACGGGCAGAGAACCGTTCACGAAATTTACGCGCGAGCAAAACAATGCGGGCGGGATCGAAGGCGGGATCTCCAATGGCGAGGATGTAGTGGTGCGCGGCTACCTGAAGCCGATCTCGACCCTGCGCCGTCCGCTGGCGAGTGTGAGCTTTGCCACGCGCGAGCCGGTAAAGGCCGCGTATGAGCGCAGCGATGTGTGCGTGGTGCCGGCGGCGGGCGTAGCGGCAGAGGCGATGGTCGCGTCGACCGTGGCGAGGCTGGCGATGGAGAAGTTTGGCGGAGATTCGCTGGGCGAGCTGCTACGCAATTACAAGGGCTATTGCGAGCAGATTCGGGCGTATTAGAGGCAGTGAATAGTGGATAGTGAGTAGTAATTGCGAAGACTAACTACGGAGATTCTGGCTGCGCCAGAATGACGAACAAGAGCTGGAATGACGAACTGAGCTAGCACGAAGATGGCGACAAAAGAAGCGTTGAAGATTCACCAGATCGTGAAGTATCCGGACCCGGTGCTGGCGAAGATGTGCGAGCCGGTGACGGTCTTCGACGCGGCCCTGCGGACGCTGGTGGAGGAGATGTTCGAGAGCATGTATGCGGCACAGGGGATCGGTCTGGCGGCGCCGCAGATCGCGCTGACGAAGCGGCTTACGGTGATCGACGTCAGCTACAAGAAGAACGCGCAGGACAAATTGCTGCTCATCAATCCGGAGGTGGTGGAGACCCGGGGCAAGCAGGTGGAGGAGGAGGGATGCCTGAGTCTGCCGGAGATTCGCGAGAAAGTGCACCGTGCGGCATGGGTGAAGGTGAAGGCGCAGAACGAGCGCGGCGAGTGGTTCGAGATGGAGGGCGAGGAGTTGCTGGCACGCGCGATCCTGCATGAGATCGACCACCTGAACGGCGTGCTGTTCATCGACCGCATCAGCCGGCTGAAGCGCGAACTGGTGCTGCGCAAGATCAAGAAGATGCAGAAGAACGGGGAGTGGTAAACGACAGGTGTGAGTTGTAAGTTGTGAGCGGTGAGTGATGAAGCTGGTGTTTTGTGGGACTCCTGAGTTTGCGGTGGGAACGCTGGAGGTGGCGATCGCCGCTGGGCACGAGGTTGCGCTGGTGGTGACGCAACCGGACCGCGTGGCGGGGCGCGGGATGGAGATGCAGGCGCCGCCGGTGAAGCGGGCAGCGACGGCGCACGGGATTGCCGTGGTGCAGCCGGAGAAGATCAGGAACAATGCGGAGTTCCGCGAGCGGCTGGAACTGGTGCAGCCCGATGCGATTGTGGTGGTGGCCTACGGGCGGATCATACCGCCGTGGATGCTGGATCTGCCGCGGCTGGGCTGTATCAATCTGCATGGGTCGCTTCTGCCGAAGTACCGAGGCGCCGCGCCGGTGCAGTGGGCGGTGGCCAATGGCGACACGCTGACCGGCGTGACCACGATGCGTCTGGACGAGGGTCTGGATACGGGCGAGATGCTGCTGGCCCGGGAGGCGGCGATTGGGGCAGAGGAGACGGCAGTCGATCTGTTTCGCGAACTTGCAGCGGTGGGCGCGGAGTTGATGGTGGAGACGCTGGCAGGGTTGGCGGCTGGGACATTGGAGGGACGGAAGCAGGACGAGGCGCAGGCGACGCGGGCTCCGATACTGACGCGGGAAGACGGTGCGATCGACTTCGCGCGGACGGCGCGGCAGATCTACGATCGCTGGCGCGGGTTTCAGCCATGGCCGGGAGCGCATACCAGGCTGCGCGGGAAGAACCTGATTGTGCATCGCATGCGTGTGGGCGCGATCTACGGGATTGCGGAGGGAGTGTTGCGCGTGGTGGGGGAGGAGATGGCGGCGGGTTGCGGAGGGCGCGGCTCGGTGGTCTTCGACGAGGTGCAGCTAGAAGGCAAACGACGGATGAGCGCGGCGGGGTTTCTGCGCGGGTTTCAGGTGAAGAGCGGCGAGAGGCTTGGGCTTTGAGCGATGTGGGGCGCGACGGTGCAGTGAAGCGTGGAGCGCGGGCGCGTCCACGGTCGGCGGGGCCGACGGCATCGGCGGCGGAGGCGATTGCGAAGATTTCCCCAGCGCGCGCTGCGGCATTCGAGATTCTGACCTTGCTGGGTGAGGGCAGTGGGCACAGCGATGAGTTGCTGTGCGGAACTGCTTCCGGCGCGCGGATGGAGGCGCTGGGGCCGGTGGACCGCAACCTGACGACGGCGTTGGTGATGGGCGTGCTGCGCTGGCAGATTGCGCTGGACGCGCACTTGCGTAAGCTGCTGGCGCGGCCCGAGCAGAGGCTGCCGGGGCCGGTGTCATTGGCTCTGCGCATGGGTGCGTTTCAGTTGCTGCATATGGACCGGATTCCGGCCCACGCGCTGTTGCATGAGAGCGTGGAGATGTGCCGCGCGGCGGGGCAGCCTCATGCGGCAGGAATGGTGAATGCGGTCCTGCGTAAGCTGGCAGCGGAACAATACACAGTTCAAAATCGTGATGCGGCTAAGCCCTCATTTCAAAATCGAGATGCGGGGCGCACTACGCATGAGACGACGGCGGTGTTCGCGCAGCGGCTGGGGCATCCGCTGTGGCTGGTGGAGCGCTGGGTGACGGCGTATGGGCGCGAGGCCGCACGGGCGATCTGCGAGTACGACCAGCACGAGCCGGGGCGCGGGGCGATCTTTGCTGGGGCGGATGGCGTGGCAGCGTGGCCGGTTGGCGAAGACGCGCCGCAGATGGACGATGGATCGCGGTTGGTGGCGGAGCTTGCGGCGGCCGCGGTGCCGGCTTCGACACCAGCCGCGCGAGTTTGGGACTGCTGTGCCGCTCCGGGTGGCAAGACGTTGATACTGGCGCGGCGATTGGCAGGGGCAGAGATTCTGGCAACAGACGTAAGCGCGAAGAGAATGGCGCAGATGGCGGCGCGGCTTCGGCGCACTGCGTACGCCCAACGCGTGCGTTGCGCGGTAGCCGACGCAACGAATACGGTCGTTGCAACAGCGCAGGATGCAAAGTTCGATCTGATCTTATGCGATGTGCCGTGCAGCGGGACGGGGACGCTGGCGCGCAATCCGGAGATACGACTGCGAGTGCAGCCAGACGATCTGGCGCGGCAATCTGCGCGTCAGAGGGCGATCCTCCGTGGAGCGTTGCAGCGGCTGGCACCGGGCGGGCGGCTGGTGTACTCCACCTGCTCGCTCGAACCGGAGGAGAACGAACTTGTGGTAGCGGCGGCAGGAGCGCGGCGAGTATCGATTGAGCCGCTGATTGCCAGGTTGGCGGAGAAGGGAGTGCTGCGGCAGGAGGTCAGTGTGAGGCTGATTGGCACGGCAGTGAAGGATGGCGCGCTGCGCACGCTGCCCGGGGTGCATGGATGCGACGGCTTTTTCGCGGTGCTGCTGGAGCGAGAATAACAGGCTGCAATATACAGTTGCGGATGAACGGAAAAGCTGACCTCAGAGGCTAAAGCCCCATCGCCAATGCAGCAGTTATGGCATGGGTAAACCCATGCCCTTAAGCAAAACTAGCTTGCCCGCAACGTCTGTATCCACAAGGATTCGCGGCCAGTCTTATTTTTTCTTCTTCTCAGCCGGGACAAAGACTTCCATGACGGTCTGGCGCAGGAGATCGGGCGGAAGCAGTCCCTGGGCCAGCAGGAAGTCGTGGTATCGCCTGGCGTTAAACTTCGGCCCCAGCGCCGCCTCCGTGTCCTTGCGCAACTGGAGCATCGTTGTGTAACCGAAGAAGTAGCTATTGGCCTGGCCCGGCGAGCGCACGGAGAACTGCTTGACCTCTTGTTTGGCGTATGCAGGGCTGAGGACGACGTCGTTCTCCAGCAACTTGGTTGCGTCCTCCGGGGTGGTCTTGCCCATGCGCAGCTCGTAGTCGAGGAAGGCACGCGCGGCGCGCAGCAAGCGCAGTTGCAATGTGAGCAACTGTCCATCGGCCGGCTCGTAGGGCTGCAATACCCACTCCGAGTAGAGCCCCCAGCTGTCAAGGTTGGTCGAGTTGAAGGCATACATCATGCGCGCCATACTGACACCATGCTCCACCATCGAATTGAATGCGAGATCGTTTCCCGGACGCGCCTCATGCGCGGTCATCGGCCAAGCCACCGCGTCGGAGGTGTAGTCGTCGAAGTTGTCCACCTTGCCACCGGTGAGGATGGAGGTATTCACGGGCAGGATGAACTCTCCCTTCTGTCCAGTGTTGTGCATTAACGGAGGGGGGGCGAAGTGGGGGGCGGGCACCTGCGCGGACTCAGTCTCGGCCGCGGTCTGAAGACGAAGAATCGCCGGCCGGGCCGGCAACGTCAGCAGGTTTTTGGTTGCAATAATCTCTTCGACGGTCCTGAGCCGCGCCCGATAGAGCGGCAGGATAGCGTCTCCTGTGATTTGCGTCTTCTTCAGTGCGCGGATGACATCGCGATAGTCGGTCGCGCTCCATCCATGCTGCTTTGCCACCCCGGCGGCGAGCGGCCCCATCTCCGTCTGAATAGCGGTGAAGGCATCGTGGGCCTGGGCCGCAAGCTGCTCCGGCGGAAGATCGATGCCATAGCTTTGCAGGCTGAAAGCATATTCCTCGGGAGTCAACCGAGAGTCGGCCCGTCCCTTGGGTAGTACATTCCCACGGATCCAGGTATCGAAGTCCGCCAACTGCTGTTGCAACGTAAAGAAGAGGTCCTGCCAGCCTGTCAGTTTGTACTTATCGAACAACGTCCGCATGGTGTCGATGTAGTACTTGTTTCGTTCGAGTTGGTACTCCATATCGCCGGCTGGGGGATAGACCACGCCCGGCTTGGCCATCTGCTCCATCATGCGCTGCTTCAGGACGTCGGTGAATGGCTTGAACCCCGGCTCCACGCCTGCGTACTTGCGCAACCGGATGAGTGCCGCAGGCCGGCGCTCCGCCGGGACCTGGTCGTTGAGCAGCGTGCTCAGCCCGGCAAATACCGCTGCAGTGGGGTCGAGGAAGGTCACCTCATGGTCCAGCCGATAGTCGTCGATGCGGAATTGCAGGTTGTAGGTATTCTGGAGAATCTCCAGGTCCTCGCGCACGTTCCTGTCCTTCTCCGTGGCTTCGGCCTTCTTCAGTTGCTCGAGGATGTCTACCAACTCCTTGCGTTGGACGATCTCCTCGGCGCGGGATATGTCGGTGATCGAAGAGTCGTATTTTGCCAGTCCCTGGGCCAAGCCAACATCGGGCGAGTGCTTTATCTGCACATCGAGCAGCATCTGGGTGTACTGGTTGCTGCGCACAACCCAGGCCGGGTCAGCCGCCGAAGCAGGCGTGGCGGATTTTGCAGCAGCAGGCGCGGAAGGCTTTTGAGGTGCGGGAGCCTGCGCTTGAGCTGAAGAGTTCGCAGCCAGCAGGCAAACTGCGAGTACAAAGATCGAAACGGCGGTACGGCGCATCGACAGATCTCCAGAGTGGGAATACATCCAGCATACGTCCTATCACACACATGGAACAGTAAAAGCGCCAATGCATTGCATATCAGTTTCTTATGGCCGGGAAGAAGGTGGATGCCCCCCGCACCTTGTATTCTAGAGAGAGGGGCTTAAGCACCTTCATCTGACCGGCAAACCACTATGAGCCAATCGCACCCGTTCCTCGATTTTCTACAGCAACGCGTCATGGTCTACGACGGCGCCATGGGCACGTCGATCCAGAACTACGCGCTCACCGTCGAAGGCGACTTCGAGGGCAAGGAGAACTGCTCGGAGATACTGGTGGTCACGCGGCCGGATGTGGTCCGCGAGATCCATGCCAGCTACCTGGAAGTGGGCGCCGACGTGATCGAGACGGACTCGTTCGGCGGGTCGTCGCTGGTGCTGGCGGAGTTTGGCATTGCGCACCGCGCGCGCGAGTTGAATATTGCAGCGGCGCGACTGGCCAAGGATGTGGCGCGCCAATACTCGACGACGGAGAAGCCGCGCTTCGTAGCGGGGTCGATGGGGCCAACGACCAAGCTGCCGTCGCTGGGCCACATCGGCTACGATGCGATGCTGGCCAGCTACGTGGAGCAGGCCGAGGCTCTGATCGAGGGCGGCGTGGACATTCTGCTGATCGAGACCAGCCAGGACCTGCTACAGCTCAAGATCGCGCTGGCGGCGTGCAGCGACGCCATGAAGAACACCGGGGTGACCCTGCCGATCCAGGCCCAGATCACCATGGAAGCGACGGGCACTATGCTGCTGGGCAGCGAGATTGGCGCGGCGCTGGCTGTGCTGGAGTGCTTCCGCCCCGATATCGTCGGCCTGAACTGCGCGACCGGGCCTGCGGAGATGAACGATGCGGTGCGCTTCCTGTGCCAGAACGCGACGATGGCGGTGAGCGTGCTGCCCAACGCAGGGCTGCCGCAGAACGTGGGTGGGCGCGCTGTCTACAAGCTGACTCCGGCGGAGTTTGCCGAACACCATCGGCGGTTCGTTACCGAGTACGGCGTGCAGGTGGTAGGCGGCTGCTGCGGCACCACGCCTGCGCACATCAAGGCCGCGGTGGAGGCCGTGGCCGGGTTGACTCCATTGGCGCGCAACAACAAGCCGCAATCGGTGGCCGCGAGCGCATTCTCCGCGGTGCCGCTGGAGGTAGATGGTCAGCCAGCAATTATCGCCGAGGAGATGAATGCCACAACGCGCGTCACCCACTTCAAAGACATGGTGCGCAAGGGCGACTACGACGGCATCTTCACGCTGGCGAAGCGGTTGGTCAGCGAGGGATCGCAACTGCTGGACATCTGCTGCGCGGTAGTGGGCGAGGACGAGGTTGCCTATATGAACGGCGTGATGGAGAAGATTGCCACTCGTGTGCCCGCGCCCATTCTGATCGATTCCACCGAGGCCAACGTGATCGAGGAGGCGCTGAAGCGCATTCCCGGCAAACCGATCATCAACTCCATCAATCTGGAGGACGGCGAGAAGAGGACATCGCTGGTGCTGCCGATGGCGCGGCGTTACGGGGCGGCAGTGATTGCGCTGACCATCGACGAGGATGGCATGGCGCTGACGGCGGACAAGAAGCTGGCCGTCGCCCACCGCATTCACAAACTGGCCACGGAGAAGTATGGATTGCGCTCGCAGGACCTGATCTTCGACGCACTGACGCTGCCGATTACGACTGGCCAGGAGGACTACCGGACGGCGGGCATGGAGACCCTGGAGGCAGTGCGGCGGATCAAGCTGGAACTGCCCGAGTGCAGGACGACGCTGGGTGTCTCGAACATCAGCTTCGGGCTGAACGCATACGCGCGGCGCGTGCTGAACAGTGTATTCCTGAAAGAGGCGGTGGACAGAGGGTTAGATTCTGCCATAGTCAACTACAGCAAAATATACCCTTTGTACAAAATTCCTGAAGTTGAAGTTGAGTTAGCACGGAACCTGATCTTCCGCAACATTGAGACGGAGCAGGACCCGCTACAGGTGTATATGCAGTACTTCACCGGGCTGACGAAGGGCGCGGGAGCAGGGGAGGAGACGGCGGCCTCGACCGACGATATGACGGACGAGGAGAAGCTGAAGCACCTGATCGTCAACGGCGAGCGCGGACTGGGACAGGGCGAGAGGAAGCAGTCGCTGGAGGAGATTTTGGAATCCGCGCTGCTGCGCTACACGCCGCTCGACCTGATCAATACGGTGCTGCTGGATGGGATGAAGACAGTGGGCGAGCTCTTTGGCGCGCGCAAGATGCAGTTGCCCAGTGTGCTGGATTCTGCGGCGACCATGAAGGCAGCGGTGGCGTATCTGGAACCGAAGATGGAGAAGGCGGAGGGCAACCAGCGGGGGACGATTGTGCTGGCAACGGTGAAGGGAGACGTTCACGACATCGGCAAAAACCTGGTGGACATCATCCTCTCCAACAACGGCTACAAGGTGGTGAACCTGGGGATCAAGCAGCCTGCGACGGCGATTATCGAGGCGGCCAAGGAACATAACGCGGATGCGATTGGACTGTCGGGGCTGCTGGTGAAATCGACGCTGGAGATGAAGTATGTGATCCAGGACCTGCAACTGATTCAGTCGCAGATTCCGGTGATCTGCGGCGGCGCGGCGCTGACAAGGAAGTACGTGGAGGACGATCTGCGCAAGGAGTACAGCTCGTCGGTCTTCTATGCGGAGGACGCGTTTGCGGGGCTGCATGTGATGAGCGATCTGACGGACGAGGACGCGAGTGTCCGCGAGAAGCGGTTGAGCGAAGGGGCCACGCGTCGCGAGTTCAACCGGCCGGGCGCGGCGGAGCACTTGGCGTCGCTGCCGCCTGCGACCACCGAGCGATCGAGCATTGTGAAGGATGTGGAGGAGATTCCCGTGCCGCCGTTCTTCGGCGTGCGCACGCGGCGCGACTTCGACCTGAATGAGCTGTACAAGTTCATCAACGAGACCGCTTTGTTCAAGAACCAGTGGCAATTGAAGACAGCTTCGGCGACCGATTACCTGCGGCTGGTGGATGATAAATTCCGGCCCATCCTGAAGGAACTGGAGCAGGAGGTGATCGCCAACGACTGGTTCGATCCGAAGGTGGTCTACGGCTGGTATCCCGCGCAGAGCGAGGGCAACGAGGTGATTGTCTACGACCCGGAGGAGCGGAACAGGGAACTGCTGCGGATTGATTTTCCGCGGCAGAGGGAGGGACGGCTGCTTTCGATTGCGGACTTCTTCTCGCCGAAGTCATCCGGACGGATGGATGTGATCGGCTTCTCGGTGGTGACCATCGGCAGCCGCGCCAGCCAGGTGACACAGAAGCTATTTGAGGGTGGAGACTTCACAAAATATCTCTACCTGCACGGGCTCTCGGTGGAGACGGCTGAGGCGCTGGCGGAGTATATGCATGTTGTGATGCGCAAGGAGCTGGGCATCGACGGTGAAGATGCGCCGGACGTGCGCGATCTGTTCCACCAGAAATATCGCGGCTCTCGCTACTCGTTTGGCTACCCGGCTTGCCCGAATCTGGAGGACCAGGCGAAGATATTCTCGCTACTAAAGCCGGAGGAGAAGATCAACGTGCGCCTGACCGAGGGATACCACATCGAGCCAGAGCAGAGCACGAATGCGCTGATTGTTCATCATCCGCAGGCGAAGTACTTTGTGGTGTAGCGGCTAGAGTTTGTTGAGGTAGTCGAGGACCTCTGGGTTGGTCCAGTCCTGGGCGGAGACGAACTTGCGGCGCAGGATTCCTTTGCGGTCAATGATGTAGGTTTCGGGAATCTTGATGGTGCCGTAGAGGTGGGGGACGCGGGCGGAGGGATCGCGCAGGGTGAGGAAGTCGACGTGGTTGTCGAGCAGGAAGGCGCGATAGGCGGCAGGGTCTTCGTCCTGGCTGATGGCGAGGATGGTGAGCTGGGGAAGGCGGCGCTGGAGTTCCATCAGACTGGGTAGTTCTTCGACGCAGGGCACGCACCAGGTGGCCCAGAAGTTGAGGACGACGGTGTGGCCGCGCAGGCTGGCGAGCGAGACTGTCTGGCCGCCATCGGCGAGGGTGAATTGGGGTGCGGGTGAGCCGATGCGCGCGGGGTGGTCGCCGCGGTCGCAGGCGGTGAGGCATAGCGCACAGAGTGCGAAGAGAAGAACTCCGCTTCGAAGAGTCGGTCTGGCTATACGCACGCAAGGCTCCTGCTTCCTATAATACGAAGCGTGAGCGATGTGGGCGAAGTGTCGGCGACGAGCGGGTTGGCTGAGGACGCGACAGAGGCGCGCCTGCGACTGTCGGTGATCGTGCCGGCGCGCAATGAGGCGGCTGTGCTAGGGGATTGCCTGAGGTCGCTGGTGGGGCAGTCGGAGGCGGGATTCGCTCTGGGCGTGGAGTGGGAGGTGATCGTCGTGGACGACGATTCGACGGATGGGACGCGGGCGATTGCGCGGGAGATGGAACGCGAGGGGGTGGTGGCGATCGATGCGCCCAAGCTGGACCAGAGCGATCGTGGCGGATTTACCGGAAAGACGAATGCCTGTTGGGCGGGGGCGCAGAAGACACGCGGGGCATGGCTACTGTTTACCGATGCGGACACGGTGCATGAGCACGGAGATTTGTCGCGGGCGTTGCATGAGGCGAAAAAATATAGGGTGGTTCTGTTGTCCTACTCGCCGCGGCAGATTGTGAAGGGGTTCTGGCAGCGGGCGGTGATGCCGCTGGTGTTTTCCGAACTGGCGAGTGTGTATCCGCCGAAGAAGGTGAACGATCCGGCGAGCCGCGTGGCGGCGGCGAATGGGCAGTTTTTACTGGTGGAGCGCGAGGCATACTTCGCGGTGGGCGGACATCGCGCGGTGGGACAGGAGATTCTGGAGGATGTGGCCCTGGCGCGCAAGATCAAGCGAAAGACGCATGCTATTCGCTTCCGCTATGCTCCGGACGCGCTGGCGGCGCGGATGTACCGCTCGCTTCCGGAGATGGTAGAGGGGTGGACCAAGAACCTTGCGTTGCTGTTTCCCAGCGCCGTGCTAGTGGCGGGGATGCAGATGCTGCAGTTCCTGCTGTTCTTCGGCCTGCCCGCGCTGGCGATGCGGATGCCATTGCTTGTGCTATGGCAGCGCTGGGCGATCCTGCTGGTATGGCTGCGGACTTCGTGGGGATTCTATGGACGGGTGTCGCGATCGAAGTTTGCGGCGGGAGATGTGGCGATGTCGATCTTCGGGGTGCCGATGTTCTGCTGGCTTCTGCTGCGCAGTCAACTGCATCATCGAGTGACACGGTCGGTGGATTGGAAGGGGCGGAGATATAAGGTTGGGCGATAAGTTGATGTTGTCGGCTATGCGAAGCATCGATGCGGTTGCTGCACCATCTAATGAATGGATGAGAGAGGCACGATGATTCTTCTGACGCGGAAGGCTGAGTTTTCTTCGGCGCACTACTACTGGAACGAGGCGTGGACGAAGCAGGAGAACGAACGCGTCTTTGGGCGGTGCGCCAACAAGAACGGGCACGGGCACAACTACACGCTGGAGGTGACGGTTGCGGGCGAGGTGGACCCGGTGTCGGGGTTCGTGGTGGACCTGAAGGAGTTGAAAGAGATTCTGCAACGCGAGGTAGTAGGCGTGTACGACCATAGGCATCTGAATCTTGAGGTGCCGGAGTTTGCGGTAGGCATGGGAACGATTCCGACGACAGAGAACATTGCGATTGCGATCTGGCGGCGGCTGGAGGGAAAGATTCCCGGGGCGAAGCTGCACCGGGTGCGCGTGTACGAGATGGCCGATCTGTTTGCGGACTACTACGGGGAGCGTTGAATGGGAACTGCGTCCACAAAGATTGCCTCAGGGGCTAAAGCCCCCATCGATTTTGACCAGTCCATGGCAGAACTGAAGTCCCGCCCTATCAAGACAGGGCAGAGGGCGTATCTTTCGCGGCTATACCGGCTGAGCGCCTCGCACAGGTTGCACACGGAGGCGTATACGGAGGAGGAGAACCGGGCGGTCTATGGCAAGTGCAACAACCCGCATGGGCATGGGCATAACTATGGGATCGTGGTGACCGTGGGCGGGCCGGTACACGCGGAGACGGGGATGGTTTGCGACTTGGGTGAGCTGGATGGGTTTGCGCGAGTCCATCTGTTGGAACGATTCGATATGAAGAACCTGAATATGCTGGATGCGTTTCGCGGCGAGGTGCCGACGACGGAGAACTTTACGCGAGAGGTCTACCGCATCTTTCAGGGGTTTGGCGGGGCGCGGGTGGTGCGGGTACGGATCGAGGAGACGGGGAACAATTCGTTTGAGTACAGCGAAGAGTTAGGAAGGACTGAGACGCTATGAGCACACGGACAGTTTTGGAAGAGGGATTGGCGGCGGGGCTGACGACGCAGGAGATTTATCGAGAGCTTCTGTTGCGGATGGGCGAAGACCCGTCGCGCGATGGGCTGGCGGAGACTCCGGAGCGGGTGGAGAAGGCGATGGCGTTTCTGACTCAGGGCTACACCATGGACGTGGCGACGGTGCTGAATGGGGCGCTGTTTGAGGTGGACTACGACGAGATGGTGATGGTAAAGGACGTTGAATTCTATTCGTTGTGCGAGCACCACCTGCTGCCCTTCTTCGGCAAAGTCCATGTGGCGTATGTGCCGAATGGCAAGGTGATCGGGTTGTCCAAGATCCCGCGGCTGGTGGAGATGTTCTCGCGACGGCTGCAGGTGCAGGAGCGGATGACGACGCAGATCGCAGATGCGATTGCTGAAGCGATTGCGCCGCAGGGGGTGGGGGTGATCGTGGAGGCGCAGCATCTGTGCATGATGATGCGCGGCGTGGAGAAGCAGCACTCGGCGACAGTGACCTCGGCGATGCGCGGCGTGTTCAAGACGCAGATGCAGACGCGCAATGAGTTCCTGTCGCTGGTGCGGCACGGCGGCGGCGAGAGTTAGGCATCGCGCGGGAAGACCGCGTAGTCTGAATAGGCGATGAATGGATTGCTGGTAGTAGACAAGCCCGCGGGGATGACCTCGCACGATGTGGTGGATATTGTGCGCAGGGCTACGGGCGAACGGTCGGTGGGGCACCTGGGGACGCTGGACCCGATGGCGACCGGAGTGTTGCCGCTGCTGCTGGGCAACTACACGCGGCTGGCGCAGTTCTTCGGCACGGCGGAGAAGGGATACGAAGGAACGATCCGCTTCGGATATGCTACCGACACCTTCGACGCGGAGGGAACGGCGGCGGGGGAGGCGCGTCCTTTGGAGAAGAATCTAGAGGAGCTGCGCGCACTGGCGGAGCGCTTCCACGGTGAGATGGAGCAGATGCCGCCGGTTTTCTCCGCGAAGAAGATTGGCGGAGTACCGGCGCACAAGCTGGCGCGTGCTGGCAAGCCGGTGGAGATGAAGCTGGCGCGGATTGTGATCCATCGCTTTGAGTTAATTTCGCTGGGGGGAGAGCTGGCGCAGTTTGAGATGCAGGTGTCGGCGGGGGGATATGTGCGGTCGGTGGCCCACGAGCTGGGCGAGCTGGCGGGATGCGGAGCACACCTGGCCACTCTGCGGCGGACGCAGGCAGGGGCGTTCACTTTGGCACAGGCGATTGGACTGGATGAGCTGAAGGCGCTGGCGGGCAAGCCGGGAGAGATTGAGCGACGGATGCCGCACCCGCGGACGCTGCTGCCTGATATGCCTTCGGTGACGGTGGACGAGCAGGCGGCGGGGCGGCTGCGCAATGGAATGCAGGTGAACCTGCCGGAGTACTCCGGCGCGGAGCTGGTGAAGGTGTTTACCGGCCCGGCGGAGCTGCTGGCGATTGCCAAGCGGATTGCGGGCACGCTGATGCAGCCGATTGTGGTGCTGGCGTAGCACTATCCCACCCATCGCGTGAAACAAAGGCGCGATGAATGGGGCACCCGAGCTTTTGGGGCCGGTCATAGGGTGGGGCACCCGACAAGAGGACATCTTGCCGGTATACACCGTGGAGCGCATCGAACGGCCAGCCGACAACTGATCGATCACGCTCGATTGCGCGCGGCTCAAGCTACTCCGCTCAGGAGGATGATGCTGGTTAGTCGAGGAAGACGGTCGTGCTTCGCACGATGCCCACCCATGCGCAAGAGCGCGCATGAATGGGGCACCCGAAGTTTCGTGGTAGATCGATTCAGAGGTTAGCGTTTGTCGTGGCTGTAGTCGTGGTGGGTGTCGTGGTCCTCGTGGTCCCAGTGGCCTTCGTGCATCTGCCAGCCCTGCTGGTAGTGGTCGTAGTGGGGATGGCTCCAGGAGGCTCCCCCGTAAGGAGGACGCTGCCAGACGCCGCCGTGCCAGACGTAGCGGCCTCCATCGTCACCCCAGTAGCCTTCGGTCCAGACAAAGCCCACGCCAGGCGAGGCAGTCCGGACTTCGTAGCGGAGCGGTGGCGGCGCACCGCCAATGTAGACGTGGACCGTGGCGGCGGCGGCGGATGCGGTAAAGGCGGCAAGGACAAGACCGCCGGCGATCATATTGAGTTTCCAGTTTGAGCGATTGAGCAAGAGAGGTCTCCATTCCGGGTACAGTCGGTTAGATGCAAACGCGGAGTGGACGGAGAAGCAAGCACAAGAAAGAGAAATGCGGGGATTCTTCCCCTTCGACTACGCTCAGGGTCAGAATGACAAAGTAAGAAGACAAATAAAGAGATTCTGGCTTCGCCAGTATGACGGCGCATTATGGCGGCAACTTCTTCAGCAGGGGAAGTACGAGTGCGAGGACGTTGCGGGCGACGACCTGGTTGCCCTTGGCGGTGGCGTGGGTGCGGTCGGACTGCATCATACCGGGAACGCCGTAGACGCCCTTGAGCAGGAAGGGAAGCATGGGGACGCGGTATTTGCGGGCCAGCAGGGTGTAGGTCTGGTTGAACTGGCGGATGTAGTCGGGGCCGTAGTCGGGCGGCAGGGTGATGCCGGCGAGGGAGACTTTGGCCCCGGAACGCTGTAGCGTGGCGACGATCTGGTCGAGGTTGGCGCGGGTGTCCGCGATGGGCAGGCCGCGCAGGCCATCGTTGCCGCCGAATTCGACGACGACTACGGCGGGATGCAGGGCGAGTACCTCGGGCAGGCGCTCGACCCCGTCCTTCGTAGTGTTGCCGCTGATGCCCTGGTTGTCGACGCGGTAGCGGATATGGAGTTTGTCGAGATCGGACTGCAGGTAGTCCGGATAGCTCTCGCCGGCACCGGTACCAGCTCCGGCAGTCAAGCTATCGCCGAAGCAGACCAGGATGGGGCGATGGTCTGCGGGAGGGGCTTTAAGCTGGGCGGACGCGGAGAGTACAAGCAGGCAACACGCCACAACCGAGACAGGATAAACTTTCCGCATCGTTCCAACGTATCAAAGATACGAGTACATGAACGGGGATACTAGCGCATGAACGGCATGAGTGTTCAGTGTGGGGAGTTTCTGCGGTCTTTTTGCGCGACGCAGAGGAGGAGTTGAGCGGTGAGCGAAGACGCAGGCACGGTGCATCCGATGATTATGGTGAATGGTTTGCGGAAGTCGATCCGCAACGGCCCGCGGACGGTGGACATTCTTCGCGGACTGAACTTCAAGGTACCGAAGGGCCAGTTTGTGGCCGTCATGGGGGCCTCGGGCAGCGGCAAGTCGACGCTGCTGGGACTGCTAGCCGGCCTGGATACGCCGAGCGCGGGCGGTGTGCTGCTGAACGGGACGGCGATCAGCTATCTGCCGGAGGACAGGCTGGCGCAGGTGCGCGGCAAGACGGTGGGGTTCGTCTTCCAGTCGTACCAGTTGATTCCGACGCTGACCGCGCTGGAGAACGTGCTGTTGGTACATGAACTGAATGCGGAGGGCGATGGCAAGCCGCGAGCGCGGCAGTTGCTGACCAGCGTGGGACTGGGCGACCGGATGGACCACTATCCGGTGCAGCTATCGGGCGGCGAGCAGCAGCGGGTGGCATTGGCGCGGGCGTTCGTGCTGCGGCCTCCGATTGTGCTGGCGGACGAGCCGACCGGGAACCTGGACACCACCAACGGCGCGCATGTGCTGGAGCTGCTGCTGGAGCTGAACCGCACGGAGGGAACGACGCTGGTGCTGGTGACGCACGATGCGACGCTGGCGGCGTGCGCCGACCGCAGGATTGTGCTGCGCGATGGGTTGGTTGTTTCCGACGAGATGAATCCCGATCCACAGAGGCCAGTCCAGCAGACGTTGGCCGGGACCGCGGCGGGCGCATAGATGGCCAACGGGCTGGCATGGGGTTCGGCGGCGAAGATCGCCTCGCGGGAGATGCGGAGCTCGCGCGGCAAATTCCTATTTGTCATTCTTTCGGTTGCCATTGGCGTGGCCGCGCTGACCGGGGTGCGCGGCTTCTCGGCGTCGTTCCGCTTTACCCTGCTGGACCGCGCGCGCTCCATTATGGCGGGCGACCTTGCCGCCAAGACGAATGAGCAGCCGACGCCCAACGAGATGAAGGGCCTGGATGAGATTCGCGCGGGCGGCGTGCAGATGACGACGGTGACGGAGATGATGTCGATGGCTGCTTCGCCCAGCTCGATGAACCCGCTGCTGGTGAGCCTGAAGGCGGTCGATCCAGCGCTATACCCGTTCTACGGCGATGTGGATTTGGCGCCGGCGATGGGGCTGAAGGCGGCCCTGGGGCCGGGCTCGGTGGCGGTAGGGGATGATCTGCTGCTGCGGCTTGGGCTGCATGTGGGTGACCCGTTGAAGGTGGGCGGGCAGACGTTTCGCATAGCGGCGACTGTGGTGAACGAGCCGGATCGGCTGTCGGGAAACTTCGAAGCGGGGCCGCGGGTGCTGATCTCTCGCGATGCGCTGGATACGACTGGTCTGCTGGGGCCAGGCAACCATGCGACCCAGCGGCTGCTGTTTAAACTTCCGCTGCCGGGCGATGGGCGTCCGGTGTCGGACACGGCAGTTGCGGCACTGAAGACGAAGATCACAGATCTGCTGCCGGAGGCCCAGATCACGGACTATCGCGAGACCAATCCGTCGCTGACCGAGGGCCTTGACCGGGCGACCAGTCTGCTGTCACTGATGAGCCTGGTTGCGCTGGTGCTGGGCGCGGTGGGCGTGGCGATGGCGATGCGCGCTCACCTGCAGCAGAGGCTGGATACGATTGCGATCATGAAGTCGCTGGGTGCGCGCAGCGGACAGATCATGAAGATCTACCTGCTGCAAACGCTGCTTCTGGGGCTTGCCGGGGGCTTGCTGGGCGTGCTGCTGGGGGTTGCGGTGCAGCTTGCGTTCCCGTTGGTGCTGGGCAAATTAATCAATGTTCCGACCGTGTATCACATTCAGCCGAGAGCGATCTTTGCCGGGTTGGGCGCGGGCATGCTGACCACATTGCTGTTTACTTTACCGCCGCTGCTGGACATTCGCAGGGTTCGACCGATCCTGATTCTGCGCCGCGCAGTGGAGGACAACGACGACCCATTTATTGCGGCGCTATGGAAGAAGATCAACCACAACATCGCGCAGATCCTTGCGACGGCTCTGATCCTGGTGGGATTGGTGTTTATCGCGATGACGCTCTCCGATTCGTTGGTGGTAGGCCAGAGGTTTTCCGAAGGGCTGGTGGGTGTGTTGCTGGTGTTGCTGGCGGCATCGGCTGCCGTGCTGCGAGGGCTCAAGTTCTTTCTCAATCGTACGCGGCTGCATCTGCCGTCGGCACTGAGGCACGGGCTGGCGAACCTGTATCGTCCGGGCAACCCTTCGGCCGCGCTGCTGGCTGCGCTGGGCATGGGGGTGATGCAGATTATGACGGTGTACCTGGTGCAGCGTGCGGTGGTGAATGAGCTGCATATCTCGTCCGCGCCGAACCTGCCCAATGTGTTTCTGGTGGACATTGCGAACACGGAGATCGACGGGATGCGCGCACTGCTGAAGACGCAGCCGGGAGTGACGACGCAGCCGGAGCTGCTGCCGCTGGTGTCGGCACGGGTGCTTACGATCGATGGAAAGACGACAGAAGAGGCAAGGGCAGAGGCTGCGGCGAGGGCTGAAGAGGCAGGCAACGAGCCAGAGCAGAGAAGAGGGCCGGGAGAAGGGAGAGAACGGGGGCCAGGGCGGCGCATGCAGCGCACGGTGAGCCTGACCTGGGCGGAGGACCTGCCGCCGGGTACGACCGTGGTGGAGGGTGTGTGGTGGAAGCAGGGCGAACGCAAGCCCGAAGTGGCGATTGCGCAACAGCAGGCGAACCGTATGGGAGCGAAACTTGGGTCCACCATCACGTTTGCAGTGCAGGACCAGCAGATCTCGGCGACTGTGGTGGCGTTGACCAAGGCCAACGGGCAACATGTGTTTTCGCGCGCGGAGTATACCCTGCCCAAGGCTGCACTGGATGGGCTTCCGGTAGTGTGGAGCGGAGGCGTGCATGTGCAGCCGGAGCGCGTGAGCGAATTGCAACGCGCGTTGTACGCGGCGTATCCCACGGTAACGGTGATCAACGTGGCGCAGGCGCTGGAGACGGTGCGCACGGTTGTGATCCAGATTACCTATGTGATCCAGTTTCTGGCGGCGTTCTCCATCTTCGCGGGCGTGGTGATTCTGGCGTCGTCGATTGCGGGAACGAAGTACCGGCGCATCCGCGAGGTGGTGGTGCTGAAGACGCTGGGCGCGACTCGAGGGAGGATTGCGGCGATCTTCTCCATTGAGTTCGCCGTGCTGGGGCTGGTGGCAGGCGTGGTGGGGATCGGTTTTGCCAACCTGATTGCGCGCACGCTGCTGCACCAGATGAATGTGGCGTACAAAGCGCAGTTACTGCTGAATTTCAGCGCGCTGGCGGGAGTGGCGGCGCTGACGGTTGCGACAGGATGGATTGCGAGTCACAGGATTTTGCAGCAGAAGCCGCTGGAGGTTCTGCGTGAGGAATAAGCTGCGCCAGAATGACGGCTGTTTGGCGGTTCGGGTATGATCCTCCTGCCGAATGCAGGGGTTGTTTCGTGTCTTCGGTTTTCATCAGCTTAGGTTTCAAAGAGTGAGGTAGGGAGATGGCATTTGGGCGGAAGCTGGGGTTGTTCGCCATGGCGGCGGGCGTGTGTTTCTTTGGGTTGGTTCAGCAGGTCGCATGGGCGCAGCCGGCAGGCCCGGCGGCAACTCCGCAGGCAGCACCGGCGGTACCACCCCAGCCGAGTGGTGCACCGGCGGCCGCACCCAACGCCGCAGCCAGAGGGAATGGAGCGGTGACGGGCGGGATTACGCGGAAGTTCGGTAGCGCGCCGGACGATCCGGGGCCGCTGGCCAAGGGGCTCTCGCCGAAGCTGAAGCCGAAGGCAATCTCCGCTGCGATGCATAAGGTGGCGGACTGGCAGCTTGCCCAGTCGCAGCAGTACTTCGCGGCATTCGACCGCTCGAAACAGCTCGACGGCACGATCTGGACATGGGGCGCGCTGTACAGCGGATTGATGGCGGCGTCGGAGTCGTTGGGCGATCCCAAGTACAGCAACGTGATGCGAGAGACTGGCAAGGCCTACAACTGGGAGTTGAGCAAGACAGAGCCGGATGCGAACCAGCAGAGCATGGCGCAGACCTATCTTGAGTTGTACCTGATGGACAAGAAGCCGGAGGAGTTGGCGCCGACGCAGAAGAGATACGATACGCTTCTTGCGGCGCCTCGGGCAGAGGTGGGATCGACGCGAAGGATCGAGTGGTGGTGGTGCGATGCACTGTTCATGGGCCCGCCATCGTGGGTACGGCTATATGCGGCGACTGGAGACAAGAAGTACATCACATACTTGGATGAAGAGTGGGCGAAGACCTCGAAGGAGTTGTGGGATCCCGAATCGCACCTGTATTTCCGTGACACGACTTTTATTACGGCGAAGGAGAAGAACGGACAGAAGGTCTTCTGGTCGCGTGGCGAGGGATGGGTAATGGCGGGACTGGCGCGGACGCTACAGTATCTGCCCAAGGACGATCCCGCGCGTGCGATGTACGAGACGCAACTGAAGGAGATGGCCGCCGCAGTGGCCAAGATCCAGGGGACGGATGGGTTGTGGCGTTCGGGAATGCTCGACCCGGCGTCGTATGACCAGCCGGAGGTCTCCGGCTCGGCGCTGATGACGTACGCCATAGCGTGGGGCATCAACACCGGCCTGCTCGACCGCAAGACGTACACCCCTGTGGTGAAGAAGTCATGGGCGGGAATGCTGCAACACATCTACGCGGATGGGCGGCTGGGCGACATCCAGCAGACCGGGTCGGGACCGGCGCAGATTAAGCCGGGGTATAGCTGGAACTACGGGGTGGGCGGATACCTGCTGGCCGGGAGTGAGATATACAAAATGGCTGGAGGTAAACCGGCGAAGAAGTAGTTGTGGGTTGCCGGTTGTCGGTTGATGGAGCTGAAGGCGAGAAGCGCGCAGTTCGGCCGGAGCGTTTTATCATTCGGCTATGGGCCAGGAGCTATGGGCCATGAGTTGTGGGCCGTGAGCTTGGATTGCGGAGACTGTCTATGACTTCAGGGACGCGAAGATGGCGGGTGGGCTTGTGCCTGGAGCTTCTGGTGCTGTCTGCTGGAGTGAGCGCATGCCATGGGCCGGCGCGGACGACATTGACTCTCTCTGTTGCGGCGAGTCTGACGCAGACGATGGGCGAGATTGAGACTCAGTACCGGCAGACCCATGGCAACGTCGAATTTCGCAACAATTTTGGCGGATCGGGGACACTGGCGCTGGAGATCGAGCAAGGGGCTCCGGTGGATGTGTTTCTATCGGCGGCGGCCGGGCCGATGGACGAGCTGCAGGCCAAGGGGATGATCGAGCCGGAGACAAGGCTCGATCTGTTGCGCAACACGCTGGTGCTGATTGCTCCGAGCGGTTCAGGATTGCAGGGATTTGCGGGACTTACCGGCAAGGATGTTCGGCAGATCGCGCTGGGCGATCCGGGAAGCGTTCCTGCCGGGCAGTATGGCAAGCAGACGCTGACCGCGCTAAAGCTGTATGAACCCGTCAAGGGGAAGGTTGTGCTGGCAAAGGACGTGCGCCAGGTGCTGACGTACGTGGAGACGGGCAACGCCGACGCGGGACTGGTGTATGCGACGGACGCGCAGGGCGACGCGCGGGTGCGCATTGTGGCGGCTGCGCCCGATGGGACGCACGATCCGATCGTATATCCGGTGGCTGTGGTGGGGGCTGGGCGCGAGAGTGGGGCCGCGCAGTTGTTTGTGGAGTATCTGAAGAGTCCCGCGGCGGCGACGATCTTTGTCAAGCATGGATTTACCATGGCTGCATGGTAAGTCTGCCGATCGACGCTTCGCCGCTGCTTATCTCCGTAGCGACGACCTGTGCTGCAACCATAGCAACTTTTTTCCTGGGGCTGCTGGCCGCGTGGTGGATGTACCGGGCGCAGGTGCAGGACGGGGAACGAGTGTGGGGAGTGTGGGGATGGGGCCTGCGCGCCCTGGGTCTGAAGGGATGGATCGACGGAATTCTGACCCTTCCATTGGTGCTGCCGCCTACCGTGGTGGGGTTCTTTCTGCTGCTGATATTTGGACGACGTAGCCTGCTGGGCCATGCTCTGGAACGGATGGGGATCACGATTGTCTTTTCCTGGCCGGCAACGGTGATTGCCGCAACGGTGGTAGCGTTTCCCCTGATGTACCGCACCGCGCTGGGCGCGTTCGAGCAGGTGAATCCTACCTTGCTACAGGCTGCACGGACTCTTGGCGCCTCGGAGCGCAGGGTCTTTCGACGGGTGCTGTTTCCGCTGGCGGCGCCGGGTGTGGTGGCTGGAACGGTGCTGGCGTTTGCGCGCGCAATGGGCGAGTTTGGCGCGACGCTGATGCTGGCGGGCAACATTCCCGGGCGCACGCAGACCATGCCGATCGCGATCTTTTCCGCGGTGGAGGACGGCAATACGCGGCTGGCAGTGGTGTGGGTCGCGCTGATTGTTGCGATCTCGCTGGGGATGATCCGTCTGCTGAACCGGCAGGGCAGCGCGGTGCGCAAACGGGTGCTAGCGGAGAATGCGCCGAGCATTCAGGCTGAGGTTGGCGCGCTTCCCATGGTGCCTCGCCAAGTGCCGCCGCGGGACGGGGAGAGCTTGGCTTCGTCCTCGTTGGAAATCGATCTGGAGAAGGGATTGGAGCGGTTCACCCTGAAAGTGAGGCTGCGCGCGGGACGCGGCGCGGTGGGGATACTGGGAGCTTCCGGTGCGGGAAAGTCGATGACGCTGCGTCTGATTGCGGGTGTGGTTACGCCGAATCGCGGGCGGATCGTGCTGAATGGGCGCGTACTGTTCGACAGCGCTACGGGAGAGAATGTGCGCTGTGCGCGGCGCAGGATCGGGATTGTGTTTCAGGACTACGCGCTATTTCCCCATATGACAGTGGCGGAGAATGTGGGCTTCGGGCTGAGCGCGCTGACGGCGCCGGAGCGGCAGCGCGTGGTGGCGCGGCATCTGCAACGGATGCATATTGCTGAGCTGGCGGAGCGCATGCCGGGAGAGATCTCGGGCGGGCAGAGGCAGAGGGTGGCCATTGCGCGCTGCATGGCAATCCAGCCGGATGCGCTGCTGCTGGATGAGCCGTTCGCGGCGCTGGACCCGCACCTGCGACGGCAGACTGAGGAGCAGCTTCGCGAGACACTGGCCGAATACAAGGGCGCGGTGCTGTTTGTGACCCACGATATGGAGGAGGCGTTTCGCTTCTGCAGCGAGCTGGTGGTGCTGGACGCCGGGAGGGTGATTGCGAGTGGGCCGAAGCAGGAGCTGTTCGAGCGACCGCGCAGCGTGGTGGCGGCGCGCCTGACCGGATGCAAGAACATTGTGGCGGCGCGACACGTTGGTCTACAGCGGATCGCCGTCGATGCGTGGCAGTGCGAGCTACAGACGGCCATTCCGGTTTCCGACGGATTGACGAACGTTGGCGTGCGTTCGCATCAGATTGCGTTTGCGGCGGATGCGGCGGGAGAAAATATATTTCCTGCCTGGTTGATGGGCACCAGCGAAGCGCCGCACGAGATGACGCTGTATCTGCGTCTTCATGCGCCCGCGCAGGCCGGGGAGCCAGCCCATCTGCAGGTGGACCTTCCTAAAGATGCATGGCGCGCGCTGATGGATCGGCCTCAGCCGTGGCCGGTGCGGCTGGCCCCATCGCGGCTGTTGCTGCTGGAAGGGTAGGGGCGGGATGCTCCGAACGCGCAGATCGAATGCTGTTAAACTGAGGGAAACACTACACTAGATACAGCAGGCCTAATGTACCCGTACATTGCGTGACATGGTTTTGAGCGTGTAGCGAGAGAAGGGGCATGTGTTGATCGAATCCGAGCCCAGCATACGTCACGAAGCGATTGAGCCGGCGTCGGTGCGTACGCACGCGGCGCTGATGGGCATCTACGAGATCTCGAAGGTGCTGACGCGGCCGGCGCGGCTGGAGACGGCGCTCTCCGGCGTGGTGAACCTGCTGCACAGCTTTCTGGACATGAGCGGCGGACTGATCGCCCTGCTGGACGAGGAAGACCGGACGACGACCGTTGTGGGCGCGGGCTGGAACGAGGCACAGGCCAGAGAACACTTTGAACGGCTTCCGGAGCAGGCTGTGGGGCAGATTGTGGTCTCGGGAATGCCGCTGGTGGTGCGCGACGTGGCCCACAGCCCGCTGTTCGCTCAGTGGAGCGAGTTGAAGGCCGAGGGTGCGGCGAAGGTACGGTCGTTTGTCGGAGTGCCGATCAAGGGCGAGAACCGCACCATTGGTACGCTGACAATCGAACGCGTGGGCAACCAGTCCTCGCCCGGCACACTGGATGAAGATGTGCGCTACCTGACCATGATTGCCAACCTGGTGGGGCAGACCGTGGCGCTGCAAATCATGGTGGAGCGGGACCGTGAGCGCTTGATGGAAGAACGCAACCGGCTGGAGCAGGAGCTGGAACAGAAGAACGCAACCAAGCACGAGGGAATCTCGTGGATCATTGGTAAAAGCTCCGCGATCCAGGAGGTCACGGAGAAGGTCCAGTTGGTGGCGCGATGCAATCTGCCGGTGCTGCTGTGCGGCGAATCGGGGACGGGCAAGGAGCTGTTTGCACGGGCGATCCATGAGTACTCTCCGCGCAAGGAGCGGCCGTATATTCGATTGAACTGCGCGGCGTTGTCAGAGACGGTGCTGGAGTCGGAGCTCTTTGGTCACGATCGCGGGGCGTTTACCGGCGCCATCGGAATGCGCAAAGGACGATTCGAGATGGCGGATGGGGGGACGCTGTTTCTGGACGAGATTGGCGAGATTTCGACCACTTTCCAGGCAAAACTGCTACGCGTGCTACAGGAGGGGGAGTTCGAGCGCGTGGGCGGCAATCACACCATCAAGGTGGATGTGCGGCTGGTGACAGCGACCAACCGCAACCTGGAGGCGGCCGTGATCTCCGGCGACTTCCGCTCCGATCTCTACTATCGCATCAGCGTGGTGCCGATTTTTCTTCCGCCCCTGCGTGAGAGGCGGGAGGACGTGCCCCTGCTAGCGCGCGAGTTTCTGAAGCGCTTCAACAAGGAGCACGGCGTCACCTTGAGCATCTCGCCGCGCGCCATGGAGGTGCTGACCGCGTACGATTTCCCCGGCAACGTCCGCGAATTGGAGAGCTGCGTGCGACGTACGGCGGCGTTGACCAAGACCACGATGCTACAGGCGGAAGACTTTGACCTGGGCAACGAAAGCAATGCGAAGGCGTTGGACAAGGCGATGACCGGGAAGCGGTTTCCAGGCGGAGGCGCGAGGGTCTTTCCGGCACTGCCGTCGAATGGGGCTGAGCGTGCCGCCGTGCAGCCGGGCCTCGGAGAGCGGGAGGAAGAGCACTCCGCCGAGGCTGCAAGCGAAGGCGACTTCAGCGAGCGTGAGCGGCTGGTGGATGCCATGGAGCGGGCCGGATGGGTGCAGGCAAAGGCAGCACGCCTGCTCGGTCTAACACCGCGCCAGATGGGTTACGCGCTGCGCAAGCATGGCATAGAGATCAAGCGGTTCTGATCGAATCTGCGGGTGCCGGCCTGCGCCTGGCAATCTCCTTCTACCCAAGCCAGTCTGGGCTGCGCGCCGTGCCGTCGAAGCGCGCGGTGGTCTTGAACAGTTCATACTGACCGGTGAGCGATGCATCGCGAGTACGCGCAAGCAGCGCGGCCATCTCGGTCTGCGTCATCGGCTTGAAGGTCTGAATTGCAGTGAAGGCCTGGTCCAGAATCTGAGTAGAGTCGATCCCGGCGATCAAAACCGAGACCGGATGAGAGAGCACATAGTGCAGCGCTTCGATGGCGCCGACTGTCTTGCTTTGCAGAATCATGCCACCACCTCCCCCCAGCGTCTTCATGGCAAGCACGCCCACGCCCTGCGCCTGGGCCACGGGCAGTACCTGTTTGGCGAACGAGCGAAATTGCGCGTCCATCACATTGATGGGCATCTGCACCGTATCGAAGCGGAAGCCATGTTGCTGCGCGACCTCGAACATGCGCAGGTGAACGGCAGGGTCTTTATGGCCGGTGAATCCGATGTAGCGAATCTTGCCCGCCTGTCTGGCTGCCAGGGCCGCCTCCAGCGCGCCCCCGGCGGCGAAGATGCGGTCAGGGTCCTCCATGCGAATGATCTCGTGGAACTGCACCAGATCGATAGTGTCCACCTTGAGCCTGCTGAGCGACTGCTCCAGTTGCTGCTGGTAGGCCTGCTTGGTACGACCGTCGATCTTGGTCATCAGCAGGACTTTGTTGCGGTAGCCATCCTGTAGGGCGTCGCCCATGCGCGACTCGCTGACGCCGTTGTTGTAGTCCCAACTGTTGTCGAGAAAGTTGATTCCGCGATCGATGGCGGTGCGGATCAGGCGTACGCTCTCCGCGGGATCGGATTGCACGCCGATATGGTAGCCGCCCAGACCGATGGCGGAGACCTTTTCTCCGGTGCGGCCCAGCTGCCGATACTGCACCTCTGTCGATGAGGGCGCAGCTGCAGCCTGTGCCTGACCAAGCATATTGGATGTTGCCGCGGCTGTTACTCCGGCTACGGCAGCCGCCTTGAGGAACTCTCTACGCTGCATAACTCTCCCATGGAAGTGATGTGGCATTCATGCAGGCGAGTCGCGCGGGGCGCGCCGGAACAACCTCGAGTGCATAGATAGATCGAACCCAGGGCCCAACTCGCCTTCATCTGACACCTTATGGATGCCGGAGTCTGAAGGATTGATGCAAAACTGGCAGGTGCGGCAGGCACACCGGTCGACTTACCTATACATCACGACCATCCCTATTCAATACAAAATCTGGATTGGGTTTCCTCAGGCCGCGGAGATTGCGATTTGCTGGAAGATGAATTTTCGATTGTACTGTGGATTCGATCAAAGATTTGTATTGACATGCGGGGGGCTATTGCGGATACTCTAGCTCACTCTATCGAGAGCTCTCTCGATTAGAGACCGCGTTTGATAGCTCAATCGCGGAATAATGTAGAGCATATCCGATGCGAGCAACACACTGTGTGACCTCCGGCAAGCTGTGGCCTCCCTCCCAGTCTCCCGGCCTACCGGTCTAACAGCGGTCATTCTCCGAGACACAGGGCCTGCGGTCTCGGCGGTGACGGGTTCAACCGAATCTGACTCACGGGCCAGCATCTTCCTACAACTCATGGTGCGATGTTGAGCGCCTGCTCTGGCAGGTAGCTCATGTATATCGGTCGTCTTTTCGACCGGGGCGTTGCTGACCCTGGCGCGAAGGCGCAGCTGCTGCTCTGCAACGTCTGGGGTCATGCCCGACGATCACGCATGGAGGTTTGCGTTATGGCTACATTCACATATCCCGGCGTTTACATTGAGGAGCTCTCGAGCGGGCAACACACCATTACCGGAGTGGCGACGTCGATCGGGGCGTTCGCGGGCTGGGCCCCGAAGGGACCGGTCAGCGAGGCCACGCTGGTGCAGAGCTGGTCCGACTATCAAACCCTGTTCGGGGGGCTGGACTCGCGTAGCTGGCTCGGCTACGCGGTTAACCAGTTCTTTGCCAACGGCGGCGACCAATGTTACATCATCCGTCTGGTATGGGATGGCACCATCCCCGGCGGAGCCAACAGTCCGGTGGCTTGCGCCACCGCGCTGGCAAACGGCGTGGGATACGGCAGCGCCACAATCAGCGCGGCCATCAGCGGCACCTACGGGACGGTGACGGGAACACTGACACTGGGCGTGGGCACACCGGTGCTACAGAGTGTGTCGGTGCTGCCACACGGCATAACGGCGGCTACGGCGGCGCAGCTTCCTCCGCTTCCGTTTGGCGCATCGCTGACGCTGGCGGCGAGCGGAAGCTTCTCCGATGGGAGCACGTCGGCGCCGCCGAACGTGAACTGGATCACCAGCGATCCCAGCATCTTGTCGGTATCTCCCGGCGGTGTGGTGACCGCCGGTACCAGTGCGGGCACGGCAACGGTGACGGCTGTCTCCGGCATTATCTCCGGTAGCTTGACGATCGCGGTGACGGCGGCGAGCATTTCGTCGATCGACGCGACCCCGGTGAGCGTGAGTGCGGTGGTGGGGCAGAGAGTGCAGATGGCGGCGACGGCCAAGTACTCCGACGGCAGCGCGCCGGACGTTACAGGGATTGCGATGTTTACCTGCGCGGACAGTTCGGTGACGTTCACCTCGGCGGCGACGGCGCCGTTGGCCCCGGGCCAGTTCCTGGCGCAGACCGCGGACGATGTCCCGGTTGCGATTACGGCGTGGTCGATTTCTTCCAATGTGGCAAGCTTCACGGCGACCAATACGCTGGCAGCGGGAGTTGTCGTGTCGCTCTCCGGGTTCGGTACCAGCACCTTCTTCAATGGCATGGTGGTGACCGTGGCTTCTTCGAACGGATCCAGTTTTACGGCGAACTTCATCCATGCCAACGGATCGGGTACGGAGGCGGGAGTGGCCTATCCCGGCACAACAATCTCCGCTGCGCTGCCCTCGATCTGGACCCTGCCCACAACTCCGCAATTGGTCCCGGCATTTCTGGCGGTGACCGCGGCAGCGGTGAGCTTACTGGAGATCTCGCCGGCGAATGCAACGGTTCCGCTGCCGGCAAACCTGGAGAGTGGAGAGACTGAACCGTTGGGCTTTACCGTGGCGACCACGCTGTCCAACGGCACGCCGGGGCCAGTCCCGCTGGTGACGTGGACGTCGAGCAATCCAGCGGTGGCTACCGTGACCGATACGGCGGTAAAGATAACGGAGTGGTCGATCAACTCGGACGTGGTGACATTTCAGACGGCGACCAACACGCTGACAGCGGGCGAGGTAGTGACGCTATCAGGGTTTAGTGCAGGCAGCTTCATGAATGGCATGGAGGTGACGGTACTTGCGCCGGGGCTGTCCGCGAATGGATTTGAAGCGGACTTTGTGCATGCAGACGCCTCGGCCACGGAGTTGGGAACTGCCACGCCATACTTCGGCGCAGTGACAGTGACGGGCGTGGGGACGACTACGATTACGGCGAGCTACACGCCGAGCGGGTCGAGCTCGCAGATCAGTGTGTCGACCCCGTTTACGGTCAGCTCAGGCCATCTGACCGGTCTCAACGTGTCGCCGAATACGCTGAGTCTGGCGGGCGGATTGACCCAGCAACTGACGGTGACGGGCACCTTCGACAACGGCACCTTCGTCGACATGAGCGGCTACGCGACCTGGACGTCGTCCAACGCGTCGTACGCGACGGTTTCCGCGACGGGACTTGTGAAGGCAGTGGCGGCGGGCGCGGCGACCATCGAGGCAGCGTGGATGGGGATCGATGCTACGGTCGCGCTGACGGTGGTGCCGGCGATCCCGGAGTCCATTGCAATCACGACCGTGCCGACGGGGACCACTTCGATTGCGCCGGGGCAAAACCTGTCGCTGGTGGCGACGGCGACGCTATCGGATGGGACGCCTTCGGTAGTGACTGGCACAGCGACCTGGAGCAGTTCGGCCCCTTCGCTGGCCGCGATTGCGGGGCCGGGGGTGGTTGCGGCAACGGCGACGGCGGGCGGATCGCTGACGCTGTTCGCCAGCAGCCCGGGGGTCTGGGGCGACACGCTGCTGGTGAGCATCACGCCGCTGGCGTCGAACCCGAGCCGCTTCAGCCTGCTGGTGCAGCAGGTGGGCTCGAGTGGACAAGTGACCACGCTGGAGAGCTATGTGAACCTGTCGGTGCAACCGACCGATTCGAGCTACGTGGTGACTGTGATCAACAACGACTCCAACTACATTACGTTTACCAATCCGAAGACCAACGCCAACGTGGTTCCGACGGCGCCGCCCGCGGCCACCGGCACGCCTGTGGCTTTTGCGGGTGGGCTGGACGGTACGGTACTTGTTCCGGCTAGCGATCTGAACTTCGAACTGGCCCTGTTGTCGGCCTCCAACCCAAGCGCGGGGATCAACCTGCTAGACCGTGTGGACATCTTCAACCTGCTGTGCGTGCCGGGGGAAACGGACGCTCCCACCATCTCCACGCTGCAGGCGTACTGTGCGCGGAAGCGGGCGTTCTTTATTGTGGATTCACCGCAGTACACGACGATATCCAATCTCATCCAGTCCGGCCCGGTGGGCAGCACCAGTGGCAGCATCACCGGCGAGTACGCCTCCAACTCCGCCTTCTACTTTCCGTGGGTGCAGGCGCCGGACCCGCTGGCGGGCAACCGGCCCACGCTGTTCCCTCCATGCGGTTTCGTTGCCGGCATCTACGCAGCAACGGACGCGAGCCGCGGAGTGTGGAAGGCGCCCGCCGGCATCAACGCCAGTCTGACGGGGAACTCCGGGCTACAGTATGTGCTGACCGACCTGGAGAACGGCAGCCTCAATACACAGGCGGTGAACTGCGAACGCCAGTTCAAGGTGTATGGCGACGTGGTGTGGGGGGCGCGCACGCTGGCCGGCAACGACCAGGCCGGTTCGGAGTGGAAGTACGTTCCCATCAAACGCCTTGCACTGTTCATGGAGTCGAGCCTCTACGACGGGACGAAGTGGGTCGTATTCGAGCCCAACGACGAGACGCTGTGGGGCCAGATACGGCTCAACGTCGGCACCTTTCTACAGGGCCTCTTCCTGCAAGGCGCCTTTGCCGGCACAACGCCCGCGCAGGCCTACTTTGTCAAGTGCGACGTGGAAAACAATCCTCCCGCCAGCACCGCGCTGGGCGTGGTCAACATCCTGGTCGGCTTTGCTCCGGTCTACCCAGCGGAGTTTGTCGTGATCCAGATTCAGCAGATCGTAGCGCAAGCCTCGTAAACCGCGCAGGCAACACAATCAAGGAGAACGCACATGGCAATGTTTCCGGCAAATCCCAAGCGTCTTGATCCATACAAGAACTTCAAGTACCGATTGAAGTGGGACGGCCAGTATGTGGCCGGCATCAGCAAGATGAGCACGCTGAAGCGCACCACGGAGGTGGTGGAGCATCGCAGCGGCGGCGATCCTTCCACCATGCACAAGTCCCCCGGCAAGCATAAGTACGAGGCCATCACGTTAGAGCGCGGCCTGACCCAGGACATGAACTTCCATGACTGGGCCGGCCTGGTATGGAACTTCGGCTCCGGCCTGGGCTCCGAGACTTCGCTGGCCAACTTCCGCAAGGACATTTATCTGGAGTTCTACAACGAGGCCGGGCAACTGGTGATCGCCTACAAGATCTATCGCTGCTGGGTCTCGGAGTATCAGGCCATGCCCGATCTGGATGCCAACGCGAATGCCATTTCCATCGAGCACATCAAGCTGGAAAACGAAGGCTGGGAGCGGGACAAAGGCGTTAGCGAACCGACAGAGCCTACCCTAAGCATTGTGGCCACATAATCCTCATGCGCACCCTAGCCCAAGTCGATTATCTCGCCTTGTGGGAGAGCGGCCGGAGGCTTCACCCGATCGATCAGGGTCTTCTGGCAGTGCAGACCGCCTTCCCCGAGACCCGCGGCGAGAGCGTTGCGGACTGGCCGCTGGGCCGCCGCAACCGCGCGCTAGCCGAGCTGCAGTGTGCCTGCTTCGGCCCCACACTTAGCGGTTGGACCGTGTGCCGGCAGTGCGGCGAGAAGCTGGAGTTCCGGGTGGATGGAGAGGCGCTGGCGCAGACCGCGGCTGGCGACGCGACTGAACCGGTAATCTTTGACGGCTCCCGCTTCCGCCTTCCCACCAGCCGCGATCTGGCGCAGATCGCCGAGTTTCCCGAAGCCGCCAGCGCGGCGCGGCATCTACTGGAGCTTTGTCTGCTCTCGCGCGACGATGGCGGAACTCCCCACGCATGGAGCGAGCAAGAGCTCGACTCCGCCGGCGAGCGCCTCGCCCTCGCCGATCCACTGGCCGAGGTGCTTCTCCATTTTCAATGCCCGGCCTGCAACCAGTCCTTTGAGGAAAGTCTCGATCTTGCTGTCTTCCTCTGGTCAGAGTTCGAAGGACGCGCCAAGCGCCTGCTGTTCGATGTCCATATCCTTGCCTCCGCCTATGGCTGGAGCGAAGCCGAGGTACTGGCCCTGAGCCCGGCGCGGCGCAGCTTCTATCTGGAGATGGTGCACTCATGAGCGGAATTTTGCAGCGCATTGCCGCCTCCGCGATCCGACCGCAGCCGCGGGTGCATCCGTTTGTGGAATCCATATTCGCGGTCCCTCGCGAGGAAGGTTTTGCTACGCCCATTCTGCAACAGGAGATTCAATCTGCCAGCGTGCCGTCGTCGAAGACTCCCCCGCCAGACGCGCAGACAAGTCAACCCGCGGCGATGGACGATACCGCCTTGAAGAGATCCATGCAGCGTACCGACCAGCGCCCGGACCAGCGCAAGGCATCGATTCCCGCACAGCCGATAGAAGCGCGCGTTGCAGATAATGCGGCGTTGTTGCCAACAGCGGCGAGCTCTGCCGGTCGCGAAGGCTTCCAGCCGCTGTTGCCGCAGCCCACGCATCCAGAGCAGGAGAAGGAAGCCTCGACTCTCACGCTACAGGCGACCGTTGTACCTGAGAGTGCGGCCAGGCCCTCTGCACCGGAGTGGCCATCGAGCGCGGTCCCGCCAGCCGCATCTTCGCCGGCGTGGAGATTTGCGCCTCTGGTCTCTGAAGTCGGCGACGAAGACAAGCCGACCTCCGCAGTCCCCGCAGGGGAAGCACGTAGCGCCATCGCTGCGAAGCGCGGCTCTCCGGTCCAAGCTTCCAGCACAGTTCCGGGCAGAGGTCCTGTATCTGGTGCGCGCAACGCTCGCGGCCAGCGCGCGCCGCAACCGCAGACGGACGAGATACAGATTCACATCGGCCGCATCGAGGTGATAGCCACTCCTCCGCCCGCGCCGCGTGCGCTCGCGGCGCCGGTGCGCAGATCGCAATCGCTTGACGAATACCTGCGCCGCAGCAACGGGAGGGCCGGATGAGCAATGCGCTGGCCATCTCCGGGGTCTCGGCTGTGCTCCAGTTCTACCTGAATAACATGTACAGCCATCTATCCGCGATGTTCGGTGGCACCATCGCACTCAGCGCGCAGGCTCCGGACCTGGTGCAGAGCAAGTTCAACAACTTGACCGCGACGGAAAACCAGGTCAACCTCTTTCTCCACCAGGTGACCTACAACCCGGCCTGGCGCAATGTTTCCCTGCCCTCGCTGGACGGCGACGGCAAGACACTGCTCAAGAGCCCGCCTCTTGCGCTCGACCTGCACTACCTGCTTACTGTCTATGGCACGGCGGACTGGCAGGCCGAGGGCCTACTAGGCTACGCGCTGATGATGTTTCACCAGAACCCCATCATCAGCCGCAGCGACATTACCTATGCTCTCAACAATCTTTCCTCAAGCAACAATCTGAGCGGCGCTCTGGCCACCTGCGGCCTGGCCGACCAGGTTGAGACGATCAAGATCACACCGGCAACCCTGGGCCGGGAAGAGATGGCCTGGCTGTGGACCGCGCTCAAGGCCGACTATCGCCCCACCTTTCCCTTCCAGGTCTCGGTGGTCCTGCTGCAGCCGCAGCAGAACACATCGCTGGCGCTGCCTGTGCTGCGCCGACACTTCCAGGCCCTGCCTGTCCAGCCCGCCCAGATCCTACAGGTGCAGCCGCCCAACAACCAGCCCGCGGCTGGGTTCAGCGACACGGTCACTGTCAGCGGCGAGTTCCTCTCCAACGTCACGCAGGTCGCGCTGAGCAACGCGCGCCTCGGCCTGCGGTTCACGGTCCCCGTGAGCAACAACAACGGAAGCTCGTTCACCTGTGTCCCTGGTGCGCAGACGACCTATGCGAACGGCGTTCCCCCCGGTGTCTACTCGCTGGCCGCGCAGATATTGGATGCGAGCTCGACGCCCGGCAATATCATCGTTCAGCAAACCAGCAACGCGCTGCCGCTGGCGCTTGCCCCTACGCTGGCGTCGCAGACCGCCACGCGGGTCCCCGATCCCGACAGCTCGACCACGGTGCTGGTGACGATCCATGGCTTCACGCCGAATCCATGGGAGGGACAGACGGTCGCGCTCTCGCTCAGCAGCCTGACCGCGCCGCCGCCGCCGGGCACGCTGTACTGCGTCACATCGACCATCAGCGCTCCACCGCCGCCGAGCAATGTGCCCGGTACCGCGGCTACGATCACAGCTTTTTCGGTGACAGACAATATTGTGACTCTGACGGCTGTTAACAGCTTTACACCGGGGATGGCAGTTCTGTTTGCGGGACTCGGCGCGGCTACATTTCTGAATGGACAGACTCTGGAAGTGCTTGGAACAGGGCTGAACGCCACGGAGTTTCAGGTGGCATTTGCGACCGCGGACGCACTTACAACCGCGGATTCCGGCACGGCCACGCCGGGACAGACCCTGGCGTCCTCGCTGACCTTTCCGTTTCCCTCTAGCCTGCCAACGGGGCAGAGCTTTCTGGCCCGCCTTAGCGTGGACGCAGTGAGCAGTCCGGTCATAGTGGACTGGACGCAGCATCCGCCGGTCTTTACCGGCCCCCTGGTGACGACATGATTGCCGATCGCGCGGCGAGCGCCGCCTCCATTCCGTGGCAGGATCAGAACCAGAGGGCGCTGGTGCGCGAGTTCACATCGCTGCACCGCCGACTGGGAGACGGTGCCGCGGTAGAGTCACACCCCGCCGCCAGCGTGGAGGCGATGCCCGAACCCGCCGCCATCGATACGCTCTCCGCCATCTTCGATCTGACCCCCTTCGAGCGGGAGCTGCTACTGCTGTGCGCGGGGGTTGAGATGGACTCCGCGCTGGCCACACGCTGCGCCGAGCTGGCGGGCCGCGCGGCCTCCATCTCGCAACGCAACCCGGTCACCTTCTCGCTGGCCATTGCGACGCTGCGCAGTCCGCACTGGAGCGCGCTTGCCGCCAGCGCGCCACTGCGCCGATTCCGCCTGATCGCGCTGGAACCCGGTCACGGCCTCACCTCGGCTCCGCTGCACATCGACGAACGTGTGCTGCACTACCTGGCCGGCACCAATCACCTGGATCCGCGTCTGGAAGATATGCTTTTCCGCAAGTCTCCGCCGGAGTGGATGGACGACGACCACTTCCGCCTGGCCAACGAAATCCTGCGCGCGCTGGACGGCGACAACCCTTCCAAGGCCATCCTTCACCTGTGCGGTGACGACGCGCTGGGCCAGGAGAGTGTCGCCTCGTTGATTGCGCACCGCAGCGGCCGCCAGTTGTATGTGCTGCGCCATGAAGACACCCCAACGGCGGGAGCGGAACTGGAACAATTCCTGCATCTGTGGATGCGCGAGCGGCTGCTGCTGCCGGCGTTCCTGCTGCTGCAGTGGGGCAACGAGAGCCCCAGCGCCGCCGCGCGGCAACTGGCCGAGCGCATCCCCGGTGCACTGATGATCGCCAGCCGGGAACCGCTTCGCCTGCATCGCGCCGTGGAATGCCATGCCGTGGACAAGCCTGAGCCATCGGCACAGCTGCGCCTGTGGCAGGATGCGCTGGGCCCGTCCGCCAAGAGCGTTTCCGGCACCCTGGGCGAGATTGCGCAGCAGTTCCATCTGAGCGCGGAGACCATTGTCAACATCGCCGCCTCGGTTGCGGCACAAGAGCCGGCGGAACCCGCAGAGTCGTCTGACGCGCGGCTGTGGAGCGCCTGCCGGCTGCACTCGCGCCCTCGCCTGGAGCTGCTGGCCGAACGCATCGTCCCCGCGTCCACATGGGACGATCTGGTCCTGCCCGACGCGCAGAAGCTTGTCCTGCGCCAACTGGCCGCTCAGTCGCGCAATCGCATGACGGTGTACGAAAGCTGGGGATTCTCCGGCCATGGACGGCGCGGGCTGGGCCTGAGCGCGCTCTTTTCCGGCCCCAGCGGGACGGGAAAGACACTCGCCGCCGAGGTGCTGGCCGCCGAACTGCGTCTCGACCTCTACCGCATCGACCTCTCCGCTGTGGTGAGCAAATACATTGGGGAGACGGAAAAGAACCTCAAGCAGGTCTTCGACGCCGCCGAGACCGGCGGATGCCTGCTGCTGTTCGATGAGGCCGACTCGCTGTTCGGCAAGCGCGCCGAGGTCAAGGACTCGCACGACCGCTACGCCAACATCGAGGTCGGCTACCTGCTACAGCGCATGGAAAGCTTCCAGGGACTGGCGATTCTGACCACCAACATGAAGTCTTCGCTGGACAAAAGCTTTCAGCGCCGATTGCGCTTCACGGTTGAGTTTCCGTTCCCGGATGCGGCGCAGCGCCAGGAGATATGGTCCCGCGTATTTCCCGTGCAGACCCCGACCCGCGCGCTCGACTTTGCCCGCCTGGCCGCGCTCAACATGACCGGGGGGAATATCCGCAACATCGCGCTGAATGCCGCCTTCCTGGCCGCGGATGCGCGGGAGCCAGTGGCGATGGCGCACATCCTGCAGGCCGCGCATCTGGAAGCCGTCAAGACCGACCGCCCCATCGCCGAGATGGAGATCAGGGGGTGGGTATGAGCAGGATCACAACATCGCGAAACGACGCAGCGCGGATTAACGTGACCATCGATCGCCTGGTTCTTGGCGGCCTGGAACCTGCGGCGCGCAATTCGTTTGTGGAGGGGCTGCGCAGTGAACTGGGCCGCGTACTGGCCGACCCGGCTACCCGTGACCTGATGAGAGACAGCAGATCGGCTACGCGACGCACACCAGTGCTTCGTCTCGGCCAGGTGCCGCTACATCCCGGTATCTCAGGCGCGCGCACTCTGGGCCGTGCTGTTGCTCGCGCCATTGGCAGGAGCGGCGCCATCGGGTCTTCTGGTAAGGGAGGGCGATCATGAGCCGCGCGGCCTTCGCTTTCGACACCGACGCCGCAAAATCCTCCAGCGCGCGGCAGACCGGCAACGTGCGGGTTAGCCATCCCGGCGACTCCTTCGAGTTGGAGGCCGACCGCGTCGCCGACATCGTCTCGCGCGGCGGACGCATCTCCAACTGGTCGCTCGCCAGCTCCGGCTTCGACGGCATCCAGCGCCAGACGGAGTCATCGCCATCGCCCGCCGAGATCGCCGGCAAAGTCGCCGAGGCCCTGTTGGCCACGCCCGACGGCAAGCAGGCCGTTGCCGCGGTCACGGCTGTCGCCGGCTCACCAGCCGGGCTGGTGGTCACCGGCACCACAGCGGTTGGTGTGATCGCTGCTCTGGCCAAAGCCAAACAGCCGCTGCCCGCGCAGGCGCCTGCCATTCCCCTGGATGTCTTGCATCCCGGGCTGAGCGTCAAGATCGCCTACCAGGGGCCGGTCAACCAGCCCACCGGTGCCTCCATTACGTTTAGTTACACACCCAAGTCGCCAGAGAGCAAACCAGCGCAGAGTGCCAGCGAAAAGCTGCGCGCGGAAAACGCGACGATGGCCGCGGAGCAAGCAAAATTCCGCGCCGGACTGCATCCGCAGGACGCTCAGGGCCCCGTGCAGACCCCCGAGCAGCAGATGTTCGACAAGTGGAGCAACGACAAGCTGGCGGCAATCGGCAACTTTGCTCGCCCCCTGGTTCCGGCCGCTGCCGGAGCCAACCTGAGCGCGTCGAAGTCGGCTGAAAAGAAGCCTGACATCAAGGCAGGTCCTGCTGCCGTGCCAACGCCGATCCATGCAATCTCCGGGACGGAGAAGAAAGAAGAGATTCCCATCCAGCGCAAGGCCGATTCGTCCGCACCGGTCACCACCGGCTCGGCCGACGTCGATTCCGTTCTACGCTCTTCCGGCCGTCCGCTGGATCCCTCGACCCGGCGCGAGATGGAGTCGCGCATCGGCTTCGACTTCAGTTCGGTGCGCCTGCATACCGACGCGCGCGCCGCGAACTCGGCGCAATTGCTTAGCGCGCACGCCTATACGGTCGAATCGAATGTGGTCTTCGCACCCGGCCGCTACGCGCCGCAGACCGGCGAAGGACGCCGTCTGCTGGCCCACGAACTCACCCATGTGGTGCAGCAGACCGCGTCGCCGCAGCGCGCGCACCCCGCCGTTCGCCCGGCGCCACGCCAGGTGCAACGCGCGTGGTCCGGCAAGGACATTCCGGGCGTCAGCTGGTTGCTGGACAAGCTGAAGGGCCTCAAGGGTTACCCGTTGTTCTGCGTCATCATCGGCAAGGACCTGATCGACGACGTGGAGGTGGAGCGCAACGCCACCACACTCACCCAGGGAATCCTCAACCTCTTTCCGGGCGGCAGCGAACTCTTCGAGAAGCTCAAGAAGGCCGCGGGCGCCCTGCAATCTGCGTATCACTGGCTGGTTCGCGAGGTCGATAATCTCGGATTCAGCGAAAAATACTTCTCCGATCTTCTGGACCGGGCATGGGAGGCCACCAGCATATGGCATCCCGTCGACTCGTGGGAGCGGATCAAGGCAATCTTCAGCGAGCCGTACGACAGACTTGTCTCGCTCGCCTCCAGAATCGCCTCCAAGGTGCTGGACTTTGTCTTCGAGGCCGCGCTGGATGCCTTCCCCGCGGGGAAAAAGGTCTTCGCATTCCTGAAGAAAGCCGGCACGGTGATCTCCGATATCATCGCCGACCCCATTAACTTCGCCAAGAACCTGTTTGCCGCGGTACAGAAGGGCTTTACCGACTTTGGCCTGAATATCCTGACCCATCTGGGCAACGGGCTTAAGGCATGGATCTTCGATGAGCTTGCGATCAAGGGCGTCACCATGCCCACGGAGTTCAGCTTCGCCAGCATGCTGAAGCTCATCCTTCAGGTGCTTGGCCTCACCTACCAGCAGCGCCGTCCGCAGTTGGTGGAGAAGCTCGGCGAGACGGCCGTCACCTTCTTTGAAACCTCGGTGAAGATCTTCGAACGCATCCGCACAGAGGGCTTCTCCGCCATCTGGGAGATGATCAAGGAGAAGGCCAGCAGCATCTTCGATTCGCTGATCGACGGCATCAAGAACTGGGTGATCCAGGAGATTGTGAAGCGCGGCCTGCTGATGGTGGCCGCACTGGCCAGCCCCATCGGCGACTTCATCGAGGTGGTCACCAGCATCTACGAGGTCATCGTCTTCATCGTGGAGAAGGCGCGCAAGCTGGCCGACCTGGTGGAGACGGTGGTGGATGCCCTGGCCGATATCGTTGCGGGCAACATCGGTCCCGCGGCCAAAAAGGTGGAGGACTCGCTGGCGCGCACCATCCCCCTGCTGCTGCGTTTTCTGGCGGGCATGCTCCATCTGACCGGCATCGGCGAATCCATCCGCAAGATTGTCGACGACGTGCGGGCCCCTATCGACGAAGCCATCGGCAAGGTGCTGGACATCATCGTGGAAAATGCCAAACCCCTGTGGGAAGCGGGCAAGGCCGCGTTTACGCAAGAACTCGACGCCATCAAGAACTGGTGGAGCAAACCCAAGAAGTTCCATTGGGGCACTGAGGAGCATGAGGTCAATGTTGAGGGCGACGGCGAACATCCCGAGGTCTTCGTCCACAGCGCCGAAAAGACGCCCCTGAAGCAGTTCCTCAAGGATGTGAAGGCAACGCCGGCGCAGACCAAGAAGATTGTCGGCTTGGCGGACAAACTGGGCTGGAGGCAGGGCGAACTGCAGAAGCCCGCCGACGATGCAGCAGGAGCCAAAACCTACGACGATCTGACCTTCGAGCTGGACCATCTGAAGGCAAGAGACGCTTATCCTTCCCGGCTGGTCAAGCCGCAGACCACACACCCCAAGCTGGGCACCGGAATGGAAGCCGATGTCTTCCTCAGCGCCAATCGCGGGCTGGGCACGGACCCCAACCGCGACCAGGACCCTGTGGGCTGGACGGACTTGGGGTACTTGCTGGACAAGAAGTACTACCGGCGCGGCCACCTGTTGAGCAACCGCCTGGGTGGGCAAGGGGAATGGGTGAACATGATGCCGATCACCAATACGGTGAATGGGCGAATGAATGCCAAAGTGGAAGCTCCTCTGAAGAAGGCGACTGCCAACACAGACCGCGCCTACCACTACATCGTCAGGGCCAGTTACGAAGATGTCACTCTGCCGGACTCCGATCCGGGGCTCTCGGACTACAAGAACAAGAAGCGGCGGGCTGACGCGGCGGAGACGCGGCTGAAGAGAATCAGCTGGACCGTGCAGATGGCGAAGGGGGATGACAAGACGGGACAACTGGTAGACGATCCGGACGCTAAGAGCGTGATCGACGGAGAGGGAAATGCAATGCCTTCGGAGGTCGTGTCCTTCGGTTTCGATCCGAAAGATACCTAGCATCACACAGTACAGGAAAGGGAAGAGAGCATGGCCTATGCGTTACCCATTTCGCCTCGCCTGGTAAAAGGCGGCATCGTCACGATGGACCCGGACACGTCGATCGTGCAGACGGTGATCGCGCTGCAGTACAACCCAGACTCGCTCTCGCGTTCGCTGCAGATCCAGGCGGTGCCGGGCGGTGCGGACGGTGTGCGCGTGGACGCGCTGCGGCTGCGCGGGCCGGCCATCGAGACCATCAAGCTGGAGGCAGAGCTGGACGCCACCGATCAGCTCGAGTTCCCCATGCAATACCCCATTACCGCGCAGCTTGGACTGCACCCGCAGCTCGCCCAGTTGGAGATGCTGGTGAATCCGACAGTGGAGACGCTAATGGCCGACGATGCGCTATCCAATGCAGGCACTCTGGAGATCATCCCCCTGGAGCAGCCGCTGACCCTCTTTGTATGGAGCAGTAGCCGCGTGGTTCCGGTGCGCCTGACCGACCTCTCCATTACGGAGGAAGCCTTCGACCCCAACCTCAACCCCATCCGCGCCAAAATCTCGCTGGGGATGCGGGTTCTGAGCGTCGACGACCTCGGCTTCGAACATCCGGGCGGACGGCTGTTTATGTCGTATCTGACGAACAAGGAGTCGCTGGCGGCGCAGGCCACGTCGGCGGCACTGACGACGCTCGGCCTGGGAGGTCTGCCATGAATTATCCTCTGCAAGCCATGATGATGCTGGGTGTGGTGCCCCAGGTAACCTTCCCCACCGACAGCCGGTACTACGGCTTCAGCGTGCAGCAGTACACCGCGCCCAACGGGCAGGTGATCCCGTATCTTGCGCGGCGTATCGTGCCCCAGCCGGGCGCGCCCAACTACGCCACAATTAACACGGTCACGGTCCGCCAAGGCGACCGCCTGGACTTGATCGCCGCCAAATATCTGGGCGATCCGCTGATGGCGTGGCTGCTGTGCGACGCCAATGGCGCCATCAACCCATGCGATCTAACCGCAACACCCGGTCGTGTCCTCTCCATCACCACGCCACAAGGCGTCCCGGGAGGGCCGATTGCTTAAGAGCGTCCAACTCACGCTGATGATGGGGCCGATTATCGCGGTGCCCGTGCCCAGTGTCGTGCTGGAGTCCCTCGCCTCGGTGGAGGTGAAGGTGGAGGATGTGGGACAGAGCGGCTTCCAGCTCGTCTTCAGCGTGGACAAGAACTCTCCGCTGCAGCTGATGTTCCTGCTCACCGGGGGAATGCCGCTGCTGTTCATGCGGTGCATCCTGGTGGCCACGGTGAACGGCGTGGCCAACGTGCTGATCGACGGAGTCATCACCAAGAACGAGATTGCACCCGGCGACAAGGGGTCCAACTCCACGCTCACCCTCTTCGGACGCGACCTGAGCGCGCTGATGGACCAGTCCAACTGGAGCGGCTTTCCCTTTCCCGCCTGCCCGCGCGAGGCGCGGGTTGCGCTTTTGCTGGCCAAGTACGCATTCTTCGGCGTGCTGCCGATCATCATTCCCAGCCTGCTGTTCGACATCTCACTGCCCATCGAGCAGATTCCCGCGCAGCAGGGAACCGACCTGGCCTACATCAAAGCCCTGGCCCAAGAGGTTGGCTATGTCTTCTACATTGCCGCCGGACCCACCCCCGGCGTCAGCACCGCGTACTGGGGGCCGCAGGTAAAGATCGGCCCCGTCCAGCCCGCGCTGAATGCGGATATGGACGCCTACAGCAACGTGGAATCGCTGCATTTCTCCTTCGAGCAGGACAAGTGCAAGATCCCGCTGGTGTACACCTACATTCAGGAGATTGGGATTAGCATTCCCATCCCCATTCCGCCCATCGACCCGCTGCAACCGCCGCTGGGATTGATTCCTCCGCTGCCCACCAACCTGCTTCCACCCGACCTGGTATCGTTCCGCAACGATCTCTCCAAGGTTTCCATCCCGCAGGCGATCATGATGGGGCTGGCCGCCGGCGCAGCCAGTTCGGAAGCGGTCACCTGTGAGGGATCGCTGGATGTGACCCGCTACGGAGGCGTGCTGAACGCGCGCAGCCTGGTGGGTGTGCGCGGGGCCGGTCAGGCCTTCGACGGCCTCTACTACGTCAAGAGCGTTACCCACAAGATCAAGCGCGGCGAGTACAAGCAGAACTTTACCCTGACGCGCAACGGGCTGGTGTCCACAGTCCCAACGGTGAGCCCATGAGCGCAACAGCAACCAACGTGACGCCGCCGCCCACTCGCTACTACGGCAAGTATCGCGGCACCGTGCTGGTGAATATCGATCCCATGCAGATCGGGCGGATCACGGCGCAGGTGCCGGACGTGCTAGGTGAGATTCCCTCCAGCTGGGCGATGCCATGCGTTCCCGCCGCCGGTATACAGGCGGGCTGCTTCATTGTGCCGCCCATCGGCTCGTCGGTGTGGATCGAGTTCGAGCAGGGAAACCCGGACTACCCGATCTGGAGCGGGGGCTTCTGGGGCATGGTGGCCGACGTACCCATCTTCGCCACCGCGCCGCCGGCCATCCCTCCGGGACAGAACATCGTGCTGCAGACCACAGGCCAGAACTCGCTGATCCTCTCCGACGGGCCACCTACTCCGGTAACCGGAGGCATCGTGCTGAAGGGCGCAAGCGGCGCCATGATCGTGGTCAACGAGACGGGCATATACATCTCCAACGGACAGGGTGCGACCATCACGCTGATTGGCCCCGCAGTGGCAATCAACATGACCGCATTGACCATCGTTGGGCCTTAAAGACGAATTGGATCAGGATTTAACGCAACACAGTGAAAGGAGGACTTCACCAATGCCGGGACCGATTCTACATATGGGAGCCGTGGTCACCTGCGCCCACGGAGGGCAGGCCGTCCCCACCGTGCCCAGCCCGTGCGTCTTCGTCTCGGGAATGCCGATTGCCACCATCGCCGCCCCGTATGCGGTCGCCGGATGCCCGTTTGTTCCCATCGCCGGCAACGGCCCCTGCGTGATCGGGCAGTGGGTGGTGGGCGCGGTGCAGGTGATGTCGCAGGGCCAGCCCGTCGCCATCATGACCGGGGTCTCGGTCTGCGTGCCAACCGGAACGCCGATGCTTCCAATCTCGGCCCAAACCCTTGTACTCGCTACCTGAGCATTGCCATGAATATCAACTTCCCCTATCAATTCGATGGCCGCGGCCGCACCCTTGACCCGCTTGCGGACTACCTGCGCCAGCTGGTGGAGCAGGTGCTGTTCACTTCGCCCGGTGAGCGCGTGAACCTGCCCGACTTCGGCAGCGGCCTGCTGCAACTTCCCTTTGCCCCCAATAGCCCGGAGATGGCAGCCGCCACCCAGTTCTCGGTGCAGGGAGCGCTGCAGAAGTGGCTGGGCGGCTATATCAAGGTGCAGTCGGTCGTGGCCACGGCCGACGAGGGCACTCTCACTGTCACCGTCACCTACGCACCCCTTTCGACCGGCGTCAGCCAGGTTCAGACCTTCATCTACGGAGGCGCGCAATGATCTACTCCTGCTGCGACGAGAACCGGCGCGCCGCGGTGATGAACAATCCGCTGCTAAACGCGATCGACTATCTTGAGTTGCGCGACGGCAGCACGCTGAAAGGGCAGCGTCACCTGCTGCTGCACTGCCTCAAGCCGGTGCCCACAAATCTTACGACGGACAACATTCTCATCACGGGTGGGGAGAGTGTCACCGGCATCACGGCGCAAAAGATACATGTGGAGAGCGCGCCGCCCGGCCAGTCCAGCAAGGTGCTGGTCATCCGCACCAGCGTCGCCGGCGACTTCTCGCCCTACACGCTCAGCTTGGTCAACAGTGTGGCAAGCGCCACCTCCGGCAACTTTGCCATCGCCGAGGTGCTGGACGGCTTCGACCCACAGCTGGCCCAGGTTACCTTTCACTTCAAGATCGACTGCGGCCCCTATTTTGACTGCGCGCCCAACCCGCCGGATTGCAGCCCCGCGCCGCCCATGCCGCCGCCCATCAACTACCTGGCCAAGGACTACGGCAGCTTCCGCACCGTTCTGCTGGACCGTATGAACCAACTGCTGCCCTCATGGGGCGCTGCCACCGAGGCCGACCTGGGTGTGGTGCTGGCGGAACTGGTTGCCTATGCCGGCGACCAGCTCAGCTACCAGCAGGACGCCGTCGCCACCGAAGCCTACATCCTGACCTCGCGCAGCCGCATCTCGCTGCGCCGCCACGCCTTTCTGGTCGGCTATCGCGTGCATGACGGCTGCAATGCGCGCGCCTGGGTCTGCCTGAATGTGGCCGTCCCGGTCTTCCTCGACCACACGGTCACCCGCTTCTACACCTACGCTCCGGGAATGCCGACGCACCTGCTCGGTAACGAACAGGCCGCCCTCGACGCGGGGGTCGTGGTCTTCGAGCCCATGCAGGACTCCAATCTCTTTCCTGAGCACAACATCCTCAACTTCTACACCTGGGGAGACCTTAACTGTTGCCTTCCCCAGGGCACCACGGAGGCGACTCTGACCGGCTCGTACCCCAATCTGCAGCCGGGCGACGTCCTCATCTTCCAGGAGGTGCTGGGTCCGCAGACCGGCGACCCGGCGGATGCCGACATCCGCCACCGGTACGCCGTCCGCCTCACCTCGGTGGCGATCTTCAATGGCCAGGGCCAGCCGCTGGTCGATCCGCTGTTCGAGCAGGGAACTGGCGCGCCCATCGTCAACGACACGCAACAGCCTCAGCCGGTGACAGAGATTGGCTGGGCCGCGGAAGATGCGCTGCCTGCCCCGCTGTGCATCTCCTCCACATTTCTGACCGCCTCCGGCGACACCCGGACTCTGACCAATGTCAGCATCGTGCTGGGCAACGTGGTTCTGGCCGACCATGGCCTCTCCATGCCCGCAGCGACGCTGCCCATCGTCCCCGAGCCCACGCTCTTTGTTCCGTCCTCGCTCGGTGCCGATCGCTGCACCCCCAACCGGCCTACGCCTCTTCCCGTCCGCTACCGCCCGCAGTTGCAGGACAGTCCCGTGACCCAGGCCGTCCCTCTGCCCCTGGCCGGCATCCCGGTTACGTCGAGTGCCGTTGCCCTTGTGGCCAACGGCCTGGTCAGCCTTCCGGACAGCAGTGGAACAACCGCGATGATGGTTGGTGCCAACAACCCTGCCTTATGGCCGCAGTACTTTGGCGTGCTGGTCACAGTGGGCGCGACAACGTTCACGCTCTCTGTGGTCTTCAACCCTCCCGGCGCGGGCGCCCCCATCGTGCTGGAGACCTTCGCTGACCTCGCCAGCCCAGCCGATGCGGTCACGCAGGTCACGGCGCTCTCGAAGCTCATCGTTGCCTCCGAACCCTCTGGGGCAACAGCTCCGGTAAAGGTGAAGCCGGCGCCCACGATGCTGTCCATCAGCGGCGCGGTGAATCTGATCGATGCCGACAGCGGGCACCCTTACCTGAGCGTGGAAGCCACCAGTCCGGCCGCATGGACCCCGCTCTTCGCCGTGCTCTCGCAGGGCGATCTACAGACGCCGACGCAGTTCAATCTCATTCTGCTTTACAACTCTCCCTTCGGCGCGGTCGGCGGGGTGCAGCTTCCAGTGATTGTGCAGCAGTTCAACCATGTCACGCTCGCCACCGCCAATGCCACCTTCGCGGCAACTCCCGCTCTGCTGACCGTGCTCACTTTTGAGCAGCAGCCCAACCCGTCGCTCTCCGCCTACGACCTGATGAACTACAACCCCTCGAGCGCGGTCCCGAGCATCGCGCTTAGCAGTCTGCTGGACGGCAATCGGAGCTCGTGGACGGCGGCTCCCGATCTTCTGGCCGCGGGCCCCACCGACAACGACTTTGTGGTCGAGATCGATACCGATGGCACCGCCAAGCTTCGCTTCGGCGACAACACCAACGGCATGATGCCGGCAGCGAATACGGCGTTCACCGCCAACTACCGCATCGGCAACGGCACGGCCGGCAACCTGGGCGCGGAGAGCCTGCGATATCTGGCCGCCGATCCACGCATCGTATCCTGCACCAACCCGCTGCCGGCCAACGGCGGCGTCGACCCGGAGACGCCTGCGCAGATCCAGCGCCGCGCGCCGCAGGCCTTCCTCACCCAGGAACGCGCCATTACCATGGCCGACTACGTGACGGTCACCGAGTCCAACCCGCAGATCTCCAGCGCTGCCGCCACGCTGCGCTGGACGGGCAGTTGGTACACCGTTTTCGACACCGCCGAACCCAGCTCCGGTGGCAGATTGGGCCGATCCCTGCACAAGTCGCTCATCCAGTATGTCAATCGGTACCGACTGGCCGGCCAGGACCTGAAGCTGGAAGGCCCAAACTACGTCTCGCTGTTGATCGCACTCACCGTTTGCGTCGATCCCGACTACTTCCAGGCCAACGTCCAGCAGACTTTGCTTCAGGTGCTGGGAAGCGGCACGCAACCCAACGGCAAGCCTGGCGTCTTCGCTGCGGTCAACTTCCAACTCGGCCAGAGCGTCTATCTGAGCCCCATTTACACTGCTGCCCGCTCGGTGGCCGGCGTCAGCAGCGTCACCGCAACCATCTTTCAGCCGCAGAGCGTCCCGCTGAGCACACCCCCCACGCAAACATACATTCTGCAAGGCGAGATACCCATGGGCCCCTTCCAGGTCGCACGCCTGGCCAACGACCCCAGCCTTCCCGCCAACGGCCAGCTAACTCTGAACATGCAGGGTGGAAAGTGAGGACAGTATGAGCTGCAACGGAACTCACAACTGCGATTGCGGATGCTGCTCCGGCATCTCGGTGCAGACTCCGCAGGGCGAGTCCAACCTGCCCGGCCTGTCCTCCATCGTCTATCGCACGGGCACGTGGGCCACCTTCAACGAGTCCATGCTGGCGCGGCTCTCCAGTTCCGATTACCCCGCCCTTGCCGCCCTCAAGACGCGCGACAACGACGACCTGACGATCGCGTTTCTGGATGCAACGTCCGTGGTCCTCGACATTCTCACCTTCTACCAGGAGCGTCTAGCCAACGAGAGCTACCTGCGCACCGCAACCCAGCTTACATCGCTCACCCAGCTCAGCCGCCTCATCGGGTATCAACCCTCGCCCGGCGTCGCCGCCTCCACGTATCTGGCCTTCACCCTGCGCGCCGCCACCGGCTTGCCGCCGAACCCCAATACTACTGCAATCACGATCCCCGCCGGAACCCAGGTGCAGAGCGTCCCCGGCCAGGGCCAAACGCCTCAGGCCTTCCAGACCTCCGCCGACATCCTGGCCAAGCCGGACTGGAATACCCTGCCGGTGCAGGCCGGCATTCCCCGGACTCCCGCCGCCGGCGATACCAGCCTTTATCTGGCGGGCACGAACACCCAGCTCAGCCCCGGCGACGCCCTGCTCATCGTCGGCGACGAGCGCCTCAACAACCCCGAGAGTGGAGTGTGGGACCTGTGCCATGTGGTCTCTGTCCAGCCCGACACCGTTAACCAACGTACCCTCGTTACCTGGGCCGAAGCGCTGGGCAGCGCCACGGGTTCAGGACCCTCACAAACGAACCCGCAGGTCTACGCCCTGCGCCAGCGCGCCTCACTGTTCGGCTACAACGCGCTGAATCCCGACCTGCTCACCGGCACCAGTGCGACCCTCACCGGACTACTCGGCAGTAACGGTGACTGGAACTTCGGTACCGCAGCCAACTCCGTACCCACCAACCCTGCCTCCGATAGTCTGGTCGACCTGGACGCCGTCTACGCCAAGCTCACCGCGGGCGGATGGATGGTTCTCTCAGCAAATATCGCCATCCCCCATACCACCGGCTATCAACCCTCCGTAAATCTATACAACCTGACGGCAGTCACAACCGTATCCCGCTCCGACTACGGCCTCAGTGCCAAGATCACCCGCGCCACTACGGACATTCCAGCCAGCGACGCGAACGACATCACCACGCTCAGCAATTACTTCACCGGAGCCACCCGCTCCACTGCGGTTCTAACCCAGAGCGAGGCGCTGCCGGTCTGTGAGCAGCCCCTCGATCACCCGCTCTACGGCACGCTTCTGGATCTCGAAGTCCTGCGCTCCGACCTGGTGGGTGTCACTGCCGTAGCTATTTCCGGCAAGAATCCGAAGCTGACAGTGAACACGCCGGTAAACCCGCCCAACAGCAGTCCCGCGCGTCCGGTGGTTTACTTCGCTCCCGATGACGACCCAACGTCGCCAATACCGCTGATCCAGGGCCAGGTGCTGACCCTGCTGCGGCCGCCCAACAGCGTCGTCAACACAGGCAGCGTGAATCCCGGAGCCATTCCGACGTGGAGCAACTGTAGCCTGACGCCCACTCTCTCCGTCTCCGACGCGACCGGTCGCAGAGGCACCATCAACGGCCCGACCGCAACGAGCCTCACTCCGCTCTCGATCTTCACGCTCACACCGGCGGCGGCGACGGACCCAGTGGTTCAGGAGTACGCCCTGGTCTCCAGCCTGAACATCTCCACCGACGCCAATTTCCCGCACACCCAGATCCAGCTGATGACGCCGCTGCTGAATGTTTACGACCGCACGGTAACGACGGTGAACGCCAACGTGGGCGCGGCCACGGCAGGCTCGCCGGTCACCGAACTGCTGGGCAGCGGCTCAGCGGCTAGTGCCAACCAGCAGTTCACGCTCAAGCAGTCGCCGCTGACCTACCTACCCTCGCCCACTCCGGGAGGCAGTGTCAGCTCGCTGAGCGTCTCCGCCAACGGCGCCGCGTGGACCGCAGTGCCGACGCTCTACGACCAGGCAGCCACCGCGCAGGTGTTTACCACGCTTAACAGGCCAGGGGGAATCGCTCAGGTGACCTTCGGCGACGGTGTGGAGGGCGCAACCCTGCCCACCGGAACAAATAATATCCAGGCCAGCTACCGCGTCGGTATCGGTTCGGCGGGAAATGTTCCCGCCGCCGCCATCACCACGCTGGTCGATCGCCCGGTGGGCGTCAGCGGCGTCACCAATCCTCAAGCCGCCTCGGGCGGCCAGGACGCGCAGACCATCGACGAGATCCGAGCCAACGCTCCACTGTCGGTGCTTACTCTGGGCCGCGCCGTATCGCTGACCGACTACCAGAACTTCGCTGCGACCTACGCGGGCATCTCCAAGGCGTCCGCCCTCTGGATTCCCAGCGGCCTGTATCGCGGCGTCTTCCTTACGGTTGCCTCGGCAGACGGCTCCCAGCTGCTCTCCACCAGCCAGACCCTCAGCTACTTGGTTACGGCGCTCAAGAACTACGGCAACCCCAACGTCGCCATCAACGTGCAGTCGTACTACGAGACCACCTTCGGCCTGACGGCGAACATTCTCTACGATCCGGCGTATAGTCAACCCGCGGTGGAAGCGGCCATCCAGAGCCTGCTGCAGAGCACGTACTGCTTCGCCAACCGCAGCTTCGGCCAGGGCGTAACCCAGGACGAGATTGCCGCGCTGATCCAGGGCGTGGCAGGTGTCCTGGCGGTCAATGTTCTGTGCCTCAAACCGCTTTACTCCAGCCAGGCCGGCGACATCGGCAGCGCCGCGTACTCCATCTCCACCTACAACGCGTGGACGTCGCAGGCGGGCCCGCCGCTGCCGCGTCCCTGCCCGGTGGCTAGCAAAGCCATCTGCCCCTACATCCCCGTTCCAACCCTCAATGTTTTGCCGGACGCGGCTGAGATTCTAGTGCTCGACCCCGATCCATTCAACGTCAAGCTGGGGACTATGTCATGAGCCTCGACCTCTTCCAACTTCTTCCCGCCGTCTACCGCATGCGCGACGCTCAGATCGCCAGCGCGCAGCATCTGCTGAACGCGTCTCAGCAGGCCGAGTTGGCGCAGCTTCAGACCCTGCCCCAGCCACTGCCTGCCGATCAGCAGGCCCAGCTCGACCAACTGCTGGCACTCGCCTCACGAGGACCGCTGCAGTCCCTGCTGATGGTGGTGGGAGAACAGCTCGCCACAGTTGCCTACGACCTGGACCAGCTCTACGACGACCAGTTCATCGAGACCTGCGCCCCGTGGGTGATTCCATATATCGGCGACCTCATCGGCTACCAGTCGATCGCAGGAATTGCGCCCACCGTGGACAACCCGCGCGCCGAGGTTGCGGAGACTATCTCCCTGCGCCGCCGCAAGGGCACCATCCTGGTGATCGAGCAACTCGCCCGAGACGTCACGGGCTGGGGCGCCCATGCCGTCGAGCAGTTCCAGGTGTTGGCGGATACGCAGTACATGAAGCACATTCGTCCGCAGAATTTCTATTCGCCGAACCTCCGCCACTGGAAGCCAGGCCTATACATCGACACCGGCTTCGACCGCACCGCACACAAGGTGGATGTGCGCCGTATCGACTCGTCCATCCCGTCCAGCCGAGGGCAGTACAACATCCAGAACATTGGCATCTTTCTCTGGTCTCTGAATGCCTCCAGTGTCACCAAATCGCCGCTCACAGCAGCAAGCAACTCCGCAGGCCAGTCCTGCTATCGCTTCAACGCCCTTGGTCTCGACCTTCCGCTCTTCCACCGTGCCATCTCGCAAGGCGAGCAGATCGCGGCCACAGCCGGCCCCGCCAATGTTCCCGACCGGCTACTGCGCCGCGTACTTTGCTCCGACCTCGCCCATGGTGTGGGCGCCACCTTCTATGGCGAAGGCGCCAGCCTGACGCTCTACCTGGACAAGGTCCTGCTCAGCCCCTACCAGATTGCCGTTGCCGATCTATCCGGCGCGGACGGCGCGTGGGCCAACCTTCCCTCCAGTGCCAGCCCTTATACGGTTGTGGTCGATCCCGAACTCGGCCGCCTGGCGCTCTCGCCCGCGCAGGCTGGCCATCAACTCAGCGCGTCATGGTTTTACGGCACGAACGCCAACCTGGGAGGCGGCGAGTATGCGCGCAGCGTCAACTTCGCAGTCACCGATCCGGCCTTCGTAGTTCCGTTCCCCGATCCGCGATTTACCACACTGCAGGAAGCGCTTGCGTATGCCGTCTCTCTGCTGGCGCTCAACAGCGCCGTGGCGGTGGAGATCTCAGGTGAGTCCGCCAAGGACGAAGCCTCCGATGCGGACGAGGGACTCGCCTCCATAGTCAGCGCCAGCCAGACCATCACGACTACGTCCACCACCCCATTCGCCGTCGACCTGCCGGCCAACACCACTCTCGAACTCCGCTCCGCGGACCGCAGCGTCCAGACCCTGCTGCTGGACTCCGCACTCACCGTGACCGGAGACGTGGGCAGCCAGTTCCTGCTCAACGGAGTGATTGTGGCTGCACGACCCGGCATATCCCCGCCAGCCTCCAACCCATCACTCGTCGATGTCCCCGTCGCCCGCCCCGACGGCAGAGACAACCTGTTGGGCCAGCTCACGCTCACCGACTGCACACTGGTTTCCGGGTGGTCGTTTGGCCCCGCAACCGCTCAGCCCCCGCAACCCACCGCGCCCACCGCGCCCACGCTGCAGCTTGCCTCCGCTTCGGTCGCGCTCTCCGCCAGCACATGCATCCTCGGCGGGATTCGCGCCAATCCTCTGGCCACGGTCACTCTCACCAACTCGATCGTGGACGCCAGCGATCCAGGCAACACCGCTTATGCCGCTCCGGACAATCGCAGCGGCGGCGGCGCGTTCACCCTCAACGGCTGCACCGTCGTCGGTCGCGTCCACGCCAGCCTGTTGCCCCTGGTCAGCGACAGCATCTTGTGGGCCAGCAAGGCAGCGGGCGCTGTCTCGGGACTCGTCGCGGACCGCAAACAGCAGGGCTGCGTCCGCTTCAGCTTCCTTCCCATCGGCGCGGTCACTCCGCCTCCTTACCAATGCGTCATCCAGGCCACAGCCGCGCCGCAGCCATACTTCATCTCCACCCGATATGGACAGCCCGGATACATGAAACTGATGGCCTGCACCGACGACTCCATCCGGCGCGGCGCCGACGATGGCAGCGAGATGGGCGCCTACCACTTCGTCTTCGCCCCACAGCGCGAACGCGACCTCCAGATACGCCTACAGGAGTATGTGCCCGCCGGCCTGGAATATGGGCTCATCTATCAGACATGAACGATGCAGCGCTGAGACAATCGCGCAGCGCAAGCAGCAGAACCGAACCAGCAGCGACCGGCCCCGCAGCAGCCAACGAGACGAGAACCGATAGGAGTCCACCGTGAGCTTCGATAACAGCCGCTACACCTTCAATCCTTTCAACAGCTACTCCTCCGTCGTGATGCCGCAGGGCCGCGTGCAGCTGGACGCGGACTGGAACGAGTTCCTGGCCGAGATTGCCCGCCGCATCCAGGCTGGCACCCTCGACATCGTAGGCCGCGCCGTCTATTCAAAAGCCACCACGCCCAACGCCTTCTACATCTCCCCCTCCAGCGCTCCGTGGGTGGTCAACATCGGCCAGGGACGCATGTATATCGACGGGCTGCTGGTGGAAAACCACGGCCCCACCCCTGGCGCCTGGGACCCGGCGCTCACCGAGCTCTCCGGCTCGCCCCAGCCCGCTCCCCCAAGTATCACGGGAACCCCCAACATCCCGTACACCAGCCAGCCGTACTTCCCCGGCGCAACCCCGCCGCCCTCCACAGCGGCTGGGTCGTACGTCTTCTACCTCGACGTCTGGGTGCGCGCCGTCACCTGGCTCCATGACCCTTCGATCGTCGACCCGGCGGTTGGCATCGACACCTCCGGCCGCCTGCAGACCGTCTGGCAGGTCCGCTGGATGCCCGCCGCCACGGCAAGCATTCCCATGACCTGCGGCACGCCCGACGCCGATGTGCCCTATCCCATCGCCTCCGCCGGACTGCTCACCAACGGCGTTGTCGCAAATTCGACCGCTGGCCCATGCTGCCTGACTCCCGGCACCGGCTACACCGGCCTGGAGAACCAGCTCTACCGCGTCCAGATCCACAAGGGTGGTCCGCTGGGCACGGCGACCTTCAAATGGTCCCGCGAAAACGCCTCGATCGCCACCAGCGTCACCGCTCTCGCCACCCAGGCCAATCATTCCGGCATCCAGGTCACGGTGCTCACAGTTGCATCGCTGGGCCGCGACCAGGTGCTGAACTTCTCCAACGGCAACTGGATCGAACTGCTGGACGACAACCTGGAACTGAACGGCATGCCCGACCCCAACTATCCGGTCGCCAACCCATACATCTACGGCAGCCCCGGTATTCTCTGCCAGATCGACTATGTGGATCCCACTACCAACTCCATCTACCTCACCAGTCAACTCAACAATCCGCCCACACCCAGCACCAGCCTGCACACCCGCATCGTGCGCTGGGACCAGTCTGGCACAGTCAACTCCACCGACACGAAGGGCAACCAGACCGCATACTACAACCTGGCAGGCAGCACCGGCGATATCCCCGTCCCGCCCGAGGGCGGCAACCCGCTGGTGCTGGAAAACGGCCTTACCGTCTCGCTCAGCGTGCCCACCGGCGGCAACTTCCTATCCGGCGATTATTGGATATTCTGTGCACGGACCGACGGCAGCTACGATAAGATCCCCAACCCTATTCCGCCGCGCGGCATTCACCACCACTACACCAAGCTCTCCGTCGTCACATTCGACGCCAGCGGCACCGCCATCAACACCCCCGACTGCCGCATCCCCTGGGCTAGCAGCGACGAAGGCGACTGCGGCTGCTGCACCGTTACCGTGGGCGACAACCAGACCAGCTTCGGCAAGTTCACCTCCATCCAGTTAGCCATCAACAGCCTCGACTCCACGGGTGGCGAGGTGTGCATCCTGCCTGGCAAGTACTACGAGACCATCATCATCAACGGTCACAGAGAGGTCACCCTGCGCGGATCGGGCCCGCAGACCGTCCTCTATCCCTATTCCGCGGATCCCGGAGGCACCGCGGACCAAAGCGGGTCCTCGCAGACCATCACCACGGAAAGCGGCGTCAACGCCATCCTCACCGTCACCAACTCCCAGCACATCACACTCACCGACTTCACCGTGGAGGCTCCAGCCGGCACGGCCTGCATCCTGCTCGATTCCGTCTCGTCACCCTCCCAGACCGGCGCCAACAGCGTTAGCGGCGATATACCGATCTATCCCGGCGAGCCGGGCAGCGCCTTCGACACCATCTTTCCCGAGTTCTCAGCATCGGCCAGCGACGTCACCCTCAGCAACCTGGTCCTGACTGCCTCTACCTGCCCCGCCGTGGTCGCGGTGCAGGCCACGATGCTCAACATTCACGACAACCGCATCTTCATGGAGGACGTCGCCAGCTTGTGGCCCGCACTCTACGTCAGCGGCGCCGAAATCTCCATTGAACGCAACTGGATCGGCCTGCAGGACACACCGGCCGCTGCCAACTACGCCTCGGCAGCGGTCGTCTCCGACCTCGGCGCCAACTTCACCGCCTCCACCTCCAAGCCTGCCGGCAACGGCGGAATCCAGATCGGCGGCTACTCCACCGGCGTTACCGTTGCCGATAACGAAATCCAAGGCGGCGCTTTCAACGCTATCACCCTGGGCGCCATTCTGCGGATCAAAGGAGGCACCCAGGTCGCGGGCCTCAACGGCCTCTTTGTTGCCTCGCCGGTGACCTCCACGGGAACCACCCTGGTACTTCCCCCCACCGACAGCAACAACAACCGGCTAGCAGCCGACGGTCCACTGATGAACATCCGCATCGAGCGCAACCGTATCAGCGATATTGGCCTCTGCGCTATCGGTCCAGTCGGCTTCTTTACCTCCAGCACTCCGGAGATCGTCGGTGTCGCCAACCTCACCATTCTGGACAACACCATCTCAGGCACCCTGCAAGCGACCCTCTCGCCCTTCCCGGCCTCGGCTACCGGCCTCGGCTACGGCGCCATCTGCCTTCCCGACCTGCAAGGTCTCGTGCTGAACGACAACGTCATCACCGATTTCGGCTCCCAGCCCGGTGCGCCAGTCTGCGGCATATTCATCCTCAACGTCGAGCAAGCCGAGATCTCCCGCAACCAGGTGATCGAGACCCGCGACTGGACCACCATCCCGCCAAGCCCGGTGGCCGCCATCCACGGGACCCAGTCCGGCATCTCCATCCTCATGGCTACGCCGCCGGCCCTCAACCAGACCGCGACCACCGCTGCCTGGAGTGGAAGCAGCCCGCAGGGGCCCATTACGCCCACAAACCTGCCGGTCTACCAGCCCGGCCTTCCCGCCCTGCGGATGGAGCAGAACATCGTCCGCGTGGCTCTCGGCAACTCGGTCAGCATCCTTGGCTTTGGCCCTTTCTCTATTACGGGAAACCACTTCACCACCGGCGGCACGGTGCCCAGCAATAACACCAAAGTCGCGCTGAACGTCCTCATCGTCAACCTGGGCATGGCCATCGAGTTCGATACACCCACCTACTTCAACCAGCTATGGAGCAGCATCAACAACCCGCCCACCCTGCAGGCATCCGACAACGCCCTCTCCAACTCCTCCAGCGGCATGGTTCTCTTCGCCGATAACATCTGCCAGGTGGAGAACCGCGTGAGCGGCGAATCTGGACTGACCTCCATCCTGATTGCCGCCCTGGACCACGTCACCTTCGCCAACAACCACACCTGGATGGATGGCGGAGGCGTTAAGATCAGCGGAGCCGGCAATTACAGACTTGCCAGCATCATGGACATCATGTTGCTGGGCATCACCGTCCAGGTCACCTCCAACCGCCTTCAGGAGGCCCTCGGCGCGGTTCTCTTCTCCGGCTTCACCGCAGCATTGCTCAACATCACCTCGCAGAACATCTCCACGTTCTGCCTCTACACATTCCCCCCGTCGGCGGCCAGTAACAATCTTTGCTACATCAACAAGAAAGACTGCGGCACTTTATATGAACAAATAGTCTCCTCCATCAGCGGCTCCCTGGCAGGCGGCGCGTCCGCCCCCTCGCCCTCCGGATCGTTGGGCGGTTTCGACTACACCGCGACCTCCAGCATGGACGACTTCGGCGATAAGATCGGCATCGCGCTGGACCAGACCGATGCGTTCAGCGTCGAACACGTCCAGCAGCTTTCGGTCGTCCACCAGGCGCGCTTTACTCAGGTGAATCGCATCGCCACCATCGTGACCGCGAAGTCCGGGGCCGCCTCGCCGCAGGCTGTTGCCGCCACGGCCGCCGTCACCGCCTCCAACGCCGCCGTCGCCCGCGTCGCCATGATTAAGCAGCAGGTCAGCACGAAGGTGCCTGCCGTCACGTCCACTGGATGGGCGCTCTACGGCGCCGTCTACAATTCCAGCAAGGCCCCCGTGTCAGCCTACAGCGTCTACTTCGTCGACTCCACTAACACCTATCAGAACGCCTTCGGCATTGACTACACCGCTGCCGACGGCAGCTTCAAGATCGTCTACGCAGGTCCACCGGCTGGCCAGACGGCGCCGACAACACAGCTCTTCCTCCAGGTTGGGAATGCCAGCGGCGATCCCATCTACACTAGCAAGACTGCCTTCACGCCCACCACCGCAGTTGCAACCTACCAGGTTGTTACACTGCCGGCAGGCGAAAAGCCTCTCGGCGTCCTACCTGCCGTACTTCGCACCGTCACACTGCCCGCAGTGGATAAGAGTATCGCCCTGGCGCCGCAGGTTAACACGCAGCAGACAACCCCCACTCCCATAGTCACCACACCCATAGACATTACTCCCGTCGATACGAAGCAGGTGGTCCCCGCACCAGTAGTCAAGACGCCTGTAGACACGAAGCAGGTGGTCCCCGCACCAGTAGTCACGACGCCCCTAGACACAAAACAGGAAGCCAACATACCCGCAGACACGAAGCCCGTTGATGCCACGACCACGACCGATTCCACAATCACAGAGGATAAGCCCAAGACCGAGGACAGTAGAGGCTAAAGCCAATTTCAGCGGCATACTGAATTGTGTTGAAATTGAGTGAAAAGCCGATTATTTAATGTGCTGCTGTCCTACGCCAAAATAGCAATCGCATTGAATCGGAAAGACGGGTAGTGGGTGCTGTTTGACTGTCCGAGTCTAAATCTGGACCATGCTGCAGACTGTAGATACTTTTGTAGATGGATATGCAGGCAAGTTCCTGCGAAAACCCAATGTTGACGCAACTTCCGGCACTAGAGCAGCTTGGCTAATACCATCTGGCCGGAATCGCTAGTTTGCAAGTGACGGAAAATGATGGTCGGGGCGAGAGGATTCGAACCTCCGACCCCCTGGTCCCGAACCAGGTGCGCTACCAGACTGCGCTACGCCCCGAACGTGTTGCCAAGAGCCACTCGTGATGCCGCGCGGCTCGTTCACTAAGCAGTAGCTGCGCTCGACTGGATGCCGGTGTATGGTGCAATCCGTAGGCCGAGAAGCGTGTAGGACCGCAGTGCCAGCTTAAGCAGTTTAGCAGAGTTGCAGGTTGCGTGTATGGCGATGCGTGACGGCGGCATTGCGGCTTGGTATGAGGCCGGTTACAATAGAGGAATGATGAATTGCCGCCAAAATAGTGTATTTTGTTGGCTGACGACCGCGAACTACCGCTGTCGACGCTAGCGGATTCATCTCTTACTACCCCCCACCATTACAACATTTGATTCTTAGCGATTGCGGGTCGCATCTGTATCTATAGGCGCGGCGGTCCGGGCGCTGTGGAGAACCCTCCTCGATGACAACGCTGGTACAGACCGAAGATGAGACGCGGCAGATTCATGCGGCGCGGCTGAATCACCTGCAGGCGCTGGAGGCGGAGAGCATCATGATCCTGCGCGAGGCGGTGGCGGAGTTTGCCCGGCCGGTGATGCTGTACTCCATCGGCAAGGACTCGTCGGTGATGCTGCGCCTGGCGCAGAAGGCGTTCTATCCGGGGAAGATTCCGTTTCCTCTGCTGCACATCGACACCAGTTACAAGTTTCCCGAGATGATTAAGTTCCGCGATGAGTACACGCGCGAGATCGGCGCGAAGCTGATTGTGCATCGCAACGAAGAGGCGATTGCGGCGGGCGCAAGCCCCTATAAACTGGGGACGCAGAACTGTTGCGGGCTGCTGAAGACGCGCAGCCTGCTGGATGCGCTGGAGGAGGGCGGATTCGACGCGGCATTTGGCGGGGCGCGGCGCGACGAGGAGAAGAGCCGCGCCAAGGAGCGCGTCTACTCCTTCCGCGACGGCGGCGGGGCAGTGGGACCCCAAGAGCCAGCGGCCCGAGCTGTGGAGCCTGTACAACTCGCGGCTGCGCAAGGGCGAGAGCATTCGCGTATTTCCTCTGTCGAACTGGACGGAGCTGGATGTGTGGCTGTACTTGTACGCGGAGAAGATCCCGATTGTGCCGCTGTACTTTGCCGAAGAGCGGCCGATTGTGGTGCGCGGGGGCGCGCTGACTCTGGTGCATGAGGGCATGGACCTGATGCCTGGCGAGAAGGCGAAGCAGATCAAGGTGCGCATGCGCTCGCTGGGATGCATGCCCTGCACCGGCGCGATCCGCAGCGAGGCCGACACGCTTCCCAAGATCATTGAAGAGCTGATTACGTTCCGCCGCAGCGAGCGCGAGAACCGCGCGATCGATCACGATGAGGAAGGCTCGATGGAAGTGAAGAAGCGGGAGGGATACTTCTAATGAAGCCAGGGAGCAGAGAACAGGGAACAGGCACCGGCGTGCTGGAAGAGCCTGTGCCGATGCGGACATTCGAGGAGTTTCTGGAAGGACATCTGGGCCAGGAGATGCTGCGCTTTACCACGGCGGGAAGCGTGGACGACGGCAAGTCGACGCTGATTGGACGGCTGCTGCACGATACCAAGAGCGTGTACGAGGACCAGCTTGCTGCGGTGAAGAAGAGCCGTGTAAACCGCGCCGCCAATGGGCATGTGGACTTCTCGCTGCTGACCGATGGGCTGAAGGCGGAACGCGAGCAGGGAATCACGATCGATGTGGCCTATCGCTACTTTTCGACCGCGCGGCGCAAGTTCATCATCGCGGACACGCCGGGCCACGAGCAGTACACGCGCAACATGGCGACCGGCGCGTCGACCGCGGACGTGGCGATTATTCTGATTGACGCGCAGGCGTTTGCCAAGGCGGGCGGGTTGCTGCCGCAGTCGCGGCGGCATACTTACATCGCGTCGCTGCTGGGGATTCCGCATGTGGTGGCGGCGGTGAACAAGATGGACCTGGTGGGCTACTCGCAGGAGAGTTTCGAGGCGATCCGGCGCGAGTTCGATGCGCTGTGCGCGCAGCTTGGGTTGGCGGACGAGGTGACCATTCCGGTGAGTGCGCTGGAAGGCGACAACGTGGTGGCGGCCAGCGCGCACATGACGTGGTACAAGGGGCCGACGCTGCTGGAGTATCTGGAGACGGTGCCTTTGGCGCTGGCCGAGACGACCGGTCCGATGCGCTTTCCGGTGCAGCTTGTGCTGCGGCCGGATGCGAACTTTCGCGGCTTCGCGGGACAGGTGGCGCGGGGCACGCTGCGTGCGGGCGACCGCGTGATGGCGCTTCCTTCGCGGCGCGAGTCGACGGTGCGGCGCATCGTGACCTATGACGGCGATCTTGCGGCGGCGTCGTATCCGCAGAGCGTGACCGTGGAGTTGGAGGACGAGATCGACCTGAGCCGCGGCGAGATGCTGGTGGACGCAGCCGCGCTGCCGGATGTGAGCCATCGCTTTCGCGCCATGGTGGTGTGGATGCATGAGAAGCCGCTGGCGGTGGGACGGACTTATTTTGCCAAGCACACGACTCGGACGGTCCGTGCTACGGTGCGCAAGATTGAGTATCGCGTGGACGTGAACTCACTCGACCATCTGACTTCGGATGCGGTTGCTATGAACGAGATCGCGGAGGTGGAGTTCGAGACCAACCTGCCGCTGTTCTTCGATAGCTATGGCGCGTGCCGCTGGACGGGGTCGCTGATTCTGATTGACGCGCTGACCAACGCCACGGTGGGCGCGGCGATGATTGTGGGGCCGGTCGTTTCGGCTGCTTCGACTGAGAGCGCTACGGCGTCTGCGGGCGATGCACGTCGGCCAGCGATGATTCTGCTGCCGGGGAGAGCGGAGCTTGCGGGCCGAGTTTGCGATGCGTTGCTTGCGCGCGGCGAGCGGGCGGTGGTCATCGACGATCGCGCTGATCGCGGACTCTGCCGTCGCCGCGGTGGTTCGCGCGTTGGAGCTGGCGGGCGTGATTGCGATTTCGTCGCGCAGGCTGCCGCAGACTGTGATTGCGGAGATTGAAGGCTACGCGCCGGGTGCGGTGCGCAAGGAAGAGAGCGCGGACGAAGAGACGATTATCAAGGCCCTCACGGTGAGTTTATGAGTGGAACAGAAACGGTCACAGATTACGAGAAACTGACTGCGGAAGAGTTGGTTGCGCAGGTGGTGCGTGAGGCCGCGGGCGCGCCGGTGTGTCTGACCAGCAGCTTTCAGACCGAGGACATGGTGGTGCTGCACATGCTGCGGCAGTATCTGCCGGACGTTCCCGTGATCTTTTTGGAGACGGGGTACCACTTTAAGGAGCTGCTGGCGTATCGCGACAGGATGACCGCGGAGTGGGGACTGAACCTGATCAACGCGTTGCCGCTGACTACGCTGGCGCAGCACGAGGCGCAGTTCGGATTGTTGTACATCGTGCAGCCGACGCAGTGCTGCCAGATTCGCAAGGTTGAGCCGCTGATGCGGCATCTGGAGGCGTTCGACTGGTGGTTCACCGGGCTGCGGCGCGAGCAGTCGCCGACACGCGCGGGCTTGCAAAAGGTGGAAGACCACAAGACGCCGACCGGCAAGCTTATGAAGAAAGTGAGTGTGCTGGCGGATTGGACGACGGTCCAGGTGAACGCATACGCCGAAGCTCATGCGATTCCGAAGCTGGAGCTATACGCTCGCGGATACACCAGCATCGGGTGCGAGCCATGCACCGCGGTCCCGGACGATCCGGCGAACCCGCGCGCGGGCCGCTGGGGCGGCAAGAAGCTGGAGTGCGGCATCCATACTTTTTCTGAAAAGGTATAAACTCCTCTCGCGGGGCGGATGCGAGGATGGGGCTGCGATGGTAGACCGAAGGCGGATCGTTCGGCTGTGGGGCGCGGGCGGAGCGCAGGCGCTGGTGACGTTGGTGCGCGTGGAGGGCTCGTCGTACCGCAGGCCGGGGGCGCATCTGCTGATTGGCGCGGCAGGCGAGTGCGCTGGGACGATCAGCGGAGGGTGCCTTGAGGCGGAGGTGGTGCGCAGAGCATTGTGGCTGGTACGCGCGGGCGCGGTGGTGGAGCGCTATTCCACGCTCTTCGACGATACGGCGGAGGTCCCTTTTGGGCTGGGCTGCGGCGGCGTTGTGGATTTGCTGCTGGAGCCGGCGGATACGCCGGAGTGCCGCGCATTGTTGACCGCGATGGAGGCTTCGCTGGGCGGAGTGGAGATGCGCGTGGCGACATGGCTGCCTGCGGGGGAACGGCCCCTGCGTCGCGCAGTCATCGGTGCGGATGGTGTGGCGATCTTTGGCAGTGACGGATTGAACGATGGCGATATTGATTCGATTGCTGCTCGTTTTGCGACCCCTATTGCGTGCGACTCTGAGGTCTTTGTCGAGACGCTGGCTGCTCCACAGCGGCTGTTTGTGCTGGGCGCTGGCGAGGATGGGAAGCCGGTGGTGACGATGGCGTCGCTGCTGGGCTGGAACGTGACGGTGGCCGACGGGCGCGCACAACTGGCGCGGGCGGAGCGGTTCGTCGAGGCGGAGCGCGTGCTGGCGACGGTGTCGGTCGCGGAGCTGGAAATCACGGAGAAAGACGCGGTGGTTGTGATGACGCACAGCTACGAGCAGGACCGGGCCTTTCTTGCAGGAGCGTTGGCGGGCGATGCGGGGTATATCGGGCTGCTGGGCGCAACGCATCGTAGCAGCTTGCTGATTGGCGAGGCGGCGGCACAACTTGGGCTCAGCGTGGCGCAGTGTTGCGAGCGGGTGTGGGCGCCGGTGGGGATGGACCTGGGTGGCGATGGCGCGGAGGCGATTGCACTGGCGGTGGTTGCCGAGGTGCAGGCGTGGCGACAGGGCAAGCTGGGCACATCGCGCCGGCTGTCCGCGGAGGACGTTGCGCGGCAGATCGCGCTGGGCGGCGCATCGCTGTATATGCAGACGCAGTGCGCGATGGGAGAGTCGAAGTGAAGACGGCGGCAGTGGTGCTGGCGGCGGGCGCATCTGTGCGGCTGGGCGAACCGAAGCAGTTGGTGCGGCTGGCAGGCGAGACGTTGCTGCGGCGCGCGATTGGGACGGCGCGCGAAGCAGGCTGCGTTCCGGTGGTGGTGGTGCTGGGCGCGGACGCGGAGCAGATTGCCGCGCAGTGCGACTTGAGCGACGCAGTGGTGGTGGTCAACGACCAGTGGAGCGATGGGATGGCTTCATCGATCCGGCGCGGCGTCGGGGCTTTGCAGGAAGCGGACGGCGTGGTGCTGATGACCTGCGACCAGCCGGCGGTGACGGCGGAGCATCTGCGTGCGTTGATGGAGACGGGCGAGGTGACGGCTTCGGCGTATGCGGGGCGGCGCGGGGTCCCGGCATACCTTCCGGCGTCGGCGTGCGCGGAGTTGATGGAGCTGCGTGGCGATTCCGGCGCACGCGAACTGCTGGGCCAGGCAGCGACGGTCGAGCTGGCAGGCGGCGAGCTGGACATCGACACGGTGGAAGATTTGAATGAAGCGCGAAGCAGGTTTCGTTGAGGTGTCGATCGGCTGCTTCATCCCCACACATGCGCAAGGAACGCGCTGGAATGGTGGCCCATGATGGTATGTGCAGCGCACTCGATGGTGCGGCTCATTTTGCCGCGACCCATGCATAGATGGGCGGAGCATCCTTAAACTTCCTCTTCAGCTTCCTGGTGGCAAGTGTGAGCTGATAGATGTTCATGGTGTCGTAGAAATTGTCCCGAAGCCTGTTGATCAGGAAGGTTTTGGAGTCCGGTGACCAGACCGAGGGCACGCGCAGGTCCTCATCGGAGGGAAACCTGGCGAGGACCCTGGAACTGGTACCATCGGGATGCATGACGCTGACACGATCTGCGTTGGTGGGGTACCAGGCGCGCTTGTGGTCGTCCTTGCGCGGCGAGTAGTCATAGAACGCGATCCAGTCTCCCGAAGGCGACCAGGAGGGTAAGGTGCCGTCGGCGAGCTTGGAGACAGCGCCGTTTTGAACATCTAAAACATAGATGGCGTGGAGCGGCGGAATGGGCGCCTTCTTTCGCATCCGCGGGACCTCCATATCGAAAGCGATATGGCGGCCATCGGGAGACCAACTGATGGAACTGCCCGCGTCCTGCTCCAGCTTCGGGCCGGCGGTCATCTTTCCCGTGGGGAGATCGAGGAAGTGAAACTGAGCGGGGGCCTCATCGGTTTTGAACTCGAGGCAGGCAAGGGTGGTCCCGTTGGGTGAGATTGCAATGACGCCGTTGGTGTATGAGGTCTGCTTATACACGGCCCATCGGTTGTCCCGGATGGTGTAGGTAGCAAAGGTCCGATGCAGGAAGCCGCGATGGTCTCCCAAGTAATGAAACGCGGTCGCGATCACCGAGCCATCGGCCGAGATGCTGGGAGATGTGTACCATTCGCCCGCAGCCTGCTGCACGGTGCTGGTGTCTTTCCCGGACGTGAGGGTGATGTTGGTGGTCGGATCGCCGATCAGGAAGGTGGCGCCGGACAATCGCGGAAGATGGGCAGAATCTGCCTGCGCGGACGCGACAGACCAGGGAAGAACCAGCGCAAAAAGCACACCTGCAACAAGGCCCGAGTTTCTCATCATCCACCTCGTTGAAGAAGAATTTCGTCCGTACGCGCCCTGGGATACCGAGATGCCAAGTGTATACCGTTAGGGTTGAGGGAGACATCTTGTTGTAGGGATGGTGAGGGCAACAGAGGGCTGCCGCATCGTAGAGGCGAGACGTGGGGCATTCTGCGAAGTTTTGTTGGTGTGGGCTACAAGCGGCAGATGAGGAGTTCGCGTTGGAAGATCATCTCGGCGGGGAGGTGATCGTGCAGCGCGATGAGGAGCTCTTCATGGTCCATGACTTCGCGCTTCCATGCATCGGTATCGACCTGGATCAACTGGTCGAATGTGGCGCGCAGTTCGGATTCGGGCTTGTCCATGCCGTTCCAGTGCATGTCTTCGAAGCGGGGAATCCAGCCGATGGGCGTCTCCTTGCCCTGGGCGCGGCCATGTACGCGGTCGACGATCCACTTGAGCACGCGCATGTTCTCGCTGTATCCGGGCCACAGGAAGCGTCCGTCTGCATCTTTGCGGAACCAGTTGACCTGGAAGATGCGCGGCGTGACGGAGATCAATCGCTTCATCTTGATCCAGTGGCGGAAGTAATCGCCCATGTGGTAGCCGCAGAAGGGGAGCATGGCCATGGGATCGCGGCGGACCTTGCCCACGGGAGCACCGGCGGCGGCGGTGGTCTCGGAGCCCATGGTGGCCCCGGTGTAGACGCCGGCAGACCAGTTGAAGGCCTGGTAGACGAGAGGAATGGTGGAGGGGCGGCGGCCACCGAAGATGAAGGCTGAGATGGGAACGCCATGCGGGTTCTCCCAGTCGGGGTCGATGGTGGGGCACTGGCTGGCGGGGGTGGTGAAGCGGCCGTTGGGATGGGCGGCGGGAGTGGTGCTGGCCGGGGTCCAGGGGTTGCCGCGCCAGTCGATGAGATGCTCGGGCGATGGTGTCGGTCATGCCCTCCCACCAGATGCCGCCGTCGGGTTTGCCGTTGGGGCCGACGGTGAGGGCGACGTTAGTGAAGATGGAGTTGCGGTTGAGCGTCGCCATGGCGTTGGGGTTGGTCTTCATCGAGGTGCCAGGAGCTACGCCGAAGAAGCCTGCCTCGGGATTGATAGCGCGGAGTTGGCCGCTGGCATCGGGCTTGATCCATGCAATGTCGTCGCCCACCGTCCAGACCTTCCATCCCTCGAATCCGGCAGGGGGAATGAGCATGGCGAGGTTGGTCTTGCCGCAGGCGGAGGGGAAGGCGGCGGCGAGGTAGGTCTTCTCGGTGTGGCCACTGGCATCGGGCGGTGTTTCAACGCCAACGATGAGCATGTGTTCGGCCATCCATCCCTGGTCGCGCGCAATGTTGGAGGCGATGCGCAGGGCGAAGCACTTCTTGCCCAGCAGGGCGTTGCCGCCATAGCCCGAGCCGTAGGACCAGATCTCGCGCGTCTCCGGGTAGTGGACGATGTACTTGAGGTCGTTACAGGGCCAGGGAACGTCCTTCTGTCCGGGCTCCAACGGCGCGCCCACGGTGTGCATGCAGGGGGTGACGCGATGAATATCCTTATCGATCTCGGCCAGGACAGGCAGGCCGATGCGCGACATGATGCGCATGTTGACGACGACATAGGCAGAGTCGGTGAGCTCGACGCCGATCTGCGAGATTGGCGAACCGACCGGGCCCATGGAGAACGGAAGGACATACATGGTGCGTCCACGCATGGAGCCGGTGAAGAGTTGTTTCATCCGCTTGCGCATGACGAAGGGGTCTTCCCAGTTGTTGGTGGGGCCGGCGTTGTCCTTGGAGAGGGAACAGATGAAGGTGCGGTCCTCCACGCGCGCCACATCGGTGGGCACGGAGCGCGCGTAGAAGCAGCCGGGCCACTTCTTGTCGTCGAGCGGGAAGAAGGTGCCGGCCTCCACCAGCTTGTCGCACAGCATCTCGTACTCGTCCTGCGAGCCGGTGACCCAGTGGATGTGCGCAGGCTGGGTGAGTTCGGCCATCTTTTCGACCCAGCGAATGAGGTGAGCGTTGGAGGTAGGGGGAGCGGTGGCGGGCCTGGTCGTCATGGGGGTGTACTTATTTTCCTTGGGATTCCATTCAAGTCTTCGCTATTGGGGCGGTACTGTCAACCGGATTTAGCAAAACGAAGGCAGAGTCAGAGGGTTAGAACTGATCCATGAGGCTGTGGTCATTCATTAAAGACGGAAGAAGACAGAGAAGTGCGTGGAGTAGGATTCAAGATGAGGGCCTTTCATGACGGGCAGGATTTTGGCAGTGGGATTCGTGTGTGCGGGGATGGCGGTGGGGCAGGCTATAGGGCAGACTGCTACGGTTCCGGCGGCTGCAATGCAACGGCAGCTCCAACGGCGACGACGACTACAACTGCGGCGGCGGCTGTGCCGGCGAAGGCTATGCGTTCGATGTGATTTCGATCCGGCAGAACATGTCGCCGATGCAGGGTGGGATGGGGATGCCTGTATTCGGGCCGACGGCGGACGGCTATCACATGGCGAACCTGTCGCTGCTGATTCCCGTTGATGACGGCTTATGTCCCGCAGGTGGGCGGCACGGCGTTCTACATCCACAAGACCAGATCAAGGGACTTCCAGACTGGTTGATGGGCGAGCGATACGACATCGACGCGCGGATTGCCGACGAGGACCGGGCGGAGTGGCAGAAGCCGGAGTCGCAGAAGGCGATGCTACAGGCGATGCTACAGGCGATGTTTGCGGAGCGATGCAAGCTGACGGTGCATCGCGAGGTGAAGGAGGTCGGAGTGAGTTCGCTGGTGGTGGCCAAGGGCGGGCCGAAGTTCAAGGAGACGGACCCGACGGTGGAGCATCCGAACGGAATCAAGCTGCCGTGGGGCGGAACCATGGTGATGGATGTCTCCAAAGGAAGTGCCACCATGAGTTTCTATGGAGCCACGATGGCTTCGTTCGCATCGATGATGGCGACATCGGGAAATGGCGGGCGCCCAATCCAGGACAAGACTGGGCTCGCGGGCAAGTACGATATCACCTTGAAGTTAGGGGAGATGATGATGGGACCTCAGCAGGGCGAACAGCAGAATGGTCCGGCTGCGAACGATCCCGGGGTTTCGATCACATCGTTGTTGCAGGACCAGCTTGGGTTGAAACTGGAGTCGGAGAAGGGGCAAGTTGAGACGCTGGTGATCGACCACATGGAGCGGCCGTCGGAGAATTAGATGTGTGCGTAAGCGGCGGCGAAGAAAACGGTGGTACGGTAACTTCAGCTTAGTCGCGCGGGTCAAACGCTTGAGCACACTTGACGCCTGGAAAGGTGATTCTATGAAGCATCTATTCGTCGCCGCGCTGCTGCTCACAGCAATGGTGTTCGTTCCGCGCATCTTCGCCCAGGCACCCAGCGCCCCCAGCGGAACACCGCCTGCTGCCACAACTTCCGCTGCAACATCGCCCGCTGTCCATTCAGCCCACCATCAAATTCGATGTGTCCTCCTCAAGCGCTGTCGCACCGGGCAACTACGGCATCACCAGGACGATCGCGACGGGCGACTCCTGGCAGAAACATTGTCAGCCAATCAAGAGTCTGCTCGACATCGCTTACGGTGGCGGCTCTACTTACCTGATAAAGGGAGAGCCGGAGTGGGTCGACAACGATCCTTATGACTTTCAGGCCAAGGTTGCGCCCGAGGACGTCCCCGTATGGCAGAAGCTGGACGGACCCCACAAAGAGGCTGATGGTCCGCGCCGCATTCTATGATGCACTCAATCTCAAGGCGCGCATGGAGATTCAGACCCGCTCTGTCTACAATCTTGTGGTCGCCAAGGGCGGCCCTACATTCAGCTCAGACGAAGCCAGACCCGAATGCCCCAACCGATGCTAAGACGCCTGTCAGAGGGAGTGTCCAATGGGTCAGCATGGACGAGGCCGCCTACACGAACTGCACCATGGCATGACCTCTGCCGATGCGCTCGCCGCTCGGCTCGACCGCGATGTTATCAACAAGACCGGCCTTACCGGCAAATATGATTTCCACGTGAAACCCCTCCCAGTGCCCACTACGACCCCAAAACCTCTAATGTAGAGAACACCGACTTCGGAGGGATCATTGAAGGAGTTAAGAACCTTGGTCTTAGGCTAGAACCGGGCAAAGCCGACACGACCGTTATTGTGATCGACCCAGTGGGCGGATACATTGGGCAAACACAGTTTTCTCCTGGCCTGGCCGACATAATTGAAGGTTTGGGAAGATGAACCTGAACCAGAAATTGAGCAGGGGATCCGATACCTCGTATTGCACTCCTTGGGCACTCACTTTTCCTGGCGCTACCGGGTAAAATTTGGCCACGTAGCCCAAATCCATAAGAATACTCAGATAGGAGGCCAACGCCCGGGGATCTATGTGGCTGGCTGCAGCGAGGTCCCGCTGGCGCATGCGTTTTTCTGACAACAATGTCAGAATGGCGAAGTATCGCCCCGTATCGCGCAGTTCCTCCCGCACCAGGAAATAGGGTTCCAGCGAGAAAAACTTCAACTCGGAGCAGAACTCTTCTGCGATGGCCTCCTGAAGGGATCGCCCGGGAGTAAACCGTTCCAGATACGCAGGAATTCCACCCACTAGGAAATAGACCCCCGCGCGGTCAACCTCGCTGTAATGGTCGACCATGCGAAGGGCTTCGTCGTAGGGTAGCGGCCCTAGTTTAATCTGGTCACTGCGCCGGCCAAACAAGGGGCTTTTATGTAGAATTCGCGCTCCATAAACCCAACGTCGAACCCGCAAAGAATGATCATGATGTTCGAGGCCTTTTTCCATTCTTTATCCCAAAGTCCCTGCGAGATGGAGGGCAGTTCGGGCGAGGCTTCTGCCGTCCACTGCAACTCGTCCATAATCAGCACCAGTTTCTCCGGACGCGTCCACAGCCGGGTAATGGTATGCAGGGCGGCCTGCCAGCTTGTGAACTGGGCGTGCTCCAGGGCGGCATTGTTCAGCAGCTTTAGGGCGGCCTCACGAAAATCTTTCAACTGCATCTCAGCGGTGGTGCGCTTCGAGAAAATTGATGTTGGGCTTCCCCGCAATAAACTCCTCGATCATCCGGCTCTTCCCCACCCGGCGCGCCGTAAATGGGCAGGAGCACGGAGTGATCGGTGGCATAGTGCTGCTCCATGAGCTTCAATTCCTGCAGGCGGCCGATGAACTTCATGCCGCGATGCTAAACATCAAATCCCAGAATGTCAAATCCAGATTTGACAATTTTAGCCCTGACATTTTCGACATGCCGGCAGAAAAACCCAGCGAGCCAGGCGGCCGCCTGTTCCTGGCTGGTGAAGAGGCGATGGTCCGACAGGGTGGCCCCATCGGTGTCCGTGTTCTGTATGGTTTGTTGGCGCTGGCGCGAAGCAGCTCCCGGTCAAAGCCCTGGAACTGGCGGCCCAAACCCCGTTACACTTCGCAGCCATGGGGCATAAGGACCTGGCGGCGCCGCTGCTGGCGAACGGCGCGAACGTCAAGGCCAGAGCAAACGACGGGCAGACGCCCCTGCACATGGTATCGGCCCGCTCGGCCTTTGGCCGTGACCTGGACGTAGCCGACTTGCTGGTGGCGAGCGGAGCCAATATCAACGCGAAGGACAATGACGGAGAAACACCCTTGTTTCTGGCGGCGAAGTATTGCATAGGGGACGCCGTTGCACCTTGCAACAGCGCCGGGCGTGGCAAGGTGCTTGCGCGAACATGGGGGCCACGACTAAACCGCACCCGACTCTGTGAATGGCCAGGCGAGTTTTTCGACTCACGCGCGCAGTGCGGGACA
>CAWCWC010000011.1:0-169259 GCA_963799175.1 uncultured Acidobacteriaceae bacterium | reverse complement strand
CAGCAATGGGCAAGGAAAAGTTTGACCGGTCGAAGCCTCATGTGAACGTAGGGACGATCGGGCACATCGATCACGGCAAGACGACTTTGACTGCGGCGATCACGAAGGTGCTGACCAAGCACAACCCGAAGAACACCTTCCGTTCGTTCGACTCGATCGACAACGCACCGGAAGAGCGGGAGCGCGGCATCACGATTGCCACGGCGCACGTGGAGTACGAGACCAAGAACCGGCACTACGCGCATGTGGACTGCCCGGGCCACGCCGACTACATCAAGAACATGATCACCGGGGCGGCGCAGATGGACGGCGCGATCCTGGTGGTGGCCGCCACCGACGGGCCGATGCCGCAGACCAAGGAGCACGTGTTGCTGGCGCGCCAGGTGGGCGTGCCCTGCATCGTGGTCTTCCTGAACAAGTGCGACGCGGTGGAGGACCCGGAGCTGATCGAGCTGGTGGAGATGGAGGTGCGCGACCTGCTGAGCAAGTACGAGTATCCGGGCGATGAGATACCGATCATTCGCGGCTCGGCGCTGGGCGCGTTGAACGGGGAGCCGGAGTGGGAGGCCAAGATCGACGAGCTGATGGAGGCGGTGGACACGTATGTGCCGCAGCCGAAGCGCTCCATCGAGCTACCCTTCCTGATGCCGATCGAAGACATCTTCTCCATCTCGGGGCGCGGCACGGTGGTGACCGGGCGCATCGAGCGGGGCAAGGTGAAGGTGGGCGAGCCGGTGGAGATTGTGGGCTTCCGCGAGACGCGTTCCACGGTATGCACCGGAGTGGAGATGTTCAAGAAGCAGTTGGACGAGGGGCTGGCGGGCGACAACGCGGGCATCCTGCTGCGCGGCACGGCCAAGGAAGACGTGGAGCGGGGCATGGTGCTGGCCAAGCCGGGATCGATCACGCCGCACACCAATTTCAAGGGCAGCGTGTATGTGCTGAGCAAGGAGGAGGGCGGGCGTCATACGCCGTTCTTCGACGGCTACCGGCCGCAGTTCTACTTCCGCACCACCGACGTGACCGGCTCGGCCAAGCTGCCCGCGGGCACCGAGATGGTGATGCCGGGCGACAACGTGGAGCTGGAGGTGACACTGCACACGCCGGTGGCCATGGAGAAGGGCCTCAGGTTCGCCATCCGCGAGGGCGGAAGGACCGTCGGAGCTGGCACCATCTCGGAGATTATTGCGTAGAGAGAATCCGATCAAATTGATTGTGGCGGGCTCGGCTCCGCCGCTTCGTTTTTGCATAGGATATTTCTACCTACTCCGGTAACATCTGCATCCATTTGGAAAGGAGTTGTCGACATGAAGCATTGCCGCGCCTTCAGGGTGTCTGCCTTCGCTCTCTCCACCATCGCCCTATTCGGCGTATCATCGCTCGCGGCCGCGTCTCCTGCTTTTGTCCCGACACGCTTCACGGTTGTCGATGTGGGGACCGTTGCGAAGCCCGACATTGTTATGATCCCCGGACTCGCGAGCTCGCGCGCAGTTTGGGATGCTGAAGCCAAACTCCTTGCGCCGAACTACCGGTTGCACCTGGTGCAGATCGATGGCTTTGCGGGCACTCCCGCTGGCCCCAATGCAAACGGCACCATCCTCCCCGCGGTGGTGGAGGAATTGCACATGTATATTGTGGCGAACAAGATGCACCCAGTGGTGATGGGCCATTCGCTGGGCGGCCTACTTGCGCTCATGCTTGCCGATAAGTATCCGCAGGACCTTCGCAAACTGGTCATTATCGACACGCTGCCTTACTATGCGGTGATCTTCAACCCCACCGCGACGGTCGAGACCACCAAGCCGCAGGCCGAGGCGATGCGGCAGCAGATCATTGCAGCCTCTGCCGCCGATTTTGCCGCCATGCAGCCGGCTTCGGCGGCGATGCTGGTGAAGAGTGACGATGGCAAGAAGGCCATTGCGGCGAGCGCCGTTGCCAGCGATCGCATGGTCTTTGCCGATGCATTGTATGAAGACTTGCAGACCGATCTACGCAGCGATGTGGCGACAATCAAGACACCGACCCTGATGCTGTATCCCTACGATGCGACCTTGGAGGGGCCCGATCCGGCGATGACAGATGCGCTATACGCCTCAGCCTACAAGAAGATGCCGAATGCTGAACTGATGCGGATCGACGATTCCAGGCATTTCATCATGTATGACCAGCCAGCGAAGCTGGATGCGGCGGTGGAAGCATTTTTGAAGTAGGGCCGGTGATGTTGCTTGGAGGAAAAGTTAACGTTAAGAAGCTGGCAGACTCTCCCTTCCCTAAAACTGGCTTTTCATGGATAATATAGAAGGTTGTGCGTGGCCTGACCGCACCTCTTTCCGCAAGACAATTCAGGATTGGCAGCAGGGGCCAATGGCCCTGTGTCGCGGCGTGTCAGATGGGTGGGTTCATTTTCGACCCTCCCCAGACAAGCTGCTTGCCAGCCGAGGTGGCTGGCCACGATAGGAGTAACAAACAATGCGCGAAATAATTACCTTGCAGTGTCCGACGTGCAAGAACAGGAACTACTCGACGACGAAGAACAAGAAGACGACCACTGGGCGGCTTGAGTTCTCCAAGTTCTGCAATACCTGCCGCAAGCACACGGACCACAAAGAGACGAAGTAAGTACCAGCAGGGAACAGAGAACAGGGAACGGCAAGCCCAGAACAGGGAAGACAAGCCCCAGCGTTCATTCCCCTCCCGGTGAACCGGGGGAGTAAGCTCAACGGCTAAACTGTCGGTCTCCAAAACCGATCTTCTCGGTTCGAATCCGAGCTCCCCCGCCAGTTTTCCGGCCCACGCCGCATCCGGCCGAGGTAGAGCGCGGTAGTCAGGCAACACAGCGGCGAGCAGTCCGCATGAAGGTTCGAGGCAGCAGCATGGCAAAGACGATTGTAGTGGCAGACGAGCAAAGCACCGGAATCGAGCGGTTGAAGGCACGCCCTCGCGAACTGAAGGAGTTCCTGCAGAACGTGCGCAGTGAGATGCGTAAAGTTGTCACGCCGACGCGCGCCGAGGTGCAGGCCACAACGACGGTGGTCCTTGCGGCCGTTTTCCTGTTTGCCGCCTACTTTTTTGTGGTGGATACCATCTTCGGTCAGGGCGTTACCCACCTGATCCAGTACCTGACCAAGCGCTAGCAGACCCTGTGCAGCAGCGGAGCCGAGGATGCAAACAGAGCCACGCAAGCGAAGCATAGACAGACAAGAAGATTGAGCAGTAAGAAGGCACACAGCCCATGGCAGTAGACGAGCAGACACCAGAGGCGCAGGAACCCGGCGGCGAACAGCCGGTCGAGCAGCTTGCCCCACCGGTCAACGAGAATTACAAGTGGTACATCATCCACGCCTACTCCGGCTTCGAGCGCAAGGTGCGCGAGTCGCTGGAGAGCCGCATCCAGGCGTTCGGCCTGCAGAACCGCATTGGCCGCATTATGATCCCCACGGAGCCGGTCACCGAGCTGCGCAACGGCAAGAAGTACACCATCGAGCGCGTCTTCCTTCCAGGCTATGTGCTGGTGGAGATGGAACTGGACAACGATCTCTGGCATGTGATTAAGAACACGCCGCGGGTTACCGGCTTTCTGGGTACGGGCGACAAGCCGGTCGCTCTGTCGGAGGCCGAGGTCAGCTCGATTCTGTTCCGTTCCGAGAGCGCCAAGGACAAGCCGTCGTCCAAGGTCAAGTTCGAGAAGGGCGAGCAGGTACGCATCAACGAAGGCCCGTTTGCCAACTTCAACGGCACCGTCGACGACGTCAACGAAGACCGCCAGACGCTGAAGGTGATGGTCTCGATCTTTGGCCGCTCCACTCCGGTCGAGATCGAGTTCGCCAAGGTGGACAAGATGGAGGCCTAGCTTCCGTCGCAACCCGCAATTGCGGCAAGAATTTCGCAACCTAAAATCGGCAGCCGGCCAAGCGCCCGCTGCCAGAAGACGAACGAGGATTGAATCATGGCACCGAAGAAGATCACTGGATACGTGAAGCTGCAGATTCCCGGCGGAAAGGCGACGCCCGCGCCGCCAGTCGGCCCGGCGCTGGGCCAGGCGCAAGTGAACATCATGGAGTTCTGCAAACAGTTCAACGCTCGCACTGCCACGCCGGAGATGAATGGCATCACCATTCCGGTAGTGATCACGGTGTACGCGGACCGCAGCTTCAGCTTCATCACCAAGACGCCTCCGGCGGCGGTACTGCTGCTGAAGGCCGCCGGCATTGAGAAGGGCTCGGGCACGCCCAACAAGGAGAAGATCGGCAAGGTTACGGAGAAGCAGATCCGCGAGATCGCCACCAAGAAGATGCCCGACCTGAACGCCAACTCGGTGGAGACAGCCTCCAAAAGCATTCGCGGCACGGCACGGTCGATGGGGATCGAAGTCGTCGCGTAAATTCTTCAGCCAAAAAAGATAAGCGCGGAGCCCTACGGGGTTCCGCTTTTCTGTGCGTTGCACTCTTCCTTTCTCGATGCTTTCCCCCCGTCGTCTATAGGAGGGCATCGCTATCCTTGCCGGGATATGTTGGTATAAATACTCCCAGGTGTGCGGGGGGTATACCCCAAAAAATCCATAAAGTATTCACAACAGGGATGTTAAGTCCGGACTTCCCCGGTAAAGTCTTGATTGCACAAGAGTTGTTTTATAAAGTCTCTGGAATCATACATTTATTCGCGGATATGGTGTCCTGGAGCGGACGTGGTCTCGCCTGGCAAATTTCCCCCTGCTTTAATTATAGGGGACTGAGGGAAACTACTATGCCAACTATTTTTAACTATTCTTGCGGTTGAAGCTGTTTAGTTTGTGCTAGTTGAAGTTTTTGGCGACCTGCGAGGGTCTTGACACGGTTTGGGGATTTTGGGTTCGAGGTTCCGAGATGGGAGCGGTTCGCATGGCTGACCTGACGCCACCCAAGCGCTGAGCCCCCCACCAGCAAGCTGGCCGGGGAGCGCGGTCGTTGCGCATAAATGGGGCAACCCAGATGGGGTTATGGGCGGGGAGCCCGGTTTCCATTACTTATGGGTGCAGCGACAAGCGTCTTCGGCAGCGGTGGGGGAGCGCTCGGCGAAGACTTTTTGCGCGGCGATGAGGCCGTTGCCGAAGGCGAAGCTGGGAGATGGGAAGGACTTGGCGATGACCTGTTCCAGCGCGCCGATGAGCGCAATGGCGTCCAGGTAGTCGAAGAAGCCGAGGTGGGCGATGCGGAAGATTTTGCCCTTCATCTCGCCCTGGCCGTTGGCGATGATGGAGCCGAAGCGCGACTTGAGTTCCTTGACGACGACGCTGGAGTCGACGCCATCGGGCGCGAGGACGGCGGTGGCCGCGGCGGCGGGGCAATCGGGCGCGAAGAGCTTCATGCCCAGGGCGGTGACGGCGGCGCGGGTCATGGCGGCGATGGTCTCGGCGTTCTCGATGAGCTTCTTGCGTCCAGCGACGAGGTCGCCGGCGGGATTCTCGGGCGTGGCGGCCTGGTGTGCGATGTAGTCCAACGCCGCGCCGAGGCCGGCGATGAGGGCGACCGAGGGAGTGTATGCGCTCTCGCCGAGCTTGGCGTTCTTGCGCTCCTTGCGCAGGTCGAAGTAGTAGCGCGGATTGTAGCTGGACTCCATGCGGTCCCATGCTCGCTGGCTGATGGCGAGATACGCGAGGCCGGGCGGGATCATGACGGCCTTCTGCGATCCGCCGATGAGGACGTCGATGCCGAGCCGGTCCATGTCGATGTGGGTGGTGCCGAGGCCGGTGATGGCATCGACGACGAGCAGGGCTTCGGAGTTGGCCTCCTTGAGCAGGCGGGCCACGCCGCCGAGGCAGTGGCGCGCGCCGGTGGAGGTCTCGGTGGCCTGCATGAAGACGACGCGGGTTTCAAGCCGCAGCGCAGCCTTGACGGCGTCGAGGGAGAAGGTCTGGCCGTAGGGCGCGCTGACGAGATCGACCTCGCAGCCGAAGGCCTTGGCGAGGCCGGCCCATCGCTCGCCGAACTTGCCGGCGCTGAGGACCAGGACGCGGTCGCCGGGCGAGGTGAGGTTGGAGACGGAGGCCTCCATTGCGCCGGTGCCAGAGCTGGAGAGGACGATGACGTCGTTGGTGGTGCCGACGAAGTCCTTGAGCTGCGCGAGCACGCGGGAGAAGATGGCGCGGAACTCGGCGGTGCGGTGGTGTATATCTGCCGCGGCCATGGCGAACTGGGCGGCGGGAAGGAGCGGGGTTGGACCGGGTGTAAAGAGACGTGTCTTCTGGATCATATTGCTATTGTAAAGGAGGCATGAGTGCGACAGGTGTGCCAGTTGTCACGCAGGCAGAGGGGATGAGCGCGGAGGGATGAGTGGCGGCTATTTGGCCAGTTCGGCCTTGACGAGTTCGGAGACGAGCTTGCCGTCGGCGCGCAGGCCGGCGATGAGGATCTGCTGCTGGGCGAGCTTCATAGCGGCGCCCATCTCGCGCGGGGTGGGCTTTTGGCCGGTGCTGGCGGCGAGTTGCGCGACAGCTTGCTGGACGATGGCGCGGAGCTGGTCCTCGCCGGCGGCCTGGGGCATGTAGGCCTCGATCATGTCGATCTCTGCCTGTTCCCTGGCGGCGAGTTCGGGGCGACCGCCCTTGGTGAAGCTATCTACAGATTCTCGACGCTGCTTCAGCAGCGTCGAAAGTACGGCAGTCTGTTCAGCGTCGGTGAGCGGCTGGCGCTTGTCGATCTCTTTGGAACGCAAGGCGGATTTGACCATGCGCAGAGTGGTAAGGCGATGCTCCTGGTGGGCCTTCATGGCGGCGACGATGTCCGCGCCGATCTTCTCTGCGATACTCATGCGTGTGTCTCCGCGCCGTGGGAGTTCCGGGGTACTTTCATTGTACGAGCTTGCAAGGGTCGCGGAGCGGGGATGCTGCTTGCGCGGCGAGGATTGCGATAGGATGGGTATGAGGATTTAATGCGCATGATTGAGATGAAACACCTACGTCCCGTGGTTGCCGTCCTTGCAATTGCGATGTTTTTTCTGTTGGCAGAAGCGCCACTGACGGCGCAGCGATATGTGCCGAAGCCAAATGAAGACGGGGCGACGTTAGAGATGTTCAAGGACACGTCGATGCTGAAGCCTCCGGCGGGAGCGAAGATCGCGATCATCGTGTTCGAGGACCTGGAGTGTCCGGCCTGCGCCGCCTCCTACCCGATCGAGCACCAGGCGTCCGCCCACTACAATATACCGATTGTGCGGCGGGACTTCCCCCTGCCGGGGCATATATGGAGTTTCGATGCGGCGGTGTGGGCGCGCTACTTGCAGGACAAGGTGTCGCCGAAGACGGCGGATGATTATCGAGCGGCGATGTTTGCCGCGCAGAGAGGGATTGCCAGCAAGGAAGACATGCTGAAGTTTACCCGGAACTTCTTCCAAACGCATGGTCTGCAACTGCCGTTCGTACCCGATCCTACGGGTCAGTTTAAGAAGGAAGTGCAAGCGGACAAAGCAGTGGGAGATCGTCTGGGAGTGGAGTTCACGCCGTCGATCACCGTAGCCACGCAGCAGGAATGGGTGCATGTGACGGAAATCAGCGATCTCTACACGACCATCGACGAGCTGATGGCGAAGGTGAAGGCGGAGCCGGGCCCGGCGAAGAAGACTCCGGTGAAGAAGGCTGCGCCGCATCCGTAAGAAAGCTCAAAACTAGCTGGCGATCAACGGCAGGGCGAGGAGGCACATGGTCGCCTGCGATGCCAGGATCGCGCCTGTGAGCAGAAGGAAGAGCTTGCGATAGCGGGTTTCGAGCGCGTCGGCGAAGACTCCGCCGATGAAAGTGAAGAAGAAGGGCAGCGCCCAGAACCACGGCGCGCTGACGGTCTGGGTGGTGATAAGTGGCGCGAGCGCGAGCAGGACCAGAAGCGGCGCGGTGTTTCCGAAGTAGCGGCTGCGGCGCGCCGCGCAGTAAAGCAGAGCAGCCACGCAGGCTGCAGTCAGGATGGGGAAGTTGGCGAGGCTGCCGGCGAAGCCTCGATCGAAGACGAAGCTGCGCGCGCCCGCGAGCGAGAACCAGAAGCGCGCCGCACCGCCGGTGAAGACGTAGCTGAACGCAGCCAGGTGAAATCCATAGAACGCGAAGAGAATTGCCAGCGCGCCGATTGCGGCGACGAGAAGGATCTGCATCACGTAGCCGCGCCGCTTCTCCGCAAGGTAGAGCATGAAGGCCAGCGCGGCGACGAAGCCGAAGATGGCGGCCAGCAGATGGGCGGCGGCGGTGAAGCCCAGCGCGATGGTGAGCAGAACGATGCGCGGACGCCACTTGCGGCGCGGCCCCTGCATGGCGTGGGCGACTCCGATGGCGGTGTAGATGAGGCCGTAGAGTCCCCACATGGCGAGAACGTCGTTGTTGGGAGTAACAGCCATGCGGACGACGGCGGGGCAGAAACAGTAGAGGCCGAGCGCGAAGAACCCGCCCTCGTTGCCATAGAGTCGGCGCGCCACCCACCAGAGGCCACCTCCCAGCAGCAGCGCAAAGAATACAAACGGAAGGTGGATGAGAACGATGACGAAGGCGAGCTGGTGACGTGTCTCCCATGTGGAGCCGTTGAGCGAATCACCGGGGTAGAGACGATTGGCGGGTGCGCGCAGATGATCGACGGCGAGCAGCGTGAGGCGCTGCAGGGTGAGGGGAAGGCCGGCCGCGCGATAGGCGAATGTGCCGTCGCCGTTGAGGTTGCCGCAGGTAGTGAAATATCCCTCGATGGGCGAGGGACGCTCCCACATCTCGCGGCCGCAGCGGGCGAAGCGGTAGTCGGCGGTGGAGAGCTCCTGGTGGCCCACGACCCAAAGACACTGGGCGAGGAAGGCCAGAAGGAGGAGCGCGGCAAGACGTTGCGGCCGCCCGATGTGGATGCGGGGGAGGGTCATGCGGCGATGCTCGGCGGATCGATCTTCACGCTCGGCGTTCTCATGAGCTGGATGGGGATGTGTCCCGTTTGAGTGTAACGCGGTGCGGGGCGGTTATTTCTCGCTGAGGAAGAGGGACTCGATTTCGAGCCAGTTGTGGACGCGGCGGAAGCCGGTGACGGCGATGTTGTGGGGCGCGTCGTAGAGGATTCCGGTGCCGGAGAAGCGGCGGAGCTGGCGTGGGTTGTCGTCGATGAGGTAGTCGGCGCGAAGGATGGACTTGTCGCCGCAGAAGACGATATGGGTGGCGGGGATGGTGGGAAAGTGGCGGGCGAGCCAGCGGTACTTGGCGTTGAAGGAGGTGGGGACCTCCATGGCGGCGGAGGCGATGAATACTTCGAAGTGCTGCTGCAGGCGGCGCAGGACGCGGGGCGCGTCGGGGATAACATCGAGGTCGGCGAAGAAGTCTTCGGAGCGGAGATACTCTTCGAGGCGGGGATGGCGGTCGATGGCGACGACGTCCCAGATCCACTTGCCGTGCAGGTCGGCCTTGGTGAGGTTGCCGTTGTAGTCGCGGTTGTAACGGATGAGATGCTCGGCGACGGTGTCGGCGATGACTTCGTCCATGTCGACGCAGATGCGTTTGAGATCGGTGCCCATGGTTCCATTATCGGCGATTGGGATGAGGGATGAGGTGCAAGGGCGAGGTTGAGAGACAAATGCGGGTCGTTCGCACCCGCAAACGATAACCCACCCATCGCGATCGAACCGCGATGCATGGGGAACCCGGCAAGAACACACAACAAGAACAACGACGGAGATTCTGGCTTCGCCAGAATGACGACATCGAGTGGCTTCGCGAGAATGACGAGCAGGTGGAGTTTAGAGGGAACGGACGATCTGGGCGGCGATGGATTCGGAGCGGACGGGCTTGGGCTGGGGCGTGTCGCGGGCGGGATCGTAGTAGAGGAGGTGGCCGCAGTTCTCGCAGGTCATCATGGTCTGACTGGATTCTGAGCCGGGGGTGTTGTCGCGCAGATCGTTCCAGCGCTGCGGGCGGACCATCATCTGGCAGGCGGAGCACTTCTGGTTGAGGGCCTGGGAGACGGCGGTTCCCTTGGAGCGGCTGATGCGGTCGTAGGTGGCAAGGGAGTCTTCGCCGGTGGGGCTTTGGGCGATTTCGGCGCGCAGAGCGGCGCGTTTGGCATCGATTTCAGCGAGGGCGGCGCGGTCGATAGCGAGGAGTTCGGCGGTGCGGGCGCGCTCCTGTTGCAACTGCTGGGCGACCTCGGCGATGGTCCGATCGGCGATGGCCTGCTGCGCCTCCAGAGCTTCGGCACGCTCCATGCTCTCCAGTTCGGCGTCTTCCAAGCGGTTGATTTCGGCGCGGGCGAAGGCTGCCTCATGCTCCAGCGCGGTGACCTGGACGGTGTTGGTAGCAGTGTCGATCTTTTTCAGGGTGCGCGTGAGCTTCTGGCGCTGGCCGGCAATGTCCGACTCCAGACGGCAGCGCAGGGCCTCTTCCTTTGCGATGAGGTCGATCACGACGGCGCGCTGGCCTTCGGTGGCGGCGGCCTTGAGTTCGAGTGTGGCGACCTGGCGTGGATGCGCGGCGATCCGATTGCGCAGATGTTTTGCCTCGATGTCGAACTCCTGTAGCACGACGAGCTTGGCGAGATCCGGATGCATGGCGAGCCCTCCCGGCCACTTCCGCCGTTTGGGTTGATGCAGCGGCGCACAAAGATGCGGACGGCGGAAGACTTCGAGTCTAGCATGGGCCCAGCGAGGATGGCCTCGCGAAGAGTTCGGACGGTGGGTGCAATATCGGGCAAGCCAGCTTTTATGCACAGTGTTTCGGTGTGGGAGACTGGTTACCAGAGTTTTGGCGGGAGCTTACTTCTTTGAGGGGCCGGACCAGCCTGAGCGGTGTAATCTGCAAGATAGGTTTTTAGTATTTGCTTCATGGTAGCCTTTCTCCCGTCTCACAGCCTGCTCTTTGGGCTTTCAGTCTGTGTGCAACCAGCACAAGGGGTATTTCCTTGGCAAGCGCGAGTCTTCTACTCGTCGACGACGATGACGCGGTCCTATCCGGACTGGGGATCGTTCTCGAAGAGTCTGAATTCGAGGTGACGACCGCATCGAACGTGAACGAGGCGCTGAAGCACATCATAAGCAAGAGTTTTGACGTGCTGATCAGCGACCTGCACATGCCGGGCGAGGGCGACGGGCTGATAGTCGTCAACGCGATGCGTCAGGCGAACCCCAAGGCGGTGACGCTGCTGTTGAGCGCCAACCCCGATATGACAAAGGCCAGCGCCGCCATCCTGCGCGAGGTGGACAAGATCGTACTGAAACCGGCGAAGGCCGGATCGATCGTGCAGATGCTGCGTGAGCGGATGGCCCAGGAGGAGCCTTTGCCGTGCAGCCTGAGCGTGGAGGCGGCCGCGAGCGTGCTGGAACGCGAGACCGGTTGGGTGACGGAGGCGTGGCTGCAAAAGATGAAGGAGACCGGCGGACTGGCGGCGGCACACATCCCGGAGGAAGAGCTGAGCGAGTATCTGCCCGCCGCGCTGCATGAGATTGTCTATCGCCTGCGCTACCCGCAGCCCCTGGGATCGATGACGCTGTTCTCCATGGCATCGCTACAGCACGGCGCGCAGCGGCGGCGGCAGGGCTTTGCAGCGACGGTGCTGGTGGAGGAGGCGCGGGCTCTGCAGGTGGCACTGTTCCAGACAATCGAGAGGAATCTTGACCAGATCGGCGTGGGCCACGCGCCTGGGGCCTTGGTGGCCATCGCGGATGAGGTGAATGCGCAACTTCTGCAAAGCCTCTCGGGCTACGAAAATGAGAAGACGGCCGTCTTTCCGGAGGACGACCGGCTCGCTCGGGACCAGGTGACGGTGGACCTGGGATAAGCCAAGGGCTGGGACCCAGAAATTCACTCTCCGCTGCAAACCTACTTTCCTTGTAACAGCAGAACCGGCAAAACGTACGTTGAACCTCCGCGAAGAATGCGACGAGATACCCCTCTTTTGTTCACAACGTGCATCTTAGTTGACAGAATCCAGTATTCTGTAAAAGATGGCCCCACAATGTGGGCTGCATTGTTGTGAAGGAGAACTTGCATGACAGAGAAAGTGAAGAAAGCCAAGGCACCGGCAAAGCCACGAACGACCTCAACTTCGGCCAAGAAGAGCGTGGTGAAGAAGGCGACGGTTGGCAAACCTGAGACCGCGAAGACGCCATCCCGCGAAGCGATCGCGAAACTGGCGTATCGCTACTGGAAGGAGCGCGGCGGGCAGAATGGACAGGACTGGCAGGACTGGCTGCGCGCTGAACGTGAGTTAACATCGGCGTGAAACGGATTTTGGGCAGTACGGTGGCAGGACTCATCGCGGCGCTCATGCTCCTGTATGTGTGCGACTGGGCGGTGTGGCGGGTGCGGGTGGCGACAGGCGATGGGATGGGGTCGGTGGTGGTGAGCAGCATTGTGGTGCTTCCGCTGAAGAACAGCAAGGAGGAGTACGACTGGGGCGGCACGTCCGATGCGAGCTGTAGCCGGTCGATCTTCCCCCAGGCGGGGAGCGGGGCGTGCTGGTGGCTGCGGCGGCATAACGTGGTTTTCGAACGGTGAGGGGCGGGGCGAGATAACCCGTCCATGCCGCAATGAGACTGCGTCATGAACGGGGCGCCCGGTTCGATGGGTGTTAGTTGGGGAGGGGATAGCTTGCCTGGACCAGGGCGAGGGCCTGTTCGCGGGTGGTAATGGCGCCTTCGAGTTGGGCGTCCTCGGCGAGCGCGAGCATGGGTTTGAACTGCGGGGAGGGGCGGTATCCGGCGGCGATGAGGTCGCGCCCGGTGAGCGGCGGCGCGGGGCGGAGGTTGGGGGCGGGCTCGGCTTCGTATTGGGCGTGGGCAAAGTTGTAGCAGGTGAGGTCACCATGGGCGGAGAGGGCGTCGAGGCGGTGCAGGGCGAGGTGCTCGTCGAAATGGGGCAGACGGAGGAAGCGCTTGAGGGTGGTCTGCTTCATCTGGAGAATGTCGCCGAAGCGCATGTGATTGCGGACCAGGGCAAGGATCTGTTCGGTGTCGTCGTTGGAGAAGCGCAAGCGTGCGAGGATGGTTTCGGCGATGCGAACGCCAGCCTCAACGTGGCCGTTGAAACGGATACGGTCGGGCTTCTCATCGCTGCCGGGGACGGCGGGTTTGGGCGGCTGGTAGGTAGCGGGCTTGCCGATGTCGTGGAGTAGCGCGGCCCAGGCGAGTGTTGTGGATACGGAGGTTGTCTGGGACACAGCCTCTTCAACTGTTTTCATCCCACCCTTTCGCGATGAGACTGCGAAAGGATGGGTCACCCGTTCGGTGTCGGCGGGACGAAGATTTTCCAGCATCAGCAAGGTGTGGATCCAGACGTCTCCCTCGGGGTGGAACTCGGGCGGCTGGGCTACGCCGCGCAGGCGGACGGCCTCGGGGAGGACCTGGGCGAGGAGGCCGAGATCGAAGAGCAGCTCGAAACCGCGGCGCGCACCGCCCTCGGTGAGGATTCGGGTGAGCTCGTCGCGGATACGCTCGGCGCTGACCTGGGCGATCTCGGCGGCGTGGCGGCGGATGGCGGCGGCGGTGACAGTGTCGATCTGGAAGTCGAGGCGGGCGGCGAAGCGGACGGCGCGCATCATGCGCAGCTTGTCCTCGGCGAAGCGCAGGCTGGGGTCGCCTATGGCGCGAATGGTGCGGGCGGCGAGATCTTCCCGACCATGGACGAAGTCGAGCGTGGCGGAGGCGGGGTCGGCTGTGGACAGGGGGTCGAGCAGCAGGCCGTTGATGGTGAAGTCGCGGCGGAGGACATCTTCGCGGGGATTGGTGGAGAAGCGGACAGCATCAGGCCGGCGACCATCGGAGTAGGCTCCGTCGGAGCGGAAAGTGGCGACCTCGGTAGCGATGTCGGGCGCGTCCGTTTGCGGAGTGCAGACCAGGACGACGCCGAAGTGCGCGCCGACGGTGAAGGTCTTGGGGAAGAGCGCGACGATCTGATCGGGCGTGGCGGAGGTAGCGACATCGAAGTCCTGGGGCGCGAGGCCGAGCAGCAGGTCGCGCACGCAGCCGCCGGCGAAGAAGGCCTGATGGCCGGCGTCGCGCAGACGGCGGGCGATGGCGAGCGCGGCGCGATACGGCGGGTTGGAGGGGAGGTCGCCCAGCATGTCCTTATGATAGAGAGATGCGCAGTGGTGGCGGACTAATTTTGGGGATTGAGAGCTCGTGCGACGAGACGGCGGCGGCGGCGGTGCGCGCGGGCGGCGAGGTGCTGGCCAATGTGGTGGCGTCGCAGATTGCGCTGCACGCGAAGTATGGGGGGGTGGTTCCGGAGTTGGCGAGCCGCGAACACTTGCGCAACATCGTTCCGGTTGTGCGGGCGGCGATGGCCGAGGCAGGGGTGGGGTTCGGCGATCTGGATGCGATTGCGGTGACCGAGGGGCCGGGGCTGGCAGGGGCGTTGCTGGTGGGGATTACTTATGCGAAGGCGCTGGCGCTGGCGCTGGGCAAACCGCTGATCGCGGTGAACCATCTGGAGGGGCACATCCATGCGGTGTTGATGGAACAGGGAACAGAGAACAGGGAACAGGGAACAGATGGGCCGTTGCTGGCATTGGTGGTGAGTGGGGGGCATACGCATCTGTATTTGTGTACCCACATCTCAGAATCGAGACATGGGGCACCCAACCCCACCCATGACGATGAAGCTGTCATGAATGGGGCACCCGGCGTATGGGCTTACCGGAATGTGGGGCGGACGGTGGACGATGCAGCGGGGGAGGCGTTCGACAAGGTGGCCAAGCTGCTGGGGCTGGGGTATCCCGGCGGGCCTTGGATGGATGCGCTGGCGGTGCATGGAAATCCAAGGGCGGTGGAGTTCAGGTTTCAGCAGATCAAGGCGCGGAGGGTTCCGAGGGATGAGAACCCCACCCACGACGATAAGACCGTCGTGAATGGGGCACCCAATGTCAATTTTGACTTTTCGTTTAGCGGGATTAAGACGGCGGTGCTGCGCTACATCCAGACGCATGGGATGGCGGCGGTCGTGGAGTCGCGGCGGCGGGCGCTGGCGGAGGGACTGAAGACGAATCCAGCGATGAGGCCGGGGGATGCGGTGAGGGTGTTGCCGGAGGTCTTCGATGCGCAGACGCTGGACCTGATTGCGAGCTTTCAGTATGCGGTGGTAGGGAACCTGATGCGGCAGACGTTTGCGGCGGCGGAGGCGCTGGGGGCGCGGGGGATTGTGGTGTCGGGCGGCGTGTCGGCGAACAGCGAGCTGCGGCGGCGGTTTGCGGAGGAGGCGGCGCAGCGCGGACTTCGGGTGAAGTTTCCGACGATGGCGATGTCCACGGACAATGCGGCGATGATTGCGGCAGCGGCGTGGGGGAAGTTTTGTGCGGGGGAGTTTGCCAAGGAGGGGTTGGTGGCGACGCCGGGGTTGAGACTGGGTTCGAGGTACTAGGTTCGAGGTTCGAGTGCGGCGGAATGTAGAATCTTAGGGGAGCAAATCACTTCAAGAGAGCAGACTGCACCGTGGCTGACGCCCGGCTGCGGCGGGACGAGAGAGCGCAGTGGCGGGGTTGGAACTATTCAACACAATGAGCGGGAAGGTGGAGCGACTGGAGCCGGTGGGAGCGCCGGCGCTGCGGATGTACGCCTGCGGGCCGACGATCTACGACTACGGGCACATTGGGAACTTCAGGACGTTTCTGCATGTGGACGTGCTGCGGCGGTTTCTGCGCCAGCAGGGGATGGCCGTGGAACATGTGATGAACGTGACGGACGTGGACGACAAGATCATCCGCAATGCACTGGCGGCGAAACAGCCGATTGGCGAGTACACGGCGCGATTTGAGAGGGCGTTCTTCGAGGACATGGAGGCGCTGGGGATCGAGCGGCCGGAGCATGTGCCGCGCGCGACCGAACACATTGCGGAGATGGTGACGCTGATCGAGCAGTTGGCGGCGAAGGACATTGCATACCAGACGGAGGATGGGAGCTGGTACTTCCGGATTGCGAAGTTTCCGGCGTATGGGAAGCTGTCGAAGAAAGATTTAGAGGGGATGGAAGACGGCGCGCGGGTGGACTCGGACGAGTACGAGAAGGAAGTGGTGCGGGACTTTGCCCTGTGGAAGGCGGCGAAGGACGGCGAACCGAGTTGGGATACGGCGCTGGGTGCGGGACGGCCGGGGTGGCATATCGAGTGCTCGGCGATGGCGACGGGGGTGCTGGGCGAGAGCTTCGACCTGCACGCTGGCGGCGAAGACCTGATGTTTCCGCATCATGAGAACGAGATTGCGCAGTCGGAGTCGGCGTCGGGGAAGACGTTTGCGCGGCACTGGATGCATGTGCGCTTCCTGCTGGTGGAGGGGAAGAAGATGTCGAAGTCGCTGGGGAACTTTTATACCCTGCGCGACCTGCTGCTGAAGGGACATCGCGCGTCGGCGATACGATACCTGCTGCTGAGTGTGCCGTACCGCCATCAGATGAACTTTACGTTCGAGGGACTGGCAGGCGCGACGAATGCGATCGAGCGGCTGCGGACGTTCCATCAACGGATGTTGCGCGGCGGGTTTGCGGCTGCGGCGAATGCGGATGTGACGGCGGCGACGGCGAAGTCGGCCAGTGAGTTTACTGCGGCCCTGGCGAACGATCTGAATACGGCCGAGGCTGCGGCGGCGATCAGCGAGATGGTGCGGACGGCGAACTCAGCGGCGGACGCGGGCACGCTGGGCGCGGAGAATGCGGCGCAGGTGCTGCGAGTGCTGTCGCTCTTCGATGAAGTCTTCGCGGTGCTGGAAGACAAGGACGAGGAGCTGACGCGGGCGGCGCTGGCGTGGGCCGAGGCTGAGGGGCGTATGAAGGATGCCGCGCCGGAGTTGGTGGCAAAGCTGGCGCTTTCAGATGAGGCTATAGAGGCTCTGGTGGCGGAGCGGACGCAGGCCAAGAAGACGCGGAACTTTGCACGGGCGGACGCGATCCGGGCGGAGCTGCTGGCGAAGGGCGTGGTGATTGAGGACTCGAAGGACGGGGTGCGGTGGAAGCGGAAGTGAGTTGGGAGTTGCAGGTTGTCAGTTGACGGCTGAGTGGTCGGTCACTCTTCGATGGGGAGTTCGAGGATGGGGTCGGTGGGGACGGGTGCGGGTTTGGTGCGGGAGAGAATGACGGTGGCGACGGCAGCGATGATGAGGACTGTGCCGGCGAGTTCGGTGGGTACGAGGCGCTCGCGGAATAGGGCCGCGCCGATAAGCACGGCGACGATGGGATTGACGAAGGCGTAGGTGGAGACCTTGGTGACGGGGACGTGCTTGAGCAGATAAGTGTAGGCGGAGAGCGCGACTACCGTGCCGAAGACAGCGAGGAAGGCGATGGCGAGGATTCCGCTACGCGTCCAGTAGGCCGTGCGAAAGCATCCACCGAGGGTAGCGATAGTGAGGTTGACGACACATGCGGAGCCAATCTGCCATGCGGTGGCGACGAAGGTGTCGACGTGGAAGCGGAAGCGGCGCGAGAGCACGGAGCCGATGGCGAAGGAGAGCGCCGCGCCCACCAGAAGGACAAATCCGAAGAGGCTGCGCTGGTTTGCATTGCCGCCGTCGATGGTGCGAAGCAGCGTGGGCCAGAGCAGGACCAGCATTCCCAGCGCTCCCAGCAGGGTGCCGAGCCAGCCGCGCAGATTGAGCCGCTCGCCGCCGGGCAGGGCAGTCTCGATGAGCGCGACAAAGATGGGGATCATGGCGATGACAAGCGAGGCGTATCCTGAGGCGACCTTGGTCTCGGCCCAGATGACCAGCACGTTGTTGCCGGTCATGATGAGAACGCCGATCAGCGCAAGTTGAGCCGCGGTGCGCATGGGAATGCGCAGGCTGGCGCCGCGCGCCAGACAGATGGCGCCGATCAACACCGCCGAGAAGAGGGTCCGGATGGCGCCAATCAGCGGCGGTGCAAGGTGCTGGTCGGCAATGCGAATAGCAGCATAGGTCGACCCCCAGCAGAGATACACGCAGGTGAAGGCGACGATGATGCGAGTTTTCTGGTTGAGGGGAAAAGACATCTATTCTTAAATTACTAGGTTCGAGGTTCGAAGGATGAGATGTCGCAGGGTGAGTATATGCGTCTAAACTTTGGAGTTGGGACAAGAGTGCGATGAGCTGGAATGGGACGGCGAAGATGACGCGATTGGCGGTTTGGGTTTGTGCGCTGGCGATGGTGACGGGAGCGGCGGGGATGGTGCGCGCCCAGCCGATGACGCAGCAGACAGGGTCTTCGCAGACCGCGATGTCCACGCAGGCGGCGGGCGTGGGGCATCGCACGCGGTTGATCCTGAAGGATGGCAGCTACCAGATTGTGACGAGCTACCAGCTAAAGGGAAAGATCGTGAGCTACTATAGCGCAGAGCGCGACGCGACCGAGGAGATTCCGACGGACCTTGTGGACTGGGACGCGACGCACCGGTGGGAGCGGCAGCATCCGGCGACGGAGAGCGATGCGGGGCAGGGGCAGGGTGAAGCTCCCCCGCCGGCGATCGATCCCGAACTGTTGAAGGAGGAGGCGGACCGCGCGGCGTGGACACCGGAGGTTGCTCCGGACCTGCGGTTGCCGGAGCAGGACAGCGTGCTGGCGCTGGACACCTTCCACGGCGCGCCGGAGCTGGTGCCGCTGGTGCAGTCGGAGGGCGAGCTGAACCACACGACGAGCCACAATATTTTGAAACTGGCGATCAATCCACGCGCCGCCTCGCACCAGATCGAGCAGTTGAAGGGGGTGGAGGCGGCGGTGCAGTTGCATGTGGACATGCCGGTGATCTATCTGCGGCTGGGCGACGACTCGGGTGTGATGCGGGGCGGGACACCTCTGACGGTGGACACGCACGGTGCGGGCGGGTCGAAGGCGGATGCGAGCGGCGGGGTCAGCTCTGGCGGTTCGGCAGACAGCGGCTATGTAATGGTGCGCGCGGATGTGCGTACGGATGCACGCGTGCTGGCCAGCTTCAACATCGGAATGCTGGGTGGACAGGCAAAGACGCAGGAGGACGTGATTGAGCTGAACAGCGAGGCGCTGCCCGGAGGTCACTGGATGAAGCTGACGCCGAAGCGGCCACTGGACTTCGGCGAATACGCGCTGATGGAGGTGGTCTCGGAGAACGAGATCAACCTGGGGGTGTGGGACTTCGGCGTGCATCCGGTGGCGCCGGAGAACCGCGACGTCATCAAACCGGAGCCGAAGCGGCCTGTGACGCTGGAGCGGCGGACGCCGCAGTAGTTGCAGATTGCAGGTTACTGGTTGCTGGTTGAGATTCAGCTATCGGAGGCGGGCTTCGAGGTCTCCGGCGGCCATGGTTGCGGTCTTGCCGTGACGTTTGGCAGACTTGGCGCCGGAGAGCAGACCGAGGCCAGCGACAGCGATGTTGTCACGAGTGGTTTTGGCCTCGTACATCATGGTGTCCGCGGCGCGGATGATGGAGGGAACGCTGTCTCCGTCCTCTGGGAAGGTGGCCAGGCCGAAGCTGCCGGCGAGGCTTAGGAAGAGACCCTGGCCGGTGAGGAAGGAGTGCTTTCGAAGTTGCTCCCATAGCCTGCGTGGTGGCTTCGATGGCGGCCTGCTTTCCCAGGCCGGGTAGCAGAGCGACAAATTCGTCGCCACCGTAGCGGAAGCAGGAGTTTGCCGGCCCGAGGGTGCGCCGCATGAGGTCGCCAACCTCGGCCAGCAGACGGCTTCCGATGAGGTGGCCGTGGGTGTCGTTGACCTGCTTGAAGTGGTCGAGGTCGACGAAGAGCAGGCTGAACTGGGTGCTGCGATCACCCGCCGCCAGCTCGATCTGCTCGTCCAGCAGGGTGTAGAGGTGGCGCGAGTTGAAGAGGCCGGTGCAGTCATCGGTGATGGTGAGCTCGTGGATCAGCTTGACCGAGCGCGCATTCTGGATTGCGATGGCGGCGTAGTCGCAGAGGATGCGCAGGAATGAGATGGAGTACTCGCTCTCCAGATCGAGCTTGGTGTTGAGGAGCTGGATGACGCCGAGTGTTTTGTTGCCCGAACGGATTGGGATGCAGGCGATGGAGCGAATCCTGAGTTCGGGATGGGCGCGCGAGAAGGCGCTGCCACTGGGTGTCGAGGGAGACGTCGGGCACGACCAGGGGATTGCCTGTGGAGGCGACCCATCCCGCGACGCCCTCACCGAGCGGCACACGCAGGCCCTTCAGGCTTTGCGAGTCCTCGCCGACGGCGATGGCGTAGTAGAGGTCCTGGGCCTTCTCGTCCACCATGAGCATGGACCAGCGCTCGGGGCCGAAGAACTGGGCCATTTTCTGCATGATGATGAGCAGTATCTCTTCGAGCTCTAGGGTCTGGGTGAGGGCGCGCGCGACCTCGTGGAAGACGCGCAGATGGTCCATCTGGCGGCTTTCGATGACCTCGAACGGAACGCTTCTCTCTCACCACAGACCTCAGACACATCAATCTCCGGCGCATGGAAATGGGGAAGCGCAACAAACGGATGCACATCTATTGACGGCATGTCTAGCCGCCGATATGCACCATGTTTCGTGAGGGCTTCTCGAACCCAGGCTCGCCGATGTGATGGCGGGCCTCCTTGCGCATTACGACACGCCTGATATACGAAGCGAGTTCCTGGTCGGTTCCGCCGCGCAGCATCTCGCCATAGAGATCGTGGTCGGACTGGGAGAAGAGGCATGTACGCAGGGCCGCCGTCGGAGGTAATGCGGACGCGGCTGCAATGTCCACAGAAGGGCCGCGAGACGGGCGCGATGATTCCGATCTCGCCAATGCCGTCGGCAAAGGTGAATCGCTTGGCGGTCTCGCTTGCGGAGTGCGGGGGCAGCTCGACCAGGCCTGCCGGGACGCCGCAGGAGGGGCGCCAGGCGCTGAGTCGCGCGACGATCTCGTCCATCGTCACCACGGTCTCGGGCTTCCAATTGCGCGCGTCCTCGGCGGCGGATGGCTCTTCCAGGGGCATGAACTCGATGAAGCGAACGATGACGCCCTGGCGGCGTGAGAAGTCGGCGAATGGCTCAATCTGGCTGTCGTTGAATCCGCGCAGCAGGACGCAGTTGATCTTGACCGGGCCGAGGCCGGCGGCCTGCGCGGCGTGGACGCCTGCCAGTACCCGTTCATAGCTGCGCGGCACGCGGGTGATGCGTGTGAAGGTCTCAGGGTCGACCGCGTCCATGCTGACGGTGACGCGATTCAGCCCGGCGGCTGCAAGCGGCGCGGCGAGGGACTCCAGCAGATGGCCATTGGTGGTAAGCGCGATGTCGAGCGGCTGGCCAGCCTGCTGCGCATCGAGGCGGGTACCGTCTGCGTGGAAGGCGGTGCTCATGCGGGCCAGCTCGGCGACCATCTCCACCAGGCCTGTGCGAAGCAGCGGCTCGCCGCCGGTGAGCCTCACCTTCTCGATGCCAAGCGAGACCAGGATACGCACCATGCGCAGATAGTCGGCGATGGGAAGCTCGGTATAGGATGCGCCTTCGTGGCCAGCACGGCAGTAGACGCACTTGTAGTTGCAGCGGTCGGTGACCGAGATTCGGAGATCTGTGATGGCCCGTCCGAACGAGTCGCGCAGGCGCAGCCCGGAGGATTCAGCGACGGAATGGGCCGATGCCGCAGGCGAATCCAGCAGCACCGCGGAGGCGCCGGCGTCGAGTGGCGATGGGGACAGGGAAGCGATCTGGTTCCTCCGTGAACAGTTGGATGTTCTCCGGTCCGAATACGATGCGAATCCGGATTGCGTACGGGACAATACAATGGTGCAAAGCGGGCTGATTTCAGTATAGTAAGTTTATCGACCGGGCAATGAGCCGATCGGGCCCATTCCGATTAGAACCATCGGCCATGAATGCGAAGAGATCCACTCCCTGAAGGAATCTCACCCTCGGCCATTTGCGATGACTACACCATTTACCGTACAGCAATGGCTTGGCGAGCAGTTCGTACCGTTGTTGTTTATCGGTTTCTCCCTGCTGATGGGCCTCGCGGTCCTGTTTGTGTCGGCGAAGAGTCGAAGTTCTTCGCTGGCTCGCGACCGTTCGGGGCACAGCGAAGAGACGTTTGCACAGGACCTGTCCGAGTATGGATACGATCCTGAGATAGCCCGCGCCACCTACCGGTACCTTCAGGGGCAGCAGAATGTGGCCATTCCGATCAGACCATTAGACGACCTGGACAGCGATCTCGGACTGGATAGCGAGGACCTGCGAGAAGCGATCCGCGAGTTGCTGGCGGAGACTGGGCGGAGCTATCTGCCGGGTCTGCTCGACTCGCCGCTGGTCACGGTGGTGGACCTGGTGCGAACCATCCAGGCGTCTCCGAGGCGGGATGCGATGGTGGCCTAAGTTACTTGGCCCAATGGGTCTCTTGAATCCGTGTACAGGGAAAGCGCAAGCGTCGAGTAACGAAGTGAGCTTTGCGCTGGGTCTACGGCGCAGGAGCTTCCGGAGCGAACCATCCCCGGCGTACCTGTGCGATTGAGCGTAGTCTTGCATCAGTGGCACACGACTTTCCTAAAGCGACGGGCATACGCCGCGCGATTGAGACTCCGTGGCTGGAGTGCCCTCAGATGGGCCGATTGCAGCGCATGTTGCGGCGATTGCGCATGGTGAGACCGTTGCAAACGAGTTGTGAGTTGCGCTCCAATCGAACAAGATGCGCTGCCGTGCTTCTGGCGTTTGGGCTGTGCTCGCAGATGGTGGCGCAGCCGGTGGCGCCCACAGGTCTGGCGGAGGCGCATGCGCTCGCGAGCAGCGTGGCGTTGCCGGGCGGGCCCGAAGCGGGCCTGGTTGCCACGGCACATAGACCTCAAGGGACCGCAGGCCAGTTGATTGTGATCGGGTTTATGGGTGGCAACGTGAGCGGGGGAAATCTGGTGCATCGCGAAGCACTGGTTGCCAGGGACCTGCAAAAGCTCTATCCGCTCGGCCTGTATGCTGCGGTGTTCGCGAACAGCGACTGGAAGAGCGCTCTGCGCATCGTGCTTGAGCATCTGGACGCGAACGGAGCCGGGCGGCCGAGCGTTCAGGAGAAGAATGCAGCGCGGGTCATCCTATACGGCCATAGCTGGGGAGCGTCGGAGACGGTGACGCTGGCCCGCCGGCTGGACCAACTGGGGATTCCAGTGCTGCTGACGATCCAGATCGATAGCGTGGAAAAGTTGAACGAGAACGACGGAAGCATTCCGCCGAATGTGCGCGAGGCGGTGAACTTCTACGAGACCGAGGGGATGTTGCATGGGCGCAGCTCGATCACGGCGATGGACCCGAGCCAGACGACGATCGTGGGCAACTACCAGATGAGCTACCGGGAGCATCCGGTCTCCTGCGACGGGTACCCGTGGTTCGCGCGGACGTTCATGAAGCCGCACATCGAGATCGAGAACGATCCCGCGGTATGGGACAGGATTGTGGCGCTGATCCGCAAGCAGATGCCTTGACCCGGGCCGACTCTATTTGGACCGTTTGAGGGTCATCTCTCCGCCTGGGAAGTCCCCCTGGTCCGATTTGGAAGTCAGTTTGATCTCGTCGCCGGCGGCGTTGACGGTCCCCTCATGGCTGATGGTCATGCCGTTGAAGGCAACGGTAAAGGAGATTTTGTCGCCGTCGATCTTGCCGTTGCCGATGGCCATGGCATCTCCCTGAGGCCCCTGAACCGTGCCGGTGAGTTTGGCGCCATCCTGCTTGAACGTGAATGAAATCTGCATGCCGGCTCCGCCATCTGGGCCTGCGAACGATCCCGTCCAAGTGCCTGAAACATCGGTGGCGGCCCTTGCGGTTATGGGGGTGAGCGCCATGATTACCGCGGCGCAGACACAAAGTAGAGTCTTCATAGGTTGGTCCCTCCAGTCGAATTCACTGCGCGCCCATCATAGACGAGTCCGGCGATGCATGTCCCAAACGCGGGTTGGGCGGTGCTTCGCGGCGACGGGTCTGCGGTAGACGAGTATGACGCAGCAGTGGATTGGGTTGAAACGCTGCTGAACGCCCTTGCCTTGCGCGCGCATCCCCGTAAAATGCATCAAGGCGTCTGAACCGGAACGATTGCTCTGCACAATCCAAAGACGAAAGGCACGGCTTGAAGTATCTCGCGACTGTGTTATTGCTGGTGCTCGTCGTAGCCGCATTGGCGGCCTGGGAGACCTATGTGCCCATCGGCCCTGTTGCGGGCACCTCTGACGAGGCTGCGACCTACGTTGACATCGCTCCGGGCACGGGAACCGAGGCCATCGCCACGAAGCTGGAAGAGGCCGGAGTGCTGCGCAGCCGCTACATCTTCGACCTGCTGCGCGTGGTGAAGGGCGGCAAGCTGATTGCCGGGGAGTACCGCTTCAACCAGCCGGCGACGGCCGGCGAGGTCTATGCGCGCATGGTTCGCGGCGATGTCTATACTATTCCGGTCACGATTCCCGAGGGCTATAACATCTTCGACATAGCCCAGGCGGTCGAGTCTGTAGGCCTGGGTCCGCGCGAGGCCGTGCTGGCCGCCGAACGCAGCCAGACCGGGCTGATCGCCGACCTCGCCCCTAATGCAACCTCCCTGGAGGGTTACTTGTTCCCTGACACCTACCGCTTCGGCCGGCACGCCACGCCGGAGCAGATGGTGGGGGCCATGGTACGCCGTTTCCGCCAGGTTGCGACCCAGCTAGGCCTGACGGCCGGCGGCTCGGGGAACGGGATCGCCCGCACCGTCATTCTTGCCTCGATGGTAGAAAAAGAGGTCAACCAGGATGCGGAGCGTTCGCTGGTGGCCGGGGTATTCGCCAACCGTTTGACCAAGGGGATGCCGCTGGCCACCGATCCCAGCGTGATCTACGCTGCACTGCTGGAAGGGCGATATCGCGGCGCGATCTACGCCTCCGACCTCCAGTCACCTTCTCCGTACAACACATATCGTCACTCCGGGCTGCCTCCCGGACCGATCTGCAATCCCGGGATGGCCGCGCTGGAGGCTGCGCTGGCGCCTGCGCGCACCGATTTTCTCTATTTTGTTGCCGATGCCGAGGGGCACAGCCGCTTTTCGGCAACGCTGAAGGAGCACACCCAGCAGGTGGAAGCCTACCGCCGCGCCGTGCATCGGGCCGCCCGCTGAGCGCTGCTTCTGAGGCGTTCCGAAGGGGGAGAAAGACCTCTCTCCATCCGGACGCATGTAATTCATATTACAGACTATTTTGCCATTTTGTCCGCATCGGAGCGCGCTGCCAGATATACTAGAAGTTTGTGCGAATGAAGATCCAACAAGCCGTGGCTACAGGGCTTCTGGCGATGACTCCGGCGCTCACCGGATGTCTTACGCACACCCGCAGTGTGTTGAAGACGCGGCTGCCGGACGTAGTCTACAACTCGACATTAGACCAGTTGCTGAAGCAAGTGGACGAGCGCAATGCCGCGATCCAGACCATGACGTTGTGGGTGCATATGTCCACCAGCACCGGCGGCAGCCTACAGGGCGAGGTCAAGGAATCGATCAGCTTCAATGGATTCATCATTATCGGCAAGCCCGAGCAGATTCGCGTTTTGCTTCAACTCCCCGTGACCTTAGGCGGCAGCAAGATTCTGGACATGGTCTCGGACGGCAAGGCCTTCAAGATGCTGATTCCTCCCAAGAGCTGCGCCATCGTGGGATCCGATGTGGTGACTAACAACTCACAGAAGGGCTTGTACAGCCTGCGGCCCGCGGTCGTCCTGGATTCCCTGCTGATTCATGGAATGGAACCCGAACAGGTCGTCTCGATGACCCAGGACAGCCGTGTCATCGAGAACCCGAAGAAGAAGAAGGACTTCATCGAGGAGCCGGGCTATAACCTCGAGTTCTTCTCCCGGCCCGAGGGCCAAGTCGCCCATGCCCTGCGTGTCATTCAAATCAGCCGCGTGGATCTGCTGCCATTCCAGCAGGACATCTACGACGCGGACGGCAAGGTGGCGACGCAGGCCTTCTACAGCAACTACCATAAGTTCGGCGACATCAACTTTCCAACCAAAATCGAGATCCAGCGGCCTCTGGACGAGTTGGGCCTGACCATCACCATCACCAAGGCAACCTTCAACCAACCGCTCCCGGACTACCAGTTCAAGCTCGACATCCCCGAGACCACCGCCCATATCACCAACATGGACGATCCCGCCAGCGGGACAATCAAAGACCCGTGCGCCGTGCATGGGCCGCAATCGCCTCATTGATCTGGAGCGCCAGCGCCAGCGCGGCCCGACCATCCTGCACCGTCACGACGGGCTGCGTGCGCCTGCGGACGGCATCCAGAAACGACTCGATCTCCAGCCGCAGCGGTTCACCCGGCTCGACCGGAACCTTGCACAACGACATTCCCGGAGCAGGCTGGCCGCCCAGCACCGCAGGATTGGGCAGAGCCGCCGAAGCACTGGCCAGCGCAGCCAGTTGCGCCAGGTCCAACCCGGTCGCAGCCGTCACGTCGATCAGCAGCAGGTCCTGGCGGGCGAAGTCCAGTGAGAGATACTGGTGGGGCTGAAAGAAGCGCATCTTGCGCACCCGCTCGGTGCTGACGCGGCTGGCGGTAAAGTTGGCCACGCAACCGCTGTCGAACTCCAGCCTCACGTTGGCAATGTCCACCCTGTGCGAGAGCACGGGAAGGCCCACGGCGCGCAGCTCGCGCAGCGGTGAATCGACGAGGCTGAGCACAATGTCCAAGTCGTGGATCATGAGGTCCAGCACCACATCGACGTCCAGCGAGCGCAGGGTAAAGACGCTGAGACGATGCACCTCGAAGAACATGGGCCGGTTGAGCAGGCCGCGCACCGCGCGTACAGCAGGATTGAAGCGCTCCAAGTGGCCGACCTGCACCGTGCGACCGTGCTGGCAGGCCAGGCGGACGATCTCGTCAGCCTCGTCGAGACTTACCGCCAGCGGCTTTTCGATCAGCAGATCGACTCCCGCCGCTAATAGAGTTTGCGCGCATGACGCGTGATGCAGAGTGGGAACGCAGAGCGAAGCTGCATCCAGCTCAACAGCCGCCAGGCAATCCTCAATCGACACAAAGCCGGGGATGCCGTACTGCGTCTGGGCAGCGGTCCTAGCAGATTCCCTGGGATCGACGACGGCGGCTAACTTGACCTGCTCGCCTGCTTGCTCCAACTCGCGGTAAACCCGCAGATGATTGCGCCCGAATGCCCCCGCGCCCACCACGGCAACGCGCAGTGGGTTCGCATCTCGCTCTAGCTTGGCAGCTTCCACTACTTCACCGGAGCTTCCACCGCTTGCCGGCAGCGCGAGTAGAGCTCGAGCAACTCGGTCACCTGGTCCTCGGGCTTGGCAGTGGCCGTTACGCCGAAGCCGGTGCCGCCGGCAGCCTTGCTGCCCACATGGGCCTGCGAGGCCACAAACTTCAGCAGATCGAGCGCGATGTCTTCGGTGCGGCGTGCCGCATTGATTCCTTCACTCATTAAAAAATACCTCTCTGACTCCACACCTGATGTTAACGGCCAGACTCGCGGAGAAGCAAATCTCCAATGCAACCTACAGGCAACCTTGCAGCTTCTAAGAAACAGGAGCAAGGAGGAACTATGACCTACTTTAAGACTCTCGCGATTGCGGCTATTGCTGTTGGGCTACTCAGCGCTGGATCCCTGGCACCCGCCCAGGTCAGCGTTGGCATTGGAATTGGAGTGGCGCCTGTGTGCCCTTACGGGTACTTCGACTACCCACCCTATGACTGCGCTCCGTATGGCTACTATGGGCCGGACTGGTTCACGGGCGGGGTGTTTATCGGGGCCGGGCCATGGTTTCATGGCCCACGCGGATTTTATGGCCATGTCGACAACCGCTACGATCCACGGAATGGCTACAGGGGACCGATGCCTGAGCGCGGTGCGCGGCCATTCACCCACTTTCAGGGAAACGAAGCGCGTGACGGCCAAGGCCATGCCGGGAATGCCGGTCACGACGCGAGGAGCGAACATAGCGCCGGATTCTCCGGAGGCGGACGCCCTGGGGGAGGCGGGGGCGGACGTCGCCGCTAACGGACGATTCGATGGCAAACGAAGGCCCGCTTACAGACCGGCGGGCCTTTTGCGGGAGTGTCCTCCTACGCATCTGTGGAGTGATTCCTGAAACGGAGCTAGGGCGAAGTTCAAGCAAGACTTACGGACCGCCAAACCTCTCAGCCCGGGCGCACGCCGCATAGTATCTCGTAGGGAATGGTTGCGGCGAGGCGGGCGTGGTCTTCGGCGGTGATGCCGTCGCCGAGAACGACGACCTCGTCGCCGATGCGGACGCCGGGGATGGCGGTGACATCGACCAGAGTGAGATTCATGGAGACGCGGCCAACAATAGCGGCTCGCTGAGGTGATCCGTCGCGGCTGCGCAGGATGACCCAGCCGCCGGCGTGCGCGTTTGAGGCGGAGAGCTCGCGGCGGAGGCCGTCCGCATAGCCCACGGGAAGCAGGGCGAGGCGCATGGGGGCGGGCGCGGTGAAGGTTGCGTTGTAGCCGACGGTGTCGCCGGCGGGTAGATCGCGCAGGTCCATCACACGCGTCTTCCAGGTCATGACGGGACGAAGCGCGGGGCGCAGCTTGGAGCGCACGGAATACGCATCCGCGCCCGTAATCGGCACGCAGTAGCCATAGAGCGCGCACCCGCAGCGCACCATGGCGCGGGCGCTGGCGGACTTGGCGAGATCGACCAGCCAGGGCGAAGACTGCGCGGGATTGTCGACCGACGACGAGCTACCCGCATGGACCCAGGCCGGTGTCAATCCGTGCTGACGCACCTGCGCGATTGCGGCTTCGAAGCGGCGCTGCTGGGTCTGGGTCAGTTGGGAATGCGCTACCTCAGCCTCGCAAAAGTGGGTGAGCACTCCATCCAGCGCGAGGCCCGCGGCGGTCAGCTCGTCGAGCAGGCCGTCCAGTTCCGGTCCGGGATGGACCCCCTGCCGCGCCATCCCCGTATCCACCTCCAGATGGACGTCGACTCCAGAGCCTTCCAACCATCCCACCTGCTCCGGGGTCCAGACCACCGGCGTCAGCGCGTGCTCTACAATCGCCTCCACGTCCTGCTGCAGAAAGCCGCACATCACCAGGATTGCGGGCTGGTCCGCAGGAGCGATGCCTGCCTCGCCGAGTGCACTCCGCGCGCGCGCGCCCTCCGCGGCAGAGGTGACGCCAAGCCAGGGCGCTCCAGCCCGAGTCAGCGCGGGGGAGCAGATATCAATCCCGTGGCCGTAGGCATTGGCTTTGACTACGGCCAGCACAGAGGTCTGGTCGCCGACCGCCTGCCGGATGGCGCGGTAGTTTGCGGTTAGACGTTCTTCGGAGATATCAATCCAGCTTGTCATCGGAATCGAAATTTCCCCCGCCGTCTCAAACCCATGCCTGCCTTAGAATCCACGCGATTCGACATCCGATAGGTTCTCGAAGCGAGTATAGTCCGCACGGAAGGCCAGCTTGATGCTACCGGTTGGGCCGTTTCGCTGTTTGGCGATGATGATCTCGGCTTGGCCTTTGACGTCCTCGTTGTCGCGGTCGTAGTACTCCTCGCGATGGATGAAGGCGACCACGTCGGCGTCCTGCTCGATTGAGCCGGACTCGCGCAGGTCGCTGAGCAGGGGCTTCTTGTCGCCGGCGCGCTGCTCGCTGCCGCGGGAGAGCTGGCTGAGCGCGAGCACGGGGACATGCATCTCTTTGGCCAGGGCCTTGAGGCCGCGCGAGATGGAGCTGACCTCCTGGGTGCGGTTCTCGAAGCCCTTCTTGCCGGAGGGGTTTGTGCCTGTCATCAACTGCAGGTAGTCGATGACGATGAGGTCGAGCTGGCCCTGCTGCTGTTGCTTGAGACGGCGGGCTTTGGCGCGCATCTCCGGCAGGGTGATGCCGGGCGTGTCGTCGATGAAGAGCCGGGATTCCATGAGCCGCTCCAGCGCCTTCATCAGCTTGCCGCGGTCTTCGCGCATCATGGAGCCGGTCTGCAGCTTGCGCGAACCCACCAGTGCCTCGCTGGCCAACATGCGGCGCAGCAGGCTCTCCTTGCTCATTTCGAGGGAGAAGACGGCGACGACTTTTCCATCATGCACGGCGGCGTTCTGCGCGATGTTGATGGCCCAGGCAGTTTTGCCCATGGAGGGCCGGGCCGCGATGATAATCAGTTCGGAGTCCTGTAGGCCGCTGGTCATCTTGTCGAAGTCGGTGTAGCGGGTGGCGAGGCCGGTGACCTCGCGGCCCTGCTCGTAGAGCTTGTCGATTGAGACGAAGCTGCCTGCGACGATCTCTCCGATGCCGGCCAGGCCGCGCTGGATCGCGGAGTCGGCCACATCGGCCAACTGCGCCTCCACATCGCCCAGCACGGTGATGGCATCTTCGCTCTGGTCCGCCGCGCGGATGCCGCCATCGTGGAAGATACCCATCAACTGTCGCAGCAGGCTCTTGTCCTTGACGATCTGGACATAGCTCTCGATGTTGAAGTTGCGTGGAATGCCCTCGGTGAGATAAGCGAGATAGGCGGGGCCGCCGATGGAATCCAGCTCGCGGCGGCGCGCCAGTTCTTCCTGAACCGTGAGGTAGTCGATGCCCTGGCCCTTGGCCATCAGATCGACGATGGCGCGGAAGATGCGCTGGTGCGAGTCGAGGGAGAAGTCTTCGGCCTTCAGCTTCTCCGTCGCGTCACTGATGGCGAGGTTGTCCAGCAGCATCGCGCCGAGGATCGCGACCTCGGTGTGAACGGATGCGGGAAGACCGTCTGCCGGACTTAATTGGGCCAAGGATGCCATAGGGGAATTATCTACGCTATGGCCATGCGCAAAATTAGCAAAGACTGTTGGAAACCGGTCGCGCTTGGGCTCTGTGTGGCTGTGGTTGTGGGTGTGAGGGTGGGTATGGATGCTACGGAATCGCCGCGTCCCGGTAGAATGAGCCATGCGCATTGCGGCATTGGTGGCCGGGCTGCTGTTCTGTCTGGGTGCGGTGGTGGACGCATTCCAGACCATCATCCTGCCACGCCGTCCGACGGGGCGACTTCGCATCACCCGGCTCTTCTATATCGTGACCTGGACACCGTGGGCGGCGCTGGCACGGCGCATCCGCAACCGCAAGCTGCGCGAGACGGCCTTCAGTACCTATGGGCCGGGATCGCTGCTGTTTCTGCTGATGGTGTGGGCGCTGCTGCTGGTGACGGGCTTCGGGTTACTGCTGTTTGCGCTGGGCACGCCGTTTGCCGACGCGATGGCCGCATCGACTGTGATTGGCCGTCTGCGCACTGACCTTTACGTGAGCGGGACAACGCTGTTCACGCTGGGGCTGGGCGATGTGGTTCCGCGCAGCCTTGCGGCGCGAGCGTTGATCGTGTGCGAGTCTGGCACGGGGCTGGGCTTTGTGGCGCTGGTGATTGGATACGTTCCAGTGCTGTATGGCGCGTTTTCGCGGCGCGAGGTGAGCGTTGCTCTGCTGGACGCGCGCGCGGGATCGCCGCCCACCAGCACCGAACTGCTGCGCCGCCACGCGTTTGCCGGAGGGCAGGAGACGCTGGTGGTGCTACTGATCGAGTGGGAGCGCTGGTCCGCCGAGCTGCTGGAGTCGCACGTCTCCTACCCGATCCTGTGCTACTACCGCTCGCAGCACGACAACCAGAGCTGGCTGTCGGCGCTGACTGCTGTGCTGGATAGCTGCGCTCTGCTGATCTCGGTGGTACCGGGCGTGGCATCGCGCCAGGCGCAGTTGACTTTCGCCATAGCGCGCCATGCGCTGGTGGATCTGGGGCACGTCTTCCGGCTGGAAGAACATGAGGCGAAGTGGCGAGCACACGGGGGCACGGACCGGCTGCCGTCCGCGAACTTCGAACTGCTATGCAGCGCGATGAAGGAGATGGGGATGCGGCTGTGCGGCGATCCGGAGGCTCCCGCGCGACTGCATGCCTTGCGCGCGCTGTATGAGCCGCACGCCCACGCGCTGGCCGACTATCTTGGACTGTCGCTTCCGCGGTGGATGCCAGAACCGCTTGCCAAGGACCAGTGGAAGACGGTGGAGGCGGTGCGCTCGCAGGCAGCCTCGGTGCTGAATAACACGATTGTGAGCGACCAGTCGGAGGCACTGCGTCTGTACTCGGAGGAGCACAGCTAGCCTGCTATCTGGCGTGGAGCAGGCCGCGGGTGTCCATCCATTGGAGAAGCAGCTCGGGCCAATGGGCGAGGCCGCCGTTCTGGCTGAGGCGCAGACCGAAGCCGTGGCCGACACCGGCGTACTCATGCAACTCGGCGGAGACGCCTGCCTTCTTCAGCGCGATAAACAACTCCGGCAACTGTTGCGCGATGTTGTCGCGGTCGTCGGCACCGCAAAGTAAGAAGGCTGGCGGCGTGTCTTTGGTGAGCTTGACGTCGGCGGGCAGGGGCAGTCCGCCGGGATACATCAGCACCTGAAATGCCGGCTTGTCGCTTGACCGATCGATAGGGTCGGTTGCGGACGGATTGCCGTCGTCGTAGCGGGTGGCGGCCTTGACGGCCAGCTCGCCGCCGGCTGAGAAGCCCATGACCCCAACGCGCGCCGGGTCGACTCCCCACTCTGCCGCGCGCGCCTTGACCATGCGGATGGCGCGCTGGATGTCGTGCATCTCGTCGCCATCGACGGTATAGGTGGAACCCGGCTCGTGGGCCAGGCGGTACTTGAGCACAAACGCGGCGACGCCATGGCCGCTGAGATACTTGGCGACATCGTAGCCCTCGTCGTCCATGGTCAACTTATAGTGGCCACCGCCGGGCGCGATGATGATGGCCGCAACGGGCGTCGCGTTGGGTCCGCGGCCGCGCACCAGATAAGGCGCAATCGACGGATTATTGACGGTGGTCACGCTTCGTTCGCCGTCTGCATCGGTGGTGACCACCTCGGGTGCGGTCTTGCCCTCGGAGCCGGGAGCGCCATTGGCCCACAGCGGTATGGCGGCATGGGGATTCGCCGGAGGCCGAGTTGGAGTTGCAGCCGGGGCCGCAGCCTGCTGCGCGACCACTGACGCAGCTAATCCCACGAATAACAGCAACCCGTAAATCGACTTCATACCAGACGAATTCATCGCGCACCTCGCTCGCCAAACTATACCGATCGAATATGAAGATTGAAAAGTAGAACTCAGCAGAGCCCGCTACGATAAGAGTCTCGCAACCGATCACTTCTTGGTGTATTCCTGAAAGAGCTCGGGGAACTGCTGCTTCAGAGCCTTCACCTTGGGGATATCGCAGACCTGGATGTAGGGATTGTCGGGATTCTTCTCTGCATAGTCCTGGTGGTAGTCCTCGGCGTCGTAAAAGGCGTTGAGCGGGACGACCTGGGTCACGATTTTCTTGGGGAAGGCGTGCGCGGCGTCCAGTTGCGCGATGTAGGCGGAGGCAATCTTCTGCTGCTCGGGCGAGGTATAGAAGATGACCGAGCGGTAGGATGTGCCCACATCCGGCCCCTGCCGGTTGAGCTGCGTCGGATCATGCACAACGGAGAAGAAGACGCGCAACAGCGTTCCATAGCTGATCCGCATGGGGTCGAAGACGACCTTGACGGACTCGGCATGTCCGGTGGTCTCTCTGGAGACTGCGCCGTAGTTGGCCGTCTGCTTCGAGCCGCCGGAGTAGCCCGCCGTGGTAGCTGTGACGCCCTTGATGCGCTCAAAGGTGGTCTGCACGCCCCAGAAGCATCCACCGGCAAAGACGGCGGTCTCGCTGTGGGATGTCGAGTGCTCATCGAGTGCCGGAGCAGGCAGCTTCTGTGTAGTTGACTGGCCAAAGACCATCGTCCTCACCCCCATCGCTGTTACGAGTAGGAACGCCAGCGCCAGGACGAACGCACTTCCCTTTGAAATAGGCAATGTCATTGCGACCCTCCGCGCACAGGTATAAGATTCCGCGGGCGTGCCGGCGGATGCGAAGAGTGCTTAGGCTATACGCCGGCGGGCCTGAATCTCGAGGAAGCAGTTGACCAGGGTGACGGCGGCGGGCGTCACTCCCTGGATGCGGCTGGCCTGGCCGAGCGTGCGGGGACGGACACGGCCCAGCGTTTCGACCATCTCGCGCGAAAGGCCGCTGCACGCCGCGTAGTCGAACCAAGGCGGAATGACGCGCTGTTCGTCGCGCTTCAGGCGATCCATGGACTTGCGCTGCTGCTGCAGATAGCCCGCGTACTTGATCTCGGTCTCGACGGTCTTCATCTCGTTGCGCACCCAGGCGGGAAGATGGACTTCATTCTTCGGCGAGGCAGGAAAAGCAGAAGCAGATTCCTCCCCGCTTCGACAAGCTCAGGGTACGGAATGACAAACCAAAAACATTCGTCGTCCGCGATTTTGCGAGCCAGGGGGCAAGCTCTGGGTTGGAGTGCATTGCGTTGGCCAAAACCGGCCAGAGCGATTCGATGGTGACTTCGGGACGCTTCAGTATCTGTGCGTAGGTCTGCGCGCCGAGGTCGCTGAGGTCTCCGCGCAGGGTCTCCGCAAGTGCCGATGGAAGCGCGTCAACGTCTACACGGGATTTGGTCAGCAAGAGTTCGAAGGCTGCGGCGCGGGCCTGCTTGGCCTCAAACGCCGCCCAGGCCACGTCGTCGATCAGTCCAAGGCGGCGGCCATGCGGGGTGAGGCGGCGGTCGGCGTTGTCGATGCGCAGATGCAGGCGAAACTCCGCGCGCGAGGTGAACATGCGGTATGGCTCGTCGGTGCCCTTGGAGATGAGGTCGTCGATGAGAATGCCGGTGTAGGCCTCTGTGCGGTCGAGGGTGAAGCCGTCGCAGACCTCGCCGCCGGCCGCTGCGCGAACAGCCAGCGCGGCATTGATTCCGGCCATCAGTCCCTGGCAGGCCGCCTCCTCATAGCCGCTGGTGCCGTTGATCTGGCCGGCGAGATAGAGGCCCGCGAACTTCTTGACTGCTAGCGTGCGGTCCAGCTCGGTGGGGTCGATGGCGTCGTACTCGATGGCGTAGCCGGGGCGCAGCATCTCGGCGTTCTCCAGGCCGGGGATGGAGTGCACCATAGCGGCCTGCACCTCCATGGGCAGGCTGGTGCTCATGCCGTTGATGTAGACCTCGTGGGTGTTGAGACCCTCCGGCTCCAGGAAGAACTGGTGATGCTTTTTATCGGGGAAGCGCACGATCTTGGTCTCGATGGACGGGCAGTAGCGCGGCCCAACGGCGGAGATCTGCCCGGTATACATGGGCGAACGATGCACGTTTTCGCGGATGAGGCGCAGCGTCTCCTGCGTGGTGGTGGCGATATAGCAACTGACCTGAGGCAGGGCTGGAACCCATGTGCCGTTTCCTGATCCCTGATCCCTGTTCCCTGCTCTGAAGCTGAATGGCGTGGGATCGACGTCTCCGGGCTGCTCCTCGAAGCGGGCCCAGTCGATGGTACGGCCGTCCAGGCGCGGCGGGGTCCCGGTCTTCAGGCGGCACTCGCGCAGGCCAAGGCGCTTGAGGGCCTCGCCCAACAACACGCTGGCCGGTTCGCCGCTGCGGCCCGAGGCGTACTGCTGCTCGCCGCAGTGGATGAGCCCGTTGAGGAAGGTCCCGGTGGTGACGATGACAGCTGCTGCGTGGACCACACGACCATCGCGCAGGCGCACTCCTGTCACTCGCCGCTCTCTCTCTGCTCCCTGTTCCCTGTTCCCCGTTCCCTGTACTTCGAGGTCCACCACCTCGGCCTGCTTGATGAAGAGATTGGTCTGACCCTCGAGGACCTCGCGCATCTTCACCCGGTAGAGGGCCTTGTCGCACTGCGCGCGCGGCGACCAGACGGCCGGCCCGCGCGAGGTGTTGAGCAGGCGAAACTGAATGCCGCAGGCATCGGCGACCTCACCCATGATGCCGCCCAGCGCGTCCACTTCGCGCACCAGATGGCCCTTGGCAATGCCGCCGATGGCCGGGTTGCAACTCATCTGCGCGATCAGGTCGAGGTTCAGGGTGAAGAGGGCCGTGCGCAGGCCCATGCGCGCGGAGGCCATTGCCGCCTCGCAGCCGGCGTGTCCGGCTCCGACCACCACCACGTCGAACTGTTCGGTAAACGCCATCTGGTTTTATTTTAGGGGGCAAAGCATGTTTTTCCGTAGAGGCGAACGTCCAACTGTGTGATACCGGGTCTAAGATGAGAGCGCAAACATTAATGAGCCACTTCCAGCGTTGAAGCAGCGGCACAACCAACGCACAGGAGAGTAAAGAACAATGCGACTCGGGAAGACGGTCCTCATTGCGATTGGCCTGACCCTTGGCCCACTGTCCTTTGTCGCAGGCAGAGCACAGACTGCGGCCACTGCCCCTGCCGAAGGCTTCCCCAGCACAAGCGTAGAGCCGTTCCCAGGAACGGCGCAAGAATCCAACGTTCCAACCCTGCACGTGACCACGCGCGAGATTGTGGTGGACGTGATGGTGACGGATGACAAAGGCAACCCCGTACACGACCTCAAGCAGTCCGACTTCATGATCGAGGAGAACGGTAAGCCGCAGTCCATTCGCAGCTTCCGGGAGTTCGGCACCGAGACTCAGGCCGTGGAGACTGCTCCCAAGCTGCCGCTGGGGGTGTATACCAACAGCCAGTCGACACCGGCCAGCGGCCCGGTCAATATCCTGCTACTGGACGCGTTGCATAGCGATTCGTTCTCTATTGTTCGCGGGCTACAGGGAGCGGCTGATTATGTGACCGCGATGCCGCAAGGCACCAAGATGGCTATCTTCTGGCTCTCCGCGAATGGACTGCATATGCTGCAGGGATTCACCTCAGACCGCGACTCGCTGCTGCGCGCGGTGCGTACTGGCCGAATCGATTTCGGGGCGTGCCTTAATGGACAATGCATCACCAGTTATTTAATGGATAAGTTCACCATCGACGCAATGAACCAGATTGCAGCCTATGTCGCCGGTATCAAGGGCCGGAAGAACCTGCTATGGATCACCCCCGGCATGCCCGTCGACCTGATGCGCGACGGAGGCTATGCATGGGCGGGAGAAGCACTACTGCATGCCGGGAGCCGGGGCGGCAATAGCAGAGGTGGTGTGTTTGGCAACGATGTGGGAGGCCCGGATATGACCCTGGTACATCGCCTCATGGATGTCTATGAGCGCTTCACCGCCGAACAGATCGCCGTATCGCCGGTGGACCCGAGGGGTGTGCTTTTCAACATGGGCATGACCCAGTTGAAGGCGGATGCGGTGGCTGAGGACACAGGAGGCGAAGCATTTTACAACAGCAACGACCTGAAGTCGGAGATCGCCAAGGCTGTCGATGACGGTTCGCGGTTTTACACCCTCTCCTACATTCCTCCGACGCTGAAGGACGACGGCCACTACCACCACATCAAGGTCGAGGTTAGCCAACCGGGCCTGCACCTGGTGTACCGCCAGGGATACAACGCGGAGCGGGTGCCGACGCTGGATTCGCCAGCCCCCGGCCCTGCGTTGATGAAGGCATCGATGGAGGGCAACGCTCCCGTCGCCACGCAGATACTTTTCGACGTGGGAGTATGGCCCAACTACGCGACGAATACAGCGGCTGGCACACAGACGCAGGCATCCGCGAAGACCAAGCCGAGCAAGACCGTACATTATGAGATCCACTATGGCTTCCCCGCCAGCGAGATCGCCTTCACCGAAGACCCGGATGGAACGCTCCATGGATCGCTGGAGTTCGACTTGGTGGCCTATGACGTCTTTCGCAAACGCGTTGCCCTGCTGACCCAGACCGTCAAGATGCCCCTCCGCCTCGACGAATACGATGAGTTCGCCGCCAAGGCGTACCAGTTCACGCAGCAGATCGACCTGCCGCCCGGACAGATCTCGCTGCATGTAGGCATTCTGGACAACGTCAACAGCAAGGTTGGCACGCTGGAGGTCCCCGTATATGTGAGCCTGCTGACTCCCAAGCAACGCGCCGCCATACCGCCGGACGTAGCTCCTGCACCGTGCCCGCCGCGTTGCCCACTGCCGACGGCCGCACCCGCGGCTACGACGCATTAGGGAAGCTCTGAATAAGTCCCGGTTTTGAAAGGGCGGGACTTCAGTCCCGCCGTAAGTACAACAATTGCAACGCGGCTTTAGCCGCCGAGGGAATGTCAAACACTTGTGCAGACCTTCCTTAGAACTCGAGGCGAAGGCCTAGCTGAATCTGACGCTCGCGGGTCTGGCTGGTTCCGGCCTCGGTGTACGCGCCGAAGGGCAGCACGTTCAGCCCCTCGGTGGCCACCGTTGCGGCATCCTGAAAGACCAGCGGCGTCACCTCCGGGCCGGTCGCTGTTCCGGTAGCGGCACGGTGTCCCCACCAGAAACGCGCGCTGGGTAATGCCGGAGTAGTTGCAGATGGTTGGTGAGGTTGAAGGCCTCCGCCGAGGCGCGCAGGCGCAGTCCTTCGCCTCCCATCATCCGGCCCAGGCGGAAGCTGCGGCTCAGCCGCATATCGAGGTTGGCTGAGTCCGGCAGACGCAGAGTATTGCGCCCGACCGTGGGCAGGACCGTCGATCCGCCCGAGCCGTTGATGCTCTCGTGCCCGCCGGGCAGCCGCTTGCCGCCGAAGATCTGGTAGCTGTAACCGCGCCCGCTGGACTCATAGAATATCCACGCCATGGACCAGCCATTTGCCGCCGCTCGCAGCAGGCGGCCCGACTCGCCGAGGCGCACAAGCGTATTGCCCAGGCGGGGCGACCAGACCGCCGTCGCCACCACGCGATGGGGAAAGTTCAGCGCCGAGAGCCCTTTGTCGTAGTGCACGGTGAAGGGGTCGAACTGGCCATTGGTGCGCGGCACCGCACTCGCGCTCTGTCCAAAGTCGATCGCCTTGGACCAGGTCCAGGACAGGCGGAACTCCAGACCGCGCTGGGCCCCCGCGTAGCCGGATTGGGCCGCGCCCAACCCGCGCCGTGCCTCCAGCGTCAGCCCGTGGTAGCTGGCATTGGCGTTGGAGACAAGGTCTGTCACCGGACCAAAGCTGGGAGTGATGCGCGCCGAGTACACGGGAATGGCGAACGTCTCGCCGTTCTGCACGCCGAGGGCGCCGGTCCCTCCCTGTAGCTGGAACTCCTGCACATCGGTGGAGGGAGCGATGTTGATGTCCACCGAGTTGGGCAGTTGCCGGTCGAGGTTGAGCACATATCCCGCGCTGCCCAGCACCCCCGCCCCCAGTCCGTGCTCGATGGAGAGCGTTCCCTGCTGGACCATCGGCAGACGGAAGCGACGATCGAATACGACCGCCGAAGTGGTTGCCGCCACTACGCCGGTGGGCGGTGTGAGATAGGAGCAGGCGTAGCCGAAACCGACTCCCGTGGCAGACTGCGGACAGACGGTCTCGGTGGTGGGCAGAATGCGTACCCGCGTCACCGAACTGGGCAGCGCCGTATCCAGCAACGCCGCGCGAATCGTGGCGCCGGGCAGCTTACCGTAGTAGACGCCATAGCCCAAGCGGAGCAAGCCGCGCCCCACTCCAAAGGGCTGCCAGGCCAGGCCCAGGCGCGGGCCGAAGTTGTTGCGGTCCTCGGGAAAGACGCTGGTTGCGCCCACCGCGCCGAAGACCACGTCCAGCGCAGCGTTGGGCTGCTGGGGAAGCGGCAGGAACTGGTACTCGTAGCGCAGGCCAGCGTGGATGGTGAGCCGCTGAGTCGCACGCCAGTCGTCCTGAAAGAAGCCAGCCCACTCCTGCGTATGGAAGGTGAGACTCGTCTGGCCGAAGCTCTGCGCGTAGGAGAGGAAGCAAGAGTAATGCAGAGAGCTACCTTGACTAGGCCGACACTCGCCGTTGGGATTGGTGTTCACATTGAAGGTATAGTCCGTGATCCAGTCCGCCAGCCCGCCCAACGACACTGGCGTTACCTGCCCGTTCGTTAGCGTAGTCGTGCTGCTGTCGTAACTGAAGGTGCCCTCGGCGTTGGTCAGCGAACCGGTGTAGTCGCGGATGGCGCTGAAGTCTGCGCCGAACTGCAAAAAGTGGCGCCCGCGCAGCCAGCCCATCAGGTCCGCAAGTTCGAAGCGACGCTCGTCGGGATAGGCCTTTTGGCCTAGAGCCGAGGGCGTTCCAAAGACCAGACCCTGCGGGCCGATAGAGACCTCCGGCGGCATTCCACCGGGGCCGATGTTCGGCTCCTGCGGCAGTGGCGTCTGGGGCGACTCGTACTGCAACTGGCGCCCGTATTGCACACGCAGCTCGTTGCTCAGGCTAGGATTCAGGAACTGCACCCAGCGCGCCACGCCCGCGTCCACCTTGCCGTAGCTTGATCCGAGGCTGGCCACGGCGCGGTCCACAACGGCTTCCGTCCGAGCGCCCGCCGGTGAGTTCCAACGCGCCCGGTTGTACTCGATAACGACCCGGCTGCCGCTTCCGCGCTGCCAGTCCACGCGCCCAAAGTTGACTGTCTGGTCCGCGCGGCGGGGCACCGTTCCGGTCAGACTGTCGAGATAATTCAGCGCTGCATTGGTCTGGGCCGGAGTGACTCCGCGATTTGCAAGCAGCGCCGTCTGCGACGCCGTCAACGAATAAAAGCCTGCGTAGCCGGGAGCGGAGATTGCGGGAAAATTCCTCCGCTGCTGGTCGAACGCATAAAAATAAAAGAGCCGCTGCCCCTGGTCTCGCGTTGCTGCGCGTCCAACTGCCATCGTTGGTGCTGGAGTGAAATCCAGGACCCGGCCCGCCGATGCTTCCGCCGAACTGCTGCCGCTGGTCCGGCGGCTTCACCACCGAGCTAGTGACCACGCCATTGGCATAGTTCGACTCCACCGAGAACGGATTGGCCGCTGCCCAGGCGCTCTGGCGCAGGGTGTAGAACACCATCCCATGCAAGCGCGTGCCGCCGGAGCGGGAGACGGTCGTCACCACTCCGCCCACTCCGTGTCCGTAGAGCGCGGAGCCATAGGCGGCCGCATTTGCCTGCCCCAGCACGCGGAACTCGCGCACCGACGCCTGCGAGAAGACGTAGGCCGCGCCCGCCCGCTGACCGCCATCCGCCACCGAACCCGACCCGCTGCCCACTCCGGCAGCCCGGTCGCCGACCTCGTCCGAACCTGTCTCCACCTCTTCGTCCACGCCCGCGCCCGCCACGGCCCCGGAGAAGGCCTGGTCGCCGCTGGCGCCATCGGTGCTTGAGCTATTTTCTGTCAGAGCGACCCCGCGAAAGCTTACCTCCGCGGCGTCTCCATCTCCATCCGCCGCAGCATTCGCCCCAGCGACGGTCAGCGTCAATGCCTGCCACTCGCCGCCATTTATAGGCAGATCGACAAGATCGGCGTCAGCCACATTTGTTCCCGTACTTCGCGAAGCAGTGGGAAGGCCCGGCGAGCCACTCCCACCCGACTGCATACGGGCCCGGATCTCCGTCACCTCGCCTAGTTCCACCGCAACCGGGCCAGCAAGCTTCAACTCAACGCCCATCTGCTGCACCGATAGCTGGTACTCCCCGACGGGCAGCCGCACCAGCAGGAACTCCCCCTTTGTTCCCGAGAGCGCGCGCATGGCGAGCCCTGTATCCAGATCGCGCACCACCACCAACGCCCCAGCCACCGGCGAGCCGGCAGCGCTGACCACCTGCCCGCCAATCGCCCCATCCGTGCCACTCTGAGCAGGCGCTTGCAGGTCTGATCCGAACCCAGCCAGTGCGAGCCAGAAGGCCACACAGCAAGCAAACCGTCTCAACTGACGGCGCAACTGCATGGCGGGTAACACGACCTGCCCACCCATAACGTGGGGCAGAGCCGCGAACCGCACCAGCCAGGCGCGCCGAGACCCCATCTCATCCTCCTTTAAGCTCTGAGTTCCGGGGAATCATTCCCGGACGAAAAGAAGACGACAGCACGAGGTATGTGTGCGCAACTCCAGCGAAACCTGTTCCTGAGGACAAGCCCCAGGCACTTGGCGAGCGGCATGTTGGCCACACGCATCGCGTAACCTACCGAGTAGCGGAAGACTAACCGACTTTTCCCAATTAGGGAAGCAGATTCCCGATTTCGGGGAATTCCAGCGGTAGCGGGCTGCGGATTTCCCCTCGCAGACGGGTCGCTTGTCGCAGCCATCCACACCGCTCAGTACGCATGTGCTCAGGAATTCCAGCTTCCCGGCTCACATTTTGCGGCAAAACTCCGATAACGGAAGTAAGGTCGTACCATGCCCGCCGAGACATATATCGCAAAGACGATCGAAAACGCGCGTGACGCGATTGCCTGCCATGTGCGATGGAAGATCACGCTTCTGCTGGCGGCGCGCATGCACGAGCCGCTGAGCGAACGCGCCACACGCGCCCTCCATTATCCGGAGGAGTGCTCCATCGGCAAATGGCTGCTGAGCGAACATACGCTGCACTTGCGCGGCAGGCGGGAGTATCTGGCTGTGGTGGACCGGCACAAGGCGTTTCATGGACAGATGCAAGGCATCGCCAAGCTGATCAACGGCGGAGAGTTCGAGCAGGCCGAGCGTCTGCTGAACGCAGCCGACCCCTTCCAGAACGCCTCCACCGCGCTGGCCAACGCCATCATGGCGCTGGACCGGACTGTAGCCGGAAAGCCAATCTCAGAGGAATTCAATCCTGTTGCTATGCGCAAGAGCGCATAGGCAAGCGAAGCGGTGGAAGCTAAGCTCCACTGCTGGCAATTTCAAATTTGTTTGGACACAGGACTCTGCAGGAGAAGATAATCGACGAGTTAGAAAGCCCAATCTAGTCCAGCACGAGGCGTAAGAGATGAGCTACAAGCTTCTTGTTGCGAAGTCAGCCGCCCTAGCCGCCGCCCAACAGCCAAGAGCGAAAACCGAAGAAGACAAAGCGTGGGAAGGAAGCCCTTTCGATTGGTTCCGAAAGAAAGCCAGCTCAACAAAGGGTAAGATCGGACGCGATTTGGCCGCATCACTTCTGGAGGCCGCCGAGTTTGCCGTTTCTCGCGTCGGCGTCGGATTGAAGGCCAATCGCAAGACAATTCGCATCAAGTTGTCGCTCATGTGGGGTGCCGGTGGCTTTACGTTTGAGCAGATCAGGGAGACCGACTTTGATTTTCTACTCTGTCTGGGCCTCTATCCCGACAGTGCCTATGGTTGGCTAATCCCCAAGAGCGAGTTGCTCGTAGATGGAGTCCTACAGGATCGAGAGGGCTTGAAGGGTCAACATGGCGGACAGGATGACCCAAACGATTTCTGGATTACGGCGGTAGACCCGGAGAATATATACCCTTGGCTTGAACCTTATGGTGGAACCATCGACGTTTTGATGAAAGTCATCAAGAATAGCCTGTAACCGAGACTGGGTTAGTCAAGTCGTTTATTGCCACGCATGAACCTAAAATAGGCAGGCCTGCTGATCGGCAGCTATTTCAGAATTGAGATCCTCTTCTTCTTCATGTATCTCTAGGTGTAACAATCGCTTACGCATCAGCTCAATGGCCTGAGGATTACTATCGATTAGAAGATAGTCGCGACCGTTCCTCGCAGCGGCGTCTCCAGTTGTCCCGCTGCCCGCAAAGAAATCTAGGACGGTGTCACCGGGATTGGAATGCACCTTTACGATACGCTCAAGAATGCCAAGAGGCTTCTGAGTAGCGTAACCCGTTCTCTCTTTTCCGTTAGTAGGAACGATGGTATGCCACCATACGTCAGTGGGCGTCTTGCCGCGCGCTGCTTTCTCGGGCCCCACTAAGCCCGGCGCCATATAAGGGATTCGATCGCACTCGTCCAGGTTGAATGTGTACCGCTCCGGATCCTTTGAATACCACAAAATGTTGTCGTGCTTAGCGGGCCAGCGTTTCTTGGCACGAGCCCCATAGTCGTAGGCCCAGATAATCTCGTTCTGAAAACAGTCACGGCCAAATATCTCATCCAACATGATTTTGCAATAGTGGACTTCACGATAATCAATGTGAAAGAAGAATGAACCAGTCGGAGCGAGGACGCGGTAGGCCTCCTCAATTCGCGGCCTTAGAAACCCGATGAAATCGTCAAATGCATCTGAATAGCTAGTTGTCCCGAGCTTTTCTGTGCGATACGACCGGCCTGCAAAACCAATTCTGTCTCCACCAAGATCATCATGCACAGTTTTGATTTGAGTACGAGTCTGAATTTTCCCTGTATTGAATGGTGGATCAATATAGATCAATGCGACTGAACCTGCCGCCATCCTTTGGAGGGCTTCCAAATTGTCTCCTACGATGATTTGTCCCATGACGCCCTCGTTGGCTTCAGAATATGTATATGGAGTCTGTGCAGAAGCGCGTCATCTTTGGAAAACTCGGAAAACGAGTGACCTAACTCCTTCTGTACGGCGCTTTACAAGCTGAACAACCCCTGCAAGCGAGGCCATTGGACTGGAGCGCGGCAAGGAGTATGGTTTTCACGGGCCCAAATTGCGGCGATCCGGGGGTGCGAATGGCAGATGCTGCGACAGTGAAGCCTCCCAGGCGGCGATCCATAAGCTCCGCAGCGGCGGAGGCCATGACCTGCGCGCCTAATATTGCGTTTGCCATGCTCTCCCATCGCGGTCGCGTGCGCCGCTCCAACCAGGACGCCTGCGCAGCTCTGCCCGAGCATGGGGCCTTCGTGGTGTGCGACGGTATGGGAGGCGCCGCGGGAGGCGAGGTTGCCAGCCATATGGCAACAGAGGCTTTTCTGAACTGCCTCGCGCAGACTGGTTCCGCAACGCAAGCCCGCGCGCGGCTAACCGAGGCCATTCATGGTGCCAACCAGGCTGTATTCCGTTATTCGCGCAAGTCGCCCAGCCTACAGGGCATGGGCACAACGCTGGTTGCGCTGCTGTGGGAGGAAGCGCCGGCAAGCTCGACACTATGGATCGCCCACGTGGGAGACAGCCGTTGCTATCGCTTGCGTTCCGGCACGCTGCAACTGCTTACCCGGGACCATTCGCTGGTGGAGGAGCAGATGCGCGCCGGAGTGCTCAGCCAGATGCAAGCCACAGCTTCGCCACTGCGCAACATCATCACCCGCGCCATTGGCACGCAGCCACGGTCGAGCCGGAGATCGCCGCCTGCGACCCACAGCGCGGCGACCTGTATCTTCTTGCCTCCGATGGTCTTAGCCGCGAACTGGACGAAGCCGCAATTGCGCGGATACTCACCCAAAGTGCCAGCCCTACAGCGCTTGCCGCTGCCCACCGCGGCTCTGCTACGAGTGGACTCGTTCTACAGGCCGCGCTCGACAACGCCTGCCAGGCGCTGGTTGACGCTGCCAATGCAAACGGCGGTCACGACAACATCACCGTGCTGCTCCTAGCCTGCTCCTAGCAGTGAAAAGAAAACTTCACCCTGTGCCTACGATTCACCTGTGACGAACTCCAGTGGCGCAACGATATGGAGACGCGTCCGTTAGACTCGTACACAGAAGGAGATACCAGTGCGCAACGGGTCTGCCCGCGTCTTTCGCGTCGCCCTCGCCGCCAGCCTCAGCGTCTGCGCGCTGCTGTACTTCGTGTGGAGCTGGCGCTGGCCGCTGGTCGGCGACGCGTCGCTGATCCACTACATGGGCTGGCTCATCGAACGCGGCTGGGCCCCCTACCGCGAGATCGGCGACATGAACATGCCCGGCTCGTACCTAATTGAACTGGCCGCGATGCATCTGTTCGGCATGGGCGACCTGGCATGGCGGCTCTACGACTTCACGCTAATGGGCGCGGCGGGCGCGTCTTTCTTCGTGATTACAGGCCGCATGGGTGCCCCACTCATGACAGCTTCATCGTCGTGGGTGGGATCGCAAGATGGTTGGCTCGCGGGCCTCTATGCCGCAAGCCTTTTTATTCTGGTACACGGACGCGACGGCCTGGCCGAGGGCGGACAGCGTGACTTGACCATGGCGGTCTGCCTCGTCGTCGCAACGGCCTTCCTGTTTGTCGCAATCCGCGGAGACTGGCCGTGGGCGGCGGCCGCGTTCGGATTGTTTTCTGGTGTGGCGCTGACCATCAAGCCCACCGCTCTGCCGCTGACCGCGGCGCAGCTTCTGCTGGCGCTCTATGTGCTGCGCGGGCGTGGAAGGCAAGGCGAATCGCCGAACCGATGCTGGCTGCGTTATGCCGTGGCTGCCATTGCCGCCTATCTCGTCGCGCCGGGCGTCGCGCTCATTTTTCTGCTGCGGGAGCGGGCGGTCGCGGCGTTCATCGCCAATCTTCACGGACTCGTCCTCTACTACTCCGGGCTGGGACATCGTTCTCTCGGCTTTCTGCTGCTGCACAGCATCTCGCCGCTGCTGCCTCTGGTTCTGCTCTGGCTGGCTGTGCTGGCTCTGCTCCGGCGGCCGATGGACTGGGAACGCGCGGTGCTGGGTTGTGGCGCGCTCTTCGGCCTTGTCTCGTACCTGGTGCAGGCCAGGGGATTTCCCTACTACCGCTACACGCTGCTGATCTTTCTCCTGCCGCTGATGGCCCTGGACTTTACCCAAGCCGCGCGGACGCAGCTCTCCGACCTGTGGCGCACTACGGCCCACATCCGGCGCATCAAGGCCGCACAATGGCTTGCGCTGGCTGCACTGGTCTTTGGCGGGTTCTTTCTTGCGCCGCAGTCTGCCGTGCTGATTCACCGCTATCGCTGGTGGGAGACGGACTTCATCAGTACGCTGGAACAGAACCTCGACGCACTGGGCGGGCAGCGGCTCTCCGGCCACATCCAGTGCATCGACTCCATCTCCGGCTGCGGGAACGTGCTCTACCGCATGAGGCTGGAACCGGCAAACGGTTTGCTGGTGGACTTCCCGCTCTTTGGCGCGGAGGACGTTCCCTTTGTGAGGCAGACGCAGGAGCGCTTCTCGGCAGCGATAAATGCGTCTCCGCCAGAGGTCCTCGTGATCACGAGCGCGCTGTATGTCGATGGGCCGGGAGATTTTCGCAAGCTGGACCGCTGGCCCGCGTTCCAGAGCTTCCTGGCCGAGGACTACACGCTCGAGACCGAGTGGTCGCCGAGCCGCACCGCGCGCTGGTGGAGCCGCGAAGAGACTCCGGCCAGCTACCGCATCTACGTCCTGCGGGCGCGGCGTTGACAGACCGGCACTTGTGGCCATGATGCCGGAAATCCCGCATCTGTACAGTCACGTATCGCGCCATTGCGGCGCGCTAATCCACACCGAAGCGGCGTATCTTAATCGAATGCGCATGACGGTCCTCGCCTCCGGTTCGAAGGGCAACTCAACGGTGATTGCCAGTGCGCGTACGCGTGTGCTGGTGGATGCTGGGCTCAGCTGCCGCGAGCTGCTGAAGCGCATGAAGATGGCCAACGAAGACCCCGCCGCACTGGACGCTATTCTGATCACGCACGAGCACACGGACCACGTGGCGGGTCTGACGGTGCTGGCGCGCAGGTTGCGCATACCGGTGTACTTCAGCGAGCCGACGCACCGTGCCTGGGTACGGCAGATGACCCCGCGCACCACCATGACCTACGCCCAGTGGCTGGACCATGTGCGAAAGAGAAGGAGGCACGCGCTTCGCGGGACGCGGTGGAGACTGCCGATCCAGAGATGTGTGAGCAGTCCGGTGGCGTACAAATCGCAGCCGCAATCTCCGAGGAAGAAGAAGAAGACGCGCCGGAGGCTGCGATCAAGCGCGACCCGGCCAGCCTGCCCGCAGTGGAGTACTTCCAGCCTGGGACGAGCTTCTGCATCGGCGACCTGACGATTGCGCCTTTCACCACTCCGCACGACGCAGCCGATCCCTGCGGATTTGTCTTCGAGTCGGCCACGGAATCGGTCCGCATGGCGATTGCCACCGACCTCGGCTACATGCCGCCCAACGTCCGATCTGCTTTGCAGCGCATCGACGTGCTGCTGCTGGAATCCAACCACGACCTGGAGATGCTGAAGGACGGCCCCTACCCGTGGGCGGTGAAGCAGCGTGTGCTGTCGCGCGTCGGGCATCTCTCCAACGACGCAACGGCCGAGTTCCTGGCCCGCGATTACGACGGCAACGCCACGTACATCGTTCTGGGCCATCTGTCGGAGACCAACAACGTCCCCGAACTCGCGCTGCTCTCGGCCGAAGAGGCGATACGGGAACGGGGGAAGCTCCTGGGTAACCGCGTGCTGCTCGCGCAGCAATCCGAGCCACTCGCTACAATTTCTCTCTAACCGATTTTGATTCAACATACTGGCGCAGGAAGAGTCGATCTGCGGGGCGCATCGCCCTTTTGAGCGACTGCAACAGATTTCGTGCAATCTGTTCTTTTCTCCGCCTTGCGCTAATCTAATCAAGTAGAATGATGTCTATACCACTATGGTAACTATCGGCTCACGAAGTTCCAGATCGCGCCGCATGACCGAACCTCATTGCACAGACCCGGTCATTGGAGACATCCTCGCTGGTTGGCGGTACGACATATCCGGTCTCTCGCCCGCGATGCGCACGGACTACGATCATCACCTCTCCGAGTGCGCCCAATGCCGCCGTCGTCAGCACCTGGCGCGCACCATCGATGTGCTGCTTATCTCGGTCAGTTCACTGTCTATTCTGGCATTCCTGCTGGCTGCGGCCGTGCTGCATCGCATCGAGGCCATCGCGCACCTGGGTGCCAGCCTGCACGGCCACCTGTACCACACGCCGATTACCATCTCGCTGGAGGCGACTGCCATTGCGGGACTGGTTATCTCGCTGACGCTGTGGGTTCTGGTCGCGATTGCAACACCGATACCTTGCCTGGTATCGGACGCGATCCAGCGCATCCCGCCCCATATTCGCGAACGCATCATGAAAAACGCCGCCTGATCTCATCCTATTCACAGTCCATGAAGGTTCTAGGTCAGACTTGCGTCCCTGTTGACCCACTGTTTGGGAAAATGCGATAGCGTAAGAACAAGATCATGTCCCCCATGCAATCGCATCCCGAAGGCGAAAACGATTCACCGCCGATTCCCACAACGCCCAAATTCGGGGCAGGGGCCCCGGACGAGGCCTACTCTCCCGAGCAGGCACGACGCAGGCGCGAGTACAGCGTATGGGACCCGCGCTCGGCCCCAGGAACCTATGTCTTGCTTGCCATCAACATTGCGGTCTACCTGTGGATGGTTCTGCATGGCGTAAGCCCGAAAGAACCCACCGAAAACGACCTGCTCCGCTACGGCGCCAATGTAACCTGGCTGGTGCTGCACGGACAGTGGTACCGCCTGCTCACCGCCACCTTCGTCCACGTCGGCCTGCTCCATCTAGCCACCAACATGTGGTGCTTGTGGAATCTGGGCATCCTCGGCGAGCCGCTGATCGGCCCCTACGGAATGGTCGCCGTATACCTGATTACAGGGATTGCAGGAAACCTGTTGAGCATGGGTTACAACGTCTACTACGACCTATTGTTCCGCGATCCAAGTTCCTTATTCCAAGTCGGCGCGGGAGCCTCGGGCGCGGTCTTTGGCATTGCCGGCATTCTGATCGTGTTGCTGAGCAACCGCCGCCTGCCATTTCCCTGGGAGGAACTGCGCAGGTTGCGCAGCAGCGTCGTCAAGTTTGCCCTCATCAATCTGGTGATTGGGATCAGCACAATCGTTGTCAATGTCGGCATACGCATCGACAATTCGGCGCATATAGGAGGATTCCTGAGCGGTTTGGCGCTGGGTGTTCCCTTGGTGCCGCGCATGACCGCCGGACGCGAACGCTACCTCAGCCGCCAGAAGGTAACCTTCGCCGTTGCCTGTTTGATCCTGGCCCTCTTCGGCTACGCGATCGCCAGCCGGCTGTAGGGAAAGAAGTGGGTAGTGATTAGTGGGTAGCACAGACCCAGCCACCGTGTGTTGCAAACCGAAGCTTTCCTAACAACTACCAGCTACTCACTGCACTCTACGCCAGCGTGGTCTGCGCGAACTTGCGCACCATGGCCAGCAGCAGCTTGCGGTCGTTCTCCGAGAGACGAGCCGAGTAGCGCTGGATCTGGGTGAGGAAGCGAATTTCATCCTCCCCCAGATGCAGTGCGGACATCTCCTGGCTGACGACTTGATCGGAGAAGAACTGCGCCAGTTGCAGATCCAGCGCGTACGCGATCTTCTGTAGCGTCTCCAGCGACGGCACCGTATGTCCGTTCTCGACCCGCGAGAGATAGCAGCGCAAGAGTCCGGTCCGCTTCTCGATGTCGCCCTGCGACATGCCTTTTTGCAGGCGATAGGTGCGGATCGTCGCCCCAATGTTCATTGCGATGGTGGCGACGGGAGGGATGCTGTTCAATGGTGTGGGAAGTGTTTGCATATCTGCCATTAGCCACAAAGTAAACATCCGGAACGGTGAGGTCAATGGCTAAATCGTTGGATGCCACGATATGCGTACCCGCCAAGGTTCACCGGGAGTCAGATGGAGCATAATCCTTGAAGCTCTACTTTAACCCTAGCCCAGCTTTGAACCGGGGAAGGTATTAACCGTAAAGATAATACCATTATGGTAAGATGCTGGTTGCTCATTGCTCGTTGTCAATTGAAAGCAAAGATGATCTTGCGAACTGAACACAGCGGACAACCTGCAACTATCCCATGTACATTCCACCGTTGACGTCCAGCGTGTGGCCGGTAATGAAGCCGGCCTCTTCGGAGGCGAGAAACGCGACTGCGGCGGCAACGTCGCGATCCGTGCCAGAACGCGCCAGCGGAATCTGCGAGGTCATTGCAGTGCGCTGTTCCTCGGTCAACACGTCTGTCATCGCGGTCTCGATATATCCCGGAGCGACAGCGTTGACAGTAATCGTGCGGCTGGCCAGTTCGCGCGCCAGAGACCGGGTGAGGCCAATGAGTCCGGCCTTCGACGCTGCGTAGTTTGCCTGCCCTGCCTGGCCGGTCTGGCCGACCACCGAGGTGATGTTGATGATGCGCCCCCAGCGCGCCTTCAGCATCGGGCCCAGGACGGCCTGGGTCATCAGGAAGGCGCCGGTGAGGTTGGTGGCGAGCACGTCGTCCCAGTCCTTGCGCTTCATGCGCAGGGTGAGGGTGTCGCGCGTGATGCCCGCATTGTTGACCAGGATTTCCACCTTGCCGAGCTGGGCGATGACAGCCTTGGCGCAAGCGTGGATGGATTCTTCGCTGCCCAGGTGAGGGCGAATACCTCGTGCGGACTCGCCGCCTGCCGCTGCAGCGATCTCTCGCCGGCGACCTCGGCCAGCTTTGCCTCATTGCGCGCGGCCAATGCGACTGTAGCTCCCTTTTCCGCCAATGCCAGCGCACACGCGCGCCCGATGCCCTGTGACGCTCCCGTTACCAACGCAACCTTACCTGCCAGTGAACTCATCTGTCTTCCTTCCCTCTGCCCGCCTCATTATACGAATCCAGTTGGATTCATCCACAGGGATCGGGGTGCAGGGGTCGCCGGATGACATATCCTTGCAGGGTGATGACCGACAAACTGCCAACCGCCGCCGACCCGAAGCTACCCGCTACCAAGCCTGCCTCTGAGCCAAGCCGCGAAGCCAGACCGATGTATATGCCATTCAGGGCGCGGACCCGGAGGTGCTGGCCTATGCGATGGCCAAATACTCGCGCTCGTCGCTGAGCATGAAGGAGTCGCTGGCCGAGATCAGCTCGCAGCGCGCGGAAGCAGTTCCTGAACACGTTTTACTTCCAGTATGGACACCGCTCCATCGCCGACCTGGCGCACATTCCGTTTGCCATCGAGCGGCTGAGCCTGCTGGCCGCCGTCGCGCTGGTGGACGAGCAGCGCTGGGACGGGCAGGAGCGCAGCACGCGCTACCAGAACTTCCGCAAGTCGGGCTGGTATCACGCCTGCACTTGGCGAGCGGACGGCAGGTCTACACGGCCTCGATCGAGGCGCTGTTTGCCGCCTACGACCGCGTTGGCGCGGGAATGCTGGAGGCGCTGAAGAGCGCTATCCCGCAGCCCGCGGAGATGAAGGACGAGAGCGTACCTGCGCACGCTGAAGGCACGCGCCTTCGACGTGGCGCGCTATCTGCTGCCGCTGGCGACCAACACATCGCTGGGGCAGATCGTGAGCGCGCGTACGCTGGAGAACCAGATCTCGCGGCTGCTGGCGAGCGAGTTTGCCGAGGTGCGCAGTCTGGGCGAAAGGCTCAAAGCTGCCGCGGCAGAGCCTGCATGGAACGTCACCCACGACGAGGCGCGTGTTCTGCTGGCGAGGCAGCGTCGTTTACCATCCCCGATGCACAGGGCCGCGAGGCTTCCATGCGCGACTCTCGGATGCGCTGCTGCGCGAGGTGAAGACGGCGCCCACGCTGGTGAAGTACTCCGCGGCCAATGAGTATGCCATCGCCACGCGCGCCGAGATGCGCCAGGCCGCCGCCGAGCTGATGGCAGGGCAGGCGATTGAGGACGCGCCGGTGGTCGATCTGGTGGAGGACGCGGGCTCGCTGGAGATCGAGCTTGCGACTTCGCTGCTGTACGCGGAGTGCCACTACTCGTGGCGGCAGATTCAGCGCACGGTTGCGTCGCTAGCGAGTCACGCAAGTCGCGGAGATTGTCGCGCTGGGGTGAAGCATCGCGGCCGCCACGACGAGCTGCCGCGCGCCTTCTCCGCCGGGCAGAGCTTCCGGTTCGACATCCTGATGGACATCGGCGGCTTCCGCGATATGCACCGCCATCGCCGCTGCGTGCAGCTCATGCAGCCCTTCACCGACCTGCACGGCTACGAGACGCCGGTCTGCCCCGGGCAGCCCACGCTGGCCGAGGCTGGACTCGACGAGACCTATACCGCCGCAATGGATGCCGCGCACGCCGCCTACCGCAGCCTGCGCGATGCGGCTGGGCCGGAGGCTGCCGCGTATCTGCTGCCGCTGGGGACGCGCGTGCGGGCGATGTTCAAGATGGACTTTGCCGAGGCGCTCTACATCGCCGAGCTGCGCTGCGGCGTGGCGGGACACTTCAGCTATCGGCGCGTGGCGTGGGAGATGTATCGCGCCGTGGCCAAGCGGCATCCGGCGCTGGCAGGTTATTTTCGGATTGAAGATGTGAATCCGCCGGTGGACCTGCTGAAGCGATAAGTGCTCGCGCGGCGATTTTCCTGTGATTCGCGCTAGGCTTCCGAGCACGCTGTCGAGGGGGTGGTTCGCTGCGCGAGTCGGGGTTGAATGGGCTCGGGGTGCGCGTGCCGAGGGCGTGGCAGAGGCCGGCGAGCGAGATCAGAGCCAGTGCCAGTCCGCAGACGCCGTTCCACTGCCAGTGGTCCCAGGCGATGGTGGCGAGCGCCGATCCGGCCGCTGCACCGGAGAAGTAGATGGTCATGTAGACGGTGTTCAACCGGCTGCGCGCCGAGGGCACCAGGCCGAAGATGCGCGTCTGGTTGGATATCTGCGTCATCTGCATTCCGACGTCCAGCACGATGACGCCGACTACCAGTGCGGCGATGTGCAGCGTAAACGGCAGGCTGAACGCTTCGCCAGCCCACAGCACCAGATAGGAGACGGCAAGCAGAGTGATTGCGGTGGTCAGTACCCAACGCGTTCCGTGCTTGTCCGCCAGCTTGCCCGCGATTGGGGCGACCGTTGCGCCAGCCGCCCCGACCAGCCCAAAGCTGCCCGCAACGCCCGCGCCCAGGCCATAGTGGCTGCTGAGCATATAGGCCAGCGTGGTCCAGAAGCAACTGAAGGCGGCAAAGACGAGCGCGCTGATCAGGCTGGATTCGCGCAGCAGCGGCTGGGTGCGGAAGAGCGTCCATAGGGAGCGCATCGCGTCGGCGTAGCGCATGTCCTGTTTGGGCGGCAGACGCGGCATCACGCGGCCGAGCACAAGAAGAAACGCCGCATTGGCCAGCGCGGCGATGAAAAACACATAGCGCCAACCGTCTGTGACCCAGAACGCGCCTTTGGGAAAGAGGCGCGGCGCGTAGACGAAGAGCGCTGGGATATGGCTGACCCAGCCGGAGAAGGTACGAGCCAGCAGAACGCCCAGCAGAAGGCCCATCATCACCGTTCCGATGGCGCGGCCGCGCTGCTTTTGGGGCACCAGTTCCGGCGCGATGGGGAGCACGATATGAGTGACCGAGGCCACCAATCCCAGCACGACGCTGCCCGCGATCAGCCAGGCCAGCGTGGGCGCCGCGGAGACCAGAAGAAGCGCCACAATCACGGCGGCGAACATCCGCATCATCAGCGCGCGGCGCTCCAGCAGATCGCCCAGCGGAACAAAGAGCAGCAGTCCAAGCGCGTACCCGACCTGTGTCGCGCTGGCGACATACATCACGCGGCCGGCGGGCGCGCCGTAGGTCTTGCCCATCTCCACCAGCAGCGGCTGGTTGAAGTAGATGGTGGAGACGCCGATGGCGCAGGCCAGCCCGAGAAAATGCAGCGGAGCGCGCGGAGCGGCGGATTTGGATCGTGGAGTCATTCGGAGAGGTGCCTGTATCCAGTGTAAGTCCTGCCGCGTACTGGGGATTTCGATGCGGGCCATGCAGGCGCAGGCAGAACTTCTGTCGCCGGCGTTTCCAAACGTTGTTCTGGCGATGTATAACGCTTTGCGGTGGGTTTGCAGACTTTTCCTGCACACGGAAGAGATCGAACCACGCGCCATGAGGAGCACCCGATGAAGAAAATATTTGTAACGAAAGATGATCGCGAGAACCGCCGCGTAGCCGCTGGCTGGCCCGCGCTCGCCGCATGTGCAGCCGAAGCGGTTGCGTGTGTGCTGGTTCTGCTGGCCCAACCGTGCCTTGCGCAGTCGAGCGCAGCGCAGCATCCGGCGACTTCTGCGCAGCATCCGGCGACTATGTCGCAGCATTCGTCGACCGTGGCGAAGTATGCCTTCCAGAAGGTGCAGATGCCGACTGCAGCCGAGTTGAAGCAGGCGTGGAAGACGCCTCCCTCGGAGTACGGGCCGGAGCCCTACTTCGGAATGAATGGCGCGGTGACCATCGAGAGCCTGGCGCACGACCTGGACACCATGAAGGGCCTGGGCTTCCATGCGGTGACGGCGCAGGCCGGCGGCGGCATGACGACGACCTACCTGACGCCGGAGTACTTCGCCTTCTTCAAGCAGTTCGCGCTCGAGGCGAAAAAGCGCGACATGAAGGTGTGGATTGTGGACGACATCGGCTATCCCAGCGGATTCGCCGGCGGGCTCTTCATGCCATCGAAGGACAAGCATGACCTCAGCATGCAGGCCCTCAGTCTCGGCCAGCGTTATCCGGTAAAGGGTGGCGAGACCCTGAACCAGGCGGTCGGCGCCAATGCGGTCGCAGCCGTGGCCACCAACGCCTCGCTGGAGCGCATCGTCGTGGGCACCAACGTCCCGGCCGAGCACGTCGCCGTTCCCATCGTCAACGGCAGCATCTCCTGGACCGCGCCCGCCGGTCCCGACTGGACCGTCCTCGTTGTCGAACACGTCTTCCGCACCTCACCTACACGCAGCGACGCCAACCCCACCCACGCCAAGGACTCCTCCAACCCCCTCGAAGACTACATGAGCCCGGAAGCCACCGCCACCTACATCGAGGCGACGCATGAGGGCTACTACAAGGCGATGCCCGAGCTCTTCGGCACCACCATCCTCGGCTTCCGCGGCGACGAGCCGGACTACTCCATCGCCGGGTTGCCCTGGACGCCGAAGTTCTTCGATACATTCCAGCAGGTGAAGGGCTACGACATCCGGCCGTATCTGGGCGCGATCCTGCTGTCGCAAGGCGGCGGCCGCGTGAGACCCCCGGCTGCCTCTCCCGAAGCCACCGCCGCGCCCCAGTCCGATCCGGCATTCATCCCCGCCGGTCCTCCCATGCCGCCGGCTAAACTCACCGATGCCGAGCTGCGCGCCAAGGGCGACTACTACGATGTCTTCTCGCAGATGTTCCGCGACGGCTTCTTCAAGCCGCAGGGGCTGTGGTGCGCGGCGCACGGCGTGGAGTATCAGGTCCACCTGAACCATGAAGAGATGGAGATGGACCTCACTCGCTCGGAGGGCGACTTCCTGCGCGACATGAAGTACGTTGAAGAGCCGGGGATCGACTCCATCTGGCACCAGATCTGGACCGACACCGTCTCGGATTTTCCGCGGCTGGCATCGAGCGCGGCCCATGTGTATGGACATCCGCGCGCATTCACCGAGACCTTCGCGGCGTACCGGCCGGAGCCGGATGCGACCATGGCGCGCTACATCCTGAACGAGGAGGTAGTGCGCGGCGTAAACGTGATCGAAACCATGTTCTACCCGGCGACATCTCCCGCCGACGCATTCGGGCCTCCACGCGACTGCACTCGGCGGCGCCTGGCGCGCCGACGCGACCGCGGGGCGGGCCTTCGGCGCTGATGCGCGATCCGGGCTGGCCGGCACTGATGCAGTATCTCCAGCGGCTGACCTATGTGATGAGCATGGGGCGGCCGGGAGCAAGTGTGGCGCTGTATATTCCTTCGAGCTCGATGTGGCTGGGCGACTCCGCCTCCGACACTGCGTTTGTGTCGTCGGAGCGAATGCTGGCCGAGCGGCAGATCGACTTCGACATCATCAATATGGACGCGCTGGCGACCGACCTGAAGGCCGGGCCGGGGTTCTGGAATCGATGAGCGGCAACCAGTACCGGACGGTCGTCATTCCGTCTGCGGAGATTCTCTCCCAGGCGGAGTTGGACCGGCTGAAGGCGCTGGCCAAGGGCGGCGGCAAGGTCTTCTTCCTTGGCCGGACGCCGAGCCTGATTTCGGGCAAGACGATCCGGGACGCGCGTGCGGCGATGCCGGATGACTTCGCCTTTGCGACTGTAGAGACCTCGGCGCAGCTTCCTCCAACGCCGACTCCTCCGTCGAATGCGCCGGCCACGCCTCCCGGACCGCAGGTGGTTCCAGCGGCGATCGAGGCGGCGCTCAATACCGTCATCGGCACGCGCGGGGTAGCACTCGACGTGCCAGACACCGCACTGAAGGTGATGACGCGGAGGCTGAAGGACGCGGACGTCATCCTGTTCTTCAACGAGGGAGCACAGGCCAGCGCGCACACGGTGACGCTGAAGACGGCTGGCAAGACAGTGGAGGCGTGGGACCCGGCCACCGGGACGGTCTCGCCCGTGGCTTCGACGGCGGCGAAGGGCGGGGTGACGTTGAAGCTCGACCTGAAGCCGTACGAGACGGAACTGCTGACGGTGCGGTAGACGGCTGCGGGGTGTGAATCCCTCCTTGACGCAAAGGTCCCCTCGAGGAGGGAGCAGTGCGTTTTTTACAGCCGAATCCTGACCGCATATTCTCATTTGATTTCGCACAGGCGAGAGTATACTGGGGCCGCCTTCTTGGAGACGAACGATGCGATTCTCCCGCGTTGTCTCAATTCTGATGTTTGTGTCTGGACTTGCCCTGCGGCCCACGCTGGCGACAGCGCAACTGCCAGCTCCGCCCGAGCGCGCTGCCTGCGGTTGCGCCTGCGCAGGACGATCTGGAGGACTCCGCTGCGACGACGAAGCTGAAGGCACATGTCTCTGAACTGTTTCTACGCCGCGACTACGCGGAGATCGACGCCATTGCCGACAAGATCCGGGCCGACAAGACACGGCTGGTTGGCGGCGGCTGGCAGATCACCCGTCTCTATCAGGCGCTGGAGGCCAAGGAAGGCACAACTGCCGAGGAGCACATCGCACAACTGAACGCGTGGATTGCAGAGCGACCGCAGTCCATTACGCCGCGCGTGGCGCTGGCCAGGGCCTACATCCGCTATGCCTGGGCAGCGCGTGGAGGCGGCCCCGGCGGACAGCGATTGTTTGAAGAGCGCATTGCGGAGGCGAAGAACGTTCTCGACAACTCTGCCAACCTGTCGCCGATGTGCCCGGACTGGTTCTTCCAGATGCAGACCGTTGCCCTGGCCCAGGGCTGGGACAAGGGGCGCACCACCGAACTGTTCGAGCAGGCTACCAGATTCGAGCCCGACTACCTCTACTACTATCAGAACTACGCGCGTTACCTGCTGCCCAAGTGGGACGGCAAGAACGGAGACGATGTAGCCTTTGCCAAAACGATTGCCGACTCAATTGGGGGCATCAAAGGCGACTTTATGTACTACCAGATTGGCATTGTCGTTCTGGGCATCTGCAACTGCACGGTAAGGAACAACCCATTGGACTGGGGGCGGCTGCAGCGCGGCTATCAGGCGCAGCATGAGATGTTCAGCAACACCAACTACGACACCAACCAACTTGCCCTGCTGGCCTGGCGCTTCAACGACCGCGATGTCGCCAGAGAGTCCTTCGATCGGATCGGAGACAGGTGGGCGGTTAATGTCTGGAAGTCACACGCCCGCTTCAATCAAGTTCGCAGATGGGCGTATGGGTCTTCCGCCGCCCACTGATCGCGTAAGGTGCATAGAATAGGTTGTTGTGAACCATTCCTTTGATGTCGGCGCTGTTCCAGTTGGCCGCGGCAAGCTGTTCCTGATCGCCGGGCCGTGCGTGATTGAGTCCGAGACGCACGCGCGGATGCTGGCCGACGCGATCCAGCGCATCGCAGCCGACCTGGGCATTCCGTACATCTTCAAGGCCAGCTACGACAAGGCGAACCGCACCAGCATCCGCAGCTTTCGCGGGCCGGGGCTGGTGGAGGGCGCGCGGATTCTGCGGGCGATTGCCCAGAGCAACGGGCTGCCCGTGCTGACCGACGTGCATACGCCGGAGGACTGCCTGCGGCTGTCGAAGGCGCTGGGCGACGTGGAGGCGGTGCTGCAGATTCCGGCGTTCCTGTGCCGGCAGACGGACCTGCTGATTGCCGCGGCGCACACGGGGCGGGCCATCAACGTCAAGAAGGGGCAGTTTGTGGCGCCGCTGGACATGCAGCACGCGGTGCTGAAGGTGCGCGATTCGGTGGTTGCGGGCAAGGCGGCGCGGGTGATGCTGACCGAGCGCGGGGCCAGCTTCGGCTACAACAATCTGGTGGTGGACATGCGATCGCTGCCGATCATGCGGCGGTTCGCGCCGGTGGTCTTCGACGCGACGCACTCGGTGCAGACGCCTTCGGCGGCCAACGGCGTGAGCGGCGGGCAGCCGGAGTTTATCGCGGTGCTGGCGCGGGCGGCGGTGGCGGCGGGGGTGGATGGGGTCTTCCTGGAGGTGCATGAAGACCCGGCGCAGGCGAAGTCGGACGGGGCGAATGCGCTGCGGCTGGACAAGCTGAAGGGGCTGCTGGAACAACTGCTGGCGGTTCATGCGGCGGTGGCGGCAAAATAACAGCGGCCCGCGCGTGGCAGGCCGCTCGCTGTTCAAACTCACAACGTAAAACCATAACTTACAACTGCCTTTTACTGGTTGAAGTTGTCTTCTTCCTCTTCCTGGAGGCCGTAGCGGCGGAGGAGGTTGGGGAGGTTCTGGGAGAAGGCGGAGCGGGGCATGACGGTGTCGCATCCCGCCTCGATGGCCTTGGCGCGCAGGTCGTTCTGCAGGTGGGAGAGGAAGCCGACGATGGAGGTGCTCTTCTTCAGCTTTGCCTTGAGTTTGGGGATCAGGGTCAGCGGCTTGGCGTTGGCGTTGTTGAGGTCGAAGACGATCAGGCCCGGCCGGTCCGCTTCCTCGCTGTCTGTGAGCTCGGCGACGGCGTCCTTGTCGTTCTTGATGAAGGCGACCTTGACGCCCAGCTTGCGCGCGGTCTCGGTGATCTTGGCGTTGAAGAAGAGGTCTTCGATGAAGAAGAAGATCTTGGTTGGCGCGTCGTCCGGGATGGGGATGGGGCGGCCGATGGAGTAGTCGATGGGCTGGGAGTCGCTGACGTAGCCGCGTGAGCCGCCTCCCCTGGGCTGGTAGTTGCCCTGGGCCTCGATGGTGGAGGGCGGCGTATCGGCGAAGTTGCCGTTGACCGCGCGATAGCTGTGGTCCATGGGACCGACGAAGCTGCGCGGGCCACGCTGCTGCTTGCCCTTGCGCTTGAAGCTGCCGCCGTTGCCGGGCTGATGGCTGTTGGCGTCGCGATAGCCCGCGCCATTGCCATTGCTGAAGCCGCCCGCTCCGGCCTGGTTGCCGGGATTCTCCGGTGCGCGTTGACGATCGCGGTCGCGGAACTTCTTCTTCCAGCGTTTGGTGGATGGCCCGGCGCCCGTCTGCTGCGGCGCTCCGGCCTGGAAGTTCTGGCGGCTGGCCCCCGGAGGCCAGTACCTGGCCCTGATCGCCCGCCTGAAGGTCTCCGACGAACTGGCCGGCACCACTCTGGGCGCCCTGCTGGCCAGCGTCCGGCGACTTGTTCTTGCGCTTGCGGCGTCGTCGCCGGCTGCTCTTGGACTGACCCATGCCGTGCTGTACGTTGTGCGCGGAGTCCTGCGGCGGTCCGTTTTGATCCATCTGTGCCGGAGTGTTTTGATCCATCTGGCCTTCCATCTGGGAGGGCGGTGGCGGTGGACCCTGGTGCATCTGCACCTCGGGTACATTCTGCTCTGAACTCATGTTTCCACTTCCTATTGCGGGTTGGCGATTCTCGTTTCTTTCCCACGCTTGCAGGATTGCTCATTCCCTGCGAAGTTCGCGGAGACGGGAGCAAACCGGTTTTGCAGCGTCGGGGGAAACGGTATCAAGTTGTACTCGAACTTCGTCTTACTTCATCCATCAGCCGCGACCAGCCGGAAAACCGCGATACGCGCCTGCGGATTTGTCAAAAGCCACCGGGGATTCTCAACGGCCCGGAATAGCAAAAGCCACCAGAAATAGCCAAAAACCACCTGGAATTGCCAAAGTGCGGTCATACCAACTATGGCAAACCTTCACCCTTGCCCCTATTTGCAACCTATATGGATTGGGCGCACCTTTCGCGGTCCAACCGTTCGGCGCATCTGATCGGGTGCATCGAATCCAGCGGGGGCTGTCGGTTCCATAAAGTCCGCCGGGTTCCGTGTATTCCCTTGTGTTGTTTCCGCCATAGGAAGACCAGCGATCAATCAGCGGTCTGCACCCATGGCCGGTTCACAATTCATTGACAATCATACGCTCAAAGCCAAATCGTAGCAAGAGAAACATTTGCAAGGGAGGCTTGGGCAAACGAGTTGCCGGTTCTGTCCCTTCTCGCGAACTGTGCGATTAAGCGCAAGGGCCGCTTCCTGGGGAGGGAGCGGCCCCTACACAATGGCCTGTCAAAGGCCTCCTGGAAAGTCTTGCTAGTGAACGCAAGACCAGATACCCGGGTACTGCACCTACGGTGGGTGCACCTCTTCCCGGCCTGGGAGATGTGTCTCACGGTCGAACCACGCCCCAGACGATGCTGCGAAATCATGCCCAAAACCATGTGTTCCCGAAGGAACAGGGCCCTAAACAAGAGAAGCACTTCCGCTTGCAATGGAACGAAGTGCAATTGGAATGCCAAAGGCACCCTTGGCAATTGCCCCGAATCCACTTGATCTTCATTTTTCTGTGTGGAGTTGTTCCCCAAAAATAGGAGAGTGCCTATGGCAAACTCCACAATTCGGAAGGTTGAGGTTTGACCCTCGCGCAAATCGAGACCTATAATGATAAGTGTTCTAGCAGCCCTCTCGCTTCCGCGGATTCTCATTGTCTGCACCCGGACCATGGCGATCAAGGGCGGTATGGCGTGGTGAGAGCCTAGCTTAGTTGCGCGATACCGGCAACTTGGCAGGCGGATGCAGGGCAACTGACCCGGATGGCTCGCGAAGGCATGCCGCCGGCCCAAAGATTAGGAAAACTTCCAAGGAGCTTTACACACAGCATGAAACTCAAGTTTGTTCTCCTCACCGCGCTGGTCGCGGGTCTACTCCCTGTGGCCGCGTTTGGCCAAGCGTTACCTGCCGCACCTCAACAAGCTGCTCCAGCCGCTTCGTCCGCGCCTGCCGCACCCACTCCCGCTGCCGCACCATCCGCCGCAGCGGCTGCGCAAGCTCCCGTGATGATTCCACCGTCGGCGTTTCCGGCGCGCGTCGCGCTGATCATGTTCAACGATGCGGTAGCCGACACCAACGAAGGCCAGCAAGCGATCGCAGATTTGCAGAAGAAGTACCAGCCTAAGAAGGACGCGCTGGATGCCATGGCAACCGAGATTGACACGCTGAAGAAGCAGTTGCAGGCCGCACCGGCTACGCTTTCGGAGGCTGATCGCACCGCCAAGGTGAAGGTGATCGACACCAAGGACACGGCGTATCAGCACGAAGCCGAAGACGCCTCGAACGCATACAATGCCGACATACAAGAGGCGTTGGGGAAGGTAGCTGAGAAGTTTGCTACAGTGATGCATGAAGTACGTCAGCGATAACGGCTATACGCTGCTGATCAACGTGGGCGACCAGCAGAGCCCGGTGATCTGGGCCGCGGCGCAACCGAATGCGGATATTACGTTGGCTGTCATCGACGCGTACAACAAGTCTTCGGGAATTGCGCCGCCGCCGCCCTCAGCTCCAGCAGCGACCCGCCCGAAGCCGGCAGCCTCGACGACGCCACGCACCGCTACACCCGCGAAGCCGGCCACAAGTACCACCCCGGCCAAGCCTGCGACCAAATAGCCGTCAGAGAGATTCAGCCAGAAGGGAGGCCACAATGGTCTCCCTTTTGTATTGCTGCCGAGGAAGCCGGCATCTGCTGGGATTGCGGATTCTCCTGTGGATAATTTGTGGATAGAGTGGCACGGGATATTCACACCATGAGCGAGCGGCTGTAGCGAATGGCGATGAACCTAAGCAGCCATGGCCACAAGTTCATTGTTTTCAATTATTCAAGCTAATGGTTCGGAGAGCTTTTGGATTTGCTTGAATTGTACAGAACAATTTGTAAATAAGAGGCTTTCCACAGAGCAGAGGAGCGCCAAGTATACATCTAGAGCATTTTCACTATTGCTATAGAGGAATAAGGATTGTCATTCTGAGCGATGCGAAGAATCCCCGCATTTTGCTCGCAGAGCGACACTCTATACCATTGGTGAAAATGCGCTAAGTAAGGTCTGCCGTAGTGTTTGAGATTCCCTCGGCGTCTCAAGCCGCATTGGGAAGGATCGCTTGCGGCGGGGCTGAAGTGCCACCCTTTCAAAACACTGAAATTGACTCGCTACTAGTCTTCCCCCACTTTGAGGACGGCGAGGAAGGCCTCCTGCGGAATATCGACCTTGCCGATGCGTTTCATGCGCTTCTTGCCTTCCTTCTGCTTTTCCAGGAGCTTGCGCTTACGGCTGATGTCTCCGCCGTAGCATTTTGCGATGACGTTCTTGCGTAGAGCGGTGACGGTCTCCCGCGCGATGACTTTTACGCCGATGGCAGCCTGGATGGCGACCTCGAACATCTGGCGGGGGATGAGCTGGCGCATCTTGTAGACCAGGGCGCGGCCGCGGTCGTAGGCGAAGTCGCGGTGGACGATGATAGAGAGCGCATCGACAGGATCGCCTCCGATGAGAATGTCCAACTTGACCATGGGCGAGATCCAGGAACCGGAGAGAACATAGTCGAGCGATGCGTATCCGCGGGAGATGGTCTTGAGGCGGTCGTAAAAGTCCAGGACGATCTCGTTGAGCGGGAGTTCGTATGTGATCATGACGCGGGTGGAGGTAACGTACTCGAGGTTCTTCTGGCGGCCGCGCTTGTCTTCGACGAGTTTGAGGATTCCGCCGACGTACTCCTCGTTGGTGAGGATGCGAGCGGTGATGACCGGCTCGGCGACGGAGACGATCTCGGAGGTGTCTGGCCATCGCGAGGGGTTGTCCACCTCGACCACCTTGCCGTCGGTGAGGGCGATCTGATAGCGGACACCGGGCGCGGTGGTGATGAGGTCCAGGTCGTACTCGCGCTCGAGACGCTCTTGAATGATTTCGAGGTGCAGCAGGCCGAGGAAGCCGCAGCGAAAGCCGAAGCCGAGGGCGACCGAGGACTCCGGCTCGAAGGTGAAGCTGGCGTCGTTGAGCCGGAGCTTTTCGAGGGCGTCGCGCAGCATGGCGTGGGCGTGGGAGTCGACGGTGTAGAGTCCGGCGAAGACCATGCTCTTAATGTCTTCGAAACCGGGGAGGGCCTCGGTGCAGGGACGCGCGGTCTCGGTGATGGTGTCGCCGACCTTGGTGTCGGCCACGTTCTTGATGTTGGCGACGAAGAATCCGACCTCGCCGGCGGAGAGCTCGGCGAGCGCGACCGGCTTGGGCGTCATGACACCCATGCTCTCAACGTCGAAGGTCTTGCCGTTGGACATGATCTTGATCTTCATGCCCTGGAGCAGGCGGCCGTTGATGATGCGGGCGAGAACGATGACGCCGCGGTAGGGATCGAACCAGGAGTCGAAGATGAGGGCCTGCAGCGGCGCGTCGGCGTCTCCGAGCGGCGGGGGGAGACGATGGACGACGGCCTCGAGGATCTCCGCGACGCCTTCGCCGGTCTTGGCGGAGACGGCGAGCGCATCGTCGGCGGGCAGACCGACGGCCTTCTCGATCATCTCGCGGGTACGCTCGATGTCGGCCGAGGGCAGGTCGATCTTGTTGATGACGGGGATGACTTCGAGGCCGTGGTTGATGGCGAGGTATGCGTTGGCGAGGGTTTGCGCCTCGACGCCCTGCGATGCGTCGACGACCAGCAGCGCTCCCTCGCAGGAGGCGAGCGAGCGCGAGACCTCGTAGCTGAAATCGACGTGGCCGGGCGTGTCGATGAGGTTGAGCTGATAGGTCTCGCCGTTGTGCGCCTGGTAGATCATGCGCACGGTGTGGGCCTTGATGGTGATGCCGCGCTCGCGCTCAAGGTCCATGGCATCCAGCACCTGGGCCTGCATCTCGCGCGCGGTGAGACTGCCGGTGAGCTCCAGCAGGCGGTCGGAGAGCGTGGACTTGCCGTGGTCGATGTGCGCGATGATGGCGAAATTGCGAATGTGGTTCGGGTCCATGCGGGGTGCAAACTGCCTCAATCTTCGATGCTACCACTGCGGGACGGACATGCAGGGCACTGTGCATGGGCGCGCAGCACCTCGCAAAGCATCTCGGGGTTACCAACGAATCAGGCGCTGACTGCGGCCCGAATTGTTCTGCAAACGTCATACAATGAGCAATGCGGTTGCGGCCCTGGGAGCGGGACCATATTCTTGATGGATAAGACGAACGGGTGCGGATGGTGAGCGGGTTGCGGCGGTGGGCAGTCGCGATTGGGTGCGTGCCGCTGCTGCTGACGGGCTGTCCGCAACAGAAGAAGAGCGCTTCGAGCGGGGTTGCCGCGCAGGCCACTGCGCCCGCGATCGCTGCCCCACCGCCGAGTGCAGCTCCTGCACCTGCGATCACGCAAGCGCAAGCCATCGACATCGCTACCAAGGCGTACAAGGTGCAGCAACTCATCCAGCAGGTTGAGAGGGCGTATCAAAGCGGGGTGGACAACTACCACGGAGAACGGCTGGAAGCTGCGCGCTCCGACTTCGACCTGGCTGTGGATATGATGCTGACCAGCGGAATGGATGTGAAGAACGATGCGCAGCTCTCCGAGGAGTTCGAGCGTCTGGTAAATGCGATCAATGCTCTGGAGATGTCCGCACTGAAGCAGGGCAATGGCTTCAGTGCGCCGCTTGAAGCCGCGCCGCTGGATGCCGCGAACGAAGTGACCTTCCCGCCGGATGCAGCCCTGACTGCAAAGGTCACGGAAGAACTGAAGACGACGCAGTCGGACTTTCCGCTGGTGGTCAACGATTATGTGGCGGGGTTCATCAGCTATTTCACGAACTCACCTACGGGACACGCGCATCTTCTGCGCTCGTTGGAACGCGCTGGCAAGTACAAGGAGATGATCTCGAAGGACCTGAGCGAGGAGGGCGTGCCGCAGGACCTGATCTATCTGGCGGTGATGGAGTCGGGCTTCCAGCCGCAGGCCCTGAACGCGCATTCGGGCGCCGGCGGCATGTGGCAGTTCATGCCCTTCGCTGGATCGTATGGGCTCACGCGCAATGGTTGGCTCGACGAGCGGTTCGACCCGGAGAAATCATCGATTGCCTATGCGAAGTATATGAAGTCGCTCTATGACCAATTCGGTGACTGGTATCTAGCCATGGCTGCCTACGATTGGGGTCCCGGCAATATCCAGCGCTCCGTGATGCGCACGGGGTATGCGGATTTTTGGGAGCTGTACCGCCGCAACGAGCTGCCGCAGGAGACGAAGAACTATGTCCCCGGCATCATCGCGGCCATCATTATGGCGAAGAACCCGCAACAGTACGGACTGGAAGGCCTGGTGCCCGATGCGCCAGTTGTCTCGGATACGGTAACGGTGAACTACCCGGTCGATCTGCGGCTGGTGGCGGATGTGACGGAATCCTCGTTGCAGGAGATCGTCGATCTGAACCCAAGCCTGTTGCGCATGACTTCGCCGAGCGATATGGATTTCGATCTTCATCTACCGGCGGGTATGCGCGACGTTTATCTCAAGCGCATCGAGAAGATTCCCGTGGATAAGCGGAGCAGTTGGCGTTTTCACGTGGTGCGCGCCGGCGAGTCGCTGGACGGCATTGCGAGCAGCTTTCATGGCCGTCCCTCGGAGATTGCGACGGCGAACAACCTGGATACAAACGCACCCATCGAAGCGGGCGATGAACTGGTTGTTCCGCTGGCCACTACGGTTGCGGCAGCCCGCACTCTGCATTACGTTACGCGCGCGCGCGACACTCTGGTCACAGTGGCGGACCGATTCAATGTCTCGGTGGAAGACCTTCGGCGCTGGAACCATCTATCGTCGAGTACGGTCCGGCCGGGCCGTACACTTGCAGTCAGTGAACCGATCCATCTGGCTCCAGCAACTCATGTACGAACGAGAAGAGCCCGTGCGGGTACCAGTACACGCGCGAAGGCCGGCGCAAAGACTGGACCAAACGTGAAACGTGCGGCGAGCGCTTCCACGTCTTCCGCGGCGAAGACTGCGAAGACTTCGCAGATCAAAACACAGAATAAGACTGCTGCGGCAAAGCGGAGAAAGGCCCCCAACTAAAGACGGAAGGCTGCTGCATTGGCGACCTCCATGAAAAGAGTGCTTGCCATCTCTGGCGTAACGATGCATTCTGTTGCTAGAATCCGTGCTATGGCATTTGCATTTTTATTGCAGTGACCTTGCGGTTCAAGATGCAGTGCGATGTCACGGTGTGGGTGCGGCAACCGGGGTTATTTTCAGTGCGAGGGTGCGACGATGAAGTTCAATGAGCATGATCGTTTCGACGGGCTGGATGAGAAGATTGGGATCTATGCAACCGCGGACTATGGGGACGACGAAGCCGGTGGCGATGGTTACGAAGACAACGATCTATTCGGCGATGAGGATGAAGAGGAGATCGTCGTGAGCATGGCACTGAAGGACGACGGAGCTATCAGTTTGCTGGAGGACATTGCCGACGATCTCTTGGCACCTGGACCTCCGGCAGCGGTTCCTGCTGCTGCGATCGCAACACCGGAGCCTGCCGTGAGGAGCAAGGCAAATGCTGCGGCCAGCGTGGTCGAGAAGACTGCGAAGAAGGCAGCGCCCGCGAAGAAGGCTGCCGCGAAGGCTCCGGCAAAGAAGGCGGTTGCGAAGAAGGCGGTTGCGAAGAAAGCAGCCGTGAAGACGGCCCCGGCAAAGAAGACCGCTGCCAAGAAAGTTGTGGCGAAGAAGAAGGTCATCAAGAAGGGCACAAAAAAGACGACATTGAAATCTGCCGCGAAGAAAGTGAATGCTCCGCGCGGCGGTAAGGCCGTTTTGAAAAAAGCGGCCGGCAAGAAACGGGGCAAAAAAACCAATACGAGAGGTATTACCTTGGCAACTAAGAAAGCAGCGAAGAAGGTAGCAAAGAAGCCAGCCGCAAAGAAGAAGGCAGCGAAGAAGGTTGCAAAGAAGAAGTAGTCAACCAGCAGGTTAACCAGGCAAGCAAAAGGGCCCGGACACCTCTCGAGAGGTCCGGGCCTTTTTGCGTCTGCTGTCGGCTTGAGCTATTTGCGTTCTACTCGTACCTTGTCATTGCCATTCATACCTGCAATGGCACCGAGGACATCGTCGGAGTGGGTGTTGGGATCGACCCCGGTCCAGACCTTGGCGATCTTGCCCGCGGGGGAGATGAGATAAGTGTCGCGGGCCGCAAATTTGTTGTCGCCGCGCGCGGTAAGGGGCACGCCGTAGGCATCGATAACCTTATGGTCGGGATCGGCGAGCAGCTTGAAGGTAAGCGAATCCTTGGTGCAGAAAGTTTTGTGGCTCTCGACGGTATCGAGGGAGACGCCGAGGACGACGGCATTGAGCGCATCGTATTTGGGCAGATCGCGCTGGAAGTTGTGGGCCTCGATGGTGCAGCCGCTGGTCATGTCCTTGGGGTAGAAGTAAAGGACGACCCACTTGCCCTTGAACTGCGAGAGCGAAACCGACGCGTCTTCCTGGGAAGGCAGGCTGAAGTTGGGAGCAGTAGCACCGGGCTGAAGGATGTCGGCGGCGTGAACTCCGATACTGAGACCGCACGCGGCCACGATGCCAAGGATAACTGCGATGCAAACAGCTTTGCGAACCATGGTCTTCTCCTTGTTGTCCAAAATGGGGAGTTGTGGCGAACTTTCGGCGGCCCGGATCACGCCTTCGCGTATGGCTATAGTACCCCTTCCGCGATTAAACGTGTGTCACGAAGATATCTCAGCGGATTGTGCAAGGACAGCGATGCCGGCGCGGTCGGCTGCGGCGACGATAGCGGCGGCGTCGAAGAGCAAAGTCCTGCCAGCCTCGACGGCGAGGCAGGTGGCGCCGGCGCGGGCCATGGCCTCAATGGTGGCGAGGCCAATGACGGGCACATCGAATCGCATGTCCTGGTCGGGCTTGGCCACCTTGACGACGGTGAGGGCGCGGCTGAGGGTGGAGGTGGAATCGTCGAGGCGGCGCATGAGGGAGCCTGCGCGTTCGATGGTGGCGTCGGTACCCTCCATGGCTTCGACGGCAACGCAGGCCTGGGCGGCGATGACGACGGTCTGGCCGAGGTCGAAGGCGGCCAGGCCCAGGGCTACGGTGCGCCCGTAGGCGATGTCCTTGCGCTCGTCTTCGGAGGGGGCGCGCTGGGTGAGGACGCCGGGCTTGGCGAGCAGCGGTTCAAGGTACTGGGTGGAGGAGATGAGCTCGATGCCCTCGTCGGCGAGGACCTTGGCGACCGCGCCGAGCAGCTTGTCGGTAGAGCGCGTGCCCAGGTTGAGAAGCAGCTTGGCGAGACGCCAGTCGGGACGGATGCTGGAGAATATCTGCGTGTGCTTGACCTGGCCGGCCATGACGGCGCGGGTGACGCCGGCTGTTTTAAACGTGTCGATGAGGCGGGAGAGTTCGCCGAGCGAGATCCAGTGGACACGGATGGCGGGATCGGCGGCGGCACGCGCGTCGATCTCGGGATCGGTCTCCTCACGGATGGCGGCGACGACGACCGAAAGGCCCTCGGCGCGGGCGGCATCAAGCAGCAGGAACGGGAAGCGTCCATTGCCGGCGATGAGCCCGAGGATGAAATTGCTCGCGTTCATCCGGATGCCATGCTCCTCTACTCAATGGTAAGAATCGCACAAACAAGGAAATTATGAGCTCACCACGGCGCAGAGGGAAGGCTGCATTGAGTGGAGCGCGCTACTTGCTGTTGAAGTCGTCGGACTGGTGATTGAGGGCTTCGGGAGAGACGGTGCCGGATATGAAAATAATGCGGTAGTGGAAGGTCGCTGAGTTTCCCTTATCGATGGTGAAGTTCAAGTTTGGAGTCTTAGGATCGAAGCCGTGCGCGCCGAGCGGGTTGACGGCGAAGAGGCCGTAGTCGCGGGCGTGCCAGTAGGTGGGGTAGTTAGGGTTGCCGGTGTGGTCGAGAACGGCGATGGTTTCAGCCTTACCGTCGGGCGTGGTGGCGGAGAGCTCGCACCACTTAGCGCGCGTTCCCCAGGCATCCGCGCCGACCTTGCCTTCGCTGGTGCGGTAGACGCCGTTAGCTCCGGCGGTGGGAGCTGCGACGGGGGTTGCGTTGCCATTGGCGTCACGGAAGGTCTCGGGCGCTGCGGTGGCGGATTCGAGGAAGTGGGCGACGCGCATGCCGAGCATGCCATCCTTGTCGTCGTGGAAGACGACCTGGGTAAGGGCGTTGAGGGTGACGGTCATGTCGATGGCGCGGGCGGGCTTGCCGTCGATGGTGAGCTTGGAGAAGACGTAGCGCGTGGTCTGGTGGAGGATGGGCGGCTGCTGGTTGCTGCCGATGGCGGGAACGTCGGAGGCAGGGTACCAGGTGGATTCGGTGATGAGCTCGCCGGAGCTGGCGCCGCCTTTGGATGAGACGATGCGGTCATGATCGATGGAGCCGTATTTGGCGCGCGCGTCGGGCTTGATGGCGTCGGAGTTGTTCCAATAGTCGATGTTGTTGACGTTGGAGTAGTTGAACCAGAGGCCCGTGTGGTGGGGATGGTCGGTGCGTTCGCCGGGCAGGGGCGGATTGCCGCGGGTGAGGGTGACTCCGTCGGGCGAGATGAGCGGATACAGGATGGGCTTGCGCTGATTATTGCCCCAGAGGTACGAGGTGAAGGGCGCGCCGTCGATGGTGATGTCGACGCGGTGGGCTGCCTGATTGACGGTGACGGCGACGCCGGATTTCTGGGCGTGGAGTGACATGGGGATGAGTACGATTCCGAAGCAGAAAATGGCGAAGCTAGTGCAGCGCGAGAAGATGACGCAGGTCCTTCGACTGCGCTCCTCGCGATGAAACTGCGAGGCGCTTCGCTCAGGATGACAATTCATATTTGAAGAGAGCTTACGCGAAGGCATAGGGTTTACCTCCGACCATGACCTGCTGGGTTTTGTCGTCGAAGGTGACCTTCTGTCCGGTCTGGATGGCGGCCACGTTCATGCAGAGTGCGATGGAGTGGCTGTAGCCGGCGCGGATGCTGGCGTTGGGCGTCTTGCGCGAGCGCACGCACTCCATCCAGTTGCGCATGTTGGCGTTGGTCTGGGGATCGCCCTTGGCATCGGCAGCGGTGCTGGCGTCTATGGCAACTTTTTCCACCTTGTCGACGAGCGAGAAGCTGGGCAGGAGGTTGGGCTGCATCTTCATGGCAGCGGCCTGACCGGCGGTGAGGCCACCGGTGGGGGTGACGGTCTGCTTGTCCATGTCGATCATGCCGCCGTTGGAGTAGTAGAGTTCCTTGGTGCCGCCGGCGGCGTTGGTGAAGCGCGAGGTGTACTGCACCTGGAAGCCCTTGGTCAGGTCGTCCAGCGGGCCGTAGTCGAAGACGGCGGTCATGGTGTCCCAGTTGGTGCGGCCGTCCTTCCACAGATAGATGCCGCCGTTGGCGACGACCGAGCGCGGGTGAGGCAGGCCGGTGAACCAGTGGACGGTGTCGATCTGGTGGACCAGCCACTGGTCGGGAATGCCGGAGGAGTAGGGCCAGAAGAGGCGGAACTCAAGATACTTGCGCGCGTCGAACTTGTCCTTGATGACGCCCAGGCAGTAGCGGTTCCAGTCGGTGTCTTCCTGCTTGAGCGTAGGCACGACGTCGGGTCGGCGCCAGCGGCCGGGCTGGTTGACGTTCCACGTCATCTCGACCATGACGATATCGCCGAACTTGCCGGACTGGATGTACTCGGCGGCCTTGATGTAGGCGGGCGTGGAGCGGCGCTGGGTGCCGACGGCGATGATCTGGCTGGAGCCTTCGACGGCCTTGAGGAAATCGCGGGCATCGTCCATGCGGTGGGCGGTGGGCTTTTCGACGTAGGCGTCGCGACCCGCCTTGACGGCCTCGATGCCGTGGCGCGCGTGCTGGAAGTCGGCGGTGGCGATGAGGACGGCGTCGATGTCGTTGCGGGCGTAGAGGGCATCGTTGTTGGGGACCATGTCGATCTTGCTTCCGGCAGCCTTCTCCACGGCGGCTACGGCCCGTTCGCGCGCGAGCTTCCAGATGTCGGAGACGGCAACCAGCTCAAAGTTCATGTCCTTCTGGTTGGCGGCGAAGGCGGGCACATCGCCACCCAACATGCGGTCGCCACTGCCGACGATGCCAACGCGGACACGGTCGTTGGCGCCAACGATTTTGGCGTAACTACGCGCGGATTGCGTGGCGGCGACGGCGAGGGTTGCAGCGCTGAGTTTGACGAAGTCGCGACGGGTGGTGTCGGGGGCTGTTTCGGGGGTTGGCATGGCGGGAGGCTCCTGGTTCTGGGTACGATGCTCTGTATACGACTCTGCGCATGGCAGAGTTGCCAGCGTGCGAAGTCTACATGGTTTGGGGTGGTTTGGGCGAGTGGCGACGAATGACGGTAGCGGGCCAGTTTGAATCCATAGAGATATGAAACGGACTAGACTGGCTTTGTGATTGGTTTCCTTGAATTCGTGGGTGCTGTATTGCTCCTTGTGGGTTTGGTCGGTCTGATGGGATGGGCGCAATATCGCAGATGGCTCTGGTGGAGAGACCGCCAAGATAAACGGAACGCGCTCCAGACCCTTTTCACGGACAATAAGTAAACCTATGCCACATGGCCCACTTTTCTGCCTGCGCCGCAAACTCCAGATTGACTAACGAATAACGACGTCCCAGATCTTCGATAGCCGCGATTTGCCTCCGGGGCCTTCGACGTAGAGGACGACGACATACTGGCCGGGGGACTTGTACTGGTGGATGGGAAACTGGTCGCTGGAGTCGGTGTGGTCGCCGAAGTCCCACTTCCAGCTGGTGATCTGGCCCACGGACTCATCCTGGAAAGCGACCAGGCGGCGGTTCATGTCGAGAACCTTGAAACTCCACTTGGCCTCGATAGGCTTGCGGAACTGGGGCTCCAGCGGCATCAGGCGGAACTCGCGCAGCAGGGTCGCATTGCCATACATCTTGTGCTCGGGGGCGAGGTTCCAGAAGCCGTTATTTTTGCCGTTGGGATTTCCATCGTCGTAATCAATCACAGCCCACGACAGGCCGATCAGTTTGTTCTCCGTGAGCTCGGATTCGACGGCGCGCTGCGGGCCTTCGCATCCGGCGTAGTCGAAGGGCGTGATGTAGAACTCCAGGATGTAGTGGCCGGACTGGCCGGGGCGGAAGTTGTAGGTCTGCGCGTGGTTGGCCCAGGGAAGTTCCTTGTCCCATGGCTGGCAACCCCAGGCCATGGCCCAGTCCTTGCCCTCGTAGGGCGTCATGATGTGGTAGTTCTGCGCCTGCACTCCGTGCATGGAGAAGTGCGCGTCCATCTCGTCCTGGTCGGGATTGTTGCGGAAGCTGGGGATGAGCGGGCCGCCGGAGCGGTCGCCATCGACGACGACTTCGAAGGTGTCGTTGTGCAGGCCGGGATCGGCGAAGTCCCAGTAGTTGTCGTAGGCCTCGTAGAGGAAGTAGAGGCGGTTGAGGCCCTTGACCCAGCCGACTTTGACTTTGATGTCGAGGTCCTTGGGGTCTGGCTTATCGTGCTTGTGCTCGTCGTCGTGCATATCGGCCAGGGTGATGGCGTAGCTGTCTGGCACCATGGCCCAGTCGTCGTCCTTGCCATCGATGCGGGGAATCATGTTATCGGGAAACTGGAAGACCTTGAAGATGGGCAGAGCAGGCGCGGCGGGCGCGGTCGCAGGAGGCGCGGCGGGTGTAGCAGGCGCGGTGGTGGCGGGAGCGGGCGGAGGTGCGGCGGGCGTGGGGGCTTGTTGTGCGCTGAGCGACGAGCCTGCAAGCAAAGGCAAACGCCGAAACCATTGCTTGCCAGATAGATTGCTCGTCATGAGATAGATACCGCCTTTCCGAGGGAGGGATGGGCTGGGCCGCCTGTGAGGCCATCGATGCTGAGACCGGTTGTGTCGACTGCCTCGACGGCATAGGAGAAGGCGTCGGGCGGGTTGGCGCCCCAGGAAACCTTGCAGTTGCGTAAGATCACGTTGCTAGCGTGCTCGATGGAGTAGCCGGGCGTGTCGTGCGGTTGTATGCCGTTGGCCGGGACGGTCGGGCGATTGTCAAATAGGCCGCCTGGGAATTTTGTAGTACGGGCGAGTGTGACGGCAACGCGGTCGAGGATGACGTCGTGGATCCGGCTTTGCTCGCTGCCGCAGACGCGGACGGAGTTCTCTGCGTGGCCGGTAACGTTCTGCACAATAACGTCGTGCAATGACCCGACCTTGCTCGTCGCCGTGCGTGGGATTGCGGTGAAGGAGATGGCCTCGCCGCGGCCCCACCACGGGTCGCCATAGAAGCGCGAGGTAAAGGTGATGTCGCGGAAGATGATGTCGTGGATGTTGCCTTCGTCACGGAGCTGGATGCATAGGCCGCGGGAACTGGTCTTGATCTGGCATCGTTCGAAGAGGATGTCGTGGATGTCGGAGGTGGTCTCGGTGCCGATCTTGAGGCCGGCATCCTGGGTCTCAATGACACAGTCGTGGACATGAATGCTAGCGGCCTCGCCATAGTCGGTGGGCTGGCGGCTGCACTTGATGACTACTCCGTCGTCGCCGCAGGCGATATTGCAGTTGCGTATCTCGACATTGCGCGAGTGGTCGGGATCGATGCCGTCACAGTTGGGCACATCGAGCAGATTGCGAATCTTGACGTTGTCGACCAGCACGCCCTCGCAGCCCAGCAGGTGCAGGCCCCAGTTAGGCGCCTCGGCGAAGGTAATGTCGCGGACCTGTAGGTCCTTGCAACCGGTGAGGACGAACATTTTGGGGCGGAATGGGCCAGGCATCCAGATGCCCCCAATGTCGTCGTAGCGGGTCATGAACTCCTTGGCACGACCCTGAATATTGCCTGTGCCGGTAATCTTGAGGCCCTGCGCGCCTGTGGCCATAATCACCGCACCCAGCGCGGCGGACATGGTGTCTCCGCTTTGCGAGCCGGGCAGCCCACCGCGATAGTCTTCGCGCTGCGTGCTGATGAGGAGTTGGGCGTCGTCGGCGAGGTGGAAGTCGATGGCGCCCTTGAGTTCGATGGTGCCGATCAGGTACTTGTGACCGCCGCGGATGAGTACCTGGGCCTTGCCTGCGTAGGCCGCGGCCTCGTCGATGGCGCGCTGAAAGGCGGCGCTGTCGAGCGTCTTGCCGTCACCCGTCGCACCGTACTTCAGCACATCGAATACCTTGACCTGCGGCGGGGCGGCTTTGCGCGGGGCGGGTTGCGGGCGGGCCTGACTCTGCGACGCGAACGCATAGAGAGGAGAAAACGCCGCAGCGCCGGCACACGCAGCACCAGTCTTAAGAATCCTGCGCCGTGTCGGCAGCAGGGCGTCTGGTTCTTGAGGTCGATTCAACGAAGGTCCTCCACTCGAAATTCTATTCCTGCCCGGCAACAACTTTACTATAGGGCGTGCGCTGCGCGCAGAGTTCGATCTATGTCGCGGTGTGCCAAACTCGCTACTTTCCGGCCTGGAAAACCGAGGGTATAACGGGAAAGAGGCGGGTTGCAGCTACGGAACCTGTGACTACGGGAGGAGGCGAAATCATCGAAGGCAATCCCAGCTTTATGCATCGGGCGATCGCGCTGGCGACGGAGAATGTGCTATCGCACGACGGAGGGCCGTTTGGCGCGGTGGTGGTGCGCGACGGCAAGATCATCGCCACTGGCACCAACCTGGTGACATCGACCAACGACCCCACGGCCCATGCGGAGGTGGTTGCAATCCGCGCGGCATGCCGTACGTTGGGCAACTTTCAACTCACCGGATGCGTGGTCTACTCTAGTTGCGAGCCCTGCCCGATGTGCCTGGCAGCGATCTTCTGGGCGCGCTGTGACGCCATCTTTTACGGCAACTCCGCAGCCGATGCCAGCGCGGCCGGCTTCGCCGACGCCACTCTCTATGAGGAGATCGGCCGCCCGATCGAGCAGCGCAGAATCCCCATGACACGCATGCTGGCCGGCGAGGCAAAGGAGAGCTTCGACGCATGGCGGGCCCTTCCTAATAGAATCGATTATTAAATGGCAACCAAGCGCAAGACCTCATTCGCGAAGACCGCAACGACCTCCAGGAAGGCGGCGCCTGTCATCATGGCCGCGCCGAAATCCGCAGCTGCGCCGGTAAAGATCGCGCTGCTCGGCTTTGGAACCGTTGGCAGTTCGGTGGCGCGCGTGCTGGCGGCACGCAAGCCGCCGGGCATCCAGTTGACCCATATCTTCAACCGGAACGTGGAACGCAAGCGCGCGTCGGATGCCGCGAAGTGCGTGTCTGCATCCGTGGTGTGGACAGAGAGCTTCAACGACATTCTCAGCTCAGACGCAGAGATCGTGGTCGAGCTGATGGGCGGTCTTGACCCGGCCGAGGGATGGCTGCGCAAATGTCTCGCTGCGGGCAAATCCGTCGTGACGGCAAACAAGCAGCTGATTGCCTACCACGGGGCTGCGCTCTCGCGGCTGGCCGCAAAGCACGGTGTACAGCTTGTACATGGAGCGGCGGTGGCCGGCGGCGTGCCGGTGATTCCCGGCATTCTGCAAGGACTGGGCGGCGACCAGATTACGCGCATCAGCGGCATCGTCAACGGGACGTGCAACTACATTCTTAGCCACATGGAGAGTGGCGCGGAGTATGCCGCTGTGCTGGCCGATGCGCAGAGGCTGGGCTACGCGGAGGCCAATCCTTCGGCGGATGTGGATGGCTTCGACGCGCGCGCCAAGCTGTGCATCCTGTCGCGCATCGCGCTGCATGCGGAGCTTGACCCCGACTCCGTCGCCACGCAGACGATCTCTACCGTTGAGGCTGTCGACTTCGCTTACGCGAAGGAGCTGGGCTGCACCATACGCCAGGTATCTCGCGCGCAGTTGGACAATAAGATTGTTCACGCGCGGGTCGCGCCGATGCTGGTGCCGCTGACCTCGCCGATTGCGTGGTCGCACGGCACACAGAACATGGTGGTGACATCGGGACGCTTTGGCGGCGATGTTGTCTTCTCCGGCCATGGAGCGGGCGGCGATCCTACTGCCGCTGCAGTCGTATCGGACATTCTCGCGGTCGCGCAGCGCTCGGTCGCGGTGGCGCTCCCCGCCCACCGTCGCCAGGTCACCGGCGAGTTTTTTGCGCCGCACTACTTGCGCTTCGTGGTGGACGACAAACCCGGCATCGTCTCCGGGATTGCGGGCGCGCTGGCCAAGGTTGGCGCCAACATCGACTCGTTGTTGCAGCGGCCGGGCTACCCCAAGCACAGTCTGCCGTTCGTCATCACGACAGAGCCGTGTCTGACCTCGACCATCGAACGGGCCGTCGCCTCGATCGCGAAGATGGACTCCATGCTGGAGCGGCCGCTCTGTCTGCAGATTCTGACGATCGACGACAAGGGCGAGTAGCAGTCGGGCGGGTTATGAGCAACAAGCAGCAGAACCGTTGTCGCTCTGACGTCAGTTCAGCTTTTTGATCCAGATATTGCGCACCGAGACTTTGGCGGGCGTGCTCTCCAGCTCAATACCGATCTTGCCGGATTTGTTGTTGGAGGAGGCAGGGTCGTCGTCGATGTAGACGGCCATCAGCTGTCCGTTGAGGATGTGGAGGAAGGTGCCTCCGCGCGCGATGATCTCGTACTGGTTCCAATCGTTGACCTTGACATAGCCGCCCAGCGCGGTGCGATCGCCGATAGTTCCAACGAGTGTGGGAGGGGAACCGGCGGATGAATTGACCACCTCCCCGCGCCAAGCAACGATCCCCAGCGCGGTGTTCTCCGAATAGAACTGGCCGGAATAGGAGGCATGAAGCGGGTTGACCGGGTACCAGAAGTCGGCCTGCGGACCGGTCATCATCCAGTCCAGATTGAGGGGCTTTCCTCCGGGGCGAGGAGGTTTATTCCAGGGCAGCCCGGTCTGGCTGCGATACTGAATGCCGCTGCCTCCGGCGATCTCGCACTTGATCTCCAGCTTGAGGTCGAAGTCCTTGGCTTCGAGATCGCGCCGCCAGATATAGGCATTGGTGACCACGTTGTCCTTGCTGGATTCGCCAACGATGGCGCCATTCTCCACACGCCATACCGCAGGATCTCCCTCCCAGTCGGCAAGGCTCTTGCCATCGAATATCTGGGTGAAACCGGTGTGATCGTCGAAGTTCATGGCGGCGGGCTCGTGGAACTGCGAACGCGCGGGTGCGGGACCAGGCTGGGGCGCGGCAGGCGCCTGTGCGAACAGAAGTCCTGCCGTGGCAAGCCAGAGGATCGAAACGCCGGCACAGAGCCAAAGTGAATTTCGACGGTTAGAGATGGAGCGATTATTGGGCAAGGTCATTGATGCCTCATAGTGAAACAGGTCAAGTATAATCCGCTGAGAAAGCGGCTAATACTTGGGCAAAGTAGGGTCAATTTTTTCGGCCCAGGCGAGTATCCCACCGGCTAGGTTCGCGACGTGCTGGAAGCCGGCGTTCTTGAGGATCAGCGCAGCCTTCTGGCTACGCGCGCCGGAACGGCAGTGGATGACGATCTTGCGGTCTTTTTGCGCGGCAAGCTCGTCGAGGCGCTTGGGCAGATCGCCGAGGGGGATGAGAGGCGCGCCAATGTTGACGATGGGCACCTCGTGCGGCTCGCGCACGTCAAGGACAAAGACATCCTCCTTTGCATCGAGGCGGCGCTTCAGCTCCTGCACGCTGATCTGCGGGATGCCGTCGACGACGGGCGCGTCAGCCACAGCCTTGTTCTGCGCGACCTCCAGCGGGCCGACGCTCTTCGGCTTCTCGATGCCGCAGAACTGGTCGTAGTCGATGAGCGCGGTGACCGTGGGATGCGTGCCGCAGACCGGGCAGTCGGGGTTCTTGCGCAGCTTCAGCGTGCGGAACTTCATGGTGAGCGCGTCGACGAGCAGCAGACGACCGGCCAGCGATTCGCCGATGCCCAGGATCAGCTTGATGACCTCGGTGGCCTGGATCACGCCGACCAGACCGGGCAGAATGCCGAGCACGCCACCCTCCGCGCAGGAGGGCACGAGGCCGGGCGGCGGCGGCTCGGGATAGAGGCAGCGATAGCAGGGGCCGTCCTCGGTCGCGAAGACGCTGGCCTGGCCCTCGAAGCGGAAGATGGAGCCGTAGGCGTTGGGCTTGCCCAGCAGGACGCAGGCGTCGTTGACCAGGTAGCGCGTCTGGAAGTTGTCCGTGCCGTCGGCGATGATGTCGTAGTCCTTGAAGATTTCGAGCGCGTTGGCGCTGGTCAGCATGGTGTTGTGCTTGACGACGTTCATGTAGGGATTGAGGCCCTTGAGCATGATCTCGGCGGAGTCGACCTTGAGCTTGCCGACGGTCGCGGTGGAGTGGATGATCTGCCGCTGCAGGTTGCTGGCATCGACGGTGTCGAAGTCGACCAGGCCGAGCGTGCCAACGCCCGCGGCCGCCAGATAGAGCGCGAGCGGCGCGCCGAGGCCGCCGGTGCCGACGCACAGCACCTTGGCGGCCTTCAGCTTCTGCTGGCCCTCCATGCCCACCTCGGGCAGGATCAGGTGGCGCGAGTAGCGCGAGATCTCGTCGTTGGAGAGCTTGGGGAGTTCGATTTCAGGGAGTTGCAGTCGTTGCCATTTCGATGTCCTTCGCACGCGTTCGTGCTGATTCTCTGTAATATGTATCTATTTGTAGTTACCAATTATCCGATAATGAACAGATTAAGGTTACAAGTTCGCGCATAGTGAACAGTATCAGTTACAAATAGTAGGACAGCCGCCAGCGATGGAGGGAATGATGGTCAGCTCGTCGTTCTCCGTGACCGGCGTGGCTTCCTTTTGCGGCAGGTAGCGGATGTCGTCGTCGTTGAGGTAGATGTTGACGAAGGAGCGCAGCTTGCCCTCGCCGGTATAGAGGTGCTGGCGCAGCTCGGGATACGCGCCGGTGAGCTGCTTCGAGCGCTTCGCCGACGGTTGCGCCGGGGACGCTGACAGTCTGCTCGCCGCCGGTGTATGCGCGCAGCGGCGTGGGGATGTTGATCTTCATGCCGTGCCTTTCTCTTGCTCGTTTTCTTCGCTGCCGACTTCAATCTCGACCGGCTCGTCGAGGAATTTCTTGTCTTCCTCGCCGGTGCCGGTCAGCAGGAAGGAGTTGGTGACTGGCGGCCTTGCCCTGTCGACGCGCGTGATGACATAGGAGCAGCCGACCCAGTGCGCCTCGGCGAAGTCGGTCGGCGACCACTGCGCGGGACAGTCCGGGTGGGAGTGGTAGAAGCCGACGATGTCCAGGCCGAGCTTGCGCGCCTGGCGCTGGATGCGGACCAGCTCCTCGGGCGCGATGTTGTAGCGGTTGTGCGCGCGAATCGGTGCGCGTATTGCCGGCGCGGACGGTCTGCGCGGACGTGATTGCCATCGGGCGCAGCCGTGCCCAGCAGCACGCCGCAGCACTCGTGCGGATAGGTCTCTTCGCCGTGCGCGCGCAGCGCCTCGTAGTCGGCGTAGCTGAGCTTCAGCATCGTCATCCCTCCCGCCAGAATCGTTCGCTGAGATACTTGTCCGCGGAGTCGCAGAGGATTGTGACAATGACGGCCTCGCGACCGGCCTGGGCCTCCTGCTCGGCGATCTGCGAGCGAAGCGGCGACTGCGCCGGCCGCGGAGACGCCCACCAGCAGACCGTCTGCGCCGGCCGAGTTCCTTGGCCATCGCGTAGGCGCGCTCCGTCTCCATGAAGATGTTGGCGTCGGCGAGCGTGGGATCGTAGATCGGCGGGACGATCGCCGTGGCCATGTGCTTCAGGCCCTCGAAGCCGTTGAAGGGCGAGTCCGGCTGCATGGAGATGCACTGGATGGCGGGGTTGAGCTCGCTTGCAGGCGGCGCGTGGTGCCCATGAAGGTGCCGCTGGTGCCGAGGCCGGCGACGAAGTGGGTGATCTGGCCCTCGGTCTGCTTCCATATCTCGTTGGCGGTGGTGCGGTAGTGGGCCTTCCAGTTCTGCGTCGTTGCCGTACTGGTCGGCGTAGAAGTAGCGGTCGGGCTCGGCGGCGACCATCGTCGCGCGCCTTGCGGATTGCGCCGTCGGAGCCGTCGGCGGGGTCGGTCCAGACGACCTCCGCGCCGTAGGCCGCGAGGATGTGCTTGCGCTCCTCGGAGACGTTGGAGGGCACGCAGAGGGTGACGGGAAAGCCCAGCGCCGCGCCCAGCATGGCGTAGGCGATGCCGGTGTTGCCGCTGGTGGCGTCGAGCAGCGCGCGGCCATTGCGCGTTGCTGGAAGCGCAGCAGTCCGCGCTTCTCGGCGTCGAGGACAATGGAGGCGGCGGCGCGGTCCTTGACGGAGCCGCCGGGGTTGACCCACTCCACCTTGCCCAGGATCTGCACGCCGGGCAGATGCGCGGTGAGCCGGTCCAGCGCGAGCAGCGGCGTGTTGCCGATGCGGTCCAGCAGCGAGACGCCCAGAGCGCGCGCCGTGCAATCATCTGAGAGTTCCTTCCTTCATGCGCTGGTCGTGTTGCGTGCCGTTGCCCGTCGGAATGCGCGATTGAAGGCTGGCAACGGATGTGCGACAGTTAAACCGAGTCTAACCGTTATCTAAATTATGGCAAAGAAGACCCCGCCACGTAGCTTTACCGACGCGCTTGCAACGCTCGCCGGCCACCAATTTGATGTATCCGCAGCCCGCGACGCTTCAGGCGCAGGCGCTAAAGCCTTCCAGGTGCGCAAGTACGGCTGTGGCGGCGGAGATTGCGGCCGCCGCCGACGGCACAACCGATGCTGCTGGCGCGGCCGGATGGCTGCTGGGCGGACAGATCTCGCGGCTGGTGGACCGGGGCTACCAGAAGTTCCTGAAGACGCCCAAGATCGAGATTCCTGCGACGGCGGACCACCTGCACGCCATCCACGAGTTCAGCGAGGAGCTGAAAGAGATGGCCGGGGCAACGAGCCTGTATAACGAATCGCTGGGGACGACCAGCGACCGGTATCTATACGACAGGGTGAAGGGGCGGGAGTGAGGATGAAATCCGAGAGGTCTTCCTTCTCCGATGAACAGAAACGTTGGGAGAAGAATGTGCTAATCCCAGCTCACGACCGGCTTATTGCAGACCCCGCGTCCGCAGTGCCAATCGAACAGGTTAAGCGGAACCTGGAATCCCGTCGGGATCAGCGATATGTGTACGACCGGGTGAAGGGACGGGGGTAGAAAGTCAGCAAGTCAGCGTTTGCGGGAGCCGAAATGACACGGACAATGTCCCGATTGGCTATATCGCTGTTGGCATTTGCATCGTTCGCCCAACAACCGGCGGCTAGCCCAAAGCCGATTCCGATGCCTTCGGACCGGGCCGCGGATTCTACGCGATCTACTCGCAACTGCTACAGGGAACTGCGCTTGATTTGGGCAATGTTGCACGGAAGGTCTGGCTGGTAGAAGACACGACGATTATCCCACTGAGCCCGTTGTATGCGCATATTCAGCCTCCGCAGGGGCGTGAGGCCGACCTACAGGCGCTGTTCGATGACTACGTTCGGCATGAGAACGAGACCATCGCGCTGTCGACCGACGGCTTTCATACGGAGCTGCCGGTTCGGCTGATGGACGAAGCCGCCAGGAAGCGGTTCCGCGACTCGGTGCGATTTGGCCATGTGAAAGACCCGGCGGCCAGGGCTGAGTTCGATAGCTCTGCCGGGATGCACCGCTTCAGCCAGGTCGATTTCAATCCCACTCACACCCTCGCAATGGTCCATTTCGGCATGGACTGCGGCGGAGGTTGCGGCGCGTGGAGGTGGGTCGTGCTCGAACACAGAGACGGGCGTTGGGTTCCGCTTCCCTGGGTGCATTCGTACGGGATCTCATAGGCGTCAGCGGCGAGACCGCTGCATCTCGCGGTAGGCTTCGCTTTTGCCTATGTTGCGGGCGCGGGCGACTTGTTTGAGGGCGTCTTTTTCGTTGAGGCCTTGCGATTTCATCAGCTCGCGGACCTCGGCGGCGATGCTGGGGGTGGGAGTGCCGCTGGTGGATTCGGCGGCGGCAGCGGGGATGAAGAGCAGGACGAACTCGCCGCGAACGGTGGCGCGGGCGGCTAGCGTGGCGCGCACTTCGGCTGACTGGGCCGCGCAGGAACTCTTCGTGCAGCTTGGTCAGCTCGCGGGCGACCACCACATGCTGTGTCGCCCCGAAGATGGATTCGATGTCGGCGAGCGTGGCCAGAATGCGGTGCGGGGCTTCGTAGAAGATTTGGGGTATATGAACCGCAGGTCCCTCGACTGCGACCGCGTTGCGGCCTTCGCTCGGGATGACAGAGTTCTTAAGGTTTCGAGTGCGGTGCGGCGCTGGCCCTCCTTCGAGGGCAGGAATCCGTGGAAGGTGAACTGCTCGGCGTTCTCGTCGCTTCCGGTGAGCGCGGTTCCGGCGAGGCCGCTGGCGATGAGCGCGCTGATGGCGGCGTTGGCGCCGGGGATGGGGAAGACTGGAACTCCCGCGGCGATGGCGGCTGCTGCGATCTGGCCGCCGGGATCGGCGATGCCGGGGGTTCCCGCGTCGCTGACGACGGCGATGCGCGCGCCGGCCTTGAGCGCTGTGGCAAGTTCGATCGCGCGGCCCGCCTCGTTGTGCTTGTGGTAGCTGATGGTGGGGGTGCGAATGTCGAAGTGGTTGAGCAGCTTCTGGGTCTGGCGCGTGTCTTCGCAGGCGATCTTGTCTACCGAGCGCAGAACGCGCAGGGCGCGCAGGGTGATGTCTTCCAGGTTGCCGATGGGCGTGGCCACGAGATAGAGGCCGGGAGCGAGCGGGCGCTGGGCGGCGGATTTGTTTGAAGACTCATCGTCGCGAATCGGGTCTTCATCGTGCTCGAGTTCTTGGTCCCTGTTCATCCGCGGTTGTCCGTAGGAGTTCTTGCGGTTTATTTGCTGCCGTTAGTGCGGCCCTCATTACGAATCTTCGGGGCGGCGGATGCGGCGGCTCTGGCTGAGCAGGCCCATGGACTGCGAGAGGTTCTGCGGGGTGACGATGCCGACGATGCGTTCGCCCTGCATGACGGGGACGAGTTGCGCTCCCTGTCCGGCGGTGATGCGACCCAGGGTGCGGACCAGCGAATCTTCGGGCTGTGCGGTCTGGAAGCTGCGCGTCATGACGCCCTGCACATAGCTGTTGCCTCCGCTGGCCAGCGCCTCCATGATGCTCTGGCGAGAGACGGCGCCGACCAGGTTGCCTCCGCGCACCACGGGGAAGACGTCCTGCAGGGAGTGCACGGCGCGCTGCAGCGCGTCCTCCAGCGTGTCGGAGGCGGAGAGGGTGCTGAACTGGGTGAGCATAACGTCGCGCATGAGTACGCTGTCGGCATCGCTTTGCACGAGCATGCCCTGGGTCTCCATGTGCGCTGCGATAAGCACGAACGCGCCCATGATGGCGATCCACAGGTTGCCCATCAGGAGTCCGGTGACGACCAGAGCGATGGCGATCCACTGGCCCAGGCCCGCGCCCAATCTCCACCTTAGGCCAATGCCTAATCCTGGCGCTGTTGACGAGCCCGGCGCGGCGGACTGGCGCTCGCCGTTTCCTTGCACCGCGGCAGCTGCGCGAGTGCGGCGAAAGACGCGTCCTCCATCCAGGGGAAACGCGGGTAGAAGATTGATTGCGCCAAGCAGCAGATTCAGCCAGACCATGGCCCGCAGCAGATGGGAGGGAGCAATCCACGGCCGTTGCAGCAGGTCGACTCCGGGCGCGAAGGCGAGCACGAAAGCCGCCAGCAGAATGCCGAATCCGATGCTGGCGATCGGACCGACGACGGCAATGCGTCGCTCAAGGGGCGGCTCGGCGGCGCGCTGGGTGGCATCCGGCGTGGCATAGGTCATCAGGCCGCCGGTGGGCAGCAGCAGGATTCCGCCCAGATCCAGGCCGAACCACGCCGCAGCCAGCGCGCGGGCACCCTCCCGCACAGCGACGGCAAACAATAGCAGAAGCCAGAGCATCAACCCGCGCCCGCTACTGGAACCGGTGAGCGTGCCAACGCCGATCACCATTGCGAGCAGGAGCAGAAAGAACGCATGGATGCGGACCTCCACTCCAAAATAACGGCCGACGGGGAAGCTCCATCCACGCATGGCTCCATTGTATTCGCTTGGCTGCAAGAGCTCCTTTACGGATGCCTGGCGCTGCCCCCGCTTGCCCCGTTTACAATCGACACTGTGGACACCTCAACCATCGTCATTCTGGACTTCGGCTCGCAGTACACCCAACTGATCGCGCGCCGCATCCGCGAGTTCAACGTCTTCTCCGTGGTGCTGCCCTGCACCGCGCCGATCGAGCAGATTCGCGCACTCAAGCCGCTGGGACTGATCCTCTCCGGCGGGCCCAGCTCGGTCTACGATGCGGACGCGCCCGCCGCCGACCCTGCGCTGCTTGCGATGGACGTTCCCGTGCTCGGCATCTGCTACGGGCTGCACTTCATCGTGCATCACCTGGGCGGGCGGATTGAGCCTGCTCCGGCGCGCGAATACGGTCATGCGCAGGTGGAAGTGATCGCGGAGACGGCGCTCTTTCGCGGCCTTCCCAAAAAGCTCGATGTCTGGATGAGCCATGGCGACGAGGCAAAGGCCCTGCCCGTGGGGTTCGTGCTGACTGCCAAGACCAACAATGCGCTGGCCGGAATTGCCGACGAGGCGCGGACGCATCTGGGCAGTGCAGTTTCATCCCGAGGTGGTGCATACGCGGCATGGAATGGAGCTGCTGCGCAACTTTGTGCTTGGCATCTGCGGCGCAAAGGCCGACTGGACGCCGGAGCACTTCATCCAGTCCACCGTAGAGCGCGTGCGCGCGCAGGTGGGCGATGGCCACGCGATCTGCGGACTGAGCGGCGGCGTGGATTCCTCGGTCGCGGCGGTGCTGGTGGCACGGGCCATCGGCGACCGGCTGACCTGCATCTTCGTCAACAACGGCGTGCTGCGCAAGGACGAGTTCACCAAGGTGCAGAAGACGATGCGCGAGCAGCTCGGCCTGCGCGTGGTCGCGGTGGATGCGAGCGAGCGATTTCTTGCCGAACTCTGGCGGCGTGACCGATCCCGAGAAGAAGCGCAAGGCGATCGGCGGCGAGTTCATCGCGGTCTTCGACGACGAGGCGAAAAAAATCTTCGAGTCGGAGAAGGGATCGACCCGCTCCGGCGGCGAAGAGGTTGCGTGGCTGGTGCAGGGCACGCTCTATCCCGACGTGATTGAATCCTCCAGCGTCAAAGGCCCGTCGCAGACCATCAAGAGCCACCACAACGTGGGCGGCCTGCCGGCGAATATGAAGCTCAAGCTGATCGAGCCGCTGCGCGATCTCTTCAAGGATGAAGTGCGGCGCATTGGGCGCGACCTGGGAATGCCGGAAGAGATTCTCGAGCGACAGCCCTTCCCTGGGCCGGGACTCGCAGTGCGCATTCTGGGCGAAGTGACTGCGGAGCGCGTGGCGTTACTGCAGGAGGCCGACGCGATTGTGGTGGAGGAGATCAAGGCCGCCGGACTCTACCGGAAGCTCTGGCAGTCGTTCGCGGTTCTGCTGCCAATCAAGACCGTGGGCGTAATGGGCGACCAACGTACCTACGCCTACACCTGCTGTGTGCGCGCGGTACACTCCGAGGACGGGATGACGGCGGATTGGGCGCCGCTGCCGTACGAGGTGCTGCGCGCCATCTCCGGCAGGATCGTGAGCGAAGTGCGCGGCATCAACCGCGTGGTCTACGACATCACCTCCAAGCCGCCCGGCACCATCGAGTGGGAGTAGGGTTCGGCTATCCTTTCGGACGCTCCAGAAACCCTCTCCCCGCAAAGATCGCCGGCATGGCCTTCTCAATTCGAGCCATTCGCGTCGCCGGCTGCTTCGCCGTGGCGAAGTGATACAAATAGCCTCGTTGCCGTCCAGGCGTCAGCGCATCAAACGCCTTCTTGAACTGCGGCTCCTTGCGCAACTTCGCCTTCAACTCCTCCGAAATGGAAAAGTCTTCGGTCTTCTTCTTCTCTATCCGCAACCCTGCCTTCTCTACCGCCATCGCCTCGCGCACATAGGCCTTGATCGTCGCGGCGCTGGCAGCGATCTCCTGTGCGCTGGTGAACTTCATCACCCGCCCCGCCTGTGTCTGCCCCAACTGCACCAGCAGCTTCTTCGCATCTTTCAGCAGCGCCCCCTGAAAGAACCCCAGTGCAAAATATTCCTTGAACCCTTGCAGAATGACGACATTCTTCCCATCCACCGTATAGGTGGGCTTCCCCCACTTGCATTCCTCCTTCAAGGGGAGCCCGGCGAGAATCCGCCGCATCTCCACGATCTCCGCCTCCCATCGCTTCCGATAAGCCATTTCCATTGCAGCACCATCCGTTACCTGAATTCGCACTCAACCATTACGCATAGCCCATTTTATAGGGGCTATCCGCCGTCCTTCAGCAGCACCAGGTCGACACGCCGGTTGCGTGCATGGCACCCGGCCGGGTCTCTGTGCCTAGACTCCTACATTAAGTACTCGGGTTGGTTGAGGTGTGCTGGGGCTTGAATCCACATCTCAAAGGCGATACATGGGGCACCCGGCGTCAAAGATGGGGTTAGTGAGGTACATTGGTTCTGCTTCATTTCACGCTCGGTTCGGGGTGGCGTGCGGTGTTGCGAATCTGACTGCCGCGTGTGACTGCGGCAAAGTCAAAGAGGAAAACCATGAAGCTACTCGCCGTTGTGTTGGGTTTGGGGATGATCTCTGTAGTGGGCGCAGCCCAGGGGATGAACTGCAACATGCAGGGCTACAAGGCCGTCGATGGCGTGCGGGCCGTGGCGACAACGAGTGGCGTGACGCTGACGTGGACAGGCGAGACGCAGCAGCAGTTGCGCGCGGAGTTTGCGTTGCGCGATGGGCAGCCCGTGGTGACGGAGCTTGCTGCCAGCAAGCCTGGGGGTGCATGGATCGTATTGGGCAAGGAGCTGACGCCGCAGTTCGAGGTGACCACGGGGCGGCGGAGAATCTCGACGACGGAGCTGGACATCCTGAAGCGGCTGGGCAAGGACACGCCGGAGAATGAAGATTGGTACAAGTGGATGGTGTTCTGGGATGCGCCGCTGGTGGTTCCGGGACACGAGCGGCTGGTGGGGCCGGGGCGGACGCAGGACGAGATTAAGCGCGCGGCGGTGAGTTACAAATCCGACCGATGCGCGGTGAAGACGGACGGCGACCGGGTGAGCGTGACGTTCAACGGCCTGACGCTGGGAATCTTCAACGGCGATTTGCAGTTCACGGTGTACAAGGGGTCGAACCTGCTGCGGCAGGAGGCGGTGGCCAGCACGCAGGCGAAGGATGTGGCATTCATCTACAAGGCGGGGTTGAAGGGATTTGCGATTGCGAAGGACAGCAAGGTGGTGTGGCGCGACACGTCGCAGATGTGGCAGGAGCAGGATTTTGGCGGCGCGGTGAACCAGCAGCCGGTGAACATCCGGGCGCGGAACCGGTTGGAGATACTGCAGACGGGCGCGGGATCGCTGGCGGTGTTTCCGCCGCCGCACAAATTCTTCTTTGCGCGCGAGAACGAGGTGAACGGCGGCTATGTGTACACGCGCAAGGACAACGACAGCAGCTTTTCGCTGGGCGTGATGCAGCCGGAGCGGTGCGAGGGATACGATCCTTGGGGGGTTGCGCCGGAGGTGTGGACCCATCGCGCATCGACAGCGCACTCGCAGGCGGAGAACTGCGCGCTGTACAACGCGCCGCCGGGAACCATGCAGCGCATGGCGGCCTACTACTACCTGAGCCCGACGGGAAGCCACGCCACGCAGCAGGCCGTGATGGCGTATACGCACGACGATGTGTACAAGCCGGTGGCGGGGTTCAAGACGGTGACGGGACACTTCCATCTGGAGCTGAACGAGATGGTGCGCGACCGGGGAACGTCGGACTTTGAACCGACGTGGGTGCCTGTGTTCCGCGGGCTTGGGATCAACATTGTGTACCTGGGCGACTTCCACGACGACTCGGACGGCACCGATCCGGGGCCAAAGCGATTGCCGGAGCAGAAGGACTACTTCGAGGCCTCGGCAAAGCTGAGCGACAAGGACTTCCTGGTGATGCCGGCAGGAAGAGGCGAACGCATTCATCGCCGGACACACGTACATCATGACGCCGGGGCCGATCTACTATACGCATCCTCGACAACTTGCGGCGGGAACGCCGTTCAAGGAGAATGTTCCGGGTTATGGCACGGTGTACAACCTGGGGTCGGCGGCGGATGTGCTGCGGTTCCTCAACGAGACCAAGAGCATCATCTGGGTCGCGCATCCGCGGACCAAGAGCTCGGCGATGTATCCCGACATGTATAAGGACCAGGACTACTTCCAGAGCGACCGGTTCATCGGCGGATCGTGGGAGTCGCTGCCGGTGGACCTGAGCCAGCCGCGGCTGTGTGAAGTGCGCTGCTTCGGCGTGAACGACGATATGAGCAACTGGGCGCCGAAGCCGAAGTTCATGCTGGCCGAGGGCGATACCTATATGAAGGCGCCGGGCGACGATACGTATTCCTCGTTTGCGGTGAATTATCTGAAGCTGGACAAGGTGCCCGCGTTCAACGAGAGCTGGGCGCCGATTGTGGATGGCATCCACGATGGGAACTTCTTTGGGACGACGGGCGAGATACTATTCCACAACTGGGGGATCGAAGGGGCGGGCGCGAAGAGCGTCTATACGGCGACGATCGAGTACACCTTCCCGCTGGAGTTTGCGGAGCTGGTGTGGAGCGATGGGGCGAAGGTCGACCGCAAGATCATTCCGTTGACGGATACGACGGCGTTCGGGACGAAGAGCTTCCGGATACCGTTCGACGCGACGGGGAAGAAGTGGGTGCGCTTCGCTGTGTGGGACTCTGCCGGGAATGGTGCATGGCTGCAGCCGGTGCTGGTGAAGTAGCCCTGCATTTCAGAAGCGAGATGTGCGATAGTCGGCTCGATGTCGGTTCAGGCCTGGCACATACGCCAGTGTGAATCTCACTTTGCTGGTGATACTACAGCGGGTCCAGCTACAGGCTTTATCTTCTTTGGAAGCCGCTTATCAAATCGCTCCCGAAAGCAATTCGTGGACAGAATCCAATCGCGCATTGACTTATTGATCCAACCGATAGTCTCCATGATCGCCGCGTAATCTTTTTCCGGGTCGCGTTTGCCGCAGGTGATTCTATCGTGGTGTGCGATGCGATTGCGTAGTGTCTTTAGATCCATCAGCCGTCCGTGAATCAACGTCCGCGAGTTGCTCAGTTTGAGCGGAAATATCTCTCGGAGGTAGGGTACCCACAAGGTCTTGTCGTAAGCATGTGAGAAAAGGCGCACCCAAAAACCCAATTTCAACTCGGCGACGACGCGGCCCGGAGTAAGCGGCGCCGGACGTTCCATGACCTTTGTCTTTGCTTCGTCTACGGCATTGCGCTCAGACTCTTCGAGCGAAAAAGTTTCGTACCATTGGTCACTTCCAAGAGCCTTCGAAAGGCAGCGATGGATCGCGTTGCGAAGAGTCACCTCAAGAGCCTGAATCACGCCGTAAAGGGCCTCCGATATTTCCGTGTTCCTCTCGTAGAGCCGAACCGCAACCCATTTGTCACCACGCGCATACGACATGTAGGCAGCAAGCCGCTCAGAAGAAACATACTTCTCGATCGTTGCCAAATTGCGATCGTCGTATGAGAACGGCCCTTGACTGTTGATCTGCATTTTCGGTATGCTTTTTATTGTAAGCTTTGTACGGACCGCTGCTTGCATGTCCCCAAAGCGTCGGATGTATGAGAAAGCCGCCTTTCGAGGCGGCTTTCTCCATTCTGGGCAACCGCAAGTAAACAGAGAAGACTCTGGACTCGCTTTATCGAGATGTGGGGCACCCGCGAATTACTCGCCGCAAACTGGGTACTGATCTTTCTTGTGATCATCCCACAGGTCTCCAATACTTCCGCTGGGGCTCGTCTGATCTGGCTTCACGACGGGGAACCCGTTAGTGTCCTTTGTTCCATCTAGCACGAATCCTGGGGGTGGCTCAGACCGGGGTCTTTTGATAGTGCAGACGCGCCCGCTCGCGGTGTCATAAAGATAGACGGATTGATTAAACTGTACATAGTGGTGCGCGGGAAATTGACGACCAGTGAACAGACCACCACAGAAAACCAGAATAGCTGCGACACAAGCAGAGACGATGACTATTGGCCTTTTCATTTTGTTTTCCGATCTACTGGCTGCATTTCTATCACTCTTCCTACAGCGGCTAGATTGTTGAGCCATCCCTGCGCGCTCTGCGGGATCACCGCGTTAGAATCGTAAATCAAGACCCAAGGTTTCGATTGACTGCTCGCTACTCCATATTGCACACTTTGCAGTTGGTCATGCAGGTATGAATCAATCGCCTCGCCCTGTCTGTCTCCGAATGGACGAACATCAAACCTTACTTCTTCACTTGTTTCCTTCGGACTAACTATGGAACTGAATTCTTTCATATCCATTTCGATTCTCCTGAACTCACGTCAGTGATCATAACTCTGCTGTGCGACGCGCAGCCGTGTAATACGCAGAAAATGTGTAGCGACTGAGAAGTTTGTCGCTAGTGTGCTGTCCCAGAAATACGATTGCATAGTTTGGCGAGTTTTTGAAAGATGGAATCTGCTGTGGCCGTCCATGCGAAGGGGCGGCATCGTTGGTTATAGTTTTGGGTAAAGCGGTTGATCTTTGCGATGAGGTCCTTGACGCTCTTGAAGGAGCCACGGCGGATGGCCTGTTGGGTGATCAGTCCGAACCATCGTTCGACCTGATTGAGCCAGGAAGAATAAGTGGGGGTGTAGTGGACGTGGAATCGGGGTCGCGCAGCCAGCCAGAGGCGGACCTTGGCGTGCTTATGGGTGGAGTAGTTATCGACGATCAGATGCACGTCGAGCGCTGTCGGGACGGCCTGGTCGATGCGCTCGATGAAGCTGAGAAACTCCTGATGCCGGTGGCGCGGTTTGCACTCGGTCAGCACGGTTCCGGTGGCGATGTCGAGTGCGGCGAATAAGGTGGTTGTGCCATGCCGGACGTAGTCGTGGGTGACTCCTTCGACATAGCCGAGCCCCATGGGCAAGACCGGCTGGGTGCGATTCAACGCCTGAATCTGCGACTTCTCATCGACCGACGAGCACGACGGCGTGGTCGGGTGGGTTCAGGTAGAGACCAACCACATCGCGCACCTTCTCGACGAAGAATGGGTCGGTGGAGAGTTTGAAACTCTTGCTGCGGTGCGGTTGCAGAGAGAAGAGTTGAAAGACGCGATGCACGGTGGACTTGGAAAGCCCGTTCGCCTCTGCTGCCAGACGAACGCTCCAGTGGGTGGCTCCGGGCGGCTTCTGCTTGAGGGTGCGGCGCAGCAGAGCGGAAACCTGTTCGTCGGAGACCGAGCGTGGACGCCCCGGGCGAAGCTCATCGTAGAGACCTTGAAGGCGATGCTCCACGAATCGTTGCCGCCACTTGCCCACCGTCGGTTTGGACCAGTTCAGACGCTCGCCAATCTCCGTGTTGGCGACGCCTTCGGCAGACCACAACACCAGTTGAGCGCGGGCTACAAGAGAATGAGGCAGGCTGCGGGAAGCGGCAAAACCAGACAGCTCGCGCCGCTCCTCCGCAGTCAGTTCGAGAGTAGGCAAAGGGCGTCCCAGAGACATATCCAAGCCTACCCTGAATCGCCTATTTAGTCAAGTTATTTATGGGACATAATACTAGATGGTCAAAGTCGTAGTCGGTTGAAGGCCGAGGAGGGGGCGGAGGTGGGTGCCGGTGTGGGAGCGGGGGTTGGCGGCGATCTGCTCGGGGGTTCCGGTGGCGACGACCTGGCCGCCGGCGTCGCCGCCTTCGGGGCCGAGGTCGATGACCCAGTCGGCGGACTTGATGATGTCGAGGTTGTGCTCGATGACGAGCAGCGAGCCGCCGCCGTCGATGAGCTTGCGGAAGGCTGCGAGGAGCTTCTGCACGTCGTCGAAGTGGAGGCCGGTGGTGGGCTCGTCGAGGATATAGAGGGTGCGACTGCGCGAACGGGCGGCGATTTGTGCTGCGGTTGGATTGTCGGATTGCTTGAAGAGTTCGGAGGAGTTGCCGAGGCGGATGGAGTTTGCGCGTGCGGCGGCGAGATGCGAGGCGAGTTTGACGCGCTGGGCCTCGCCGCCGGAGAGCGTGGTGGCGGACTGGCCGAGGCGGACGTAGCCCAGGCCGACCTCGTCGAGGACGGCGAGCTTGTCCACGATGCGCGGATGACCGGCGAAGTAGGACAGGGCATGCTTGACGGTCATATTTAAAACATCGTGAATATTTTTATTCTTGTATTTAATTTCCAAAATTGAAGATTTGTAACGTGTTCCGTTGCAGTCTTCGCAGGGCAACTCGATGTCGGCGAGGAACTGCATCTCGACGGTGACGGTGCCGTCGCCCTCGCAGGTGTCGCAACGGCCGCCGGGGACGTTGAAGGAGAAGTGGCCGGGACCGAAGCCGCGACGTTTGGCGTCGGGCTGGGAGGCGAAGAGAGCGCGGATGTCGTCGAAGGCTTTTATATATGTAACCGGATTGGAGCGCGGGGTGCGGCCGATGGGCGACTGGTCGACGAGGACGACGTCGTTGAGGTATTGCGTGCCGGTGAGCGAGCGGAAGAGCTGGGTTGGCTCGGGCGCGGAGGCTTCCGGGTTCGCGGTGGAGCTGCCTGCTGAGCGCGGCGTAGAGGACCTGGTGGATGAGCGTGGACTTGCCGCTGCCGCTGACGCCGGTGACGCAGCAGAGGAGGTTGAGGGGAATTTCGACATCGATGCCGCGCAGGTTGTGCAGGCGGACGCCGGTGAGCTGGAGGCGTTCGCGATCCGGGCTCGCGGCGATGGCGCGGGATGGGGATGGTGAGGCGACTGGACAAGTATTTTCCGGTAATGGAGTTGGGGTTGGCGGTGACTTCGGCGACAGTGCCCGCGGCGAGGACGTGGCCGCCGAGTTCGCCCGCGCCGGGGCCCAGGTCGAGCAGGTGGTCGGCGGAGCGGATGACGGCGGGGTCGTGCTCGACGACAAGGATGGTGTTGCCGAGATCGCGCAGGGAGTGGAGGATGCGGATGAGCTTGGCGGTATCGCGCGGATGGAGGCCGATGGAGGGTTCGTCCAACACGTAGAGTGCGCCGACAAGGCGCGAGCCGAGCGATGTGGCTAGCTGAATGCGCTGCGATTCTCCGCCGGAGAGCGTGGAGCTGAGGCGGTCGAGGGTGAGGTATTCGAGGCCGACCTCGATGAGAAAGTGAATGCGCTGGCGGACCTCTTCGAGAATCTTGCCGGCGATCTCGAACTGCGCGGGCGTGAGTTCGAGGTTGTCGAAGAAGGATTGCGCGGCGGTGATAGTGAGAGCCGAGACTTCGCAGATGTTTTTGGCGGGGCCATTTTGCGGCGTGATGAGTACGGCGCGGGCCTCAGCACGCAGGCGCTGGCCGTGGCAGTCGGGGCAGAGCGCGTAGCCGCGATATTTAGAGAGGAAGACGCGGACGTGGAGCTTATATTTTTTGCGCTCGAGTGCGGCGAAGAAGCCGCGGATGCCGGGATAGGGGCCGCTGCCGGGACCATTCCACAGGAGTTCCTGCTGCGGAGGATCGAGGTCGTAGTAAGGAACATCGGTGGGGATGGAGGCAGACTTGGCGAAGCGAATCATCTCGCCGTGGAAGGGACGGTACTTGGGCGTGGTCCACGGGGCGATGGCACCCTGCGCGAGGGTTCGACTGCGGTCGGGGAGGATGAGGTTGGGGTCGAAGTCGATGGTGTTGCCGAAGCCCTGGCAACGGGGGCAAGCTCCGTAGGGATTGTTGAAGGAGAAGAGACGAGGCTCCGGCTCGCGATAGGCTCGGTGACAGGTGGAGCACTCGAATGCGGCGGAGTACCGCTTCGCGGCGTACTCGGTTGGGCGCGCCTCGGCCATAGAACATGGAACTGCACTTCGCCGGATTCGCGGTAGCCGGTTTCGATGGCGTCTACAATTCGGGAGCGGATTTCAGGGCGAGATGGCGAGGCGGTCAACGAGGACGAAGATGGGCTGGGCGAAGTCGAGCGAGAGGAGAGACTCGGGAGTGGAGAACTCTACGATTTGGCCATTCTGGTACAGGCGGTTGTAACCGCGGCGGCGTAGCTCGGCGAGGCGGTCTTTGAGGGCGTCGGTGAGGGAGGCAAGGCCTAACACCGATGACACCGATTTGACCGATTTTTTAGAAGATGATTTTTTTGCAGGCTTGGGGAGTTCGCTAACGGCTTCGTTAGTAGCGGGCTGGAGAGGCTCGAATTTAATCTCGGCTCGGGTGATGGGGAAGAGCGCGTAGGCGCGGGTGGATTCGGGCAGAGCAAGCAGAGCGGCGACGATCTCGTCGACGGTATCGTGGCGGACGATGCCGCCGCAGTGCAGGCAGGTGACGGTGCCGCAACGCGCGTAGAGCAGGCGGAGGTAATCGTAGATCTCGGTAGCGGTGGCGACGGTGGAGCGCGGGTTGCGCGTCTGGTTCTTCTGCTTGATGGCGATGGCTGGGGCGAGGCCGTCCATGAAGTCGACGTCCGGCTTCTCGATGCGCTCCAGAAACTGGCGGGCGTAGGCGGAGAGGGATTCGACGTAGCGGCGCTGGCCCTCGGCATAGATGGTGTCGAAGGCGAGCGAGGACTTGCCGGAGCCGCTGACGCCGCTGACGACGGTGAGCGCGTTGTGCGGGATGTCGACGTCGATGGATTTGAGGTTGTGGGTACGCGCGCCGCGGATGACGATACTGTCGCTGGCGATGAGGACGACGCGCGGGGGATCGCTCTCGCCGGGCTGCGCGGCTGGATTCGCGTCCGGGTTCACGGCGGGGATTTGGGAGAGCATGGCCACTCTCCATTGTCGGATAGTTGGGCCGGGATTGCGAATCGGGGTTGTAAATGGCTGTTTATCAGTGATGGCGGGAGGCCGGTGTGACTAAGCATGAATTGGCACCCAGCATCGGTTTACCCGCTGAACAGAAGTTAAGCCCACCGTCACCTGTAACATAGTTACGAACGCGGCCAGAGTAACTACTCTCTGTCAGATTCATCTAAGTCAGATAGATCCTGCCGCGTCTGATCCTGTAATACTTCCAGGGCATTGATTTCCGACCTGATCCAGTCTGAACCGGCAATCTCGGTGTTATTAATCGAGCCTTTGAAATCAACTATCCGGCGTTGACGGTCTCGAAACTCTTGCCGCAGCCCTTCCCGATCGAGCGCCTTTTCTTCGTTGTTCATACCAATACCTCCTCATAAAGCTGAAGCACGATACGACGCTCTACCTGTTCTGTCAAGAGATTATGGAGGGTGACATCGTAAAGCGATTTTTTCGTTCAATAATGATGGCAGCGCCCTACGATTTTTAGAATTCGTTTAGCTCTCCCCCTGTGGAACTCTGGATTTTATCATCTACCGAACTATAGCTATAGGTCATCCATGCCCAGCGACGATTGAGATAGCTTTGCATCTCCTTCCCCTCTCGTTTGACTTCCCTCTGAACCCAATAGGCGTAGATGTGGTCTCTGATCGCATGAATCTCGACTCTTCGAAGGCTCGATTGAGTACTGAGCAGGCTGACACCGAAAATTAGAAGCCAGCCCACGGTAGGCAAGGGTGAAAAAAGAAGGTAGCTAAATCCAGATACCAAGACAAGTCTGGGCACAAAGGTAAATAGAAACTGAAACCAAGCCCTGAACTTCATCTTGTGGTGATAGGCGGCATAGTCTAGTTCCATGATTCTGTCCCGAATCTGCGACGCCTTGCGTTCCAGCTCGACGCGACGAATGAGGTCGGGGTTCATTTCCGCTCGTTCTGCTTTCGATGAGCAGTCATATCTAATACGCCGTTGGAGAACCTCTTCCCGATCCTTTGCCCAACTGCATTCATAGTCTTGGTCCAGAACGTACGACCGCCGCTCTTCTTGCCGGAGTTGTCGCTCTTCCCGATAGCCTGGGAGTGAGTACAACGCGGGCTGAATGTCGCGATGCCAGCGCTCTAAAAGGTGGTCGATCAGTCTCCGATATCCACTGAGACGGCCAAACCACCACGTTAATATCCAGCAAGGCGTTGAATAGAGGTCAATCAGCTTTTCTTTCAAAGTTTTCATGAAAAGAAGGATACGCCACCGTCGCGAGGCTACAATGGGCAAATCATAGGGAGAGGAAAGCAGCAGGCTGACGTGAACAACGACTCCATCAAACTCTTGCCGGGCCCGCGCTTTCGCGTCGCGCTGATGGTGGCGATGCTTGCCGATGCGCTGCAACTGATCGTGTTCCCGTTTTTTGTGGAGGGCGCGGAGTCGCCCGCGGACGACGTGCTGGATTGCGGAGTCGCAGGGGTGATGATGTGGCTGCTGGGCTGGCACTGGGAGTTTCTGCCATCGGTGCTGGCCAAGCTGGTGCCGGGCGTCGACCTGGTGCCGTTCTGGACGCTGGCGGTGGCCAATGTGTATCGCAAGGCGAAGCGGAAGGCGATTGCCGAGGGAAAGAACCGCGAGATGCCAAGAAACTGATCGGCTTTCGCTAAAGCTTGTAGGCCGTGCCACCTCGAGCAAAATGCGGGGATTCTTCGCTGCGCTCAGAATGACAATTTCTTTTGGCTCTATAGCAATTGTGAAAACGCGCTAAGAATCGTGAGGATGGGGCGGAAGATTTCGAGCAGGAGGAGGCATGCGCCGATGACGATGCAACTGTCGGCGACGTTGAAGTCGGGCCAGTTGTAGTGGTAGATGCGGACAGCGAGGAAGTCGACGACGTGGTGGAGACGGATGCGGTCGTAGAGGTTGCCTAGCGCTCCGCCGAGGATGAGCGCGAGCGCGACCGAGGTGAGCGAGAGCGTGCGGCCGGTGAACCAGAGCAGACACGAAGACGATACAGCCGCGACCACGGAGAAGACGATGAGGGCGATGCGGACACCGTTGGGCGGAAGATTTTCCAGCAGCGAGAAGGCCGCGCCGGTGTTGATTACATGCGAGAGGCGGAAGACGCCGTGGATGATGGGGATGTCGTAGCCGGGACGGATGCGGTGGACGATCCAGTTCTTGCTGAGGCGGTCGGCGATGATGACGAGCGCGCTGAGGAGAAAGAGCCAGGGACGGCGGTCGCGGGAGTTGGGTGTGCGGGTATGCGGTTGTCAGTTCTCAGGTATTCGTGGTCTGTTGAGTTCTCAGTTGTACGGTTGTCATGTTGCGACGTTGCGTTTGTTAGACGTTGGCGGCGTAGGGTGGGAAGTCGATGGCGTCGAGAGCTTCGGCGCAGCGGAGGCAGACGGTGGGGTAGTTTTCTTGTTGGCCTACGTCGGGGACGTGACGCCAGCAGCGGTCGCACTTGTGTCATACCGTTCCCGGCCGTTTCATCCGACATTACTCAGAGTGATCGCGATTCCCTCTCGTTGAACCGTCGTAAAGTCTATGTTGACAACTGAGACATTCGAACAGACTTCTGCGAGGATGCCTTGATGCTCTCGCACTATTTGGGTAGTTTCGAATGGCGATGCAAGCTTCTAGTTGCAAGTCAAAATGATTTGGCCTCCAAGCGATTTCCGATTTCCCTACCGGCTCGTCAGATTTCTAGTTTGCCATGACTGTCTCTGCGGATAGTCTAGGAGGATTTCCCAATCGGCTATGATCTCGTGAGGTTTCAGCTATGGGTGCGAGGTCTTCGGGGTTGGGGAAGAGGGTGAGGTGGACGCTGCCGTGGGTGTGGGGGAGGGATTGGTAGACCTCGTCGGCGGTGAAGGAGAGGATGGGTGCGGTGAGGCGGGCGAGGGCGTCGGTGATCTTGTAGATGGCGGTTTGGGCGCTGCGGCGGGCGAGGTAGAGCTCTTGCTGCGAGGGAAGGCCGGGGCGAAGCGGAAGCTTGCCGGGTTTGAATTTGATGGGGTAGGTGTAGAGGCGGTCCTTCAAAACATCGAGGTAGAACGCCGATAGCTCCGAGTTGCAGAACTCGTTGAGCAGGTGGTAGACGCGGTGGAACTCGAAGTCCTCGTATGCCTTGCGGATCTTGCCGGTGAGTTCGGAGGTGCGCGCGAGGATGTACTGGTCGATGGGCTGCATCCGGTCGAAGGGGACGGCGTCGCCGCCCTCGGCCATGGGGCGCGGGTCGAAGTTATGAACTTCGCCGGTCGTCGGGTCGGTCTCGCTGAGCGCGCCGAGGAGGAAGCGGAAGGTGTTGCGCAGCTTGCGGTAGATCTCCTCGGCCAGTCGCTTGAGCAGGGGGAGGCTGGCGACGACGTCTTCGCGGAAGTCGACGGAGGCGACCCAGAGGCGGACGATGTCGCCGCCAAGTTGGTCCATGATGGCGACGGGATCGATGAAGTTGCCGAGGGACTTGCAGAGGGCGCGGCCCTTCTCGTCGAGCGTCCAGCCGTTGGTCACTACGCGAGAGTAAGGCGCGTGGCCGCGCAAGGCCACCGAGGTGAGCAGCGAGGAGTGGAACCAGCCGCGGTACTGGTCTGCGCCTTCCAGGTACAGAACCGGAACGTCTTCGCCGGTCTTGAAAGGCGCTGTAGGCAGACTTCAGCTCGGGATCGGCCTCGCAGACGGCAAACCAACTGACGCCGGCGTCGATCCAAACGTCGAGGATGTCGGTCTCTTTGCGGAACGCAGTGCCGCCGCAGTGGGCGCAGACCGAGCCCGCCGGCAGCAGCGCATCCGCCGCGGGCGTGCGCCAGGCCTCGATTCCCTCGCGCTCGATGAGGGCGACCACGGCGCGGTTGAGTTCCGGGGAGACGATCGGCCGGGTGCATTGCCGGCACAGAAAGACAGCAATGGGCACGTCCCAGATTTTTTGCCGGCTGATGCACCAGTCGGGGCGGGTTGCGATCATGTTGGTAATGCGCACTTTGCCCCAGGCCGGGTCCCAGACCACCTTATCGATCTCCTCGATGGCCAACTGGCGGAGGGTGGTTTCGGAGCCGTCGGCGCGTTTCACCGGGGTGTCCATGCCGATGAACCACTGCTCGGTGGCGCGGGTGATGACGGGGTTGTGGCAGCGCCAGCAGTGGGGGTAGGAGTGCTCCAGGTTGGAGATGGCGAGGAGCGCGCCTTTTTCCTTCAGCATCTCGACGATGACGGGGTTGGACTTGAAGACGGTGAGACCTTCGTAGGGCTGTGGCTGGCCGCCGCCGAAGCGTTCGGTGCCCGATCTGGCGGCCGGCGTCGTCGGTGTATTGGACTTCGGGGAGACCGTAGCGCTGGCCGGTGGCGAAGTCGTCGACGCCATGTGCGGGCGCGGTGTGGACTGCCCCGGTGCCCTGATCGGCGGTGACGTAGGTTGCGTTGATGCCGAGGATGACTCGGTCGAGAAAGGGGTGGGCGAAGGTGGCGCGGTCGAGGACAGTGCCAGGGAAACGGGCGACTTCGTGCGCGCCGGTGAGATTGCAGGCGGCGATGACCTGCTCGGCGAGCGAGGCGGCGACGATGTAGTTGGCGTCGGGCGTGGCGAGGGCGACGTACTCCATCTCCGGATGGAAGGCGACAGCGAGGGATGCGGGGAGGGTCCAGGGGGTGGTTGTCCAGATAATGGTGTAGACGTCTTTGTTTCCCACCCATGACGGTGAAGCTGTCATGGATGGGGCACCCAATATTGTGGAAGGGTCGGAGGTAAGTTTGTAGCGGACGTAGACGGAGGGCGAGGTGTGGTTCTCGTACTCGACCTCGGCCTCGGCCAGCGTGGTGCGGTCGTGGATGCACCAGTAGACCGGCTTGAGACCGCGGTAGACGAAGCCCTTTTGGAGGAAGCCATAGAAGGCTTCCAGGGTGCGGGCCTCGTAGTCGCGGGCCATTGTCTTGTATGGCTTGTCCCAGCGGCCGAAGACGCCCAGGCGCACGAACTGCGAGATTTGCAGGTCCACGTACTTCTGGGCGTAGGCGCGGCAGGCCTCCATGATCGCCGTCGCGGGCAGTTCCAGCCTCTTGCGGCCAAGCTGCTCCTCCACCTTGATCTCGATGGGCAGGCCGTGGCAGTCGCAACCGGGGATGTAGGGAGCGTCGAAGCCTGCCATGGTCTTGGATTTGACGATGAAATCCTTCAATCCTTTGTTGAGGGCGTGGCCAAGGTGGATGGCCCCGTTGGCGTAGGGCGGGCCATCGTGGAGGATGTAGCGGGGGGCACCGGCGCGGGCGCGGCGGATTTGGCCGTAGAGATCGGATTCTTGCCACTGCTTGAGGCGGAGCGGCTCGTTCACGGGCAGATTGGCCTTCATGGGGAAGGCCGTCTGCGGGAGGTTCAGGGTAGACTTGAGCGGCTTCGGGCCATTATTGGCAGCGGGGCTGGCTACGCGTCTGGGGTCGGGTGCTTCAGGCATTCGTTCCTCTTGGTGCGGTTTTTGCGGGCTGCGCGACCGGTTTAGGTGGCCGTGAGATGCGGGCTGGGAGTATCGGTTCCGGGCTAAAGGTCTATTGTATCCGGGAGCGGTAGGGGGGATGGGACGCAGGGCACGGTACGGACGAGACTTCCTGGGGTCAATGTGCGTCAAAGAGAGAGGAGTACATGCAGAGGACGAATCTTTTGTAGAATGTCCTGTGGGGCCAGAAGCCGCGCGCAAGACGGTACAGAACCGGCGCAAGACCGGCGATGCATGGAGAGGACCAGGCGCGCGAAATCCGAGAGGAAAGGCAGAGAGGCTGCGACCGGGCCCTGCTGTTGAGGCACATCGACTTGTCTGAATATGGGTTTTTACCGAAGGACGATCCGAACAAACCGGCTCCAGTGTTGCGGTCGGGTGTGGAGTCTTCGCTAGCCGAAGGCAACATGATGCTGCAAGAGGAAGGCGTACTCGCCTCCTTGTGGGAGAGTCTGCGGGACACATTTTTCCCAGTGAAGCTGCCGCCTCTGGTGCTGGAATCGAAACCGATTCCTGTGATCGACCGGATGGCGACCAAGCAGAATCCGTGGGCGACGGGCACCGCGACTGCCTTCTATGTGCTTCTGTTCCTGATCTCCTGGTGGTTGATACACATGAAGCTCCAGCAGATAGCGATGGCGAAGACGGAGCAAATGCAGGTCGTACTGACGCCTCCCCCCGAGATGGGCAAGGCTGGCGGCGGGGGACAGAAGAGCCTGACTGCCGTGACCAAGGGCAAGATGCCGAAGATCGCGGACCTGCAGAAGCCGAAGCTCACCATGCCGGATCCGACCGTCAATATACAGAAGGACCTGAAGATGGCGGACAGCAACCTGCCTGTATTCGGCGATCCCAACTCTCCTCTGGTTGGAAATTCGATGGGTACAGGCCGCGGCGGAGGAATGGGGAGCGGCAACGGAACGGGTGTTGGGTCGGGATCGGGGCCCGGCATTGGCAACGGCGTGAAGAACGTTGGCGGCGGAGTCAAAGGGCCGGTGGTTATCTACAAGCCGGAGCCGGAGTTCAGCGAAGAGGCGCGCAAGGCGAAGTTCATGGGCGTGGTGACCGTGCAGATCATTGTGGACGCAAACGGGAAACCGCAAAATGTACATGTGATCCGCGGAGTGGGGATGGGGCTGGACGAGAAGGCGATGGAAGCAGTGAGTCAGTACCGCTTCAAGCCGGCAACAGAGAATGGCAAGCCAGTCGCGGTGTATTTGAATGTCGAGGTCAACTTCGAGATATTTTGAGGGCGGAGTGGATTGTGGGCCCACGTTCGGAGTTCCGGGCGTGGGCCTTATTGAGCGGAACCAGAGTAATCGTGCCATGTGAGGATGATTCAAGGTGGCTTTTTCTTGAGGAAAAAGCCATTCGATGGATTTACGTCGGGGTAGATCTACTCTGGTTCCGCTCTACGCTGCATGAGTGTTGAGGAAGCGGCGATGGATCAGGCCGCGGTGAGGTGTGAACGCGTTCGCTGAGCGGGAGAGGCACGTCTTGCCTCGAAGTCTGCGGGAGGGAGATCGAGGAGGAAGCGGTCTACCTGGTTTTCGAGGGCGTTGGCCGTGGCGCGGAGGCTCTCGATGCCGGTGGTGGTAGTGGCCATCTCGGTGAGGTTTTCGTGGCTGAGGGTGTGGATGGCGTCGAGCGAGGAGCTGGACTGGTTGGCTGCGGCGGCCTGCTGCGAGGCTGCGATGGCGATCTGGGCAATCATGCGGTCGACTCGTTCTGCCATGCCGATGATGCGAGTGAGGGCCTCGCCTGCCTGGTTGGTGGTGACGACACCCTGCTCGACGGTGAGGTTGCCCGAGGCCATGCTGACGATGGCGGAGCGCGTGCGGTTCTGAATGCCCTGGATCATGGCGGAGATCTCGCCCGTGGCCAGGGCCGTGGATTCAGCGAGGCGGCGGACTTCGCCGGCGACGACGGCAAAACCGCGGCCCTGTTCGCCTGCGCGCGCTGCTTCGATGGCGGCATTGAGGGCAAGCAGGTTGGTCTTGCGCGCGATCTCGTCGATGACAGTGACGATCTGGGAGATGCGGTGGGAATCTTCTCCGAGCAGGCCGACGGCCGTGGATGTGTCGTTGACGGCGGTGGCGATGGAGTGCATGGAGCCAAGCATCTGCTTGACGATGGTGTCTCCCTCGTGTGCGGTCTGGGCGGCGGAGCGGGCGGCCTCCGCGGCGGACTGGGTGTGGCGGGAGACTTCAGCAATGGAGGCGGACATCTGTTGCATGGCGGTGGCGGCCTGCTGGGTCTGCTGGGTCTGCTCGTCCACACGGCGGTGGATGTGGTCGGTGGCGGCGCTCATGGAGGCGGCGCTTGATGTAAGCGAACCGGCAGTCTGGGCGACGGTGCGGATGATGCTTCCCAGGCTGTTTTGCATCTGCCGCATGGCGCGGGCGAGTGAGCCGATCTGGTCGGAGGAATGGATGTCCAGTTCGGCGCCGGTGAGGTTGCCGGAAGCAATCGCGGTGGCGCGATCGGCGACAAGACCGATTGCGCGGGTAACTCGCCGGGCAAGGATGAACGAGATGATTCCGCCGACAAGCGCACCCAGAAGGGTGGCTGCCCAGAGGGTGAGGAGGACTGCGCGATTGGCTGCCTGCAGGCGATCCATATCGGCGTCGCATTGATTCTCCTGGGACTGGACGAGGAGCCTCATGGACTCGAACAGTGCGGCGTCCATGGAAAGAATCTGAGTGTTCAGAAGATCGCGGGCCTGGATCGAGCCTTGGGGGGTGTGCAACTCGTTGAGCCGCTCCACCTCGTCTTCCACGGAATGGAGCTGGACCAGACCGGGTTGAATCTGCTGAATGCGGGTGGCATCCGCACCGAGATCGTAGTGCCGGCTCAGTTCGAGGAGTTGCGCCAGAGGTTTGTCTGCCGCATTGAGGTTGTATGAGCGCACCTGGCGAAGATGTTCGGAAGATGCGGGATCGGCTCCCAGGAGGAGGTAGGTCTCAAGCGACTGCACACTGGTCATCATGGCGGCGCGGACCTCGCGTGCGCGGCAGATGATGGGGATTCGCCCGTCGGCTACCGTGGTGGCGAGCCGGTTGGCCTCCTGCACGCTCTGGTGCGCGAAGGAGGCGCTGACCAGCATTGCCAAGATGAGGACCCCTGTGCTGATACCGAGCTTGGATTCGAGCTTCATGCGGACCTCTGCTTCAGCGTGGCCCGAGTAAGAGCATTTCTCGAATTCAGGTGGATTTGGAAAAGTGTGCAATGCGGCTTTTATTTGAGAATAAGCCGCTCCGCTGCGGTGACTTCTCTGTACACCAAATTCGAGAAATGCTCTAGGGCATCAGAGGGTGTATCGGCCTGGCGGGAACGATGCGTTAGGGAAGAACGGGCTGGAGGACGGCAGAGGCGGGAATTTGGTCGAAGGTGAGATGCTCGGCGAGGCTGCCGGTGCGCTGCTTCCAGTCGAGGAAGAGAGTGCCGTAACTGTCGGTGAGGCATGTTGCGGGATCGACGTTGAGCCGAGCCAGGGTGTCGTCGATCCATGCGGGTGGACCTTCCAACTCGGCGTAGTCGCCTATGGGCGTTTCGTCGAGGACGAGGTGGAGGCTGGGATTGGCCGAGAAATCCTGGGAGGGATGCGCTGGATCGGTAAAGAGCGGGCCGGCGATGCCGGGGGTGGCCTGGGACCACTGGGTGCGGAACTTTTCGTAACGGAAGACGGGCTCGTATCCGAGCTGGTGGAAGATGGCAGCGAGTGCGGGGCCATCGTCGATGAGGGTCTCCGTCTCGATACGAACTTTATAGCGGGTTGGGTCTGCCTGCTCTACAGGCTCAGCCGGACGCTTGTGGGTGACGGTCCAAAGGTCGCCGTAACGGCGAATGCGGAGGATCTGCCTGACTGCGCGGAGGATGCGCTCCGGCGTGTCGTAGAGCGTGTTCTGCTCGAAGGTGCGCGGCGTGTCGAGTTGGAAGCCGAGGCCGGGAAGACACGCTTGCAGACGAGCGAGATCGTGGACAGGGAACTTGAGTTCGATCTCGGCGCTCTGCATTGAAAAAGTATACGGCGAGGGCGGTAGGATGAGGGAGTGAGGCGACGCAACGGATGCGCGATGAGCAGGGGCGCGAGCCCGAATTTGGCTTGAAGACGGAGCGGCTTCCGGCTAGCGACCTGGCGAGGGCGGCGGAGCTGCTGCGCGCAGGTGGGACCGTCGCGTTCCCCACCGAGACGGTGTATGGACTGGGCGCGAATGCGCTGGATTCTGCGGCGGTTGCGAAGATCTTTGCGGCGAAACAGAGGCCAGCCTGGGACCCGATGATTGTGCATGTGGAGGGACGCGCGATGCTGGAGCGCGTGGTAAAGCTTCCGGCAGGCAACGAAGGACGCGTGGTGGCAAAGCTGATGGAGGCTTTCTGGCCGGGGCCGCTGACGCTGCTTCTACCCAGGACGGTCGAGGTTCCGGATTCTGTGACCGCTGGACGTGCGCTGGTTGGCGTGCGCTCACCGGCGCATCCGGTGGCGCGGGAGCTGATCCGGCTGGCTGGCGTTCCTGTGGCCGCGCCCAGTGCCAACCGCTTTGGCCATACCAGCCCGACGACGGCTGCGCATGTGCTGGCCGACCTCGACGGGCGGATCGACGCGGTGCTGGACGGCGGGGCGACCACAGTGGGGGTGGAGTCGACTGTGCTGGACGTGGCGGCGCGAGCGATCTATCGGCCGGGAGCGGTGACGGCGGCGATGATTGCGGAGACGATTGGGGAAGAGGTGCGCGTGGTAGCGGGAGTGGAGGAAAAGGAAGAAGCAGATTCCTCCGCTACGCTACGGAATGACAAACAAGAGCTGCGGGATGACAAAGGTGCTGGTGCGGGATCGGCTTCACCGGGGATGGGGATGCGGCACTACGCGCCGCGAGCGCGGTTGGTGCTGGTTGCGGGGCAGGAGGAGATGCTGCGTGAGGTTGCGACCCATCCTGCTGCGGAGGTTGGAGTGATGCTGCCGGATGGGTGGGACCCAGGCGAGGCGGAAGCGGTCTTCCATTGGGGGCCGTGGAACGATGCGGAGACTCTGGCGCGGCTGCTCTTTGCCGGGCTGCGGATGCTGGATGAGCGCGGGGTAAAGGTGATTCTGTGCCCGCTGCCGACGATGAATGGGCTGGGCGAGGCGCTGAGGGACCGGCTGGCGAAGGCCGCAAGAAGCAGTGATTAGTGGTAAGTGGACCGTACGAGTGGCTACGCCGGAGTGGTGAGCTGGGCGGCGAAGGCGTCGAGGGAGAGGGAGCGGAGGAGATTGCGGCGCAGGCCGGAGTGGACCTGGTCGAGGGCGTGGCTGGCAGATTCGATCCAGGCGAAGGGGAGGGCGGCGGACAGGCGGACGAGCTCGGCGCGGATGTCGGTGTTGCGCACCAGATCGGGTGTGCCGCTGTCGATCAGGAGAAGGTCTTCGAGCAGGAGCGCGATGGCGCGGAGCAAGGCTAAGGTCTTGGTTTGGCCGTCGGCCCCGGCGCGGTAGGTCTCGGTCATCTTGAAGAGCGCAGTGTGGTCGGGGTCAGACTGGGTTGAGATAGCGGCGGCATTGCGCAAAAAGATGAGGGCATCGGCGCGGGCCGCGGTGTAGGAGTCCAGGTCGAAGGCGAGGGCGCGGCCGGCTGCTCCCTGCGCGAGGCGGGCGATAAGCGAGCGCTGTTTGGCGGGAACATCGGGACGGCGGGCGGTGAGCAGGGCTTCGATCTCTTCGACAGGCAATGCTCCAAGGCGGACAGTGGCGCAGCGGGAGCGGATGGTAGGAAGCAGCTCGCCGGGGTTCTCCGCGAGGATGAGGATGAGGACGGTGTCGGGCGGCTCCTCCAGGACTTTGAGCAGCGAGTTGGCGGCCTCCTTCATCATGCTGGCGGAGGTGAGGAGGAAGATCTTGCGGGGGGCCTCGCTGGGCAGGTAGTGGGCGCGCTGGATGAGGGTGCGCACCTGGCCGAGCTTGATGAGGAGCTGGGGCGGGTCGGGCGGCAGGATGAGAACGTCGGGATGGGGCTGGATCAGGACGCGGGTCTCTTTCTTGTCGGTCTCGCGCAGCTCTTCGCGGGCCAGGACGGCAGCTTCGACCTGCTCTTCGAGGTTGGCGGCGCCGGCGATTCGGGTGCAGTTGGAGCATTCGCCGCAGAAGCCGGCAAGGGGCTGGCCGGAGGATGAAAGCTCGCGGGGCTGACGCTCGCACTCCACGGCCATGGCAAGCATGAGGGCGAGGGTGTACTTCCCCGCCCCGGCAGGGCCGGAGAGAATGAGCGAGTGGGGCACGCGGCCGGCGGCGATGGCGGTGCGCAGGCTATCGACGGCAGCCTGGTTGCCGAGGAATTCCTGGAAGCCGGCGGGAAGCGTGGGTGCAGGGTTCATGGTTCGATTGTTCTCTCATCGAGCATAAATGGAGCAGAGTCCTATTGGTAAACTGCGAGTTGCTGACTGACCGGGGAAACTCCCTGTTTTTGGGAAGTGTTTATGATAATTAGAAGGAATCGCTCATCCCGTGAGCTGTATCTCATGGAATCAGTGACTTTCCGTTTGGCGACCGATGTGCTTAACCTTAATAATGCATTAAGAAGGGATTTGGTCTGCATTGTCGATCGTTTTCCCAGGCTTTGGTAGGTTGCTGCGCGCAAGATGAGAGACGCTTTTCAGACACGGATTCTCGCCGTCGCCTTAGCTATTGCGACGCTGGGGGTGTGCATTCTGGCGGGATTCAACCTGTCACAGGAGCTGGGCACCGAGTTTCCCACGGATGGGGTGGTGTGGGTCGAGGTGCAGGGCGGGTTGCGTGCGGACCGGGTCCCGGCGGATTCACCCGCAGGCCGTGCGGGCATTCACGCAGGTGACATTCTGCAATCGATCAACGGCGATCCCACGCCGCGTGTGTCGTCGCAGGTGCGAGCGATGTACAGCAATGGGCTGTGGGACCATGCGGCCAGCTACTCGATCAGTCGCCAGTCGGGCGCGGGCGCGGTGGCGAACTTTCCGGTCCAGGTGTGGCTGGAACCGGCAGACCGGAGCATGGCGCAGGGTTCGCGGCTGATCGCTCTGGTGTATCTGCTGATAGGACTGTATGTGCTGTTCCGCCGCTGGACTGCGCCCAAATCGCTGCATTTTTATATCTTCTGCCTGGTATCGTTCGTGCTGTATGCGTTCCGGTCGACGGGCGAACCGGGTCTCTTCGACCAGGTGATCTACTGGGGCAACCAGATTGCGAATATGCTGCAGCCGGCCCTGTTTGTTCACTTCGCGGTGAGCTTCTCGGACGCGGCGGGGGCCTATGAGGGTGCAGCGGCGAAGGCGAGTAAGAGGCTAGGACGAACTCTGCTGCCTGCTCTGCTGTATCTACCGGGGGCCTACCTGGCGGGCCTTCAGGTGTGGGCGATCGAACGCTGGTCTGCGACCGGGGTGTTGAGCCACCGCCTGGACCAGATCGGGGTGGGCTACATGGCGGTCTACTACACGGTTGCCGCGGTGGTGTTCTACTCTCGCTACCGGCGCGCCGGATCGCCTCTGGAACGGCAGCAGTTGAAGTGGCTGACACGGGGAACGCTGCTGGCGGTGGGGCCATTCACGGTGATGTACGCGGTCCCCTATCTGCTGGGCTTCGCGGTGCCTACTCTGCTGTCGAAGTTTGTGCTGCTGTTCCTGGCGTTTCTTCCGCTGACCTTCAGTTGGGCAATTGTGCGCTACCGGCTGATGGATGTGGACCTGATCTTCAAGCGCGGCGTGACCTACACGTTGGCCACGGCGGCGATCGTGGGACTCTACTTCGGTGTGATCGCACTGGGCGGGGAGTTTATTCATACGCGTCTGCCGATTCTGGGCACGAGCGGGCTTCTATTGGCCATCATGGTGACGGGAGTAGTATTCGATCCGCTGAAGCGAAAGATTCAAGCCTGGGTTGACCGTGTCTTCGATCAGAAGAGCTTCGATTATCGCGAGACGCTGATCGACTTTGGCCGCAGCCTGAACTCGCAGACCGACCTGCGCGCGCTGGTGGACTCGATTGTGGAGCGCCTGCCGGAGACTCTGCTGGTAACGCGCGTTGCGGTGTTTCTGGCGACGGAGGACGACGCGGAGTCCCACGGGAACGGCGGGGCGCGGCAAAATGGTTTGGCTCAAGGGAATGATGGGCCGAAGTCAGTCGGCCATTTTGAACTGACTGCCTCGCACGGCCTTACCAATCTGCAAGCAGAGGAGCTGCGCGCTCTGGACGTGCGCTTTCTGGACTTCGACCGCAGGGGTTCGGGCGACCACATCTTCCTGGAGAATCCTCAGCAGGTGCTTCGTCTTCCGGATGCGCAGCAGAAGAGTGCGGGCCTGCTGGACCTGAACTACTACCTGCCCTGTCGAGTGGCCAACCGCGAAGGCGGCGGCACCCGCACCGTGGCCATCCTGGGCCTGGGACGCACCGACGACGGTGATTTTCTATCCAGCGAGGACATGGAAGTTTTAGGGTCGCTGGCCGGGTACATCGGCATCGCGATCCAGAACGCGCAGTTGTACCGGCGACTGGAGCAGAAGATAGGCGAGTTCGAGCGGCTAAAGGAGTTCCACGAGAACATCGTAGAGTCGATCCACATTGGCGTCTTCGCGGTGGACCTGGAGGACCGGATCGAGAGCTGGAACGCGCAGATGGAGGCGATGTATGCGCGCGCGCGCCGCGAGGCGCTGGGTCAGGCGCTGACTGCGATCTTCCCGCCGGAATTTATAGCCCACTTCGACAGCGTGCGCGGCGAACAGGGAACACACACGTTCTACAAGATCCGGCTGCTGCTGCCGACGGGCGAGACACGGGTGGCGAACATCGCGATCGCGCCGCTGCTGACGCGCGACTTCGCGGTGGTGGGACGGATTGTGCTGGTGGACGACATCACCGATCGCATGGAACTGGAGGCGCAACTGACGCAGGCGGAGAAGCTGTCGTCGATCGGTCTGCTGGCGGCGGGCGTGGCGCATGAGGTGAACACACCACTGGCCGTTATCAGCAGCTACACCCAGATGCTGGCCAAGCAGATGCGCCCGATGATGGAGCAGGACAAGCGGTTGGCACCGGTTCTGGATAAAATCACGCAGCAGACCTTCCGCGCATCGGAGATTGTGAACGGGCTGCTGAATTTTTCGCGCACGGGGGGCAGCGAGTTCGGCACGATCGATCTGAACCGGCTTCTGCACGACACGCTGACGCTGGTCGACCACCAGTTCAAGACGGCGCAGATACGAGTGGAGACGGAACTGGACCAAGAGCTGCCGCGCATACAGGGAAATGAAGGCAAGCTACAGCAGGTGGTGTTGAACCTGCTGTTGAACGCGCGCGACGCCATGCATGGTTGCGCCAACGGAAGGATACGGATTGCCACACAGCAGAGGGCGGGACGCGTCACGGTGGTGGTGCAGGACTTCGGCGACGGGATCGAGCCGGAGCATCTGCATCGCATATTCGATCCGTTCTTTACCACCAAGTCCAAGCCCGGCAATGGGCAGCACAAGGGCACCGGTCTGGGCCTGGCGGTGAGCTACGGCATCATGCAGGAACACGGCGGCAAGATGCAGGTGGAAAGTGAGCTGGGCGTGGGAACGACCTTCCGGCTGGAGTTTCCGGCGGCAGGCGCGAGCAGGATGGTTGCGGGAGCGGCGGCTACGGAGGTTGCGGAGAGTACGGACGAGACCGCTGGTGAGCCGACAAGTACGGTACCTGTGTAGATGGATGTATCGAGATGAGTGTGGATCCTGGATTGGAACGGGATGTACGCGCAGAGGAAAGAGTGCCCATGTCTGAAGCGACTGTTGCGGTTAACGAGGGGGCGATTGAACCACGACTGGTGGGGGCCGATGCGCGTGTGGCTGGCCCGGCACGCATCCTCATCGTAGACGACGAGCTGGCGATCCGTGAATCGCTCGACGCTCTGTTGAGCATGGAGGGCTTCGAGGTGACACTGGCGGTAGACGGGCCGACAGGCCTGGAACAACTGGCGACCAGTGAGTTCGACCTGCTGCTGCTGGACCTGGCCCTGCCGGGAGAGAGCGGCATCGATCTGCTGCCGCACATTCTGGAGATGCAGCCCCAGTTGCCGGTGATCATGATTACTGCGTATGGCAAGGTCTCGAACGTGGTGGACGCCATACGCGCGGGAGCGGAGAACTTCGTCCAGAAGCCGTGGGACAACGAGAAGCTGCTGGCGGATATTCGCGCCGCCATTGGCCGGCATCGGGCGGAAGAAGAGTTGGTGCAGTTGAAGCGCGCGCTGAAGCAGCGCTACAACTTCGAAAACATTGTGGGCAAGAGCGAGCCCATGCTGCGCCTGTTCGACCTGGTGGCGCAGGTGGCTCCCAGCCGCTCCACGGTTCTGGTGCAGGGCGAGAGCGGCACCGGCAAGGAGCTGATCGCGAAAGCGCTGCACGCCAACTCTCCGCGCCGCAACAAGCCGTTTGTTCCGGTGAACACGGGCTCTGTGCCGTCGGAGCTGCTGGAGTCGACACTCTTCGGCCACGTGCGCGGCGCGTTCACCTCTGCGGTGGCGGCCAAGAAAGGCCTGTTCGAAGTGGCCAACGGAGGCACTCTGTTCCTCGACGAGATCGGCACCATGGGCATGGACATGCAAGCCAAGATCCTGCGTGTGCTGCAGGACCGGCGCTTTATGCATCTGGGCGGGACCGAGGAGATTCAGGTGGACGTGCGCATCATCGCGGCCACTAACGTCGACCTGAAACTGGCGGTGCAGGAGGGCCGGTTCCGCGAAGACCTTTACTACCGGCTGAACGTGATCTGTCTGGAACTGCCGCCGCTGCGTGCGCGCAGGCAAGATATTCCCCTGCTGGCCGCGCACTTTCTGAAATTCTATGCGGACGAGAACGATGTTCCGGCGCCAACGCTTGCACCCGAAGCGATGCGCATCCTGATGGACTATGAGTGGCCAGGAAATGTGCGCGAACTGGAGAATGCGATGGAGCGCGGCGTGGTGCTGGCAACCACGCGAACCATCACCAGCGACTTGCTGCCGGCTTCGCTGACCGGCAACACCTATTCGGCGAACCTGCTGGACCACCGGCCGGACGCCAGCCTCTTCGACCTGATGGAGGAGATCGAGCGGCGCATCATAGCGGACCGCCTGGAGCGCTGCCATTGGAACCAGACCGAGGCGGCGGAGTACTTCAGAATTCCGCTTAGCACGCTGAACCAGAAGATCAAGCGGCTTAATGTGGAGATCAAGAAGCGCGCGCGAGAGTAGCGCAGCCCGCACCGTTCATAACGGGATGAGACATGGACCTTCTGGGCAAGTTCCACATGGAGAGCAGTCCTTCCGAGCCTGTGCGAAGTGGGAGGAATAACCTCCGTATTTTGCTCGAAGCATCCCACACCGTCTCGATTGTTCCCCAGTGCGAACGTTGATCGTGGGTGCGCGGATGCGGATTGCAATTCGAACTATTTGGCTTTGCGGATGCGATTGTCGAAGAGGCAATCCTCCGCTCTTGCACTGCTACAATTGAATTGCGCCGGGATGGCGGAACTGGCAGACGCAGCGGACTCAAAATCCGCCGATCGCAAGGTCGTGGGGGTTCGACCCCCCCTCCCGGCACTCAACTAATTTATAATCAATAGTTTACTGGACTATTATTTCATTTTACCAAGATGCGTTTAAACTGACATGGTGATTGGCTTGCGCTCCGCGAAAGCAGAGCCATGTGGCGGAGGAAGACTCAACGGCAGTCTTCACCCACGCAGATGAACGCGCAGTTTCTGTCATATGTCAGGTCAAGTACTAAGAAAAACCGAATTAGGCATTAGGTTGCGACTGGCTGATTCAACAATCCTTGCTGCCGATTTAGGGTGACGTTCAAAACGGCGTATCACGTCTTTCCGCGTTGATCTCAAACCCGTTATGGTCCGGTGACGTCATGCCGGTTTTGCTGGCCTCCGCTAAAAAAATGGTGACGCACCATGCTTCATTTGTTTGGCGTCCTCGCTGGTCTAAGATGGCTGCGGAGGCTATTCATGAAATTCACCTTCGTTTCACGACCGTCCGTGGCTGTGGGAGTGGCAACACTGGTTCTTCTCTTCGTCTGCGCGCAATGCCCGGCTCAATTTACCCCCTCGACAGGGCCGGGGAGCACAAAATTGATTCCCCAGGCTCAGTTGATTCAGCCCGAGGAGATGGTTCACTTGCTGCAAGCCAAGGGAACGGATAAGCCGATGTTGCTCCAGGTTGGCTCGCATCTTCTCTTCGATGAGGCCCATATCACTGGCTCCGTCTACGCCGGTGCAGGTTCGCAACCCGCCGGACTGCAACAACTGCAGAGCATGGTGGTCTCCCTCTCCAAGAAGAAGTTCATCGTTCTCTACTGCGGCTGTTGTCCGTGGGACCGCTGCCCCAACCTTGGTCCTGCCTTCAAGCAACTGCACGACATGGGTTATAGCAACGTGAAGGTCCTCTATCTGGCAAATAATCTGGGCGCCGATTGGGTCGCCAAGGGCTACCCGGTTGAACGCAGTCACTAGTCAAGAAATCGCTCGGATGGCTGCCCCAGGGCCGGAGGCGGGGCATGCGCGGATTCTTGCGCAATGCCGGTTCGCGTTGACCCTTCTGTTGGGGGCTGCTTGCCTTGCGGCAGGAGGGACACGCTCGGCCCACGCGGCGACCTCGCTCGTTCACAAGAGAGCGCCGGAGTTTGTTCGCACGGACCTCGACCACAAGAGGCTCGACCTCAATGCCTATCGGGGCAAGGTAGTATTGCTCAACTTCTGGGCCACATGGTGCGCGCCCTGCCAGGTTGAGATGCCAAGCTTTGTGAACTGGCAAAATATATATGGCCCACGCGGGTTGCAGGTCATCGGTATCTCGATGGACGACGATCCGGCGTTGGTGCGCAGCCTGGTTGGCAAGCTGAAGCTGAACTATCCCGTAGCCATGGGAGATGTAAAGCTGGGCAACCTCTATGGCGGAGTCCTCGGTCTGCCGGTGACATACCTGATCGACCGGCACGGCATGATTCAGGCGGAGTTTCAAGGTGAGGCGGATCTGGGCAAAATCGAGATGCAGATGAAATCGCTCTTGTCGGGTCGTTAGCGATCAAGACCCAGTCGGAAAAACTTGAACGCTGGTATGGACTTGCGCTGACCTGCCTAGGAATCTTCATCCCCTTTCAAATTTAACTTCGAAGGCGTAGCAGACGGGCGTACTGGTCTCGTGCGAATAAATCCGGATTCCTTGTAACGAACTCCATCGTTCATGACTTTATTCATTGGAATGCACCTGCCAAGAGGTTTGCACCAATGATTTCTCGCGTCTATCAATCTCTAGGGCTCACCCTTCTGCTTTGCATGGGGGGATTGGCCGCCACAGCGCAAGAACCGCTTACGTTGCGCCAGGCCATCGATCAAGCACTGGGGCAGAATCCCGCGGCTGCGATGGCGAACGCAGGTGGCCAGGAGGCCAGGTCTGCGGCCACGATGGCGCGCACCCAACTGCTGCCTCACCTCAACTTTACGGAAGACATCTCGCGCGGAGACGACCCCGTGTATGCCTTCGGAGCACGGCTGCGGCAACGCCAGTTCACGCAGGACGACTTCGCGCTGAACGACCTGAACCGCCCCCAGCCGATCGGCAACTTCGCCGCGCGCTTCTCGGGATCGTGGACTGCATTCGACTCCTTCAAGACGCAGCGGGAGATTCGTCGCGCCGATCTCTTCCGCGCCAGCGCCTCGTCGTCCTCCAAGGCGGTGGACCAGCAGATTGTGTTGCGCGTCGTCGAGTCGTACCAGGCTGTGCTCTATGCGCAACGGGAGATCGATGTTGCGCAGCATGAACAGGAGACGGCGGCGGCGCTGCTGAACTCGGTTGCAGAGCACGTCAAGGCAGGGCTAGCGGTGGAGTCGGACCAGATGTCGGCCGAGGTCAACGTGGCCGCGCGCAAAGAGGAATTGATTGCGGCGCAAGGCGATCTGGAACTGGCGTGGGCGGAGCTGCGCGAGGCGATGGGTGTGCCGGAACTGAAGGCCTCTGAGCTGAAGCCGATTGAGCCGCATGTGTTCGCGCAGCTTTCGTTGGACGAGGAGATTGCGACAGCGGCGAAGACGCGGCCCGATCTAATGGCGCTGGCGCAGACGCAATCGGCGCAGGCGTCGGCTGTGGGCGCGGCGCGGTCGCAGTTCGGCCCTACCGTGAGTGCGTACGGAAACTGGGAGGAAGACCGCGGGTCGCTGGGCAGTTCGGGAGGCAACAACTGGGTGGCCGGCGTGCAGATCGGCGTCGACATTCTGCCCATGGGCAAGCGCGCTCAGCTTGCCCAGGAGAGCGCAACAAAGCAGCGGATCGACGCGCAACTGAGCGCCTCGCAGCAGCATGTACGGTTGGAGGTAAGCCAGGCGCACATCCATCGGCAAACGGCGGCGCTCTCGCTCGATACAGCGCGTGCCGCGATGGACCAGTCGGCCGAGAGCCTGCGCATCCTCAAGAACCGCTACGGCGCAGGGCTGGCGACGATCACCGATCTACTGCGCGCCGAGGATGCCGAGCGGCAGAGCCGATCGATGTACTGGAAGGCTGTCTATGGCAATGCCATGGCCTATGCCGAACTGCTTTACGCAACCGGGACACTGACTCCCGATGCAGCGGAGGATTTGCAATGAGGAAAATGGTCACGAGTTGTTTGCTTGCCGCATCCGCGGCGATGTTGGCCGGTTGTCACGGCGGCGAACCGGTTTCACCGGCTGCGGTCCAGACGGTGCAAGCGCGGGTGGTGGAGAGCCGGCAGCAACAGGTGCCTCTCAATGTGCGTTCGACGGGAACCATTCACGCGCGAGAGACGGCAGTTGTCTCCGCGCAGGTTGTCGGCCGCATTCAGCAGGTGCTGGTGCGCGAGGGAGACAGCGTACGGGCAGGACAGACGCTGGTGGTGCTTGACGACGCGGCCCTGCGCGCTTCGGCGGAGCAGGCACAGGCTGGTGTGAAGGCCGCCCAGGACGAGCAGGCGGCCGCACAGACCGATGCAAAACTCGCGGCCAGCACATTGGACCGTTATCGGCAATTGCAAGCCGAGAAGAGCGTCAGCCCGCAAGAGATGGATGAGGTTGCACAGCGGGCCGAGGCATCGGCGGCTAGGCTTGAGGCAGTGCGCGCTCAAACGAACGCGGCGCTCGCTCAGGAGAGCGGCGCGCACACCATGCTCGGTTATTCGCGGCTGGTGGCGCCATTTGACGGTGTGGTGACAGCGCGGATGGCCGATCCGGGAACGCTGGCCTCGCCGGGCGTGCCATTACTGCAGGTGGACCAGTCTGGAGCACTGCAACTCGAAGCCACGGTGGATGAGTCGGCGATCGCCGCGATTCACAAGGGGATGAAGACGCAGGTTGCGATCGATGGCGGCAACTCCACGAGCCTCGCGGGCACCGTGGCAGAGATCGACCCAGCCGCCGATCCTGCCAGCCATAGCTTTCTGGTGAAGATCGATCTTCCATTGTTCAGCCAACTTCGCGCCGGGATGTATGGAACGGCGGAGTTTGCCAACGGCGTCCGCCCGGCGATTGTCATTCCGCGCTCCACTGTTGTCATGCGCGGCTCTCTGGCGTGTGCGTATGTTCTCGACGGTCAGGGAATTGCGCAGCTCCGTTCCCTCACGTTAGGCGCGACACAAGGCGACCTTGTTGAGGTCCTGTCGGGCATCTCTCCCGTAGAAAGGCTGGTGGACGCGCCCTCCGACCGCGACCTTGCCGGAAAGCGCATTGAGGTCCAGCCATGAAGCAGGACATGAAGCAGGAGCTTGGAATAGCCGGGAAACTGGCCCACACATTTCTCAACTCCAAGCTGACACCGCTGTTCATCGCGGCCTCGCTGGCCATCGGTGCGTTTGCCATTGCGATTATTCCTCGCGAGGAGGAGCCGCAGATACTGGTTCCGATGCTGGACATCACCACCGCGATGCCGGGCGCGTCTCCGGCAGAGGTGGAAGAGCGCGTGACACTGCCCATCGAGAACCTGGTGCATCAGATCTCGGGCGTCGAGTATGTGTATTCCACGTCGAGCCCCGGCCAGAGCCTGGTGATCGTGCGCTTTCTGGTGGGCACGCCGCAGGAAGACGCGCTGATCAAGATCTACAGCAAGCTCTACTCGAACTTCGACCGAATGCCGGCGGGAGTATCGCAGCCGATCATCAAGGCCCGCTCCATCGACGATGTGCCGATCCTCGCGCTGACGCTGTGGGGCGAGCACTACAACGGCTATCAACTTCGCGCCATTGCGGCCGAGATGCAACATAACATCGCGCAGGTGACCGATGTCTCGGAGACAACGATCATCGGCGGTCTTCCGCGCACTATGCGCGTGGTGCTCAGCACAGAGAAGCTCATTGCATATGGACTGTCGCCGATGGCGATCGTCGGGCACCTGCAGGCCGCCAATGCCATGGTCCAGGCGGGCAGCTTTGCGGAGAACAATCAGGAAGTCCGCGTGGATGCGGGCAATATCTTCACCAGCCGAAAAGATTTGGAGGCTGTGGTGGTGGGCGTGGTTCGTGGGCAGCCAGTCTATCTGCGAGACGTTGCCGAGCAGATCGTCGACGGGCCTGCCGACCCGACGGACTATGTGGTCTACGGCACAACCACCGCAGGCGCAGCAACACCACGGCAGTATCCGGCGGTAACCATCACTGTGGCCAAACGCAAGGGCACCAACGCCACCGACATCGCCAACGCCGTACTCAGCAGCGTCCACCGGATGCAGGGCGTGACCATCCCCAACGACGTGACGGTAACAACCACGCGCAACTACGGAGCGACAGCCAAGGACAAGTCGGACGAGTTACTGGAGCATCTGCTGCTGGCCACGCTGTCTGTGACGTTTCTGGTTGCGCTCTTTCTGGGATGGCGCGAGTCGGGCGTTGTGTTGCTGGCGATACCGGTCACGCTTGCGCTCACCATGTCCGTCTTCTATCTTCTCGGCTACACCATAAATCGCGTCACGCTGTTCGCTCTGATCTTCAGTATCGGCATTCTCGTTGATGACGCCATCGTCGTCGTAGAAAACATGGTGCGGCACTTCCGGCTGCCGGAAAACCGGGAGCGCCCGTGCAGTGAAGTTACCGTAGAGGCGGTTGCCGAAGTGGGCAACCCCACCATTCTGGCCACGTTTGCCGTCATTGCTGCGGTGCTGCCGATGGCATTTGTCCGTGGCCTCATGGGGCCGTACATGCGGCCTATTCCGGTGGGTGCGTCGGCTGCGATGCTCTTCTCTCTGCTGGTGGCATTCGTGGTTTCGCCTTGGGCCGCAATGCGGCTGCTGGGCAGAAATCTTGCCGGGGCAAAGATACTGGAACCGGAGGCCGAAAACTGGCGAACCCGGCTGTATCGACGTATTATGACGCCGCTGGTTCGCTCAGCGCGCAATCGCGCCCTGTTCTTTGTCGGAGTGATCGTATTGCTGCTGGTCTCTGTCGCGCTGGTGCCGCTGGGACTGGTGCGCGTGAAGATGTTGCCGTTCGACAACAAGAGCGAGTTGCAAGTCATCGTCAATATGCCCGACGGCACGCCGCTGGAAGAGACGGCACGAGTAGCTCAGGCTCTCGGTGCGGAGCTTGCGCAGCAGCCGGAAGTTCTCAACTACCAGACTTATACCGGCACCTCCGGCCCATATAACTTCAACGGGCTGGTGCGCCACTATTACATGCGCCGGCTGCCAAACCAGGCCGACATCCAGGTGAACCTGCTGCCTGCGGACCAGCGTAGCGTGCAGAGCCATGCGATCGCCAAGCGGCTGCGTCCGTTGATGGATGCCATCGGCAACCAGTACGGCGCGCGCATCCAGGTCAGCGAGGTCCCGCCCGGTCCTCCGGTTGTACAGACGCTGGTGGCGGAGGTCTACGGTCCCGACCTGGCCGGACAGACGCAAATCGCGAACGAGATCAAGTCGATCTTTCAGAACACTCCCGGCGTTGTGGACACCGACTGGTACGTCGAAGACCCGCAGCCCAGGCTTGTGATGCGCGTGGATGAGGTGAAGGCCGCGCAGCATGGCATCGCTGTCTCCGATGTAGCCCATGCGCTGGCGCTGGCGCTCTCGGGTGCGCAGGTCGGGCTGGTTCACGACCAGAGCGCGCGCGAACCTGTGCCAGCAACAGTCGAACTGGACCGAGCGGACCGTTCCTCCGAGCAGGGGCTGGAGAATGTCCGCCTGCCCGGCGCGGACGGCAGCATGGTCTCGCTGCGTGAATTGCTGACCGTCGAACACACTACGATTCAGCCCATCATCTATCACAAGAACCTGCGCCGCGTAGTGTATGTGACTGGAGACGTAGCGGGAGCGGAAGAGAGTCCGGTCTACGCGATCCTAAAGATGAATAAGGCCCTGGACCGGTTCACGCTTCCGGACGGATATAAGCTGGCACGATACAACGCGGTGATGCCGGATTCGACCGAACACTACTCGATGAAGTGGGACGGCGAGTGGCACATCACGATCGAGGTTTTCCGCGATCTTGGGCTTGCCTTCGCCGCGGTGCTCATTCTCATCTATGTCTTGGTTGTGGGCTGGTTCCGCTCTTTCATAGTGCCGCTGATCATCATGGCGCCGATACCGCTGACGCTGGTGGGCATCCTGCCAGCGCACGCAATCTTGGGCGCGTTCTTCACCGCGACCTCGATGATCGGCTTCATCGCTGGGGCCGGAATCATCGTGCGCAATTCGATCATCCTGGTCGACTTCATCGAGCTTCGCCGCCGCCAGGAAATGCCGCTGGCCGAGGCAGTGATTGACGCCGGAGCGATTCGCTTCCGGCCCATGCTGCTCACCGCCGCCGCAGTCGTTGTCGGCGCGAGCGTGATACTCTCCGATCCCATCTTTCAGGGGCTCGCGCTCTCGCTGATCGCAGGCGCGATCGCTTCAACCTTCCTCTCGTGGCCCACGATTCCAGTGCTGTACTACATGGTCCACGCGCGCAGTGAATCTGGAATTACATGTGAACCCAACCCAAATCGAGGAGAACTCCTATGACCGTTGAACGCGGTGTGCGCCTGATGGCAGGCATAATGGTGTTGTTATCACTTGTGCTGGCGCACTATGTTTCTCCCGATTGGCTGTGGCTGGCGGTCTTCGTCGGGCTCAACCTGCTGCAGTCGGCGTTCACCAACTGGTGCCCGGCGATGTCGATCCTGCGAGTCATGGGATTGAAAGATGCAGGCTGCTGCTCAGACAATGCTGGCTGTTGTTCAACCAAGTGAGGCAGGAATGAACGAGAGACGCTTCAACGCCGCCCACGCGAACCGGCTCGACGATCCTGCACGCAGAGCATGGCTTCCACCTGCGGAGGCGCTCGCAGCCATGGCCCTGCACTCAGGCGATACCATCGCCGACGTGGGCGCCGGAACGGGGTACTTCTCGTTGCCACTGGCACAGGCTGTCGGCCCGAAAGGCAGGGTCTATGCGGTGGATGCCCAGAAGGAGATGCTCTCGCTTCTGCAACAGAAATCGGATGAGTTCACTTTCTCCATCGTCGAACTGATCCACGCGGAAGCTGACAACACGGGCCTGCCGGGATCCTGTTGCGATCTTGTTTTCGCCGCTAATGTCTGGCATGAGTTCGACGACCATGCTGCCGTCCTGCGAGAATCCAACCGCGTTCTGAAGTCGAACGGGCGGATCGCAATCCTCGATTGGCGGACCGATGTCCTGCCTGAACACGGCCCGCCACTGGAACACCGCCTGGATTGGTTTCATGCCGTGGATGCTCTGCGCTCCAGTGGATTTCAGAAGGTCACAACTTCCAACATCGGCCTCTTTTCGTGGCTCGTTCTAGGTGAGAGGAAGCGATGACTGTACGCAAAGATACAGCCCGGTCGAGATCGCCTCGCCGAAATCATGGCGAACAGCTCAAGGATGAGGTCTATCGCCAGATGTTTCGTCTGGAGGCAGGTCGTCCCGGAGCTGAATTGGACCTGACAATCGCCTTGCTGCGCGCATGGCTCGCTTCAAACTCCGATTCTGGGGTGTCTAAATTGCGCGAGTGGCTCAAGAAGATCTGCCCCATCTGCCTGCTTATGATCGAAGCCAGACAGCAAGCGAGCAACTGCGATCAACCGTGTATCCAGTAAGCGCTGAGTCGTAGCTGTTGCGCTGCAAGTTAGCCGGAGTCTAAAGCCTGGATGGGTGAAGATCCGACGGCGACGGACGCCTTCTTATAGGGATCGGGATACTATACTGGCCTAGATCGTGAGTGCCTCCCATCGATGCGACCCGAACTGATTCAAGCTTCCAATCTCTTGCACCGCAATACTCCTGAAGCTGTCGATGAGGCCATCGGTCTGCTGCAGAACACGGTCTATTCCTTCAGCATGAAAGTCTGCGGGCATCCGGAAGACGCGGAAGACACCATGCAGGAGGTACTCTACCGCTCGCTGGGGCACCTTGCAAAGATTCAGGACCCGCAGGCACTGGCGGTCTGGCTCTACACCGTTACCAGAAACCGCTGTTGGCGTATGCGCCGCAAAGGAGCCTCTGCTCCGAAGCACATCCAGTCGTTGGATGAGTTGATGCCCGACGAGGCGGAGTTGGGACGATTATTGCAGGATGCCGCTGCGGGGCCTGAGGCCAACTTGCTGCACGCCGAACAGCATCACCTGCTGCACCAGGCGGTGTTGCGTATTCCCGCGCAACTACGCATCGTTCTGGTGCTGCACGACATGGAGGAGTTGACCACTGAACAAGTCGCGCAGGTCCTCGGCCTGCAGACGGGGACGGTTCGGGTCCGCCTCCATCGGGCACGCCTGGCTGTACGCAAGGAGATGAGCAGAACGCTGGATGATGTACCCGATCCGTCGGTTCAAAGCAAACCAACCGGAATCCAGCCGGCCGTGAAGAAGTCTAGGCGCAGCCATGTCAAAGGCGGGCAACGCCCTACCGAGTGCCGTGAATTATTTGCCAATCTCTCTGAGTATTTGGATGGACGTGTCGAGCCGCTCACTTGCGAAGCGATGCGTAGCCACATCGAATCCTGCCCTGCCTGCGTTGTATTTCTCCGTGATCTACGCGTTGCCATAGACCGCTGCCGCTCGCTGGAGGTTCCCTGCGATCCTGCCATTGCGCCCCGCCTGCGTTCCATCCTCACCCAAGAGTACTTGCGATTGCTGGGGATTCCGAGCGCACAGAAATAATCTCCGCCGTGCTGTAACGAACCGCCGTCTATGTGTCTCTGTTCCTGTTGAAAGGCGGAGACCACTATGGAAGTGACGATTAAGCAACTTGACCGCGTGAAGTTATCCATTCAGTCGCGATCGCACACAATCCTCTGCGACCAGCCAGCGGAGAATGGCGGCGAAGACTCCGGCATGACGCCTCCGGAGTTGCTACTTGCCTCGTTGGGCTCCTGCGCCGCCTTCTATGCTGTGCAGTATCTGAAGAGCCGAAAGCTGGCGGAGAGCGGTGTCGAGGTCTCCGTAACCGCAGACAAGCTGACGCAGCCGGCGCGGATGGGCAACTTCCGCGTCCAGGTCACCTGCCCGGTCGCCCTCAGCGAAGACCACGCCACAGGTCTCATGCGCTCCGTGCATCACTGCCTGGTGCACAACACGCTGCTGTCGCCGCCCGAGATCAAGATCGAATTGGTTGCAGGTTAGGCATCAGTGTCCAAGAACATCTTCTTCATCGGAATGGTCCTCGCCGCCAGCGGTCTGGTCTCTCCCCCAGTTGCACTGGTGGGTGGCATTATCTACGGATTCACCTTTGTTCACCCGTTTCACATCGAAGCAAAGCATCTCTCCAAATTCCTTCTGCAAGCCTCGGTGGTGGGCCTTGGATTCGGCATGGATCTACAGCAGGTTCTTCACGTCGGCAGGACGGGATTTATCTACACCGCGTGCAGCATCAGCTTCGCCATGCTATTGGGCTGGGGGCTGGGAAGACTGTTGGCCGTAAAGCAACGGACCTCGTTTCTCATCACGACGGGCACGGCGATCTGCGGCGGCAGCGCCATTGCCGCGATCGCGCCCATCACCAACGCCAGCGAGGAGGAGATCGCCATCTCTCTTGGGACCGTATTCCTGCTGAACTCGGTCGCCCTGCTTGCGTTTCCGGCGATTGGAACAGCGCTGCACCTGACCCAAACGCAGTTCGGACTTTGGGCGGCGCTCGCCATCCACGACACAAGCTCCGTCGTCGGTGCGACGGCGAAATTCGGCGCAGTGGCGCTTGCCGTCGGCACCACCGTAAAACTGGCGCGAGCACTATGGATCGTACCGCTCTCGGTCGGAACCGCTATGGCCAAGAAGAGCAAAGCGCGCATCCAGTGGCCTTGGTTTATTCTCTTCTTCTGCTTGGCGGCAGTTGCCAATACCTACGTCCACACATTCCAGGCGTTCTATCCTGTTCTTAAGCACCTTGGCATCGTCGGCTTGACTGTTACTCTCTTTCTGATTGGAACGGGCCTCTCAAGGAAGACGCTGCAAGAGGTCGGCGTTCGGCCGCTGCTGCAAGGGATTCTGCTATGGATCGTCGTCGCAGTTGGATCGCTGGCATTAATCCGTGCCGACTGGATTCATCTCTAATCCATGGAGGACCTATTCTCAGGATGTGGCGCACTTGGATGCTGCAACAGAGCATCATCTCTTCGCATGGAAGATTAGGTCATATCACCTTGTTGTGCCCGGGTTCACAGGCAGCGAAAGCGCATCCAGTTCGCCCCGCCGACGCAATGCCAGCAGCAATTGGCCGACTAGGGTCTTTGCCGTTGGAGCGAATGCGAAAAAATAGGTGATCCGGGCATTCGGCGGTGTACTCTTTCGTCATCGGGCAAGCAAAATGGAAATTCCAGCCCAAACGGATTCTGGAGGATAGCATGCTCTCGAAAGCGGATGTCTGGCGAATTACGGCCGTAGGTCTAGCGTTGCTTACAGGATCGTTCATGACCGCTGGCCAGGAGGTTGGCGGCCTCCAACCGGGGGCCAAGGCTCCTTCGTTCACGCTTCAGGACCAGACTGGCAAGACCCAGAACCTGAGCTCGCTGGCCGGGCCCAAGGGGCTTGTGTTGCTCTTTTTCCGGTCGGCGGATTGGTGCCCCTTCTGCAAAGGGCAGCTGGTCGATCTGGAGCGGTCGCAGAACGCCTTCGCGGCCAAGGGAATCCAGATCGCCGCGCTGAGCTACGATTCGCCGGCGATCCTTGCGGATTTCGCCAAGCGCCGCTCGATTACTTATCCGCTGCTTTCTAACCCAACTTCCTCGGTGATCGACGCCTTTGGGATTCGCAATACCCAGGCGACGGGAATGCAGGTGGGCATTCCCTACCCGGGCTACTATCTTATCGACCCACACGGAACGATCGAGAAGCGCTTCTTCGGGTCAGGGGTGGCGAATCGTTGGACGGCCAGCAACGTGTACGATGCGCTGTTCAATGGCTTTTCGCTGCCAGCGCCCTCGCGGCAACTGGATGCCACGCCGCACGTGACTGTGGCCACGTCGCAATCCGATGACGAGGTGACTCCCGGCTTCCTGGTCCAGCTTCTGGTGAGCCTGACGCCGGGGCCGGAGACGCATGTGTATGCGGCCGGCGCGGAAAAGATGGATTATCGCCCCGTCTCGGTGAAGATCGATGCTTCCGATCTCTATGCTGCGCAAAATGTGAGCTACCCAGCTCCGGAGACGATGAACTTTCCGGAGCTGCACCAAGTGGTCCCTGTGTATACGGGCAAGACGGTTCTGTCCACGATCGTGTCGGCCCAAGTAAACCCCAAGACGATGCCGTCGTTCGCTCAGGAATCGGAGATGCGCGTCACCGGCCAACTCGAATACCAGGCATGCACCGCTACGGTCTGCTTTCCCCCTGTAAAGGCGGCGCTGGAGTGGACGGTAAAGTTGCGGCCGCTGGATCGGGATCGCGTGCCAGAGGCGATTCAGCACAAGTGAGGGCGGCTACTAGAAGCAGTCTTCTGGATGAATCGACTTAATCAACGCACGCTGGATGGCGATGTTGCGGGCTCCGTCGTGATCACCCTTCCGCAAGGCATCGAACTTCCGGCCGGGGATTGCGGCAAGTTCACAGTCGCGGAGACGCACCAGCGCGAACTTGGACAAAAGCGGACTTTTCCGGCGGTTCAGCGGGGAGGTAGCACGATGCCATTTGGCAGCTTGCCGAGTTTGAAAACCTCGGCGAACCGCAACTCATTCAAGGTGTATGCCTATTTCCGATTGACATCGCGCAGGAGTTTGGTCCGCCGTTCTTCGTATTCCTCGCTTGTGATCTCCCCGGCGGCATATCTCCTTTGCAGGAGCTGCAGCGGCGATTGCATCTGCCGGTAGGTAATTCTCCGCACCGGTACCATGAAGGATAAGAACAAAATCCAGAGCAGGAACCAGAAGACCCACCAATACGCGTGCATTCCCCAGTAGTAGTACATCGATATCACCTCACACAACGCCGTGCCTGACTTGGCTATCCGATGATGGACCTGCCAAACCTACAACGAGGTAGGATGCAGATATTGAAGCAGGCGGCTAGATCCATCTCGAAGCACATGCACTCATTCCGCCATGCTCGCATCAAGCCCGTCTGTGTCGGGACTCGACTATGGATGGATCCATAGGCTAGCTGCTCTTAGCGTTCTCTTCGGCTTGTCAAGGGTGTGGTTTTGATGCGTCCTGTTCCGGCAGCCAACTTTCAAGAAAGACACTGAGCAGTCATTTAGGAGCCTGATAGCGATTCAATGAGCAAAACGGCTCAGCGCCCGCTCGTGGTCGAGAACATCCTTGCAGTACGAGTGCGTTCGAACGCGGCTCTCACAGAGATTGTTCCGGCCCGGACAAACATTGGATCGGCTTTGGAATCTCATCTCAGGGGATGCGCTTGCCAATCCTGATCGATGAGGTCGCTCGCTGCGTGACTGCGCCACTCAGGCTCATTGCCACTCCGATGAAATTCACTCATGCCATCGACCAGGAGCAACTATCGTGAGTCCGACTATGGAGAAGCCCATCAATACCGAACAGCCCCAGGCCAAGAGTGGGTCAAAGGACGATGCAAAGCCCGACGCAAATGGCAAACCGAAGACTGATGCCAAGGAAGACCTAAAGCCAGGCGCGAAGCCAACCTCGAAGGACGACTTTAAGGCGATCCCAATGGCCGATCTACAGGCCAAGCTACAGTCTTCCCCTAATGGCCTGACTCAGGCAGAGGCTACGAAGCGGCTCACCCAATACGGTCCAAACGAGATCGCGGAAAAGAAGACGAATGAATTTCTGAAGTTTCTCTCCTACTTCTGGGGTCCCATTCCGTGGATGATTGAGGCTGCGGTGATTCTGTCGGGGGTTGTCCGGCACTGGATGGATTTCTTTATCATTCTTCTTCTGCTTGCCTCCAACGCCGTGGTCGGCTTCTGGGAAGAGCACCAGGCGGGCAACGCCATCGCCGCTCTAAAGAAACGGCTGGCAGTCAACGCCCGCGCCAAACGAGATGGAAAGTGGACCACCGCCAAGGCAAGCGAACTGGTCCCCGGTGACGTCATTCGGCTGCGCCTCGGCGACATCATCCCCGCCGATGCGCGCCTGATGGATGGCGATCCGGTCGAGGTCGATCAGTCCGCGTTGACAGGCGAATCTTTGCCGGTCACGGTCAAGCCTGGAAGCGCAGTGTTTTCCGGCTCCATCCTCCGTCAGGGCGAGATCGACGCGATGGTCTATGCCACGGGGACGGGCACCTACTTCGGCAAGACCGCGCAACTGGTGCAGGAGGCGCACACCGTCAGCCACTTCCAGAAGGCTGTGCTGAAGATTGGCGACTACCTTATCATTCTCGCGGTCGCGCTGGTCGTGCTGATCCTGATCGTTGCGCTCTTCCGTGGCGACAAGGTCCTCACCACGCTAGAGTTCTGTCTGGTGCTGTTGGTGGCAGCAATTCCCGTGGCAATGCCCACGGTGCTCTCGGTGACCATGGCGGTGGGCGCACGTCTGCTGGCGAAAAAAGAGGCCATCGTGACTCGCTTGTCGGCGATCGAGGAGCTGGCCGGCGTGGACGTGCTCTGCTCCGACAAGACTGGAACCCTAACTCAGAACAAACTGACGCTTGGCGATCCGTTCAGCGTAGACAATATTCCCCCGGACCAGGTAATCCTCTGGGCAGCACTGGCCTCGCGAGCCGAAGACAAGGACACAATCGATCTGGCCGTGATCGGCGGAGTGAAAGACGACAAGGCATTGAAGAGCTGCCAGGTCCTGCACTTCCAGCCCTTCGACCCGGTGCATAAGCGCACCGAGGCCACCGTGAAAGACGCGGACGGAAAGCAGTTCTTCGTTGCCAAAGGTGCGCCGCAGGTCATTCTGCAGATGTCGAACAACGCCGATGCGGTCAAGGACGCCGTCGAAAAGGCGATCAACGATTTTGCCGGACGCGGCTTCCGTTCGCTCGGCGTGGCGCGCGCAGAGGAGGAAGGTAAATGGAAGTTTGTCGGCATGTTGCCTCTCTTCGATCCTCCGCGTGAGCAGGCCAAGGCGACCATCGCCAGCGCGCGACAGAATGGCGTCGACGTCAAGATGGTCACGGGCGACCAGATTGCCATCGCTCGCGAGACCTCGAAACAACTGGGGCTGGGCACAAACATCCTCGATGCCGCCTCATTGGGCGACACCAAAAAACAGGAGTCGTCGCAGACCGCCGAAGCGATTGAGAAAGCCGACGGCTTCGCGCAGGTCTTTCCCGAACACAAGTTCCACATCGTCGATGTGCTGCAACAGCGCGGGCACATTGTCGGCATGACCGGCGATGGAGTCAACGACGCACCCGCACTGAAAAAAGCCGATTGCGGCATCGCAGTCTCCGGCGCAACCGACGCGGCCCGCGCGGCAGCCTCGATCGTACTGCTTGCCTCCGGCCTGTCGGTCATCATCGACGCCATCAAGGAGAGCCGCCGCATCTTCCAGCGCATGAACAGCTACGCAATCTATCGCATCGCGGAAACGCTGCGTGTGCTGTTCTTCATGACGCTGGCAATCCTGGTCTTCAACTTCTATCCGCTTACCGCGGTGATGATCGTCATGATCGCGTTGCTCAACGACGGGGCCATCCTCTCCATCGCCTACGACAGCGTCCACTACAAGGACAAGCCCGAAGCATGGAACATGACGCTGGTGCTGGGGATTTCGACCGTGCTCGGTATCATCGGCGTTGTCGCCGCCTTCGTACTCTTCTACCTCGGCGAGCGCGTCTTCCATCTGGACCGCGCGCACATCCAGACGCTGATGTATCTTAAGCTCTCCGTGGCCGGCCATCTGACCATCTTTCTGACGCGAACACGTGGGCCGTTCTGGTCCATTCGTCCGGCAAAGATCCTGTGGCTCGCGGTTCTCGGCACGCAGATCGCGGCCACGTTGATCGCCGTCTTCGGCATCTTCATGACGCCTCTGGGATGGGGCTGGGCCGCGTTTGTCTGGGGCTACGCCCTGATCTGGTTCCTCATCAACGACCGCATTAAGCTCCTTGCGTACAGAATTTTCGATCCCACCAAACCCGCGCTGTTGGATAAGAAGCCGGTAGACCGCACAGCCGAAATCACCGCCCGCGCATATGAGCTCTACCAGCAGCGGGTCGCTGGCGAGAGCGCACAGGATCAAGACTGGCTGGTGGCTGAGCAGGAGACTCGCAACCAGCCGCCGGAACCTGCGAAGGCTGCCTAACCTCACTGTAGGCCTTGAGAACGCAGGGCGCGTGTCATTTTTACTCTAGAATTAGGATCGAACGGAAGCGATGAGATGAAGATCGACACCAATGATTACCGTGTACGTCCCGGCGAGAAGGTCAATCTCAAAAAATGGCCGACGATCGGCAAGCCCATCTGCGACTCGAAAGAGGATTATAAAAAGCTGCTGCAGAATCATGTTGAGCACTTGAGTGCGCTGCAGCACCTTCACTACGCGTCCGATCGCTATGCTTTCCTGCTGGTCTTTCAAGGGATGGATGCAGCGGGCAAGGATGGCGCGATCCGCCACGTCATGTCCGGAGTCAATCCTCAAGGCTGCGAGGTCTCCAGCTTCAAACAGCCCAGTGCCGAAGAGCTGCAACACGATTTTCTGTGGCGCTCCACGCAACGGCTGCCGGAGCGAGGGCGCATCGGAATCTTCAACCGCTCCTACTACGAAGAAGTCCTCGCCGTCCGCGTGCATCCCGAATTGCTGCGCAACGAGGGCCTCGATGAAGAGCTGCGCGACGACAAAGGGCTCTGGAAGCAGCGCTATCGCTCCATCGTTGAGATGGAGAACCATCTCCATCGCAACGGCACGCGCATCGTAAAAATCTTCCTCCATCTCTCCGAAGAAGAACAGCGAAAGCGCTTCCTTGCACGCATCGACGAGCCGGAGAAGAACTGGAAGTTCAGCCTCGCCGACATTCATGAGCGCAAGTTCTGGAAGCAATACACGGAGGCCTTCGAGGAGTGCCTACGCGAGACCAGTACGCGCCATGCGCCCTGGTTTGCCGTTCCCGCCGACAACAAGAACAACGCCCGACTCATCGTTTCGCAGATTGTCCTTGATGCGCTTGGCGACCTCAAGATGTCCTATCCACGCACCACGGCAAAGCGGCGGCTCGAACTGCAAGCCATTCGCAAGCAGTTGGCAAAGTAAAGAGGAAGTTTCAGTATGGCTATGAAAGAGATCGCGATCAAGAAGTCGGCCCGCTGAACCACCTTTAAAGAAAGCACGCGCATTTTAGAACGTGAACTATGCCGCGGGAGGAGATTATGCGACTATCGGCGAAGGCAATGGCACTTGCGATTGGACTGCTTTGGGGAGGAGGAGTTGCCGTTGCGGCACTGGTTCATCTTGCCAACCCTTCCTACGGCAATGCCTTTCTTGACGTTGTCAGCTCCATCTATCCAGGCTTTCATGGCGCTCGCAGCCTGGGGGACGCTGTGGTTGGGACAGCCTATGGATTGATCGACGGCACTGTGGGCGGCTTTATTTTTGCTTCACTCTACAATCTGTTCGCCGGACAGCCATCTACATCCGTCCACCAGGTTTGAACAGCCTGTGGACGAGATCGCTTTATGGTGGATACGTTGCAGTGACAGAATATAAGCTGTGTAGCAGGTTCCCATATGGTAGATGCGGGTTGCTCCTCTGGTGGCTCATAGCCTGACTGCCCGCAAGGATACTCCAGGGACAATCCACCAGGAGGCGCAACTCTCGTGGAACTTTATCAGCGACTCCCACCCGACGCTATTAAGATCGTTCTGGTCTTGTTCCTGTCCTTCCTGATCGGTCTGGAGCGGGAAGATCGGAAGGCAAAGGGAGGCGCTTTTTTATTCGGAGGAGTACGCACATTCCCCCTGATTGGCCTGATTGGCTATTCCATTGCTCTTCTTTCAGGCCCACAACTGCTGCCGCTGACCATTGGCTTTCTGGTAATCGCCGGATTCCTGCTCTTGTCTTACTGGCATAAGCTTACGGCTGCAGATTACGCCGGAGTTACCACGGAAATGTCCGGCCTCACAACCTTTTTGGTGGGAGCACTGGTCTGCTACGGACATTTCTGGATTGCTACAACACTGGGCGTTGCGAGCCTGCTACTGCTGGAACTCAAGACAGCTCTTGAGCAACTTGCCGCGCGCTTCGCACCACAAGAAATTCTTACGTTCGCCAAGTTTCTGCTTCTGACCGGAGTCATCCTGCCCATGCTCCCTAGGCAGGATTTCACCCGGTTTCATATCAATCCCTTCAAGACCTGGCTGGTTGTGGTTGCAATCAGTGCCATCTCATATGGCAGCTATGTTCTGCAGAAGATGACGAAAGCGCGTCGCGGGATCGTTCTGGCGGCTGTGCTGGGCGGGGCTTATTCCTCCACCGTGACCACAGTCGTGATGGCGCGTCGAGCTGCTCGCGAAAACCATCCCCGCCTGTTTGCCGGCGGCATTCTGATCGCTTCCGGAGTGATGTACATGCGCCTTGCGATTCTGCTTGCTCTTTTCAACCGACAGTTGATGTCCCTGCTGGACCTGTCGTTCCTTGTACTGGCGGGTTTGGCGGTGGGTGTCGGCTGGCTTTGGACGCGCGGGACGGACGCAACGGCCCAGGGTGTGCAACGGGAGTTCGAACCCAAAAACCCACTCGAGTTGCTCGCAGCGTTTGTCTTCGCCGCGTTGTTTTTAGGAATGCTTGTAGCCACTCAGTTGGCCGCCACTTATCTTGGAAAAGCCGGAGTGAATACGCTGGCCGCTGTCATGGGCGTCACCGACGTCGATCCGTTCATCATGGGGATGACCCAGGCAGCCGGTTCACTGACACCTATGAAAGTAGCCGCCGCCGCAGTTCTGATCGCCGCCGCCAGCAACAATCTCATCAAAGGAATTTACGCTTACAGCCTGGCCGATCGGAAGACCGGCTTGCAGAGCCTGGCGCTCTTAATGGGTTTGGCCGCAGCCGGCCTCATTCCCTTATTTTGGCTGGGATCATGACCCAATTCAAAACCCATGAGTCTCATAACCCGTGTACTTGTAGCGTACTCAGAAACCGCGTTTTCTGCGTTTTTGATAGGTATGAGCGTCCATAATTATCAATTACTTGTTTAGAATCAATACTCAGTTGCAATCCGCCCCCCCTCCCGGCATCAATAAATTATTTAGAATCAATAACTTACAAGTATTAATACCCCAAGAGCTTCACCCAGCATAACTTGCTTATAATCAATTAGTTCCGAATCGCGTACCACTCGTCAAATGCACTGCCCGATCTCTTGTATCAGTTTGAGTGTTCGTACAATACAGCACTGAAGGGATCCGGCACTCTTCTGAAATAGATTATTGATTCTGTTGTTAGTCGTTGTTCCAGAAAGTGCGGGCTAAGAGGCACAGCGCGAGTTGTACATGTGTCTATCAAGGAACATCGTTTCATACACTATCTGGCCGTTACATAGCGGGTATCGATTGCATGTTGGACGGTTTGCGTGAATGCGGGCAATGGGCAGGAAGAATCCTTATGGCTGCAACCGGGAAGAAATACGGGAACGCGTGCGGGAGGATTGCTTAGCGTGAGAGTAGAAGACGACCGCATCTGCTCAAGCGTCTGAACCGTAAAGTAGGTTCGAACGGAGAATTGTCCGGTCTTTCGGCTCCGCCAAAGCTCGAAGATGAGCGCCCCGCCGGGCGGCGTGTCGTCGCGCCGCCCATCGGCAATCCAGCTTAAGTTCAGCAGGCCGGCCACATTCGTCAGGTTTGTATCGTGGCCTATCAGGAAGAGTGCCCTGTCGGACGGTTTAGACGGAGCACCGGGGACTGTTTTCTGCCTAACAGCTTGTTCCATCGCGTCGTTGATATGAACCAGCAAATTCGACGCCCCAATTTGCGCCATCAAGGGAGTCCGCTCCGTGAAGTCCGTCGCAGCCGTGTGCAGTTCCATCAAGGATCGGAGCTTCTCGCCATCAACGCAGCCCCAACCGACCTTGGAAGCATCCATGCCCTCTGTGTATTCCAGCAAGAGGTTTTCGACCAACGTGGACGCCGTGTTCAGGGGACTCCGCAACTCGGCAACATGGCCACCACTTCCCGGCGCCAGGGTGGCTGGAATGTCGAAGAGCGATGTCCGCTTCGGTTGCGGAGAGGAGCGGCCGACCCGCAGGTCGCCAGAATCTTATCCAGCGCCTCAAGTTGCGGGCGATAGGCTTCCGTAAGGTTGGCCGGATTGCCGCCGATACGCCCTGCAATTGCAGCCGTAGCCTGAGCCGGTGTTTGAGTGCCCAGTTGGGCCTGAGTCGGATGAAAGTGAAACAGTGGATCGTTAGTGCCCTCCGGGAGAAATTGCACATCTGTATGACATCCCGGGAAGAGTCCCTCCGCAAGGGCCTTTCCGGTTTCCCGGGTGCGTTGGTCGGAGTCTGCGTAAAACGTGACCTTCCTCGCATCTTCGCATCCGTTCGGGCTTAATAGTCCGTCCTTCGCCAATTCCATCCGGTCATACGCGCCAAACAGCTTCATGAGTTGGTAGCCATGCGCAGTTAGGTAACCTGGCGGCACGTCCCAGGCCGGCCATGGTGCGATCGAATAAGGATTGTATTGCTCCGGCATCCCCGTGGGAGAACGGACCCCGTGGCGGCTAAGGTAAACCACGAACTTCAGGTCATTGGACGAATTGTCCGAGACGGATACGGCGGATTGCGCACCCAGTAAGACCGGAGCCAGCAACAGAAGACATGCAATGGAATCCAACCATTGCCCCCTGGTTCTTGTCATCAAGTTCCTCGAAATCCTCACATATAAGGGACTAACGTTTTGCCGCGCAGATCGCGCGAACCAGGGGTATTTGGCATCGGCAACGACTTGTACCCCCGATTCGATCGACAACTCAGTTCACCGTAACTACCGATTGTGTCCCAGGGTATAGCGGAGGCCAGCGGTGTAGGTCGGTTTATAGTACTCACGCTGGTTTACAAACTGCGTGCTGCCCTGGTAGTAGCCGAAGACCTCGTTGTTCAGGTTGAGGCCATCGACCACGGCGCTCAGGCCTTTCCAGAAGCGATAGCTCGCCTGCGCATCCACCTGGAAGTGGGAGAGCGTGTAGATATCGCCCGAAGGCCCCTTCGTTCCCAGGCCACTGGCATCCGCGCCCGAAACCAGCGTCGGCGAGACGTACGAGTACTGGAACAGGCTGGCCTGGTCGTACGCAAGGCCCACACGCGCCGAGAACCGTTTGGTGTCGTAGGTCGGGCTGATCTTCCAGGTGTTGGGCGCCTGATCGATGGTTGTGGGATGGTCCACGCGCAGGGGAAGGCCCTTCTCCCGCGACGCAGTGTAACTGTAGTTGGCGGAGACACCCAGGCCGTGAAGCACACCGGGAAGGAAGCTGAGATGCTGCTGATAGCTCAATTCCAGGCCGTAGATGTAAGCGTTCTGCCCGTTCGTCATCTGCGAGATCGCGTCGCCAGGATACTGCGCGAGCACGCTCTGCACCGATGCAGGGAAATAGCCGGCCGGGAAGGTAGATAGGTTCAGACCGCCGGGGATCGACGTCTGAATCTGCGGCGCGCTCAGCTGCTTGAAGAAGAACCCGGCTTGGATCAGTCCCAGCGGACGAAGGTAGTTCTCGTAAAGCAGGTCGTAGTTGTTGGCGTGCTCTGGGCGCAGACCTGGGTTTCCAATTGATACGGATACCGGACTGGCGGTAGAGTCTTCCGTGATGTAAGGCACCAGTTGGTAAGGATCGGGCCGGGCAATGCCGCGCGAGACAACCGCGCGTAGCGCCGAGTTCGGCGTAAGCGCGTAGCGCGCCTGCACGCTCGGCAACAAATCGACATAAGAAGGGTTGTTGTTGATCCCCGCAAACGAATAGCAATTGGTGGTGACCGTGCTCGAGCATTGAGGCATGCTCGTGCTGGATTTGCCAAGGAACGTCAGGTTATAGCCGAACGTCATCATCTGCGTGCCTTCAATGCGCAGTCCGGTTTGCACGTGCAGCTTGCCGAAGTCGATGGTATTCATCAAATAGCCGGACGTGATGCGCTCCACATAGTGAAATAGATTCGGGTACGTGATCGCCGCTGTTTTGTAAGCGTCCAGGTTTCCCTGGTAATTGGCCATCGTGTAGTTCTGTGCCGAGATGAAGTTCGACACCTGACCGTACTGACCGCCGAAATAGTTTCCGCCGAAGTAATCCGTGTTATTGAACCCGTCCACAAGTTGAGTCATCAGAGGAGCGGTGCTTCCAAAGGTGTCGTAGACGTTTTCAGTCGAATCCGAACTCTTGTGGCCGTTGCTGAACTTGAAGCCCCCCTCGAAGGTGCCAAAGTGGCCGTTTGCCGTGTAGTTTTTGGCGTACGAGGTCTGAGCGGCAAGGTTGAGCTGGGCATCAAGTCCCTTGGAGATCGTAATGTCCTTGAACTGCCAGTTGGCTGCAGTCAGGAGCGGTGACTGGTTGGTCGTGTCGCAGGTGCCGAAATGCGGATGATACAGATCGGTCTGCGCTGAGGGAACGTAGTTGCAGTACGTCGTCGGCCCAACCCAGGAGAAGTCCGCCTTCGGATTGCCGGCCGAATCGACCTCATAGGAACGCGAAGCCGATATTTGATAGAGAAACAGCGAGTCGTTGTGCACGGTACGGCCGCCGAGAATGAGGGTTCCAACCGAAGCATTCGGACGCTTGCTGGAAGTGTAGAACTTGGGGCTCGACGACTTCGTCGCCGGGTTGGGCAAAACCGGGTTGGCTGCCGTGCCGCTGATCGCCGTGGATACCGGCGAGTAATACCACTTGTCGCCCCAGTCCTTCAGGTCCGAATAGAAACCGTGCGCGTAGATGGTCGTGTTGTTGTCGACGCGGTAGTCCGCACTGCCGTCGAAGCCATAGCGCGTGCGGTAGTAGCGATACTCCCGGATGGTGTTGCTGTCATAGAACGGCATGCTCATCGTCGAGAGTGGGTCGAGTGCCGGCTGGATATTGTCGATGCCGCGGCCGTTGTAGTCGTATACCGCGTTACCCAGGATGCCGAACCTCTTGTCCGCCCCGAAGCGCTTGCCGGCGGTTCCGCCGAACGCGTACGAGTCGCGCCCGTTCATGATGTTCGTGTATCCACCATTACTGTAAAGACTGACCGTAGGCTGGTTACCCGCTTCCTTCGTGCGAAGGTTCACCGATCCGCCGATGCCGTCGCCATCCATATTCGCTTGGAGCGTCTTATTCATTTCGACCGCATCCACCATGTCGGAAGGGATCACGTCCAGGCGGACCGTGCGTATCGATGGCTCAGGTGCGGGGATGGTGATGCCGTCCACTGTTACGTTCGTCAGTCGCGGCTCTGTGCCCCGTACCTGGATATAAACACCCTCACCTTCAATCCGATACAACGTTACAGAAGGAAAGCGTCCAATGGCGTCCGCCACATTCGCGTTTGGCAGGCTTGTGATGACCTCAGCCGGAAGCACCTGGAGCAGGTTGTCGGCGGTGCGTGTCTCGTTGATGGCTTCCGCCTCGCCGTGCGGACGCTCGGCCGTGACGATAATCTCTTCGCTCGACGAGGCGACCTTAAGCGCCAGAGTCAAATTCAGATTTTGCCCCGCGGCGATTTCCACGTCCGACGTCTGCGGTTCGAAACCAACGTAGGAGACTGTCAGCGTGTACTTCCCGGCAGGGACTTCGGGCAAACGGAAGGCGCCTTGATCGTTGGAGACAACCGTGATCGCCAGAGGCGAGAGCTTCAGTTGCGCGCCAGGAACCGCCGCGCCCTGCGAGTCGACGACCGTACCTGCAATCAGCCCTTTGGTCGATTGGGTTGATGTTGGGGTACTCAGTTCGGCAGCGCTCGAAGACGCTACGAGCGTCTGGGCAATGCCTGGCAAAGACAGCATCGTCAGGGACACGAGCAAGCAGGCCAAGGCTAGAATCTTTGCTGTGAACTTAACAATTTGTGAGAGGAAGTCGAAGGGGGAGTTGGATTGATGGGCCGAAGTAACACCTTGCATGGGAGCCTCGCAGAACAGAATCAGTGCGCGCGAACGTCGCTGATCGGGTTAGAAACTGGAACCGGATAGGTTGAAGGTAGGCGCGCTGTGTGAATGCAGATTCATCGTCCTGTAAATATGTCCTGAGATGGCAAGCAGACCGCTTTCACAGTGCTATAACAATCTGCGTCTAGTGTGAGAGCTTGAGCACCCATAAGAAACACAATGAAAACGCCTACAAACCTGCGCATTCTTGTCATTGAAGACGACCTGCGCATGGTCGAACTGCTGCGCACTGGACTATGGGAACACGGCCATACCATCGTCACGGCCACCACGGCCGAGCAGGGCCAGCAGCTTGTGGACGCGGAGAACTTCGACGCCATTGTCCTCGACATCGGCCTTCCAGGCCGCAGTGGATACACCATTGCGCAGCATCTGCGAACGCGCCCCAACCGCCCGGCCATCGTAATGCTTACAGCACTCAATCAGGAGGACCAGGTGGTCTGCGGTTTGGATGCGGGTGCGGACGACTACCTGACCAAGCCCTTCTCCTTTCCGGAGTTGCTTGCGCGCATTGGCTCAGCAGCCCGCCGCGCACGGGTGGCTGCGACCGACGAGTTCTGCTTCGGCCCCTTTCGCCTCGACACCAGATCGCGCCGCCTCCTCTGCAATCGGGTTGAGGTCCACATCACCCGCGGCGAGTATCTTCTGCTACGCGCACTCGCGCTCGATCGCGGTGAAGTTGTCTCGCGCCGTCAGTTGATGAAGGCCGTGTGGGGCACCACAATCATCAGTCACGGCGCGCTCGATACTCTGGTCAATACCCTGCGCGAGAAGCTCCACGCGAAGCAGCCTGGCCTAATCTCCACCGCGCGCGGCGTTGGCTACTCCCTGGTGGAAGACGCTGATTTATAGTTGACGGCTCAGTAACAGAACGCTGCATTACTGCAAAGGAGTTCTGCCTAATCACATCTCATCTTCCACTTCGTGTTCGGCTCACACTCTGGTACTCGCTGGTTTTTGCGACCGCATTGTTCTGCCTCGGCTTCGCCGCGCTCTGGATGGTGCATCACGCCATCGACGATCTTGAGAACAATGAGTTGCAGCAGCGCGTCCGGAGTGTTCGCCGATTTGTTGAAGCCCGGCCCGCGCACGAAGCGCCCGACCAATTACGCAACGCCATTACCGCTGCATACGATGTCAGCCACGGAAACAAGTGGGAACAGATCATCGACGAGCACGGTAACTGGCTCTACCGTTCGCCGCACGTCGCCTCTATCTATCCACAGCTCCTTCTGCCACAGCAGGCGTTACAGACAGGTGTCTACTTCACTTACACCGCGGAGTCGATCCACGTCCGCGCGCTCATCGAGCCCATCACGGTCCACGGCGTTCGTTACACGGTGCAAACCGGCCTCACGCTAAGCAAGACATTGGCCATCCTCTCCAACTTCAGCATCCAGCTCTTTCTGCTCACTGCACTTGGCCTGATCCTGTCTTCGCTGGCCGGTTACTTCATGAGTCGCAAAGCCCTTACGCCCATCGCCTTCATCGCGTCCGAGGCACAGCGCATCAACGACAAGAACCTCAACAGCCGCCTGCCCGACCTCCACACTCGCGACGAACTTGCCGCCCTCTCCAACACGCTGAACCAGATGCTTAGCCGCATCGAGGCCGGCTACCAGAGTGTCCGATCGTTTACCGCCAACGCGGCGCATGAACTTCGTTCCCCCGTTGCCCTGCTGCGTGCAGAGACCGAGGTTGCCCTCGCCTTTCCGCGCGACGCCGCCTACTACCGCAACACCTGCGAGCGTGTCCTACATAACTCTGTGCAGATGACTCGTCTTATCGACCAGTTGCTCTCGCTCGCCCGCGCCGACGCCGGCGTTGAGATTCTCCGCATCGAACCTGTCAATCTACCCGACCTCATCGACGAGGTCGCCGAAGAGTGGGTTGCGCGCTTCGCCGATGCGCAAATTCGATTTATTCACAAACTCGATACGCCCGAGCTTTGGATCGAAGCCGACTATGTTGCGCTCAAGCGACTGCTCAATATCCTACTGGAGAACGCATGGCGCTACACGCCCTCCGGCCAGTCCGTTACCCTCGCAGTGTGCGCGCAGGTGCAGGGCCTTGATCGCTCCGCCGCCGAGGTCAGCGTCACTGACACAGGCATCGGCATCTCTGCCGAGAACCAGAGCAGAATTTTCCAGCGTTTCTGTCGCATTGCGCAGCCGCTACACGGCGATTTTTCCGGTTCAGGCCTGGGGCTCGTCCTCGCTCAATGGATCGCCGAGCGCCATGGTTCTGTCATCCAGACTGCAAAGCACCCAGGGCAACGGAAGCCGCTTCTCGCTGCTCCTAGCCAACCTTCCCGCAGATCAGAAGCCAACCGGGCATCCATTGATTCAAACGGATGAGGCACTCCAAGTACTCCCTGCGGAATAACTGCTGTTGGTTCGGATGCCAAGAAAAGAAACCGGTCTTGGCTGTCAAAATGCTGGCTCGGTTATTATGATCAAAATCAGACTTTGCATGCGTGGCGTTCTGGTATGGGAGTGAAATTAGCCGTTCTTGCTCACAGTGAGTAATCCACGTGCAAGAGCGCGAACGCCGAACTCGAAGCCGTGTTTGAAAAACTCGCCGGCGAAGGGAATCGACTCCATCAGGTTCGGGAACTCGCTGGGCGGGAAGAGCCGCATCATAGATTCGATCTGCCCGGGATCGGGCGGCTGGATCGATTCGATGGCCATCCCCATGCCCACCGCGCCGCGCACCGTGGCTGCGATCACCTGCATGCCCGCAAATGCCTGGGCCGGAGGCAGGCCGGCATCGCGCAGGATCGCGATGAGCCGTTCCACAGGCCGCATTGCCGCGGGTGTGGCCGGACCGTGGGCGAGCAGGATGGGCAGCGCTTTGACATGGGCCAGCATGGTGTCGCGGTAGGCGCGCGCCGCGCACAGGATGCGCTCATCTGGCGGGGATGCCGGGTTATCGACGGACAGATCGATTCCGGCCATCACCGCCTCGACGATGGCATCGAGCAGCGCCTGTTTATTGGGAATGTGATAGTAGACCGCCATCGGGTCGACGCCGAGTTCCGCGCCAAGCCGTCGCATGGATAGCCCCTTGAGGCCGTCGCGATCTACCAGCGCCAGCGCCGTAGAGACGATCTGCTCGCGCTTGAGCGGCTCCTCGGGCCCCTCGCGGCGTTTGCTGCGTGCCGCCGTGCGCGGTCTGTTCCTGGCCGCACGTCGTGTGTTCTTGCTTGCTGGCATGATCTCCTTTCGCGGCGAGTATCGCCCCGCTCGCGACCCGTCGATTATACGGCGTAGAACTGGCAAGTTGCTATAAGAACGGGGGATAGTCTCTTCTTTGGCCTGGATTCCTGCTCAATCGAAAACCAGTTGACAAGATAATTCTACAGCGTAGAATAAAATCAACCAATCAGTTCTACGATGTAGAGCTAGAAGAACGAAAGGTCTTTTCCCATGCGCATCACCATCCTCAATGGAGAACCCGATCCCTCCTCCGCATTCCAGATGTATCTCCATGATTTTGCCCAACGCCTGATGGGCTCGGGCCACGCCGTCACCACGCTCGATCTGCGCGAACTCAACCTGAAGGGCTGCTCCGGCTGTTGGGGCTGCTGGGTGAAGACGCCGGGCGAGTGTGTCAAGCGCGACGACAGCGCCACGGTCTGCCGCGCCGCCATCAATGCCGACCTGCTGCTTCTGGCCTCGCCGCTCACCATGGGCTTTACCACCGCGCTGCTCAAGCGCGCCGCCGACCAGATGATCCCGCTGGTCCACCCCTACTTCGTCGTCGACGGCGGCGAGATCCACCATCGCGCGCGCTATGCGAAGTATCCCAAGCTCGGGCTGCTGCTGGGCGCGGGCGGCGACAGCGACGCCGAGGACTACGAGATCACCACGGAGATGTGGCGGCGGATGGCGCGCAATCTGAAGTCGCAACTCGTCTTTGCCGCGGTCTCGCGACCGTCCCGCCCAGGAGGTTGCCGATGAATTCGCTCTTGTTGCTTAATGGCTCGCCGCGCGGCGAGCGCTCCAACTCGATGAAGATGCTTGCCCGCGTGGCCGAGGGTTGGCAGCGCGGAGGAGGACAGAAGCCCGAGTTGCTCCATCTGGCGCACCGCGCTGGATTCGATCGCGCCGTCAAGGCCTTTGCCGAGGCCGATACGCTGCTCCTGGGAATGCCTCTCTACACCGATGCGATGCCCGCGCTGGTGAAGACGTACATCGAGGCCCTGCAACCGCGCACCACAGCAGCCGATGGCGCCAACCCGGCGCTCGGCTTCCTGGTGCAGTCCGGATTTCCCGAGGCGAGTCATTCGCGTCCGCTGGAGCGCTACCTGCAGAAGCTGGCGCGGCGGTTTGGCTCTCGCTATGTGGGAACCATCGTGCGCGGCGGGGGCGAAGCGCTGCAGATGATGCCCGGACCGCGCGAACGAAAAGCTGTGGGCGCGGCTGCGCACGCTGGGCGAGCAGATGTACCGCGAAGGCAGCTTCGGCGCGGAGGAGTTGCGAGCGGTCGCGGGAGTGGAGCGGATGTCGGCTCTGACAGTGGCACTGGCCAGGCTGGCCGTCCATCTGCCCATCACGCAGTTCTACTGGAACGGCATGTTGAAAAAAAACGGCGCGTGGCAGCGACGGTTCGCTGCGCCGTATGCGCCTGCCGCCAAACTATAAATTGGGCTGTCCATTCACTCCAACATGTGCCGGTCACATTGCTATAGCTTGCATCTGTGAGCTGAATACACCATATGGTGGGCTATTTGTCCCTGAGTACAACCAGTCGAGGATACGAAGGATGGGTAGCGAATACCGCCAAACCCGGCGTAAACTTCATACATGGTGACTGAAAGATCGTTGGTAACACGCAAGGAAGAGCGATTTGACGGTTGGGGTTGTAGTGCCTGCGGTTGGGTGCATCCGTCTCACAGAATGTTTCCCGGGCAGTTCAAGCCACGAGAAGACATGGAGGCGGCATTTCATCTTCACAGGTGTGAGCAAAACCAAATGCCCAAGAGCACACCCCGTCATCAGATGAACTAATCCATGCGCCAAACCTGGAGGGGACTGCATCTTTGCAGTCACAGTGCCCTATAGACAGGCGGCGGCGTGGAAGGCAGTTGTTGCATCTCGCGCGCTGAACTACGTCAACTTTGGAAAATTTTCGTTGACGAGTCACGTAGAGGATCAATAAATAATCTTCAGGCCGAACTGGATGATGCGCGGCTCGAAGGTGCTGGTGATCTGCCCGCCGCCATTGGGAACTCCGCCGGTAATGTTGCCCAACCCAACAGTCCCTCCGGTGCCAACGGCCTGGGTCGTTGTGCCTTGGGTTCCGCTGACCGTTCCGGGCAGGTAGAGATTGGTGTGGTTGAAGATGTTGTAGAACTCCGTGCGGAACTCCAGCTTCAGGCTCTCCACCGGCGTGCTGAACTTCTTGTTCAGTGCAAAGTCGGTCTGGTAATAGGCAGGCGTGCGGCCGGGATTGCGGCTGGAGTTGCCGAAGGGGCTTAGTACTGCGCCGTTGACGTCCTTGATCGGCGGCAGCACAAAGGCGTTGAAGTTGATGTAGTTGACGTAGCCTGTATTGGCCGCGCGGTTTCCTCGTCCCTGCGTAACCGCCTGGCCGGGCACGAGGTTGGGACGGTACTCGTTGGCCCCGCGGTAGGTCGCGGCGATCTGCGGCGATACCGCCTGCGCGCTGTTTGGGCTATAGGTGATGTTGAATGGCGTTCCAGCCTGCATGGTGTTGATCGCGCTGATCTGCCATCCGCCTACTATGTTGTCCAGCAGCGGGTTGGCGCTGGCGAGGAACTGGTGGCCGTGGCCGATCGGCAGCTCATAGACCAGGCTGGTGATGTTGGACAGCGGCAGGTTGTAGTCCGACTGCGCGTAGTCGGCCTTGATGTTGTTGCCATCCTGCGGCGAGGGCGTATTGCCTTCCAGCGATGCGCTGGCGTTGTCCAGCGAATGCTCCCAGGTGAAGGAGTTGAGCAGGGTAAGGCCGCCCACAAAGCGCTGCTCGTACTTGACCTGCAGCGAGTTGAAGTTGGAGTAGAACTCGTTCAGCGCCTCGGTGATGTCCGACGGCCAGTTAGTGTAGGGCCGCGCGAAGCCGAGCGCCGGGTTCTTCTGGTTGGCGTTCAGGAAGCCCTGTAGCTTAAGGCCATGGTTGCCCACATACGCCAGGTCCAGCAGTGTGTTCTTGGACAGGCTGCGCTGGATGCTCAGGAAGTAGCTCTCCACATAGCTGTCCCGCGTGTTCTTGGGGATGTAGGTGATGTTGTCGGTCGCGGAGTTGAAGCTGGTCACCAGGCCGCTGGGATAGCCCTGGTCGGCGGTGGCGTAGCAGGACGGCGTCGTTGTGCCGGTCGCGATGATCTGCGCCGGCAGGGGCGTCGCGCAGTGGTTGGTGAGGGTCGGCGCAATCTGGGTCACCGAGGCAAACTGTGCCTGCGGAGCGTTGATGCCCAGAATATCGCCCGATCCGGCGCGGGTGTAGTGCGCGTAGCTGATGCCGAAACCTCCGCGCAACGCCGTCTTGGGATCGACTGCATAGGCGAATCCGACGCGCGGCCCAAAATCGCCGTAGTCGGGATTGACCAGCGTGTGGCCGTATGTCCCCGAGCCGGAGAACGGCGTGATGCCGTTGCCCGTCGTCGCGCCAGGAGTAATCGTGAGTACGGTCTGGCTAACCGGGATCGAAGTTGGAGATGTTGTTGTGCAGGTCGGCGTAAGGCGAGCCGTACTCCCAGCGCAGCCCCAGGTTGAGCGTCAGGCTGGGGGTCACCTTCCAGTCGTCCTGTGCGTAGAGGCTCTGCATGTTCTGGGTCAAGTGCGCCTCGTAAAAATTTGCCAGCGAGTATTGACTGGTAGTGCCGAACAGAAAGTCTGCCCAGTAGGTGTCGGAGACAGTCGAACCTCCCGCGTTCGAGTATCCGCCGCCGTAGGTCCACGAGCCGTAGAGCGGGTTGTTGTCGTTCACCGCCATCCAAAGGTGCTCGAACTCCTAGCCGAACTTCAGCGAGTGTTGCCCCTTCACCCAGGTGAAGTTCACCTTCGGATCGATCAGCGCCGGGTCCTGCCACTGCGGGTTGGTGCTCTGCCGGCCAAATCCCGTGAAGCCGGTGATGCCCAGTGACGGCAGGCCCCCCGCCACCACCGCGTTGGTCGTGGGCAGCCCGGGGATAAAGTTGAATGCTGTATTGCCAATGGAGAGGTTATACTTGCCGGCCTTAGTGCGGTCCAGGCCCAGCCGTACGTCCAGAATCCTGTTTGCTCCGAAGAAGCGGGTATAGCCGAGCGCGATCTGCTGGTCCAGAATCCTGATCTTGCCGTTGGTCTGGCCATCCAGAGGAATGGGAATACTCGGATAGTTGACCCCATCTTCCTTGCGGTCGCTGATGCGCAGGAAGGCCGAGCTGTTCGGCATCGATCTGCCAGTCTAAACGCAGGTCGCCCTTGTCAGAGTTGTCCGTAAAAGGCACCTGTACGGCGTAGTCGTTGGACGCCAGGCCGGTGGTCGCCAGTCCCGAGGCCGGAAGCGCGGACGAGATCGACGCAAAGTCCTTGATGATCTGCAGCGAAAGCGGGTTGATGGCGCTGGTGGGAATTGCGGTGTCGGCCGGATAGACGGTCCCCGTTGTTGCGTTCTTCACTGCTACCACCAGGGTTGGTGTCGGCGATGCTATCGATCCGCTTGGTCCGCCATACAGTTCATTCTGCGTGGGCAGAGTCAGTACACTCAGCGGCTTCAGCACCTGGCGAAATCCCTCGTAGTCGAGGAAGAAGAAGAGCTTGTCCTTGACAATCGGGCCGCCGACATTGAAGCCGTACTGGTTGCGGTTGAAAGTCGGCTTCTTGAACGGAGTGGTGATGCCGCTGCCACCGACCACCAGCGGCTTGAAGAAGCCCGCCGCGTTCAGGTCCGTATTGCGGATGAACTCATACAGCGTTGCATGGACTTGGTTGCTGCCACTCTGCGAGGCAACGTTGATCGTCGCGCCGGACGAGCGTCCGTACTCGGCGCTCTCGTTATTGGTGACGAACTGGAACTGCGCCACCGAGTCCGGCGGCACGGCAATAATCTGGTTGTCGAATCCCTGGTTGCTCTCGCCCTAGGCGTTGTTGTCCATCCCGTCGAGCAGAAAGTTGTTGAACATGCTGCGCTGGCCGTTCACGTTGTAGGCTCCCGCGCGCAGCAGCGAGTTGACTGAACTGGTCAACGCAGCGGTCGGCGCCTGGCGCGACCCGGGGCAAGCGCCAGCAAGTCGGAGTAGTTGCGGCTCACCAGAGGCAGCGATTCGCTCTGATAGTTGGTGATGGTCTGCCCGCGCTCGCTGCTCTCCGTCTCCAGTTGCAGGGCAACATCCGTCACCTCGACCGTGGTCTGTGCCGCTCCCACCTTCAGCGTAAGGTCGATGTGCTGCCGGTTTCCCACCGAGACGGTGATGTTCTGCGCAACCGCGTCGGAAAATCCAGGCGAGCTGGCGGTGATGGTGTAGACGCCGACACGCAGCGATGGCACATCGTAGTCGCCTACATCGTTGGTCTTCGCCTGCGTGCTGATTGCCGTCGCTGTATTGGCGATGGCAAGAGTGGCGTTTGCAATCGGCGCGCCGCTTGGGTCGCGCACAGTCCCCAGAAGACTTCCGTTTTCATACTGGGCATGCATTTGGGAGGAGAATACAAACAGCAAAACAACCAACGCGAACTTGCGTGAGAAGTGAAAAAATGTGTATGCCATGAGGCAAGAGATAAGAGTCCCACATCACCGCCCGATGAACTCGGTGTCAATGAACAATGAATTGCGTGCGTACGATGAATCGATTGTGAATCGTGCACCGATAATCGCAGGGGGACATGTATTCAACCGAAATTTATAGTCAGGCATTCTGGGGCCTGCCATCCAATTGGGCCCCTAAGCCTTGACTCCTCCCGTGCCTGCCGCTCCGGCAATCGCCTGCTGGATTCGTGCAGGATCGCCCAGATAATCGTGACGAAGGAACTTGAGGTCGTCGTCCAGTTGCATCACCAGCGGCACGCCGGTGGGAATATTGAGATCGACGATTTCCTGCTCTGGGATGTTCTCCAGATACATCACCAGGGCGCGCAGGCTGTTGCCATGGGCCGCGATCAACACCTGCTTTCCCGAGCGGATGCTGGGTGCAATCAGATCGTGCCAGCAGGGCAAAACGCGCGCCACCGTGTCTTTGAGGCATTCGGTGAGAGGGAGCTGTTGCTTCGTGAGGCCTTGATAGCGCGGGTCCTTGCCCGGATAACGCGGGTCGGTTTCGTCCAGCGCTGGTGGGGGAACATCGTAACTCCGGCGCCATAGCTTCACCTGTTCGGCCCCGTATTTGGCTGCCGTTTCCGCTTTGTTGAGGCCTTGCAACGCCCCATAGTGCCGTTCGTTCAGACGCCAGTCGCGTTGCACGGGAATCCACATGCGGTCCATCTCGTCCAACGCGGTCCATAGAGTGCGTATCGCCCGCTTCAACAGCGATGTGTAGGCGAGGTCGATGCGATAGCCCTGCTCCTTCAGCAGGAGGCCAGCCTCTCTGGCCTCCTGTCTGCCCTTCTCGGAAAGATCGACATCCGTCCAACCGGTAAACAGGTTTTCCCTGTTCCAGATGCTCTCTCCATGGCGAAGCAGAACGATTTTGTGCATTGCAGTACTCCCTTTCCTGGTAGCGAAGCCAAAGAGCAGCCCGATTACGGCGGTTGACTCCGGCGGAACGCTGGATGATCTTTGCTGCACCGATATATTGTGCTGGGCCGGAAACGCCGGCCATGACGAATGCAAGCAAAACAGCATATGACAGGTGATATTTCCAGCCTATGGAGAATGGCGCGAAGATGCAAGCGCCGCCATCCGCAGTGAAGAGATAGTAGTAGTATATGGGCGAGGTGCTACTCAACCTCTCGGACGGATCGAACCGCACATGCCGGCCAACATCGAAGAACCAAGCGCCGCTGCCGCCGGCTTGACCACGCAGGAAGCCCAGGAGCGGCTTGTCCGGTTCGGGCCGAATGAACCGGCGGCGAAAGAACGCCATTCCTTTGTCTCCGATCTGTGGCACGCGTTCGCGAACCCGCTGGTGTTGATCCTGGTGATTGCCTCAACCGTGTCGGCGTTTACCGGCGATCGGGTTGACGCGGCGATTATCGGCGCTATTGTTCTGCTCAGCACTGTCATCGACCTCACCCAGAGTTATCGTTCTCAGCAGGCCATCGAAAGACTGCGCGCGGAAGTCGCCCCTACGGCCACCGTCCTGCGCGACGGGGTGTGGAAAGAACTTCGACGGCGGGACGTGGCGCCGGGCGACATCGTCCGCCTTTCCGCCGGAGACCTGGTGCCTGCGGATGCTCGTCTGTTGACCGCGCGCGATCTCTTTGTGCTACAGGCAGCGCTCACGGGCGAGTCGCTTCCCGCGGAAAAACAGGCCGCCGCGGAGGCCGCATCGACCAGCGCGGATGCGCCCAACATGGTCTTCCTGGGCACGTCGGTCGTCAGCGGATCGGCAACCGCGGAGGTCGTTGCGACCGGCCCACGGACCTCCTTTGGCGATATTGCGGCGCGCCTCGGTACGCGTCCGGAGGAGACGGCCTTCGATCATGGCCTGAGGAAGTTCAGCGGACTGCTGGCGCGAACAGTCTTTTTTCTGGTGCTCTTCCTGCTTGTCGTCAGCATCGCGCGCCACCGCGACCCGCTTCAGTCGCTGCTGTTTGCCGTTGCGCTGGCAGTGGGCCTGACGCCCGAGTTCCTGCCCATGATTACGTCGGTGACGCTCTCCAAAGGCGCGGTCGCCATGGCGCGCAAGAAGGTCATCGTCAAGCATCTTTCCGCGATCGAGAACCTGGGCAGCCTGGATGTGCTTTGCAGCGATAAGACAGGAACGCTCACCGCCGGCACAATGTCGCTCGATCGCTCTCTCGGTCCCTTTGGTGGTCCATCCCAACGCCCGCTGGACCTCGCCTATTTCAATAGCAAATTCGAGACCGGGATTCGCAGCCCGCTGGATGAAGTCATCCTGCGCCAACCTCCGCCAAAGATCGACGATTACACCAAATGCGACGAGATCCCATTCGACTTTGAGCGCAGGAGGCTCTCTGTCGTGGTGCAGCAGCAGTCGCGGCGGATTCTGATCACCAAGGGCGCTCCCGAAGGAATTCTTCCCCTGCTCTCGGGCTACGAGCCCGAAGGCAAAGTAACACCCATTGACGGCGACTCCCTCAAGCGCATACAGCAGACCGGCAACCAGCTGAATGCTCAGGGATTCCGCTCCTTGGCCGTGGCCTACGTCGAAGTTCCCGCTTGCGCGAACTACTCGGTGAAGGATGAGCGCAATCTGATTCTGGCCGGCTTCCTGACCTTTGCCGACGAGCCTCTGCCGGACGCCGCCCAGATCGTAGATTCTCTGAAGCAGGATGGAGTTGAGATAAAGGTCATCTCCGGCGACAACGACCTTGTCACCGGCCACGTCTGCACCGAGGTGGGAATCGACCCTGGCCAAATCGTCACGGGCGAGGCAATGGACCGGATGACGGACCCCGCGCTGGCGCATGTCGTCGAGCAGACGCGCGTATTCGCGCGCATCTCGCCCGCGCAGAAAAACCGGATTCTGCTGGCCCTCAAGCACAACGGCCATGCGGTAGGGTTTATGGGCGATGGCATCAACGATGCTCCATCGCTGCATGCGGCCGATGTGGGCATCTCCGTGTCAAGCGCTGTCGATGTGGCCCGCGAAGTTGCCGACGTGATTCTCATCGAGCCCGGCCTGCGCGTGCTGCATGACGGCATCATCGAAGGGCGAAAAGCCTTCGGCAACGTAATGAAGTACTTGCTGATGGGCACCAGTTCAAACTTCGGCAATGTATTCAGCATGGCGGGAGCTTCGGTGTTCCTGCCATTCCTGCCCATGCTACCCACGCAGATCCTGCTGAACAACCTGCTTTACGACCTGGCCCAGCTCACCATTCCAACCGACAATGTCGATGACACTTATCTGCAAAAGCCCCAGCACTGGGACATTCATCTGATCCGCAATTTCATGGTGTATATCGGACCCATCAGTTCTATCTTCGACTTTCTGACCTTCTATGTGCTGCTGCATTTCTTCCGCGCCAGCGAAGCGCAGTTTCACACCGGCTGGTTTATCGAATCGCTGGCAACCCAGACGCTGGTGATCTTCGTCATCCGCACCGCGAAAAATCCACTGCACAGCCGCCCCAGCGTTCCCTTGCTTGCAAGCTGCCTTGCCGCGGTCGCTATAGGAACATACCTGCCGTTCAGCCCGCTTGCAAAGATGCTGGGATTCACTCCGCTGCCGCTTGGTTATTTTGCCTTTGTGGCCGTAGCCACCACACTCTATCTGCTGCTGGTGCAGGTCGCCAAACAGTTCCTTCTGCGCGGAGCGGCACGGAACCATGCGGCCAAACAGGGGAATTACCCGGTGGCGGCAACGTAGGCTCGATCCTGAAATCGCATTCCGGGAACCGCTGGCCGCAGCCGGTCCCGGCTGAAAGTCTGGTGTCGTGCTACCCACCCAACGCATGCCCAGTCGAAATCAATCCATGTCCGATTGCCGGGCGATTCGTCGCGGGTCTTCGAACAGCCGCGCCGTCGCGGCCCCGAAGACGAAGCCGCCGACGTGAGCCACGTATGCCACTCCGCCGGTCTGCACGTCGGCCACTGAGCCGGCATCCAGCAACTGGCTGAGAAACCAGAAGCCGATCAGGACTACGGCCGGGATAAACGTGATCCCCACAAACAAAAAGAATATCCAGACCGAACGAATCCGATCGCGGGGATAGGTAATCAGAAATGCACCCATCACCGCGGCAATCGCACCGCTGGCACCTAGGTTTGGGACTGTGGAGTGGGGGTCGGCTGCTACCTGTGCAAGCATCGCCACAAACCCGCCGGCAAAGTAGAAAACAAGATACCTCCATCGGCCCATCGCGTCTTCAATTTGTGGACCAAAGGCCCATAAGAAGATCATGTTGCCGATGATGTGCGACCAACTGCCGTGCAGGAACATCGAGGTAAACAACGTGGTCCATCGATGACCGAAGACAATCTGCGCGGGGATTGCGGACCATGTGGTCACGAATGCGTCGCCGCCCGTCAGTTCCAACAGGAAGACGACGCAATTCACCAGGATGATCATGGCCGTAACGGCGGGAATGCGCGCAGGACGACGGGATGCATCGCGTAACGGGATTAGGGCACCCATACCGTTTTCTCCATTCGTACGGATATAGAACGGCATTGTAACCGAATACCAAACTTTGCCGGTACCGATCTAACAATAGGAGGCCTATCGAATTTGTCAGCCTTGCCCAACTTTTTCATCAACTATCAAATACCGAGCCAGCAGAACGTCCTCAACATTTTGAGAGCGGGCTGATCCTTGAGGGTCCCAATGTCCGATTTGCTTGTCACTGACCCTCAACCTTCAAAACAGCCCTCCATATAGCAACCTGTGATGTATGTCACAGCGGGAATTTGCGCATGTGGTAGGCTGATACCATGTTGCGTGGACTCAGCCAACGGACAGCGATTGCGGTCGCCCTGATGGGCGTGCTGCTGTTTTCGGTTGGGGCCTGCGTGCTTCCGGCCCAGCACGCGACGCATAGCTGCTGCCAGTACATGAGTATGCCTTGCGCGCCGGCCAATGCAAGCTGCTGCACAGCCGGCCCACAGACCCCTCCTGCGGTAGTAACTGCAACATTCTCTGGGACCACACAGATGGCCGCCGCGCATGTGACTCTGCTAGCCGGTGACAGATCCATCTCGCGCGTGGGCGTAATAGCCACGGTTCTTCCTTCGCAGTCTCCTCCACCTGGCATCTTCAACTTAAGAATCTAAAACTTCATTCTTCGCTGTGGTCCTCCGGTGTGCGCGTTGCTGCGTCCCGGGCCATCTCCTCCTGTCTAGTTACGCGGAGTCGAAGAGTGAAGAATATCTATGGTTTGGCGCCGGCTGTGCTGGCGCTATGGATAGCATCGTCTATCGGATGCCGGGGGCAGTCTGCTTCGGCTCCCGGTTCCAGTCCCGTTCGTCCTTCCGTTTCTGATCCTGTTCCGGATGCTGCGCCTTTGACGCCACAGCTCACGGTCGAGCAGGCGGTTGAGGATGCGCTCACCGGCAATCCCGAGATTCGCGCCGCGGTGCGACGCTTGTCGCTGGCGCAGATGAAGACAACAACTGCGCGTAGCCTGGACGATCCCATGCTGATGGTGCGCGATTGGGACACGCCGATCCGCAAGCCCTGGGACCTGAATCAGGCGCAGTTGATGGTGTCGCTGCAGCAGACCATTCCCGGCAAGGAAAAACGGGATTTGCGGGGGAAGATTGCCGGGGACGACGTGGGAGTTGCCAGCGATGATCTGGAGACCTTACGTCAGGAGGTTGCGGCCAGCGTGCGAGAGGCATGTGCCGCGCTGCTGCGCAACGCCGACGAGATGAAGCTGCACAACGAGCAGGCCGCGGTGTTGAACCAGGCACTTCCTGCGGTGCTGGCGGAGTACACCACCGGCAAAGTCCCGCAGGCCGATGTGTTGCGCGCGCAGATGGCACTAACGCGGCTGAGCGAACACCTGATCGAACTGGAAGAGGAGCGCGATGGCGCTCGCGCACAGTTGAATGTACTGATGGGCCACTCGCCGGATGAAGCGGTGGAGATCGCGGGCAGTTATCAAAGCCCCGGAGCGCTGCCTCCCATCGAGGAGTTGGAGCAGGTGGCCATCGAGCACCGCCCGGAGCTTGCCGCTCTGCGTAAACAGATTGCGAAGTCTGGCGACGAGAGCCGATTGGCGCGGCTTGCGATGAAACCCGACCTTACGGTCGCCGCGGGCTACATGCTGATGCCGACCGGCTCTTTCTCCCGCAGCGCATACATGGCCGAACTCACAATGAACCTTCCATCGCTGAATCGGGCGCGGCATGACGGCGAGACCAAGCAGGCCGATGCGGCGACCGATGTAGTTCAGGCTGAACTCGATGCGCGTACGTCTTCCGTATTTCTTGAAATACGCCAGGCGGAGATTGCGGTGCAATCCGCGCAACGCCGTGTGAAGCTCTATCGCGACACTCTGCTGCCGCAGGCTGAGGCTGCGTTCAAGGCATCGACCGTGGCGTACCGGAATGATCGCGGCGAGTTCACAAACCTGATCGAAAGCCAGAATCTGTTGCTTGACATTCGCAGCGACACCTACAAAGCGCTCTCGCAAGAAGACGCGGGCAGCGCACAACTGGAGCGCGCGATTGGCGCGGCTTTGCCCGATATTCATTCGGCTCAAACTAACACTGACATTCCCAACTTCAACATCGAGAGGAAAAGCAAATGACAGCCAATGAAAAGAAACTATTCGTAATGGGAACCGGTACGGGGCTTGTTGCTGCTGTACTGGCTGCTGCCATCCTGATCGTCAGTGGACACCATACCTACGCTGCGGAGACGACTTCTTCGGCTTCGATGACTTTGAAACAGCCTGCGGCAACAGCGCAACCAAATCCGGACCAAGGGACGCAGCCGGGTACAACGCTGGAGTTGACTCCCGCGGAGATTACGGCGGCCGGCGTGCAAGTTGCCGAGGTCCGCATGGCAGCGTTGAAGACGGACATCGACGCGTTTGGCCGCGTGGAGCAGCCGGAGGCGCAGCTTGCCGCGGTGAGTGCGCGCATCGGCGGACGTGTGGACAAGCTCTACGTGCAGTACACCGGCGAGAGTGTGCGGCGCGGCCAGGCGGTAGCGGATGTCTATAGCCCCGAGGTTGCTACGGCGGTCGAGGACTACCGGCTGGCCCAGGAGAACCGCAGGCAATTAAAAGACTCCGATGAATCTGGAGCACGCGCACAGGCGGACGCCCTGGTAAATGCGAGCCAACGCAAGCTAGAGCTATGGGGCGTCAACAAAGAGCAGATCGACGCGCCCGAGACGGGTGGCGTGCCACACACTACGCTCTATGCCTCCGCGTCGGGAAGCGTGGTGGATCGCAAGGTGACGCAGGGGCAGTACGTCAACGCGGGCGACACGCTGTTCACCGTCGCCGACCTCAGCCAGGTGTGGATCAAGGCCGATGTCTATGAGGACCAACTGCCGCAGATTCGAAGTGGGCAGGAGGTGGATATCACCTCGGAGGCACTGCCCAATCGCACGCTGCACGGGCATGTGGACTTCATCGAACCGGAGGCCAACCCTCAGACGCGCACCGTCCCCGTGCATGTGCATGTTGCCAATCCGGGCATGAGGTTGTTGCCCGGCATGTTTATCAACGCGACATTTATCAGCCGTGCGGCAACCGAGTCGATCGTTGTGCCTCGCTCTGCGGTACTCGACACGGGCACGCGGAAGATTGTCTATCTCGTCGCGGCCCAATGGAGTATTTGAAGCGCGCGAAGTGGCTGTTGGCGCGCCTTCCGACGATCTCTTCCCGGTGACCAGCGGCCTGGTGCGTGGCGACAAGGTCGTGCTCAGCGGGAACTTCCTGATCGATTCGCAGGCGCACCTCAGCAGCGGCATGTCGGGAATGTATGGAGGGGCAAAAGAATTCGCGGAAAGCTCCTCCGCGCCAACCCCAACATCCGGAAGCAATACCGCTACCACCGCAGCAAAGATCAATCTGCAAACCGGTACTCCGCTGAAGGCCGGCGCAGACAACGTCTTCAACGCTACTGTCGTCGGTCCAGATGGAAAACCAATCATTGACGCACACGTCACGGTCACGCTGGTGATGCCAGCGATGCCGTCGATGGGCATGCCGGAGATGAAGAGCACGTTTGAGCTGCCGTGGTCGGCCGGCAAGCAGATGTATGTGGGCAAGGGGCAGCCGGGGATGTCGGGCTCATGGAGCGTGACCGTCGAGGCGAGCAGAAGTGGCACAGTGATCGCAACGTTCCACACACATCTGAGCGCGAAGTAGGAGTGAGCCATGATTAACCATGCGATCGAGTTCTCGCTGAAAAACCGCTGGCTGGTATTGATCGCCTATGCCGTGCTGGCGGGATGTGGCTACTGGGCGTTGTTGCGCACACCCATCGACGCGATCCCCGACCTCAGCGAGAACCAGGTCATCGTCTTTACCGACTGGGCTGGGCGCAGTCCGCAGGAGGTTGAGGACCAGATCACCTATCCGTTGACGGTGAACCTGCAGGGTCTGCCGCATGTGCGCACGGTGCGCTCGGAGTCGGCCTTCGGCTTCTCGATGGTGAATGTGATCTTCGAGGATTCGGTGGACATCTACTTTGCGCGCACGCGTGTGCTGGAGCGGCTGAGCCTCGCCGGCAGCTTTCTGCCCGCTGGCGTGACGCCGATGATGGGGCCGGACGCGACCGGCGTAGGCCAGGTCTTCTGGTACACGGTGGAGGGTCCCTACGACAGCGGCACGCTGCACTCGCTACAGGACTGGTTCATCAAGTACCAGCTCAACTCCGTGCCAGGAGTCGCGGAGGTGGCCAGCGTCGGCGGCTTTGTCAAGCAGTACCAGATCGACCTCGATCCGATGAAGCTGCGCGCCTACAACATTGCACTGAAGGACGTGGTTGGCGCGGTCGAACGCAGCAACAACAACGTCGGCGCGAAGGTGATGGAGGCGGGCAGCACCGAGGATATGGTTCGCGGCATCGGCCTCATCGGCGGGCTGAAGGACATCGAAGACATCTCGCTCGGCGCATACAACGGCACGCCCGTCACGGTGGGCAATGTCGCCAGCGTACAACTTGGGCCGGAGTTCCGTCGCGGCGTGCTCGATAAAGACGGCAAGGAAGCAGTTGGCGGAGTCGTTGTCATCCGCTACGGCGCCAACGCGCGTGAGGTGATCGCGGCCATCAAACAGAAGATCGACGAGATCCAGCCCGGCCTTCCGGCAGGCGTCAAGATTGTTCCGTTCTATGACCGCAGCATTCTCATCGACCACGCCGTGGACACGCTGCGCCACGCGCTGATCGAAGAGATTCTTCTGGTCACGCTGGCGCACATTCTCTTTCTGTGGCACTTCCGCAGCATTCTTGTGGTCACCATTCCTCTGCCGCTCGCGGTGCTCGGTGCGTTCCTGTTCATGAGGGGCATGGATATCTCCTCGAACATCATGTCGCTGGGCGGCATAGCAATCGCTATAGGGGTGCTGGTCGACGCTGGCATTGTGATGACGGAGAACGTCATTCGCCAGGCCGAACAGTATGAACATGAGCATGGCAACTATCGCGAACATATCTGGGAGATCACGCTGAATGCCGCGCGCCTGGTGGGCCGGCCCATCTCGTTCGCCATGGTCATCATCATTCTGGCGTTCGTTCCAGTCTTCGCGCTCACCGGGATGGAAGGCAAGATGTTTCACCCGCTCGCGTTCACAAAGACATTCGCCATGCTGTGCTCCACCATCATGGCCATCACGCTGGTGCCGGTGCTTTGCACATTTCTGATTCGCGGCAAGCTGCACCGCGAGGACGAGAACCCCATCATGCGCGTGCTGCGCGCCATCTACCGGCCCACATTGAGTTGGGCGCTGCGTCATCGGACCATCACACTCACAGCCGCGCTGGCCCTCTTCTGTGCCGCGCTCTACACAGCGACGACGATCGGCTCGGAGTTCATGCCGCCGCTCGACGAAGAGACGGCGTTGTTCATGCCCATCGCAGATCCGCGTATCTCGCTGACCAAGGCGACCGAGATTCTTCGCCGGCAGGACGCGATCATCGCCGCCGATCCGCAGGTTGCGATGGTGGTCGGCAAGGTGGGCCGCGCCGAAACATCCACCGATCCCGCTCCAGTCAACATGAGCGAGACCACCATCACTTTCAAGCCCAAGGACCAATGGCCGAAGGGACTGACGAAGGACGCGATCCTTGCGCGGCTCGATGACGAACTACAGATTCCCGGTGTCACCAACATATGGACGCAGCCTATCCGCAATCGCATCGACATGCTCTCCACCGGCATACGCACGCAGATCGGCATCAAAGTCTTCGGCCCCGACCTGCGCGTCATCGAGCGGAAATCGGAGGAAATCAAGGAGGTCGTGCAGAAGATTCCCGGGGCAGTCGATCTTTACGCCGAACGCACAACGGGCGCGCCTTATCTGGAGATGACGGTGGACCGCGCGGCGGCAGACCGCTACGGCTTGAATGTGGCCGATGTGGAGGATGTGATCGAAACCGCGATCGGCGGAAAGAACCTGACCACCACCATCGAAGGCCGCCAGCGCTTCCCCGTGCGCGTCCGCTACGCGCGCGACTTCCGCGAGAACCCGCAGCAACTCGGCGAAGTCCTGGTCACCGGCAGCAACGGTGCGCAGGTGCCGCTCAGTGAAGTGGTGAAGATCGACACCACGATGGGGCCCTCGATGATCGGCAGCGAAAACGGACTGCTGCGTGGGGCCGTACTGCTGAACGTGCGCGGCCGCGATGTTGGCGGCTTTGTCGATCAGGCCAAACGCGCAGTGGCCCAGAATGTACAGATGCCGCCAGGCTACTTCGTCGAATGGAGCGGCCAGTACGAGAACCAGATCAGCGCACGTAAGCGGCTGGAGTTGGTGATTCCCATTGTTCTGCTTGTGATTTTCGCGCTGCTCTATCGCACCTACAACTCCGCGAAGGAGGCGGCGCACGTTCTGCTGGCCGTTCCGTTTGCACTCAGCGGCGGAGTTTTTCTGGTCAAGCTGCTAGGGTTGAACTTCTCCGTCGCAGTCTGGGTCGGCTTTATCGCGCTCTTTGGAACGGCCGTGCAAACCGGTGTGGTGATGGTCATCTATCTCAAGGAGGCGGTCGCGCGCCGCATCGTCATTGATGGTCGGCTGACGATTGCCGGCCTGCATACCGCAGTAATGGAGGGCGCGCTGCTGCGCCTTCGCCCCAAGGTGATGACGGTGGCAACCGTCGTGGCCGGCCTGTTGCCTCTGCTCTGGTCTACACGCACCGGTGCGGAGTTCATGCGTCCGCTCGCCGCACCGGTGCTGGGAGGAATGCTCAGCTCGCTGGTCCATGTGCTGATCGTGACCCCGGTGATCTTCACCTGGCTACGCGAACGGGAGCTGCGCGGGGAGCAGCAAGCATGACAGATTGTGCCAAGAACCAAGACGGCCGAATACAAATCCCATTCGTCCATAATCTCATGCACTTGCAGCGTACTTTGTCCGCCCGAGCACTTTGGCATTCACGCCAGTCTTAGTACGCAGTGGAAGGGCCAGCTTCTGAGGGCGCATCGGGGTTCATGGACGAATAAAAATCGAAACTGGCTCGCTGCGTAGCTATCATCCCTCGAGATGTGTAAATTTTTGCGTTAATCGTGCAATAAGTTACCATTTTGCAGTGGTAACTTGCTCGATTCTGTGTAGAATCGAATCCCTTAGGTGGAATCGTATGCCTTAGATACTTGCATCCCTTGGGTAGTTGTATCGCTTAGATTACATATTTTAGGACCACTCTCCCAATGAAAGCTTTGCGCAAGCCTCAAATCTTGGTACTGGACTCAGATCCGGCTGTCCTGGAATACGTTCAACGTATTCTAGAGGAACGCTTCTGCGTGAGCCTGTTTACCGAGGCCGCTGAACTGCTGCGGAAGCTGGAGGAACCTCCTGCACCCAACCTGTTACTGATGGACTGGCACATTGCCGAGGACGACACCGAGGAGAACACACTCGGCCTGCTGACCAAAATCCGCGCTTCAAAGCCATCGCTTCCGATCCTCCTGCTCGCCTGTTTCGCCGAACTGAAGGAAGTTGTCGAGGCGAGTCGCATGGGCGGCATCGAAATGATCCTCAAGCCATTTACGAAAGAGCGACATCGACCTTGCGGTGCAGCAGTGCCTCCAGGGAGCCGGCAAGCATCCGCTCGATGAGGATGATGAGGTCATGGAAATCCCGCTTGACGATAACACCTCCTTTGTCAGATCGAGCAAGCGCATGCGGGAGATCGAGGCCCAATGCAGGCTTCGTCGCGCGTGCGGACATCCCCGTCCTCATCCTTGGCGAGAGCGGCACCGGCAAGGAAGTCGCGACCATGTTCATCCACAAGATGTCGGCGCGCAGCCAGCGCAGCTTCCTGAAGGTGAATTGCGCGGCAATGCCCGCCGATCTGCTGGAGAGTGAACTCTTCGGCTATGAGCAGGGGGCCTTTACCGGCGCGTACAAGTCCAAGCCCGGCAAATTTGAGATTTGCAACAACGGCACAATCTTTTTGGATGAAATTGGCGAAATGCCGGCCGTATTGCAGGCCAAACTGTTACAGGTTCTTCAGGATGGGAGTTTTTCGCGTCTGGGCGGCCGTTCCAGCGTTAAAGTGGATGTTCGCGTGATTGCAGCGACAAACATCGACATCAAATCGGCTATCGCGCAGAAGACCTTTCGCGAGGACCTCTACTACCGGCTGAATGGCTTTACGTTGAAGATGCCTCCGCTGCGCGAACGCTCTGAGGAGATTCCCGATTCTGGCCGTCCACTTCATGCGCAAGGTGGCCGCGAAATATGAGCGCGAGCCCCTGCCAATTTCGCCTGCGCTCATGCAGGCCCTGACCAGCTACTCGTGGCCGGGCAATCTTCGTGAATTGGAGAATACGATCAAGCGTTACCTCATCCTGGCCGACGAACAGGCAATTATGAACGATTTGAATCCTCGGCAAGTCGCGGGAGCATTCCAGGTAAACTGGGAAGACAGCGAAGGCAACGCAGGCCTGAAGCATCTCATGCGGAATTTGAAGAGCAGCGCTGAATCTTCCGCAATTGCACAAGCTTTGGCGAGTACTGGATGGAACCGAAAGATTGCGGCAAGTGACATGCAGATCAGCTACAAGGCTATGTTGAACAAGATCAAAGAGTATAATCTCAGTCCACCGCCAAAGCAGCAAAGCCCCAATCGGGCACAAGGGGCCTTCCCGGCTCGCGATAGCTCTCAATGCAACCAGATTGGGTGATGTTGTGATCCAGATCGGCCCGTGGCGAACAGGGGGGAACTTGGCCTCTTGTCGTATTACAACTCAGAATATCTACCGAGCACCGCTCCCCTATTCTTTCCTGGGTTGGCTCACTGGTCGCAGGAATGCATCAAACACTTAAGAGGGTGCATGGACACGTTCTTCCGGCCTGGCTGTACCGCTGCGTGATGTGACTCACACACGGTGTTGGTTCCTCGGAATCGACTAGTTACCAAAGTGTCCTTGCTCTAGCACAATGATGGGAGTGTCCTTTATTCCAACTTGTCTAGTATCATATGGATACATCGCCGCGTCTCGATTGAGCGGCGTGCTCGAGATGAGCGAGAAAGTTCGCGCCTCATGGCTAACGCTAGTACGATCAACTCGGAAAAGCTTGTAATCCAGTTCGGGAACCGGACAGTCAAGGGCTATCTGGACTCCCCCGCCTTTAACACCATCGAGGAGCTGCTGAGAAACGCTCCCCGCAGCTCACCCGAGACATTCCGTATTCGTCATCTTGAAACGGATGTAGTCGAGGAAATTCCAACTGCGGATATCAAGGCCGTCTTCTACGTACACAGCTTTGACGGGGACCCAAAACATAATCATCTGAATTTTTCTTCCCGGGCACCCATCATCCATGGGATATGGATGCGTCTGCAATTCCGCGATGGGGAAGTTCTGGAAGGAATTGTATACAATTCCATTCACTATCTGGTCGATCCGGGCTTCTTCCTGTTGCCAACCGATCCTGACAGCAACAACAAGCTCGTGTACGTGGTGAAAAGCTGGCTAGTTGACCATCGCATCCTGGGAATCCGCAAGCTCTGAGCAGGATCGCATCCCTACTGAATTGAATATTGAAGGATCTCCGCGGCTATCCCTTTCAAGTTCATAGATGCATTTTCCGTACGGGACCACCCGCCCCCTGCATCGGATCAAGCACTGGGTTGAAAGCGTAAGTTCTGGCGGCAATTCGATTAAAAAGTCAAAATCGCGATCGATCGGAATGCTATCGGCCAAGGACAGATAGAAATACACTCCCCGGTTGCTTAAATCCCTTGTAAAGGCTGGAATTTCCCGGTTTCCGATCATCACCGTTAGGGGTGCATTGATCTCGAAGCGCGGCGTTCGACGTCGGTCGTTTGCCGTTTGCCAGCTTTGAGTCTTAAGTCCCATCCTAAACAATCCCCTTGGACGCAGCCGAGTGTTCCCTTTTTGCATACATATAGAGCTTGCGAAGTCGTGCATAGTGTTTGAATTCAACCAACTCCAACAGACCCATCCGCATTTGATACTGCCTCATTTCCGTAGAAAACCGAGGCAGATTGTGCTTGATGCTGCAATGCATACGACTGATCGGGCCCCTCGTAGGCGAATGCGGTACCCGGTCAAGCGCTACCCGAACTTCCCCGCCTGTAACACAATCAAGCTGCCTGCCCGATCTGAGTGAGAAGTGCTTCATTTCATTGGCAATGTCCTGGATAACTCTTAGAGATTCGACTTTACGCCGCGCAGCTCTGCGATGAGAGGCAGGATGGATGCGGCCAGAAACACGATAGTGGATGGTGCGGCGAAAATGATGGCGAAGATCATTGTTGACTCCTCCCTCTGCTTTCTGCCTCCGGGACTCGGGGCCAGGCATTGGCGCAGCAATAGCTCTCGGCACCGGCGTGCCGATCCTACGGTTCCTACCCGGTTGCTTCGAGCCTAGTGCGACGAACGAGGTAGTCAAGAGTGATAATTATTGCAACCTATTGCAAAAATTTGGCACATGACTTATGCTCCAATTTGCGTTAGAACAATAGACAATTGTTGTATTCTGTGCGGCTTCTTGACATTCTGAGCCGGCTCAGTAAGGTGCGCGTATACAGTGGTTGGTGAAATTGGTGCTAAAATTTCTGGTTCCTCCCCAATTCGGGCGCACCTATGAAGCCCGCGGGCGGTCGAATCCTCCTCGCGCGCGCAATCGCGCTCCAGTCTGCCGACTCAACCGTTGGCGCTCAGGTTTGCGCATCCTATTGCTCTGTTGTTTCCCTCTCGCCCTGTCCGGTTGTGGATCCGCGACACAGGCTCCTCCAGTCAGCGTGGCGTTGACTCCCACCGCAGTAACCCTCTACCCGTCACAGACCCAGACCTTCACAACGACCGTCACAAACGCCTCGAACACCGCCGTCACCTGGTCGCTGAGTCCGGCTGTGGGCAGCATCTCTGCCGCTGGCCTCTACACCGCACCGGCCTCGATTGCCAATGCGCAGACTGTTATTGTGACCGCAACTAGCGTGGCGGACTCCACCATATCGGCCAGTGCGAGCATCTCGCTGTCTCCGCCGATCAGTGTGGCGTTGACTCCCACCACGGGGATCCTCGAAGCCTCACAGACGCAGGCCTTCACAGCGACAGTGTCTAACACCTCAAACACTGCCGTCACCTGGTCGCTGAGCCCGGCCGTGGGCAGCATCTCCACGGCGGGCCTTTACACCGCACCGGCCTCGATTCCTACTGAGCAGACCATTACAGTAACCGCGACCAGCGTGGCGGACTCGACTAAGTCGGCCAGTGCAAGCATGTCGCTGGTGGTACCAACGCTGAGCATCAACACGACCAGCGTGGCGTTCGGCAACGTAGTGGTGAATACGCCGGCGACGCAGTCTGTAACCCTGACATCGACGGGCAGTGGGCCGGTCACGATCAACTCGGTGGTAGTGACGGGTGCGGGTTTTGCTGTTGTGTCGTGGCCCACGTCCCCAGTTACGTTAAACCCTACTCAGACGGCGACGCTGCTCGTGCAGTTCGAGCCAACGGTCACGGGGTCTGCGACAGGTCAGTTGACGATCGCAAGTACCTCCACGACGAATGGTACGGCGATCCTCGGTTTGAGCGGCACAGGCGATCATGAGGTTGACCTGAGCTGGAATGCGCCCAGTAGTTCTGTCGATCCGGTAGCTGGGTATAGCGTCTATCGATCGTCAAATGGCGGCTCGACGTATCAACTGTTGAATTCGTCGGTCGATACCGCAACAACATACGCGGATACCACGGTCCTGGCCGGGCTGACCTACCAATACAACGTAGAAAGCGTCGACGCTTCCGGGTATACAAGCGTTCCGTCCAATACGATCAGCGAGACAGTTCCCTAAACACCTCAGCACCTGGGGATGCTTGATGATGATGGGCCGAATACCGATTTGACCGGATTCCTGTGGCCTTGCCTTCATACTTTCAGAAAACGCCGATGAAAGGCATTGGCAGACGTTGGTTCTTGCTGAGGTAATTGTCTCTGAATTCAGAGAGACTTCTACGTACGAAAGCCTGGGCATCCCAGCGTCGTCCGAGTCTTCTGGCGGCGACCTAATTCTTTCGGTAAACCAAAGAGAATGTCCGCGAACTGACGGGAGCTAATGCCGCGGACACATTATGCTGCTGGGCGTATAGACGCTGAGACTATCCCTGCGTCGAGCCTGGGGACCGGCAACGTGCCGTTATCCGCGCGGGAATTGAGCTATAATCATGACCTTGGATCATCACGAAAGATAGCTTCCCGATGATAATTCAGCGAGCACGTGTGTGGCCTGTTCGCGCCGGTTTAGCTCCTACGTTCGTTGTATTGTTATCGAACCGATAGGACAGGAGAATCGGCTCATGGATTGCTCAGAGGTCTGCCTCGCTAAGGGTGTCGTCACGACTCCCGCAAAGAGGGTAGCTATGTGTCGGATTAACGGGACCTAGAACGCATTTCATAAAGATTCTATCGGCCAGTAAGTCATTGATTTAAAGATATTAATACCGGCACGACACCATTTATGAAACACGCTCTAGGAATTCAAATGTGATTATCATTGGTCACCGTAAGCCATTGATCACTGATAGCTTCGACGCCTTCCAGTCCGCGCCTTCCAAGGATTGGCTGGCTGGCTTGTCGCTGCTCGTCGCATTGTTCCTGGCCGGCTGCCAAGGGGTTCCGCCTGCTGCTATTCCCTATGGCTCTGAACCCGCGGGCGTATATGGAACAGTATACGGGGGACAACAGCCCGTCACCGGAGCAAGCATTCAGCTTTATAGCACTGGAAATAGCGGAGACGGCTCCGCGGCAACGCCGCTGCTCACCCAACCGACGACGACGAACAGCTCCGGTTCGTTCGATATTACAGGACTGTATCAGTGTCCTACCCCCGCCTCTGAGGTATACCTGGTGGCCACAGGCGGGAGCCCGGGTCTGGGAAATGGCGAAACGAATGCACAGATCGCCATGATGGCGGCGCTTGGACCATGCGGGGACCTGACGTCAGCCACCTCCATAATCGTCAACGAAGTAACCACGGTTGCTGCCGTATTTGCGCTGGCTCCCTATATGCAGACATACAGCGCGATCGGTTCGAATGCGATGGATGCCCAGGCGATGTCTGACTCGTTTACGATGGCGACTGAACTTGCAAATCCCGGCACCGGCAGCACTCCCGGGGCCAGCGTTCCGACAGGTCAGGTCGTTCCGTCGCAGAAGTTGATTACGCTAGCGGACATTCTGTCGTCTTGCATCAATTCACCCGGCGGCGCAGCGGGGGATTCAAGTTTGTGTGGGAATCTGTTCTCCCTCGTTTCGACCGGCATCGGCGGCGCGCCGACCGATACCGTTGGCGCTCTGTTGGACATTGCCCAGAATCCAACGAACAATGTGGTTTCGATCTTCAATCTCGACCCGCCAGAGAAACCCTTTGAACCATCCCTTGCCTCGGCCCCCGCCGACTGGACTCTAGCGGTCACATCTCCCACACCTACGCCAGCCTTATCTCCATCCCCAGTAATCTATACGATACTGCCTTCGGTCACGCTCTCTGACAGTAATCCGGCTGCTGCGATCTATTACACAACAGATGGAAGTAAACCAAGTTCTACCTCCATTCCGTACGTCGGCGCCTTCGCCTTGTCGGGTACAACCACCATCAGGACGATTGCTATTGCAGGCGGTATTAGCAGCCTTTTAGCGTCGGGGACCTATGCTCTTGCCCCAACGATTTCGTTGACTCCGGGCAGCGTCACCTTGACCCCCTCGCAGACCCAGGCCTTCACCGCGACCGTCTCCAACACCTCGAACGCCGCCGTCGCCTGGTCGCTGAGCCCGGCCGTGGGCAGCATCTCCGCGGCGGGCCTCTACACCGCGCCCGCCTCGGTCGCCACCGCCCAGACCGTCACCGTGACCGCCACCAGCGCGGCGGACCCCACTAAATCGGCCAGCGCGACCGTATCGCTCTCTCCCCCGGTCGGCGTGGCGCTGACCCCCAACGCCGCGACCCTCTACGCCTCGCAGGCCCAGGCCTTCACCGCGACCGTCTCCAACACCTCGAACGCCGCCGTCGCCTGGTCGCTGAGCCCGGCCGTGGGCAGCATCTCCGCCGCGGGCCTCTACACCGCGCCCGCATCGGTCGCCACCGCCCAGACCGTCACCGTGACCGCCACCAGCGCGGCGGACCCCACCAAATCGGCCAGCGCGACCGTATCGCTCTCTCCCCCGGTCGGAGTGGCGCTGACCCCCAACGCCGCGACCCTCTACGCCTCGCAGGCCCAGGCCTTCACCGCGACCGTCTCCAACACCTCGAACGCCGCCGTCGCCTGGTCGCTGAGCCCGGCCGTGGGCAGCATCTCCACGGCGGGCCTCTACACCGCGCCCGCCTCGGTCGCCACCGCCCAGACCGTCACCGTGACCGCCACCAGCGCGGCGGACCCCACTAAATCGGCCAGCGCGACCGTATCGCTCTCTCCCCCGGTCGGCGTGGCGCTGACCCCCAACGCCGCGACCCTCTACGCCTCGCAGGCCCAGGCCTTCACCGCGACCGTCTCCAACACCTCGAACGCCGCCGTCGCCTGGTCGCTGAGCCCGGCCGTGGGCAGCATCTCCACGGCGGGCCTCTACACCGCGCCCGCCTCGGTCGCCACCGCCCAGACCGTCACCGTGACCGCCACCAGCGCGGCGGACCCCACCAAATCGGCCAGCGCGACCGTATCGCTCTCTCCCCCGGTCGGCGTGGCGCTGACCCCCAACGCCGCGACCCTCTACGCCTCGCAGGCCCAGGCCTTCACCGCGACCGTCTCCAACACCTCGAACGCCGCCGTCGCCTGGTCGCTGAGCCCGGCCGTGGGCAGCATCTCCACGGCGGGCCTCTACACCGCGCCCGCCTCGGTCGCCACCGCCCAGACCGTCACCGTGACCGCCACCAGCGCGGCGGACCCCGCCAAATCGGCCAGCGCGACCGTATCGCTCTCTCCCCCGGTCGGCGTGGCGCTGACCCCCAACGCCGCGACCCTCTACGCCTCGCAGGCCCAGGCCTTCACCGCGACCGTCTCCAACACCTCGAACGCCGCCGTCGCCTGGTCGCTGAGCCCGGCCGTGGGCAGCATCTCCGCGGCGGGCCTCTACACCGCGCCCGCCTCGGTCGCCACCGCCCAGACCGTCACCGTGACCGCCACCAGCGCCGCGGACCCCGCCAAATCGGCCAGCGCGACCGTATCGCTCTCTCCCCCGGTCGGCGTGGCGCTGACCCCCAACGCCGCGACCCTCTACGCCTCGCAGGCCCAGGCCTTCACCGCGACCGTCTCCAACACCTCGAACGCCGCCGTCGCCTGGTCGCTGAGCCCGGCCGTGGGCAGCATCTCCACGGCGGGCCTCTACACCGCGCCCGCCTCGGTCGCCACCGCCCAGACCGTCACCGTGACCGCCACCAGCGCGGCGGACCCCACTAAATCGGCCAGCGCGACCGTATCGCTCTCTCCCCCGGTCGGCGTGGCGCTGACCCCCAACGCCGCGACCCTCTACGCCTCGCAGGCCCAGGCCTTCACCGCGACCGTCTCCAACACCTCGAACGCCGCCGTCGCCTGGTCGCTGAGCCCGGCCGTGGGCAGCATCTCCACGGCGGGCCTCTACACCGCGCCCGCCTCGGTCGCCACCGCCCAGACCGTCACCGTGACCGCCACCAGCGCGGCGGACCCCGCCAAATCGGCCAGCGCGACCGTATCGCTCTCTCCCCCGGTCGGCGTGGCGCTGACCCCCAACGCCGCGACCCTCTACGCCTCGCAGGCCCAGGCCTTCACCGCGACCGTCTCCAACACCTCGAACGCCGCCGTCGCCTGGTCGCTGAGCCCGGCCGTGGGCAGCATCTCCACGGCGGGCCTCTACACCGCGCCCGCCTCGGTCGCCACCGCCCAGACCGTCACCGTGACCGCCACCAGCGCGGCCGACCCCACTAAGTCCGCCAGCGCGACCGTATCGCTCTCTCCCCCGGTCGGCGTGGCGCTGACCCCCAACGCCGCGACCCTCTACGCCTCGCAGGCCCAGGCCTTCACCGCGACCGTCTCCAACACCTCGAACGCCGCCGTCGCCTGGTCGCTGAGCCCGGCCGTGGGCAGCATCTCCGCCGCGGGCCTCTACACCGCGCCCGCCTCGGTCGCCACCGCCCAGACCGTCACCGTGACCGCCACCAGCGCGGCGGACCCCACTAAATCGGCCAGCGCGACCGTATCGCTCTCTCCCCCGGTCGGCGTGGCGCTGACCCCCAACGCCGCGACCCTCTACGCCTCGCAGGCCCAGGCCTTCACCGCGACCGTCTCCAACACCTCGAACGCCGCCGTCGCCTGGTCGCTGAGCCCGGCCGTGGGCAGCATCTCCGCGGCGGGCCTCTACACCGCGCCCGCCTCGGTCGCCACCGCCCAGACCGTCACCGTGACCGCCACCAGCGCGGCGGACCCCACTAAATCGGCCAGCGCGACCGTATCGCTCTCTCCCCCGGTCGGCGTGGCGCTGACCCCCAACGCCGCGACCCTCTACGCCTCGCAGGCCCAGGCCTTCACCGCGACCGTCTCCAACACCTCGAACGCCGCCGTCGCCTGGTCGCTGAGCCCGGCCGTGGGCAGCATCTCCACCGCGGGCCTCTACACCGCGCCCGCATCGGTCGCCACCGCCCAGACCGTCACCGTGACCGCCACCAGCGCGGCGGACCCCGCCAAATCGGCCAGCGCGACCGTATCGCTCTCTCCCCCGGTCGGCGTGGCGCTGACCCCCAACGCCGCGACCCTCTACGCCTCGCAGGCCCAGGCCTTCACCGCGACCGTCTCCAACACCTCGAACGCCGCCGTCGCCTGGTCGCTGAGCCCGGCCGTGGGCAGCATCTCCACGGCGGGCCTCTACACCGCGCCCGCCTCGGTCGCCACCGCCCAGACCGTCACCGTGACCGCCACCAGCGCCGCGGACCCCGCCAAATCGGCCAGCGCGACCGTATCGCTCTCTCCCCCGGTCGGCGTGGCGCTGACCCCCAACGCCGCGACCCTCTACGCCTCGCAGGCCCAGGCCTTCACCGCGACCGTCTCCAACACCTCGAACGCCGCCGTCGCCTGGTCGCTGAGCCCGGCCGTGGGCAGCATCTCCACGGCGGGCCTCTACACCGCGCCCGCCTCGGTCGCCACCGCCCAGACCGTCACCGTGACCGCCACCAGCGCGGCGGACCCCACTAAATCGGCCAGCGCGACCGTATCGCTCTCTCCCCCGGTCGGCGTGGCGCTGACCCCCAACGCCGCGACCCTCTACGCCTCGCAGGCCCAGGCCTTCACCGCGACCGTCTCCAACACCTCGAACGCCGCCGTCGCCTGGTCGCTGAGCCCGGCCGTGGGCAGCATCTCCACGGCGGGCCTCTACACCGCGCCCGCCTCGATAACCACCGCCCAGACCGTCACCGTGACCGCCACCAGCGCGGCGGACCCCACTAAGTCCGCCAGCGCGACCGTATCGCTCTCTCCCCCGGTCGGCGTGGCGCTGACCCCCAACGCCGCGACCCTCTACGCCTCGCAGACCCAGGCCTTCACCGCGACCGTCTCCAACACCTCGAACGCCGCCGTCGCCTGGTCGCTGAGCCCGGCCGTGGGCAGCATCTCCGCCGCGGGCCTCTACACCGCGCCCGCCTCGGTCGCCACCGCCCAGACCGTCACCGTGACCGCCACCAGCGCGGCGGACCCCGCCAAATCGGCCAGCGCGACCGTATCGCTCTCTCCCCCGGTCGGCGTGGCGCTGACCCCCAACGCCGCGACCCTCTACGCCTCGCAGGCCCAGGCCTTCACCGCGACCGTCTCCAACACCTCGAACGCCGCCGTCGCCTGGTCGCTGAGCCCGGCCGTGGGCAGCATCTCCACGGCGGGCCTCTACACCGCGCCCGCCTCGGTCGCCACCGCCCAGACCGTCACCGTGACCGCCACCAGCGCGGCGGACCCCGCCAAATCGGCCAGCGCGACCGTATCGCTCTCTCCCCCGGTCGGCGTGGCGCTGACCCCCAACGCCGCGACCCTCTACGCCTCGCAGGCCCAGGCCTTCACCGCGACCGTCTCCAACACCTCGAACGCCGCCGTCGCCTGGTCGCTGAGCCCGGCCGTGGGCAGCATCTCCACGGCGGGCCTCTACACCGCGCCCGCCTCGATCGCCACCGCCCAGACCGTCACCGTGACCGCCACCAGCGCGGCGGACCCCACTAAATCGGCCAGCGCGACCGTATCGCTCTCTCCCCCGGTCGGCGTGGCGCTGACCCCCAACGCCGCGACCCTCTACGCCTCGCAGGCCCAGGCCTTCACCGCGACCGTCTCCAACACCTCGAACGCCGCCGTCGCCTGGTCGCTGAGCCCGGCCGTGGGCAGCATCTCCGCCGCGGGCCTCTACACCGCGCCCGCCTCGGTCGCCACCGCCCAGACCGTCACCGTGACCGCCACCAGCGCGGCGGACCCCGCCAAATCGGCCAGCGCGACCGTATCGCTCTCTCCCCCGGTCGGCGTGGCGCTGACCCCCAACGCCGCGACCCTCTACGCCTCGCAGGCCCAGGCCTTCACCGCGACCGTCTCCAACACCTCGAACGCCGCCGTCGCCTGGTCGCTGAGCCCGGCCGTGGGCAGCATCTCCACGGCGGGCCTCTACACCGCGCCCGCCTCGATAACCACCGCCCAGACCGTTACCGTGACCGCCACCAGCGCGGCGGACCCCACTAAGTCCGCCAGCGCGACCGTATCGCTCTCTCCCCCGGTCGGCGTGGCGCTGACCCCCAACGCCGCGACCCTCTACGCCGCGCAGGCCCAGGCCTTCACCGCGACCGTCTCCAACACCTCGAACGCCGCCGTCGCCTGGTCGCTGAGTCCGGCCGTGGGCAGCATCTCCGCCGCGGGCCTCTACACCGCGCCCGCCTCGGTCGCCACCGCCCAGACCGTCACCGTGACCGCCACCAGCGCGGCGGACCCCGCCAAATCGGCCAGCGCGACCGTATCGCTCTCTCCCCCGGTCGGCGTGGCGCTGACCCCCAACGCCGCGACCCTCTACGCCTCGCAGGCCCAGGCCTTCACCGCGACCGTCTCCAACACCTCGAACGCCGCCGTCGCCTGGTCGCTGAGCCCGGCCGTGGGCAGCATCTCCGCGGCGGGCCTCTACACCGCGCCGGCCTCGATAACCACCGCCCAGACCGTCACCGTGACCGCCACCAGCGCGGCGGACCCCACTAAATCGGCCAGCGCGACCGTATCGCTCTCTCCCCCGGTCGGCGTGGCGCTGACCCCCAACGCCGCGACCCTCTACGCCTCGCAGGCCCAGGCCTTCACCGCGACCGTCTCCAACACCTCGAACGCCGCCGTCGCCTGGTCGCTGAGCCCGGCCGTGGGCAGCATCTCCGCCGCGGGCCTCTACACCGCGCCCGCCTCGGTCGCCACCGCCCAGACCGTCACCGTGACCGCCACCAGCGCGGCGGACCCCACCAAATCGGCCAGCGCGACCGTATCGCTCTCTCCCCCGGTCGGCGTGGCGCTGACCCCCAACGCCGCGACCCTCTACGCCTCGCAGGCCCAGGCCTTCACCGCGACCGTCTCCAACACCTCGAACGCCGCCGTCGCCTGGTCGCTGAGCCCGGCCGTGGGCAGCATCTCTACCGCGGGCCTCTACACCGCGCCCGCCTCGATAACCACCGCCCAGACCGTCACCGTGACCGCCACCAGCGCGGCGGACCCCACTAAATCGGCCAGCGCGACCGTATCGCTCTCTCCCCCGGTCGGCGTGGCGCTGACCCCCAACGCCGCGACCCTCTACGCCTCGCAGGCCCAGGCCTTCACCGCGACCGTCTCCAACACCTCGAACGCCGCCGTCGCCTGGTCGCTGAGCCCGGCCGTGGGCAGCATCTCCGCCGCGGGCCTCTACACCGCGCCCGCCTCGATAGCCACCGCCCAGACCGTCACCGTGACCGCCACCAGCGCGGCGGAC
>CAWCWC010000010.1:0-12674 GCA_963799175.1 uncultured Acidobacteriaceae bacterium | reverse complement strand
TGGCGGCGGGCCATCTGGGGGCGCGGAGGGGTCCTGCGGAAGCGAGTTTTCTGGGTTTTGCGGGTCGGGTGGAAAGAGTTCGTCAGCCATGATTTATGGCTCTATTATAGGCGTTTTAAGGGTGAAATTGGGGCGTGCGGGAAGGGCGTTTTGGGGAGGTAGGGGGCATTCCCTGGGCGAGAAATTCTGCTGAAGTCACGGTGGGAATTCCGTGCCGGGGATGGAGTACGAGCAGGTCTGAACTTATGCTATTTGGAAGCTGCGGGCTTGCGCTCTTTGGCCTTGAGCTGCCACAGATCGACTTGGTCGCGCGCAGATTGTGCATCCGTAGCGTTGGGAGATAGCTCCAGGTACGACTGCATATGTTCGACGGCATCGGTGTAGTCGCCCAGTTCGGCGGCAATCAATGCGGCGTTGAAGTGTCCCTCCGGCCAGGTGGGATACTGGGCCAAGCCGGTCTCGTAGTAGTCCATCGCTGCATCTGGATGACTATTCTTGATGGCGTCCTCGGCCGCGATGCGCTGGATGCGCACCGCATTCGGCAGCGGTGGCTTTGTGGCCAGCGCGCGCCACGCTGCTGCCTGCTGCCTGAACTGGTTCCATGCCGCGCCCTTGTCCTTATCGTTGGCCAGCGCATGCAGCCGGTTGAGAGCAGCGGCGAAGTTTTTCGCGTCCTGCATGTACTGACCGCCATGCCACCATATATCGAGTGCATTGCGCAGGTGTTCCTTCTGCAACTCTTTTCCCGCCTCGTCACGCGGCACACAATAGTTCTTGTTGCACTGGGCCTCGATGAATTGCATTGCAACGAGGTCAACCTTGCGATGCCCCGCTGTGGCGTCTACGTCGAACTCGAAGATATCGGAAGTAAACCGAAAGGTATTGGGGTCAATTTTATCTACACCATTACCCTCTAAAGCTCCTCGATTAACGACATAGACGCCGCGGAGGCCAAGATTGCGCGGCGTGCCTGCCTGGCAGTCATGCTGTCGGCCGTGGGCGCGGATGGTTGTGCGATAGCGATGGCCGGAATCGAGATCAGGACCAGAGCTGCAACGGCGGCAAGATTTCCAGAGATGCTTTTCATGATGCTCCTGAGCCGAAAGGTGCATACGGCGAGCATGAGGGCGGGCAAGGAGGGAATACTACGCGAGCATGTTCAGCGTAAATCTGAATTCACATGCCATTCTTGTTCTCGCCGCCGCGACTGTCAAGGAAGGAATGTTTCTGTCAGTCGCACATTCGTGTGATGTTCCCATAGCCATAAGAGCTACAATCAATGCGTTGCAATTCCATGGCGGACTCCGTTGGCCCAAAGTGGAAGGGGCTCCCATGCGCACGCAGATTGTCTTTCCTCTCTCTCTCTTTCAGGTTGCAAGTGATTTTCCGGTTAGTCAGCCTCCTCGCTATAAATTCAAGTTACTTCTCAGGTCTAGCTTGCGATACGTCAGGCTGGCCGTGCTGTGCCTTCTCGCGCTCACAACTGGATTCCTACTGGCAGGCCGCGCGAGCGCGCAAAGTGCGTGCGGGCAGCTTGGCGTAAATTGCAACACGGGTTCCGTTCCTCCGGCATCCCCTCCGCAGTGTTACGACCCAGCAACAGGGGCGGTAGTTTCGTGCAGCTATCAGGCCCCGTCCAGCACGCAAGGTTCCAGCACTCCCCCGCCCCAGCACTCCCCACAAGCAGCGCGACCACTCTGAATAACGCCCTACAGCAGCAGATGGCCAACACCATGGTGCAGGGCTTCTTCCAGATGTTCTTCAGCAACGATCCGAAGGCGGACGCGCAGAAGCAGCAGATGATGCAGGAGCTACAACTGCGCCAGGCCGAGGCTGAAAAGCAGCACAACATCGAGGAGGCGCAGCGGCTGGCGGCCATCTGCAACCGGCTACAGGCTTCGCTTGAAGCTAGCTGGACTGCCGGCGCTGAACATGAAGGTGGACGGGGCGAGCCGGCGGGACTGCAACTGAAGCTGGGCGACAGCGGAAGTGGCAGCAGACACCAGCCGGAGAAGCGGGATTGCCGGGAATCGCGCTGAACGATACCACTGGGAACGGAGGCACGACTCCATACGGCGAAGCCGGTCTGCCGGGCATATACACCAATGGGCCCGGCTCCGGGCCTGGCAGCGCGATCCTCCGATGGGCCAAAGCTGAGCCTGAAGATGGACGATGGCAGCACACCACCGGCCCCTCCTGCGCCGGTTGAGGGGAATACAGCAGCAAGCAACCCGCCCGCCGAGACCGCAATGTCCGCGGACACGATAACGGATGTGCGCAAGATGTCGCCTCAGCAGTTGGCCGATCTGGCGACGAAGATCGACAATCTTCCGCCGGAGGAGAAGCAGCGCCTGATGGATGCGGCGCGCAACTCCGCCGGGGGAAACCCGTCGGGCACCAATCCTACACCCGCCGCCGCATCCGCGAATCCAGCACCCGCTGGCGGAGCCGCTAATCCTGCTGCCGCTGCTACTGCCGCAAGCCAACCCGCGCAGTCGCAGTTGCAGCAGATTGCCGCTACGTCGCAGGCGGCGGCCACCGCCGCTTCGCCAGAAGATGCGGCGGCCCTAGCGAGTTCCGGTTTCGATACGCCGGCCGGAGGAGCCGTACATCCAGCGGTGGCGATCTCAGGCACAACAGTGGGTACTATCCCAGCGCCGGCCAGCAACCAGCCTACGGCGAGAAGCAATGCTCCGCTTGCACCGGCGAATTCAACTGCCAGAGCTTCCGCGCCATCCTATCCAGTGGTGCCGATCATCACCATGGGGTTGTCCTCAGGCAGCACTGCGCCAGCAGCCAGGGCAGCGCTGGCCGCAGATACCCAGGGACCGGCGGGTGGAGCCTGTCCCCCCGGCGTGGCAAAGCTGGTGCCCTCGCGCCAGCAGTTGGAGACTGAGCTTGCAGTTCGGCGCTCACAGGTGGAAAGCCTGCGCAATACCATCCTGCGCATGGACCGTCAGCGTTCAGCTCGATCAACAGCAATTCGCGGTGTGGCAGGACGAAGCAAGCGCGGCCATCGACCGCCTGAAGGGGCGAATCTGGGACGCGGGGCACCAAGTATGCCTTCGACAATTTCATAGGCTCCGAGGAGGAGCACATCAAAGAGATGCCAATCTCCGATGCAGAGCGCGCCGACAAGTTGCGCAAGCTCAAACTAGTCGAGAACATCAAGGACTTCGATGATTTCCAGCAGTGGGCACTGAGTAACAAGGACGATTGGGAGATGATCGACGGAGGCATTCGCAGCCTGGTCGATTCTCTGCCACTGGCCGAAGAGCCGCTCTACTATGTGCACTGCGCCGAGGACCTGATCGACAACGCTTACGACATGACGGACTTTATGGCCACCTGGAACAACGTGCAGCAACTGGACCGCAACTCAGACCAGTTTCTGCAGGCGGTTCGCCTGAACGGGCAACGCATGACGGCCCTGGTGCAGCGTATCCAGACCATTCAAACGCAACTGAATGGGACGCCCGCGGGGCCGCCGGGTGCGCCGGCTTGCCATAGCGTAAAGGCTGGGATGAAGTAGAAATCGTTGACGGAAAGGACCGTGATTGCGGCGCGCCCCTTCAGGTTTGGCGGATTACTTCTCTTTGGCTTTGGTCTGCCAGATGAGGATTTTGTCGCGCGCCGCCTGTGCGTCGGCGGCATCGGGAACCAGTTCCAGATAGGCCTGCATGTGTTCGATGGCAGCGGCGTAGTAGCCCAGGTCTCCTGAAATCAAAGCTGCGTTGAAGTTGCCCTCCGGCCAGGTTGGGTAGAGCTGTATCCCAGTCTCGTAGTAGTGCAGGGCCTCGTCGGGTTTGTTGGCTTTGAATGCGTCCTCGGCCATCATGCGCTGCACCCTCACCTCGTCCGGTATGGGGGGCTTGGTCGCGAGCGCGCGCCAGGCAGTGGCCTGCTCCGTAAAGGTGCGCAGGGGTGCTTTGGTATCCACTGCAAAGGCATGCAAAGTGTTGAAGGCGATGACAAAGGTCTGCGCCTTTTGAACGCAATCGGCGGAGCAGGTGAAGGGCGTAGAATCGCACCATAAACAAGTTGCCACGTCAGAACTGAGATCTGTCCATGAGAGGCTGTTAAGGAACGCCTTGGTATCGCTGTTCTTAGGTAAAGTCCGAGCCGGATCGTGCCCCGCCTCATCTCTTAGGTCGCACCATTTCGAACCGCAGTTGGCCACCAGTACCGGAGGCGTCACCAGATCGATCTTGATCGTTACCGGACCCTTCGTCTTGTAGTTCACGGAATCGTACTCGAAGCCATCTGGACTGAAGCGAAATGCCGGGTAGGTTATGACGCGGCGGGCCTGATAGTTGATGAACCCATTCGTGCCGGGGGAGTTAATGGCGCGGCGGGCCTGCCAGAGGGTCATCTTGCCTGGCGAAGGCGCAGGTTCCTGGGCAAAGCTTGTAGTTCCCAGCAGAAAGGTAAACAGAAACAACACGGGAAGAGCTGGCCTGAAAACTAGTCGTGCAATGCGGTTCATTTCGTCACTTTCTGCTAAGTCGATCGGTCTGGATACCATCCATTGAAAGGCACGGTACGCGTGAATTATCTACTTCTCTTTGGCTTTGGTCTGCCAGATGAGGATTTTGTCGCGCGCTGCCTGTACATCGGGGGCGTCGGGAACCAGTTCCAGGTAGGCCTGCATGTGTTCGATCGCAGCGGCGTAGTAGCCCAGGTCTCCTGAAATCAGAGCTGCGTTGAAGTTGCCCTCCGGCCAGGTGGGGTAGAGCAGGACCCCAGCCTCGTAGTAGTGCAGGGCCTCGTCCGGCTTGTTTGCCTTGAACGCATCCTCGGCCATCATGCGCTGCACCCTCACCTCATCAGGAATGGGGGGCTTGGCCGCCAGCGCCCGCCACGTCGCGGCCCGCTGGGTGAGGGTGCGCAGGGGCGCATTGGGGTCCCTGGCAAAGGCCCGCAAGACGTTGAATGCGGCGGCAAAGGTCTGTGCCTTCTGAACGCAATCGGCGGAGCAGGTCGGTGGAGGTGTATTGCATAAGAAACAAACCGACGGAGGGGGATCTTCCCAGTTGCGGTAAAGAAAAGTGCCGGTTACTTTGTTCTTGGGTAAAGACCCCTTATCATAGGTAAGTTTCAGCGACCAAGAACCGGCAAATCTCCGGTTGGCCTCCACTTCCGGGGCCGTCACAAGGTCGATCTTGACCGTTTCCGGAACCTTCTTATAGTTCACAGTATCGTACTCGAAGTTGTCTGGACTAAAGCGAACGTCCTTGACCCCCAGTTCGGCGCTAATGGCGCGGCGGGCCTGCCATATGTTCATCTGGCCTGGCTGATGCGCAGGTTCCTGGGCAATGCTTGTAGTTCCCACCAGAGAGAAAAAAAACAATACGGGTAGAGCTGGCCTGAAAACCAATCTTGCAATACGGTTCATTTCGTCTCTTTCTGCTAAGTCGATTCCCAGGCGATCCATGCTTCGGGCACACCTGCAATCGAAGCCCCAAATCACCACAAACACTATGCTCGCAACTTTCCCATGTCAAAGCTATTGTGTGTGATGGTTCTCACATTCCAACGATATGAATGCATGTCGTTTGCGATTACCAACCCATCTGGCGCATGCGCTCCTGGATGATGGCGCTGTACTGATTCATGCGCTCGGGGCGGCGCTTGAGGGGCGCGGGCAGAATGGCGGCGAGTTGTGCGGTCTGTTGGCGGTCGAGGGTGCGGGCGGGGGATTTGTAGTAATAGCGGGAGGCGGACTCGGCGCCATAGATGCCGGGGCCCCATTCGACGACATTGAGGTATAGCTCCAGAATGCGGCGCTTGCCGAGGACAAGTTCGGCCACCGGCACAAGGGTGAATTCCGCGCCCTTGCGCAGGAACGAGCGGCCGGTGCCGAAGAAGAGGTTCTTGACGAGTTGCTGGGTGATGGTGGAACCGCCGCGGATGCGTCCGCCCTCCATATCGTTATCGGCGGCGAGTTGGATGGCGTGCCAGTCGAAGCCATGGTGCTGGTAGAAGCGCGCATCCTCGGCGGCGATGACAGCGTGCTGGAAGTTGGGCGAGATTTGGCTGAGAGGAACGAATTGGTAGCGTTCACGATACGGCTTGTGCTGCATCCAGGCCTGTAGGCGGCGCTGGATATGCACCGCGGTTGTGGGCGGGTCGATCCATCGGAAAGATATAAGAAGCAGCGCGGCAAGCGACCAGAGAGCTACAACACCGATGACAAGAGTCCGAATTAAGGAGCGGAGAAGATCCTTACGGTGCGGGGTCTTTCGGCGTGTATAGGGCCTTGTAGTCACAGATTCAGAATAATGCCTGAGATGGGTCGCGCTTCGCGCGATAACCCACCCATGCGCGATGAGACTGCGCATGAATGGGGCACTCGAAATCCCACCCTTTCGATGAAACCGAAAGGATGGGGCCACTCGGCTCTAGTGGCAGGATGCATAACTTTGGTGAACGCGATGCCAAATCTCGGTCCTGCCGAACAAAGAGATTCCAATATAGCCGCGCAGCCGCATGGTGTCGCCATCCACAACCATCGCACCGCGATAGGTATTTCCCGACTTTGGGTCGTAGATGGTTCCGCCGGACGCGTGCGTGGCGTCGCTTGGATGAAAGCGGCTGCCAATCTCAAGATTGCATAGCGATTTGCCGCGCAAAGTCGCGTCGGGATTGTGGATGTCCATTGTGGAGTCGGCTTTTGGACTGATCAACACGATCCTCATGCAGAAGCCGCTGGAGCATGGGTCGATGCGGACGATGGTTCCCGACGGCACCTGCCAATCGCCCAGGAACGGAGAGGTCTGTGCGTTGAGGGTCGCCGGGCATGGAAGATTGCAAGAAGCAGGATAAAAGAAAGCGCAAGCGGACGTTGGAGGATTGGTGTAGCCCCACGTAAGCGGTCTCGCGAAGTGTGGCGGCGGCAATTCGACTGAACCAGGTTTGCGTCATGTCACTCATCCTACATCCAAGGTCTCAGAAGCGAGTCCTTAGGCATCCGGCAACAATGAATGGGGTACCCGGCATCGGGCTGCTTTCAAATACATAGGTCGGGCCTTCAGCCCTTGGTGGCTGGGATGGGGCTTCAACCTAGGCCTGCGGCCTAGGCTGGTATAGGACGCGCCGTTGGCGCTTTACGAGCAACGACAAGGGCAGAAGAATATTCCCTCGCTACTCTGCAAAATGACAAACAAAATCAGCCGGTATTGCGGAGGCCGGCGGAGATGCCGTTGATGGTGGCGGTGATGGCGCGGTCGAGTTCGGCGGGGACAGGCTGGCCGGCGGCGAGGGCGGCGCGCTTACGGCGGATGAGTTCGACCTGGATGAGCGACATGGGATCGACATAGGGGTTGCGCAGGCGGATGGACTGGGAGAGGACGTTGTTCTTTTGCAGCAGCGAGGACTGGCCGAGGACGGCGAGGACCATGCGGTGGGTGAGTTCGAACTCGGCGTGCAGGATGGAGAAGACGCGATCGCGCAGGGCCTTGTCCTGCGACCAGGCCGGCGTAGAGGCGGGCGATGGAGAAGTCGGCCTTGGCCAGGGCCATCTCGACGTTGCGGATGATGTCGATGAAGAGGGGGAAGCCGCGGGCCATGGATTGGAGCTGGGCGAGGTTGGCGGCCTCGCGCTCTGAACCCACCCATGACGGTGAAACTGTCATGGATGGGGCACCCGGCAAAGACGAAATGCGGGGGTCCCTCGACTCGCTCCGCTCGCTCGGGATGACGGCATTAATAGTGGGAGCGTCCGGGTCGTTGTGCTGGATGAAGTGCTGCAGGGCGTGGCCGACGCCGAAGTAGGCGGGGACGACGTGGCGGGACTGCATCCATCCGAAGACCCAGGGGATGGCGCGGAGGTCTTCCATGCTGCGCTTCTTCGCTGAACTTGCATCGGTCCGCTTGGCTGGGCGCGAACCGATGTGGGCGTTCTCCAGTTCGGCGACGGGAGTGGCCTGCTCGAAGTAGGTGAAGGTGTCGGGGTTGTCGACGATGTGCTTGCGGTAGAAGGCGTAGGAGGTGGCGGAGAGCTGGTCCATCGCCGCCTCCCAGTGGGGGAGGATTTCGCCGGTGAGGCGGGGTGAGTAGGTAGATGAAGAAGCAGATCCCTCCGCTGCGCTGCGGGATGACAAATCATTATTGCTGCTGGATGACAAATCATTATTGCTGCTGGATGACAAGTCGATTTGTGTTGCAGGATGGCGTCGGGGCGGGCGAGGGCGTCGAGCGAGGCGGCGATCATGAGCTCCAGATTGCGCTCGGCGAGGATGACATCGGCATACTTCCAGTTGAGGACTTCGCCCTGCTCGGTGATGCGCAGCTCGCCGGTGAAGGCGTCCATGGGCTGGGCGAAGATGGAACGATGGGTGGGGCCGCCGCCGCGGCCCACGGTGCCTCCGCGACCATGGAAGAGGCGGAGGGTGACGCCGCATTCGCTGGCCACCTGATGCAGCGCGCGATGCGCCTTCCAAATCTCCCATGTGCTGGCGATCATGCCGCCATCTTTATTGGAGTCGGAGTAGCCGAGCATAACCTCCTGTTGCCGGTTCCAGGATTGGAGCAGGGGTCTGTACGCGGCGGAGGTCCAGAGTTGGCGGCAGACGGCGGGAGCGTTGCGCAGGTCTTCGATGGATTCGAAGAGGGGGACGGGCTGTAGGCCGGGATCGGAGCTGTCGGGACAACCGTCCGGGGCCGCCGCAGCCTTCCACGCGCACTCCGGCGAGGCGCGCGAGCCAGAGGACGTTGAGGACATCTTCGGCGCAGGTGGCTCCGCTGATGATGTAGCGGGGAAGCGCCTCAGGGACGTAGACGCGCTTGAGTTCGGCGATGGAGCGGAAGGTGTTGAGGACATCGCGGGTCTGCGCGGTGAGGGCGGGGGGAAGCTGGAGGGTGTCTGCTGGAGTTTGTTGCGCTCCGGACGAAATGCGGGGGTCCTTCGACTTCGCGCTGCGCGCTTCGCTCAGGATGACACTTCCTTTAGGCGTTTGGGCGAGCTCGGCGATGGCGGCGGCGTGGACGCGCGCGTGCTGTCGGATGTCCAGCGCCTGCAGATGGAGGCCGTAGGTGCGGACCTCCAGAAGCAGCGGGTCGATGAGCGCCTGGGCGAGGCGGCGGCCACGGTTCTGGATGAGACTGGAATGCAGCACCATGAGGTCGCTGACGAACTCTTCTGCGCGGGAGTAGAGCTTGAGCGGCGGGCCGGACGGGGGTGGGACGGAGATCTGTGGCGCTCCGCCGAGTCGCATCATGATGCAGCCGACGAGCAGGCGGACGGACTCGAATGGGAAGCGCTGTTCGAGCGCGGTTTGACCGGCAGCGCGCAGTTGCTGCATGTAGCCTTCCAGCAGCGCGGCGAGTTCGGGCGAGATGGGGACCTGCTGGGTGGAGCTGCCGAGTTGGTCGGAGATGTTCTGCAGGCGGCGGCGGTAGTGGGCATGGAGCAGGCCGTGGGCCATGGCGAGCGCGGAGCGGGTGACGCGCGGGGTGACGAAGGGATTGCCGTCGCGGTCGCCGCCGATCCAGGAACCGAAGGCGATGAGGCGGGGCAGATCGGCGAGGTCGGTCTCGATGCCGTACTCGGATTGCAATGCGGCGGCCACCTCGGAGTAGAGCACGGGGAGGGTGGCGAAGATGGAGGACTCGTAGTAGTCGAGGGCCATGCGGACCTCGTCGCGCACGGCGGGGCGGGCCATGCGGACGTCGTCGGTCTGCCAGAGGGCGGTGATCTCGGCGATGACCTCCTGCTCGAGGGCTTCGAGTTCGGCCTCGGGCACGGGGATGCGGTCGAGCTGCTCCAGCAGGGTGGAGATGCGGCGGCGCTTGGACATGACGGAGCGGCGCGCGACCTCGGTGGGATGCGCGGTGAAGACCGGCATGACGGTGATGCGGGCGAGCAGGGCGAGGGCGTCCGCGGCGGAGATGCCGGCGAGGCGCATCTGGCGCAGCGCACCGCGCAGATGATCCGCGCTGCGGGCCGGCGCTGGGGTCGAGCTGGTGGGCGAGGCGGCGGCGTTTGCGGTGGTTGGTCTCGGCCAGGTTGGATGAGCTCGAAGAAGAAGGCGAAGGCGCGCGCAAGCTGGTAGGCGGTGTCGCTGGTGAGCGCCTGAACGCGGTTGAGCGCGTGCTGTAGATGCTGTCCGGCCAGGGCGGCTTGGGCGTCGGCGGAGTCGGGATCGTCCAGCGCGGTTGCGTCGGCTTCGCGGCGGGCGATGGCGGTGCGGCGCAGGTCTTCGACGGCCTGGTAGAGGGGCAGGCCCGCCTGCTCGCGCAGGACTTCGCCCAGCAGCGCGCCGAGCGAGCGCACGTCGCGGCGCAGAGGCGCTTCCTTCAGATCGCCGGTGGGGGCCTGAAGCTCAGCCAGTCGCTGCTGCCAGTCGGTTGGGGACCAAAGAGAGGGCATAGATTATTATGCACTGGGGGCGGGGCGTCTACCTTGCGGCGGTCTCCAGCCATGACCGCAGAACCTCGTCGGCGCGGCGTTGCCATCCCTCGCCGGTGGCGCGGAGTCCATCGGCGACATCGGGCGAGAGGCGAATCGAGATGGGGACCTTGCGCGGGGACTTCTGCGCACCGCGGCGGCGGATGGAGCGGAGCATTGTCTGCTCGGCCCGTGGCAGGGCGGAGAAGGGAATGGCATGGGCGGCGTCGGCCACCGTCAGCTCGCGGACTTCGCCGTGCGGATCAGTCAATCTTTTGCGGTTTGCCATAACGCTTTGCCTCCCTCGTGTTGGCTTTGCGAAAGCTGATGACGCGTACCCCGTCCGGGTAGGGGATGTAGCAGAGCAGATGCAGCCGCTTATCCAGATACCCGATGGCAACGCGCCTCGTCTCGCCCTTGCGGACCTCTGTGTTGAAGACTGCCGTGGCGAAATCGAACTCCGCCGCCCGCTCGAAGCTGAGCCCACGCTCCCCGCTTGGTGGGAGCGTAGGTGATTGCCACAGTTTTATTGTATATGCAATTTACTGGCGCGGCGCAGAATTATTCAGAAGCGAGACATGGGGCTCCCGCCCTGGAGTGTGGTAGTTTATAAACTACAGGGCGCATCATGATCGAGTTCAAGCAGACCGAGACCTTTCGCAAGTGGCGCATACGGCTCAAGGACGATCGGGCACGGGTCCTGATCGCATCTCGCCTGGACCGTCTGGCGTACGGGAATGCGGGCGATGTGAAGCCGGTTGGACAGGGTATCAGCGAACTGCGCATCGACCATGGGCCGGGCTACCGGGTCTACTTTCAGAAGCGGGGAAACACCATCGTGATCCTGCTGTGCGGCGGCGACAAGAGTACACAGGCGAAGGACATCAAGACGGCGAAGCGGCTGGCGGAAGAATGGAGCGAGGCGGATGGTTGAAAAGAAAATGGCTGAAAAACTGACAAACTATGACCCGGCGGAGGACCTCGGATCGGACGAGGCGATTGCGATCTTCATGGCGGAGGCGCTCGAAACCAAGGACGTGGGCTACATCTCGCACGCGCTGGGGGTGGTGGCGCGCGCCAAGGGGATGGCGCAGATTGCCGAGCAGACAGGACTGTCGCGCGAGCAGCTCTATCGGTCATTCAGCGAGAAGGGAAACCCGACGCTGAAGACGACGCTGGCAGTGATGCAGGCACTGGGAATTGAGCTGACCGCGAAGATTCCCTCGGCGGCCTGACCAAGAGATTCGCGAGCCTTGGACGGTAGACCCACCCTTCACTCGACCACCCCAGCGAACCAAGTTCGCCGGGGACCCCGGAGTCGCAGCGAAGGATGGGGCACCCACTTTTGAGGGAAAATCAAGATTCCAAAAACTTAGGGTGGGCGACCGGCGGGTGGCGCACCCACTATAGCATTTTGGGTGCCCCATTCATCGCGGCTTTATCGCGATGGGTGGGGTGGATGCCCGCTCGCGGCGGGTCCATGTCCAGTGCGATTCGATTTCGATGCGGCCCTGCTCGCCGGTAGACCAGTGGCGGGAGCTGCTCCAGGGCCAGTCCTCGGGCTTTTCGGCGAGGCCGCGTGTGACTGGATTGCTGTGGATGTAGTCGATCTTCTCGACAAATTTATCTTGCGTGAAGACATTGAAGTCGTAGTATCTGGTCTGCCAGAAATGGGGCCGGTTGCCTTTGAGAAGTTTCGATGTCTCCCCCTTGAGGACACTCAGCGTGGTGGAGAGCGAGTGGAGCTTTGGCTCGCCGAGAAGAAGATGAACATGCTCGGGCATGAGAACGTAGCCGAAGAGAAAGAAACCGTGACGGCGGCGGAGCTTCTCCAGCGTTTCCTCAAAGAGGACGCGAGCATGGTCGCTGTCGAGATACGGTAGGCGCCGGTAACAACTGAAGGTGATGAAGTGGTAGTGGCCTTCGGCTTGATAACGCTTCAGATGACTCGGCATGGTTCCATCGTAGTCTCAGACGAACCTGACCCCACCCATGCGACCCCACCCATGCGATGAGACCGCATGAATGGGGCACCCAGATGGGGAGGGTTGGACACCTGACCCCACCCATGCGATGAGACCGCATGAATGGGGCACCCAAGATGGGGAGGGTTGGACACCTGACCCCACCCATGCGATGAGACCGCATGAATGGGGCACCCAGATGGGTTATTGGTGGACGGAATCTGACCCCACCCATGCGCAAAAGCGCGCATGAATGGGGCACCCAGATGGACGGATGGGGCACCCGGCCACTCTACAACTTCATACAAACTACCGCGAAATTA
>CAWCWC010000009.1:0-63500 GCA_963799175.1 uncultured Acidobacteriaceae bacterium | reverse complement strand
GATGCGGGAGACGTCGCGGACGGCGCCGCGGGAGGCGCTGGTGGTGAGTGCGGCGTAGGCCTGGAGCGCCTGCGAGACTTTGCGGGTGCGGGTTGGCGGGCTTCCATGCGGCGGGGCCCTTCGACTTGGCAGATTCACCCTTCGACTCTGCATCTACAGCATTGGAGTCGGCGGTGCCCGGGCTTCCATGGCGGCGCGGCGCTTGGCGAGTTCCGCGTCGGAGAGGTTGACGCGGAGGATGCGCTTGGGGATGTCGATCTCGATGGTGTCGCCCTCTTCGACCAGGGCGATGGCGCCGCCTTCGGCAGCTTCCGGCGAGATGTGGCCGATGCAGAGTCCGGAGCTGCCCGCCGGAGAAGCGGCCGTCGGTGACGAGGGCGCAGACCTTGCCCAGTCCCTTGGACTTGAGGTAGCTGGTGGGGTAGAGCATCTCCTGCATGCCGGGGCCGCCGCGCGGGCCTTCGTAGCGGATGAGGACGACATCGCCGGGAACGATGCGGTCGCCGAGGATGGCCTCGACGGCGGAGTCCTGGCTCTCGAAGATGCGCGCCGGGCCGGTGAAGGTGAGATGGGCGGCGTCGACGCCGGCGGTCTTGACGATGCAGCCTTCTTCGGCGATGTTGCCGTAGAGGACGGCGAGGCCGCCATCTTTGCTGAAGGCGTGCTCGACGTTGCGGATGACTCCGGCGTCGCGGTCGAGGTCCAGCTCGGCGTAGCGCGCGCTCTGGCTGAAGGCGACGGTGGTGCGGACGCCGCCGGGCGCGGCGCGGAAGAACTCGTCGACGGCGGGGGCGACGTCCGAGCTTGACGTCGAGGATGTCGATGGCTTCGCCGAGGGTGGGCGCGTAGACGGTGGGGACATCGCGATGCAGCAGGCCGGCGCGGTCCAGCTCGCCGAGGATGGCGATGATGCCGCCGGCGCGATGCACGTCTTCCAGATGGACGTTGGGCGCGGAGGGCGCGACCTTGCAGAGGTTGGGAACGCGGCGCGAGAGGCGGTCGATGTCGCCATGGTGAAGGGCACCTCGGCCTCCTGCGCGGCGGCCAGCAGATGCAGCACGGTGTTGGTGGAGCCGCCCATGGCGATGTCGAGCGTCATGGCGTTCTCGAAGGCGTCGAAGGTGGCGATGCCGCGCGGGAGGGCGGTGAGGTCGTCGTGCTCGTAGTAGCGGCGGGCCAGATCGACGATGGTGCGGCCGGCCTGGAGGAAGAGCTGCTTGCGGTCGGCGTGGGTGGCGACGATGGTGCCGTTGCCGGGCAGGGCGAGGCCCAGCGCCTCGATGAGGCAGTTCATGGAGTTGGCGGTGAACATGCCGGAGCAGGAGCCGCAGGTGGGGCAGGCGGAGTGCTCGTTCTCGTCGACCTCGGCGTCGGTGGCCTTGGGGTCGGCGGCGAGGACCATGGCGTCGATGAGGTCCACGGTCCTGACGGTGTTGCCGTGCTGAATCTTGCCCGCCTCCATGGGTCCGCCGGAGACGAAGATGGCGGGGATGTTGAGGCGCAGGGCGGCCATCATCATGCCGGGAGTGATCTTGTCGCAGTTGGAGATGCAGACCAGGGCGTCGGCGCAGTGGGCGTTGACCATGTACTCGACTGAATCGGCGATGAGCTCGCGCGAGGGCAGGCTGTAGAGCATGCCGTCGTGGCCCATGGCGATGCCGTCGTCGACGGCGATGGTGTTGAACTCCTTGGCGACGCCGCCGGCGCGGTCGATCTCCGCGGCGACGAGCTGGCCGAGGTCCTTGAGATGGACGTGGCCGGGAACGAACTGGGTGAAGGAGTTGGCGACGGCGATGATGGGCTTGTCGAAGTCGCCATCCTTCATTCCTGTGGCGCGCCAAAGACTGCGCGCGCCGGCCATGTTGCGTCCGTGGGTCGAGGTTCGTGAGCGATAAGGAGGCATCTATATATCTTACCGCCTGATATGGTGGGGTGGCAGGCGAGGTAATTCCTTGCAGAGAGCCCAGGGCTAAAGCCCTTTGAATCCATCGGCCTTATTCAGAAGGCTAAAGCCCCCTGCTCCCTCCGAAAGGCAAATGCGGGTAGTTTTTGTTGAGACGAATTGGCACCCGGTTGGCATACAATTCCAGCGACCCGGAAAGTGCGGTTTTGTCTGCGGGATAAGTGCAGGATGAGCTTGTTTGGGACTTCTGCGAGTGCCACAAATTCTGACCTCAGCGGCTAAAGCCGCGGAGCAGATGCAACCTCTACGGCACGGCTGAAGCCGTGCCCTTAACAAAACCTTTAGGGCATCCTTCGACTTCGCTCAGTACAGGCATTCAAGGCGTGCCCATAACAAAGCAGAGAGATTCCCGAAGATTAGCGAAACCGATCAAGTTAGTTGTGGAGGAAATGGGCCATGAACGTTACTCGTCGCCAGGCGATGCAGATGATAGCGGGAGCTGTACCCGCGGTTGCCGGAGCGCATGCGTTTGCCGCTGCGCCGGAAGCTGCCACGAAGACTGCCGCGAAGGCGAAGATTGCTGCCAAGCCGCAAGCGCCCGCACCCGTCGAGGCTGGGGTGAGGCGGTTCGTGTTTGAGGGCGTCTCGTCGGAGATGCAGATCACGATGGAGGAGCTGGGGCAGAAGGCGCCGGCGGACCTGACGGGTTATACGCATCTGGTGATGGAGATGCGGATGAGTTCTCCGCAGCGGCTGCTGATCTGGTTCTATACGACGCATGGGCCTCGGTCAGCGTCGATTATTGGCTTTGGGCAGAATGCGTGGCTGCGGGCGTCGATGCCGCTGCAGTACTTTATCGGGCGCGACTCGAAGGGCAACGACCTGGCGTCGGCGCAGAACCGGCGGACGAACTCGTCGTGGTACTCGGTGTGGGGGCCGTTTGGCGACCTGCGTACGGTGGAGGCGATCGGCATTGCGATGGAGTACCCGCTGAACAAGCCGACGATTGAAGTGCGCAACGTGCATCTGTCGACCAAGGATGAGGGATCGGAGTTTCTCGATCCGGGCGCGAAGCTGGACAGCTTTGGACAATGGGCGCTGGCGGATTGGCCGCGCAAGATCAAGAGCAAGGAGCAGTTGGCGCGCGAGCTGGCGGCGGAGGAGAAGGCCTTCGGCAGCGCGGCGGACTTCGGCTATGGGAAGTACGGGGGATACAAGAACACGCAGGTGAAGGCGACGGGATACTTCCGGGTGGAGAAGGTGGACGGGCGGTGGTGGTTTGTCGATCCGGAGGGGCACCTATTTCTGTCTACAGGAACCAACGGCTCTCCGGGCGGAGGCGCGGGATTTGGCGGCAACGATGCGGGCGCCACGGTGAAACGGACCAATGCACGGCTGGATTCGTGGGGCATGACCACCGGCGGACAGGGGCGACCGGGGACGGTGATGCTGCGCTGGCCGCAGAGCACCAGCTTTCTAGGAATGCCGGATGTGTACTCGGCGCAGTTTGCGGCGGAGATCGACGCGGCGGCCAATACGCAATGCACGCCGCACAAGAACGATGCGCATGGTGCTGGGCTACTTTATCGGCAATGAGCCGCCTTGGAATGCGCGGGAGAGTGAGCTGTGCGGGCTGATCCTGGGCGGGCCGGCGACGGCGACGCAGGCGAGGCTGAAGGAGTTTCTGGCGGCGGGCGATACTGCTTCGCGCAGGCGGGAGTTTGTGCTGGCGTGCTTCCAGTGGTATCTGGGACTGGTATGCGGCGCGGTGCGCAAGTACGACCCGAACCACCTGCTGCTGGGGACTCGCTACGGCGGGACGATGGCGGATGAGTACTTTGTTGCGGCGCGCATCTTCGATGTGTGCAGCATTAATGTGTATGAGTACGAGCCGACGCGGCAGATCATCCACGCGGCACGGCTGTGTGAACGTCCCATCCTCATTGGGGAGTACCACATTGGAGTTCCCGCGGACGGATTGGCAGCCGGGCTGGTGCAGGCTGCAAGCCAACTGGAGCGCGGCGTGGCGTATCGCTACTATGTGGAGCAGGCGGCGTCATTGGAGTGGTTCCTGGGCGCATACTGGTTTGCATGGCGCGACGAGCCGGTGATGGGCCGGATGGACGGAGAGAACTACAACATTGGATTTGTGGATGTGACGGACCGTCCGTACGCGGAGCTGGTGGAGGCGGCGAAGGCGACGCACAAGCGGCTGCAGGACGTACACTCCGGCAAGGCGATGCCGTTTTCGCGGCATCCCATGGCTTCGGCAGCGGGCGCGCCTTCGACGCCGTGGCCGCTGGGCAGCGCGGTTTAAGATTGGTTGGCAGTATGAGGAATTTGTTGCAAGAGATTACAGATTTGCTTGGAGAGATGACGATGAGAATCTTCCGTTCTGCTACTACGTTCGTGTCCAGCCTTGCTATCACCACGTTGCTGTTTGCCGCTGCCGCGTCGGTGAAGTCCGATGCTACGCCCAAGCCTGCCGCGCCGGCGAAGTCTGCCGCGACCGCGAACACGGCCGCTCCGGCGAAGGTCGTTTCGGGGGTGAAGGTGTGGGAGGAGAAGGTCACCATCCCGACCTATCTGCTGGGTGAGCCGAACCCCAATCCGCAGTTCTACAACGGCGGGACGTCGCAGGGCGCGCAGCACCGCATCTATCCCTATCCCGCGTACGACAACCTGACCACGGAGAAGAAAGACAAGACCTACACCATGGTCTATCTGGAGAACGAGTACGTGAAGATCGGCATTCTGCCGGAGATAGGCGGCAAAATCTTCGAGGCGGTAGACAAGACCAACGGGTACAACTACATCTACAACCAGCATGTGATCAAGCCGGCGCTGATCAGCCTGCTGGGCGCGTGGCTCTCGGGCGGGATCGAATGGGACCTGCCGCACCACCACCGCGCCACCAGCTTCCTGCCCATGCAGTACAAGGTGGAGGAGAATGCCGATGGATCGAAGACGGTATGGATTGGCGAGTTGGAGCTGCGCGACCGCATGGACTGGACAGTGGGCGTGACGCTGTTTCCAGGGAAGAGCTACATGCAGGCGGCGTTCCGCATGATCAACCGCACGCCGGTGCCCACCTCGATGCTGAGCTTCAGCAATGTTGCTGTACACGTGAATGACGACTACCAGGTGATCTATCCTCCGAGCACGCAGTTTGTGACCTATCACGGCAAGGTGGACTTCACGACGTGGCCGATTGCTACGACCCGGTACATGGGCGCGGACTACTCCGTCCGGCGTGGACGTGAGCCTGTACAAGAACCACGCGACCGCCAGCAGCATGTTTGCGTGGAACTACAAGGAGGATTTCTTCGCGGGATACGACCATGGGAGGAACGCGGGCATCATGAGCGTGGCCGACCACAATGTAGTTCCGGGACAGAAGTTCTGGACGTGGGGCGACAGTCCGCAGGGACACCAGCAGGACCATCTGCTGACGGACAATGACGGCCCCTACATTGAACTGATGGTGGGCGCATACAGCGACAATCAGCCGGATTACACCTGGATGCAGCCGTATGAGACGCGCCTGTGGTCGCAGTACTGGTATCCGTTCCGCGACATCGACGGAGTGAAGAACGCGAACCTGGACGCGGCGGTCAATCTGGAGGTGAAGGACGGCACGGCCAGCGTGGGTTTCTATTCCACCCAGGCGCGTCCCTCGGCCACGGTGACGCTGAAGCTGAAGGACCAGGTATTGCTGAGTGAGAAGATCGCTATCAGCCCGGGCCACTCCTTCGTCAAGAAGGTGCAACTGCCCGCCGGAGCGGACGAACACGATCTCCGCGCAGCGATCAGCGCGGATGGGCGCGAGCTGGTTGCGTATTCGCCGATACGGTTGGAGAAGGAGCCGATGCCGGCGGTAGTAAAGGCCCCGCCCGCGCCGGCGGACATCAAAACCAATGAAGAGCTGTACCTGACCGGGCTGCGCATGGAGCAGTTCCGCTCGCCCACGGGCGATCCCACCGCATACTGGAACGAGGCACTGCGACGCGATCCCGGCGACATTCGCGTGAATACGGTGATGGGCATCGACGCGATCAAGGGCGGACGGTATGCAGAAGCGGAGGCGTATCTGCGCAAGGCCCTGGAGCGCGATACGGCCAGCTACACCACGCCCAAGGATGGCGAACCGATCTACTACCTTGGACTGGCGCTGAAAGCACAGGGCAAGCTGGACGATGCGTACACCGCGCTTTACAAATCGACGTGGAGCGGGTGGAGGTCGCCGGGCTACTTTGCGCTGGCGGAGATTGACGCAACCAAAGGCGACTACAACGCGGCGCTTACCGCCGACCAGGACTCGCTGGAGGCCAATGCCAACAACATCCAGGCGCTGGCGCTGAAGGCCGCACTGCTGCGCCACACCGGCCGCAGCAGCGAGGCGCAGGCCGCGATCGCCGCGCTGAGCAAGATCGATCCGCTGGATGTGCATGGCATGACGGAGCAATGGCTGGCCACGAACTCGCCCGCCAGCGCCGCTGCTTTGGAGAAGACAGTGAGCGAGCATCCCTCGACCGGGCTGGAGGTTGCCGCGGACTATATGGATGCTGGACTGTGGCAGGACGGCACGACACTGCTGACCCATATTGTGAGCGCAACCGCGGACAAGTCGAAGGTGTCCCCGCTGGTGTACTACTACCTGGCTTACTTTGCGGGACAGATGCGCCAGGCGGACAAGGTCAAATCGTATGACCAGCTTGCGCAGAAAGCCTCCCCAGACTATGTGTTCCCCTTCCAGATGGAGATGATTGCGGTGCTGGACGATGCGATGCGCATCAACCCAAGCGATTCGCGCGCGCCGTACTATCTAGGCAATCTGCTGTACGATTGGCAGCCAAAGCAGGCGCAGGCGCTGTGGGAGAAGTCGGCCTCGCTGGGCGCGGACTTCCCGGTGGTGTATCGCAATCTGGCGATGGTGTATACCAACCAGGGCAATCAGCGGGAGAAGGCGCTGGCCGCGCTGGAGAAGGGCGTGCAGTGCGGCGGCAACGCGATGGTGCTGAGCGACCTGGACAAGCTGTATGAGGAGAACGGCGTATCGCCGGCCCAGCGGCTGTCTGTGATCGAGGCGCACCAGGCAGTGGTCAACCGCGACGAGGTGATCTCTCGCGAGATCAACCTGGACATCTTTGCCGGCAAGCCCGACGCAGCGATCCAACTGCTGCGCTCGCGCTTCTTCCGCGCCTGGGAGGGTGGCGGAAGCTACTCGCTGGGCGACTCGTGGATCAACGCCAATCTGGAGCGCGGACATCAACACATGATCGCCAAGCAGTACGCGCAGGCGTTGGCCGACTACAAGGCGGCGCTACAGCCACCGGTCAGTCTGCAGGAGTCGACCGGTAACGTGAGCGGACGGCGGGGCGAGATATCGTACTGGCTTGGCACGGCGTATGCAGCGACGGGCGATACGGCAATGGCCCGGCAGGCCTGGACCGATGCGGCCACGGGTTCGACGGACGCAGCGGCGAGTGGGAACGTCCCGATGCGCACGCGGGCAAACATCGGCGGTCTGGCCGCCGGAGTACGCGAGGAGCAGGCCGCGCCGTATTATCAGGCGCTTGCCATGGAGAAGCTGGGGCAGCAGGACCGCGCCAAGGCGATCTTCAACCAGCTTGTGGATGCAGGCAACAAGGCGCTGGGCGGCGCGCCGGCCGCGAATCCGCCGGGTCAGTCTGTCTCGTCTGCGGCGCAACGCGCGCAGGTCGCGGACGCGCATTATCTGGTTGGTCTGGGACAACTCGGGCTGAACAACCAGGACAAGGCACGACAGGAGTTTTCACTTGCGCTGGCGGCCAGTCCCGATCATTATGCAGCCATGCAGGCACTTAGCAACAAGACGCCCTGAGGTGGAGCTGGCGACTTCGCCGAGGGCAAGAACCGATCCCTGGCCCACATTCGTGGGCCGGGGGCGCGGCCTTTCCAGTACAGATACCGTCTTAAAGGTTGGCAGGGTACACTCAGTCCACATTTTTAAATGATGGGGAGGGTGAGGCATGGTTATCCATGCGCGAAGGGACGTAGGGCACGGGTGCTACTAATTCGATCCAACCGGGTTTCCCTCCAAGGGGATGTTTCGCGGTTTGAATCACCAGGGGAGAGGCGCGGGGATGTCCGATCGGAATGGGTTTAGAAGTGCGCCAAGGGTTTGCCGAGTTGCCATCCTGGGTGGGGGGCCCGGTGGATTGATGACGGCGTACCAGATACAACAGCGGTGCTCCGTGCCGTTTGAAGCCACGATTTATGAGGCGAGTTCGCGGCTGGGCGGCAAGATCCTGACCAAACAATTCGAGTCTGCGCCGGTGGCCTACGAAGCTGGTGCTGCCGAACTGTACGACTATTCGCAGACCGGGGAAGACCCGCTGCGCGAACTGGTGGAAAAGCTTGGGTTGAAGGTGACGCCCATGAGCGGCACAGCGGTTGTCCTGCACGACCAGATGCTGCGCGATCTGGACGATGTTGGCCGTGTCTACGGAGAACCGACGCGGCAGGCGTTGCTGGAGTTCGATGCGCGTGCCAAGCAGTGGATGAGCCCGCAGGAGTACTACGACTCGGACTGGAAGGAACCGAATGCCGATGCGAAGATGCACACCACTTTTTATGACGAACTTGCGCAAGTGCCCGACGAAGCCGCGCGACGGTATCTGCGCACCCTGGTGCATAGCGACCTGGCCACGGAACCGCATCGCACCAGCGCCGCATACGGGTTGCAGAACTATCTGATGAACGACGCCAGCTACATGCGGCTGTACACGATTGAAGGCGGCATTGAACGGCTTCCCCAGGAACTGGCGGCGCATATTGAAGCGAGAATTCTGCTGCGCGAGCCGGTGGTGCGGGTGGAACGAGCCGCGGACGAGACGTTACGCGTGCTTTCCGTTCGTCATGGAAAGATTGCGTCCGAAGAGTACGACTTTGTGGTGGTGGCGCTGCCCAACGCATGTATCCCGCTGATCGAGTGGGGCGGAGAAGCGCTGGACGAAGCCATGCATCGCCACTGCGTGCGCTACGACTATCCGGCCCACTACCTGCGGATCAGCGTGCTGTTCCGCGAGATATTCTGGGAGCAGACATTCCAGGATTCGTACCTGATGCTGGACGCCTTCGGGGGGTGCTGCCTGTACGACGAATCGTCGCGCAACGGCTGCCGCAGCGCCGGCGTGCTGGGTTGGCTGCTGGCGGGCGATGCGGCGATGGTGGCCAGCAATCATACCGACGAACAGTTGATTCGACGGGCGATCGATTCGCTACCTTCCTTCCTGCAACGCGGGCGAGAGTTGTTTGTTGAGGGGCAGGTACACCGCTGGATCGGCTCGGTCAACGGGCTGCCGGGCGGCTCGCCGGTGCTGGACATGGAATCGCGCCACATTCCGGAGCCAGCGCGACCGAACCTCTTCGCGGTTGGCGATTACCTGTTCGATTCGACGATTAACGGTGTGCTTGATTCTGCCGATTTCGTGGCGGAGTGCCTGACCGAAGCGATCGAGGTGCGCTCCGGTTCGCGAACTCCCGAGACCATGGTCACTGCGGCTTTATGATCGAAGCAGTCCAAAGTATGAGCGAAACAGTCCAGGCCCTCGACGGCGCCAGTCGACGCCGCATTCGATTTGTCGAACAGATCACCGGCGACGATGCTGTGTTGATGACCTTCAAGGACCCGGCGCCGTGTTATGCCGTGATGTGCGAGGCCCCTGCGACGGCAACGAGCGAAGTTGCAGCCGAGCCGCGCGACGACGTTCTGGATGTTGTACTTTTGCCATGGCCCACGCAGCCGCAAGGGACGCTGTCTGCGACGAACCAAGGCTTTGCGGAATGGATTGCGAAGGGAGCCGGCCCCGATGCGCCACCGCCGGTCCTCGCTAAATTTCGCGGCGTCGAGCTGATGTGGCGTCCCGGCCGCATCCTGCTGCAATGCGATTCCGAACAGGCTGAATCGCTGCTCTCCGCCGTCGTCGAATTCGCTCACTATGAGCGCGAACTGAGGCGGATTGAACAAGAGATCGCGGACACATGGGAAGAACTGGAGCAGGACAAGACGCTGGCATTCGAGGTGACGCCCGCCGATCTGGAGCGCAGCCAAGCCGTCGGCGCACGCATGAATTGCGTGCTGCAACGACGCATTCGTCTGGCACGGATTGAACCGCACCTCTACGAGCCGGGAGCAGATCTGACGGCGGTCGGCCGCAAGCTGGGCGAAGAGTTGCGCGAGAAAGCGCGGAGCGAATCCAGACTGGAGACCGTCGACGGGCAACTGGAGGTATTCGAGGGCATCTACGAGATGAGCGGACAGCGAATGGGCGAGTACCGCGCCGCACGGCAGGAACATGTGCTGGAGTGGATCATCATCGTTCTGCTGGCTGCCGAGATGCTGCTGCTGCTGGCCCAGATCGTGTGGAAGCCGGGAGTTTAAATCACAGCGCAGGCCGACGGAACGGAGCGCAGCGCGGACTCATCGAATAAAATGGTCGGGACGACTGGATTCGAACCAGCGACCTCATCCACCCCAAGGATGCGCGCTACCAGGCTGCGCCACGTCCCGACTTGTTTTGCGCGTTGCCCAGGCGGGCAACGGCAGGGGTTGTTGCAGGGATAAGTGTACATGAGCCGCTCCGGATTCAGATGCGGCCCTCGACTCAATGGCTGGGCGCGACATACTCCTTGGGCAGCGAGCCGCCGTCGCCCTCGCTGAAGAAGAAGCCGTTCATCTGCTCCACCAGAAAATCCTGCGCCTCGCGCGTCCAGGGCTGCAGGCGATACTCGTTCAGCAGCATCTTCTGCCGCTCCACCCACTCGCTCCACGCCTGCTTGGAGACGTTCTTGTAGATTTTCTGGCCGAAGTCGGAGTCGAACGGCGGCTCGTCCAGCCCTTCCATCTCAGCCTTGTACTTCATGCAAAAAACCATGTGCGCCATATGTCTTCTCTCCTGAGTCTCTCTCGATTGTAACGGGGATTATCTGCGCTTGCGCTTTGCCTTCTTGTCCCTTCCCCGCGCTCGGGATTGCTTTTTCCGTCTTCGCCTTACCGGGTTTGCCGCGCCGCTTGCCCGCGCGGTTGGGGGCCGCAACTTTGTTTGAGTCGCCGGCCAACTCCGCAGCCTTCGCGGCTTTGGCCTTGCGCGGCGACTTTGTTTCAGCCTGCTCACTTGAAGGCACCAGCGCAAACTGCAGCCGCCGCTGCTCGCGGTCGATGCGGTCGAGCAGAACGTGGACGCGCTGACCCATCTTGAAGGCGCGACCGGTGCGTGTGCTGACGATCTGCTTGTCGGTGTCGCGGAAGACGAAGCGCTCGTCGCTACCCCAGCCGCTGAGCGACGCAATCGGGCACCATGCCCTCGATGAACAGATCGTCCAGCTCGACGAAGAAGCCGTACTTGGTGCAGGAGAGGATGATGCCCTGAAAGTCGTCGCCGACGCGGTCTTCCATGAAGCGCATCTTCTTCCACTCCATCAACTCGCGCTCGGCGTCGTCGGCGCGGCGCTCGGCCTGGCTGGACTCGACCGCAATGGCAGATAATTCTGCCTCGGGAATCGGCCCCGATACGCAGGGTTGCGGCCTGCTTGTTGCGATTTTTTTGTGCGTAACGGATTGAGTGGCTTGTTGCCACGGCTGCGGATCGCTGCTGAGAACCGCGTTGCCGCGTGTATCGGCCCCCGCGCGAATGAGATCGCGGACAAGTCGATGGACGATCAGGTCCGGGTAGCGCCGGATGGGCGAGGTGAAGTGCGTGTAGCAGGGACTGGCCAGCGCGAAGTGGCCCTCGTTCTTCTCGCTGTAGCGCGCCTGCTTCAGCGAGCGCAGCATCAGGTAGCTCAGGATGCGCTCCTCCGGCTTACCCGCGATCTTCGCGGTTAGCCGCTGGTACATCTGCGGCGTCACGGGGACCGACTCGACGATCTCGTGCGTACGGACCTCGCGCCTGCGCCCGCTTCTGCCGGCGTCGCGGCGGTCGGCCTTCATGGTCATCCGCTTCACCGGCAGGCTGGAGAAGCCAAGCGAATATCCGAAGCCGCTGGCCGTCTCCTCGAAGTCGAGGATGCGTTTGGGGTCGGGCGTCTCGTGGATGCGATAGATGCCGGGGACCGCGTTCGACTCGATCCACCGCGCCACGCACTCGTTGGCGCTGAGCATGAACTCCTCGATGAGGCGGTGCGCCCAGCCGCGTTCGGAGCGCACGATCGACTGCATGTTGCCGTCCGGATCGAACTCGATCACCGGCTCCGGCAGATCGAAGTCGATGGAGCCGCGGCGATGACGCTTGGCATTCAGCTTCAGGGCGAGCTGGTACATTTGCTCAAAATGAGTTACAAAATCCACAAACTTCGCGCGGGTCGTCCTGTCCGCGACTCGGTTGCGGCGTCCGTCCCGCTATCCAGAATTGCCTGCACCTGCGTGTAGGTCATACGTCGCGCGCTGCGGATGATCCCCTCGCAGACCTCGTAACCAAGCACCTCGCCGCGCGCATCGATCTCCATCAGGCAGCTCAGCACCAGGCGGTCCTCATCCGGACGCAGACTGCAGATGCCGCTGGAGAGCTGCGGCGGAAGCATGGGCACAGCGCGGTCCGGAAAATAAACACTGGTGCCGCGCAAGCGAGCTTCCAGATCGAGCGATGTACCGGGCAGAACGTAGTGGCTGACGTCGGCGATATGGACCTGAAGCTGCCAGTTGCCATTCGCCAACGGAGCGACCAGCACCGCGTCGTCGAAGTCGCGCGCCGTCTCGCCGTCGATGGTGACGATGGGCAGCCCGCGGAAGTCGCGCCGCTGCGCAAGTTCAGTTGCCGTCAACGAATCGACAGTCTGCGCCGCGGACTCGCTTGCCTCCGCCAGTACGTTTGCAGGAAAGACATGCGGCAGATGGTGCTTGCGAATCACGATCTCCACGTCCACGCCGAAGGCATCGGGAGGGCCTAGCACCTCGATCACGCGCCCGCGTGCCGGACGGCCGGGGGTAGGGAAGCCGGTGATCTCCACGTCGACGGCGATCCCCTCCAAGGGAGTGTGGCTGGGCGCGTCATCTGGAATGCTCCACTTTTGCTGTTGCGTCTGCGCCTCTTCACCCAGCACGCGGTGTGGCGTCGCAACTGGAGTCGCGGGAACCTCCGCGCCCTCGGAAATCAGGATTGCGCCGCCGCCGGGAGCGCCCGTCATTCGCTCATCCAGCGGCGTTACATAGTTTTCATTGGCCAACGGCACATCGTCCCAGGCGCCTGGGCTGCGCCGTCCGCGTGCATAGTGAAAGATCCCGACCACCGTCGGGTTGCGCCGCGTCAAGACACGCGCAATGCGGCCCGAGCGACGCCCATCGCGTCCTGGAGGTGCCTCGTCCACCAGCACCTCGTCGCCCTGCATCGCACCGTTCAGTTCGTTGGGCGGGATAAACAGGTCGTCGTCGCGATTCGTACTTCCATTGGGACGCACAAAGCCGTAGCCATCGCGATGCAGGTCGAGCCGCCCCGCCACCAGCCGGTCGCGGGTGGCACGCAACTGCTGCCGCTCGCCGGGCATGGCATCGCTGGGCGCAGGACGCGCCGTCTTCTCGAACGCCGCCGACGGGAGGGCCCACTGCTCCTGCTCGGTCTTCACCAGTTCACCACGCGCAGTGATCCGCGCAAGCTGCTCCAGCAGCAGACGGCGCTCGCGCCCGCCGCCCAGTCCCAGCTCGCGAACCAGTTGCTTGTATCCCGCGCGATGTCCCGCCGAGCGCTCGATGCGCCGGACCAGTTCGCGGTCGGTCTGTGGGTAAGGTGTCTTCGCCATACGTCCGAGGATAACGCGACGCTGATGTGCGTGTGTGCGTAAGGGGGTGCTGAAAAAGTCGATGTGTTGCCTTAAACCTGCCCTCAGCGGCTAGAACATTTTCACCAATGGTATAGAGTGTCGCTCTGCGAGCAAAATGCGGGGATTCTTCGCTTCGCTCAGAATGACAATCCTTATTCCTCTATAGCAATAGTGAAAATGCTCTAAAGCCGTATTGCAAATGAAGCATTGTACGGCACGGGTGAACCCATGCCCTTAGCAAAACGGAATTTTTCAGCATCTTCGTAAGGCCTGACGGACCTACTTCGCGGCGGCCTTCAGCAGTCCTACCGCCTGCTCCAGCGTAGTGCCCAGGGGCACCAGCGTGAACTCGGTCTTCACCTCGTCCTCCTGCTCGCCGATGGTCTTGAAGAAGAGCGCGTGGCCGCTGATATGCACGTGGGTCTCGGTGATCTCCCAGTAACCAGGCGCCACCAGCCTGCGCTCCACGTCGAAGGTGCTGCCTTGCTTGATGCGGGCTAAAAGGCCGAAGCCGATGGTGACATCGCTGCCCAGGCGGCCCTTGAAGGTGCGAATGCGATGCTGCGCGCGCTCGACCACCAGCGTCCCGCTCATCTCTCCCATCACGCGTGCCTCCATGTCCGGCGGATGGAAGTTGGGGTCCGGCTCAAAGTGAAGTGTCGTGCTCTCCGGCGTTTCGCTCTCTACCTTCCAAAGAAAGGCCTGCGGCAGCAGGTTCAGCAGCTCGACCGCGCTTTTGTCGTCGTGCGCGCCATTGGCCCGCTGCTTCTTCTGCTCTGCCGGGTCGTGGATAAACTTTTGGGTGCGCTGATCCTCCTCCGCCTGCATCTCCGCCGAAGCCGGCTTGCCGTTCTCCAGTATGTGGCGGCTGATGGCGCCATTCTCGGTCTCGACGATGATCGACGAGTTGCCCCCCGCCTCGGTCCTGAGATAGCGCCAGTGCGACTGGTCGTCGTGGTTGGCCGCCAGCTCGGCCGTTACCGCCTGCTGCACAATCTGTTTCGCATCCTGCGTCTGCGCGCCCCGCGCCGGCGCGCAGAGCATCGCGCACAGCATTACTCCCCAGATTTTCGTACTCAACTTCATCTATCTCCTTAGACGTGAATCGCTTCCCTTTGGTAGATACGTAAAGCCCGGCAGAGTGGATTAGATCACTTGATCCACTGCACGCGCACGCTCTTCTTGCCGAGGCGCAACGCGACCGTGCTGCCCGCGTTCACCCCCTTCAACAGTTTCTCGCAGGACTTTTCGCCGTCCAAGCTGACCGCATTCTCTCCCAGCTTGCGCGTTGCCTCTCCTGTGGAACTTGCCAGCCCGGCAAGCTGTAGCAGCTTCGGCACGCGGACCACCGCACCCTCGCGCAGGCCCAGCTCGACCACCAGCCCTTCCGCCGCCAGTGAAATCTGCACCACTGGCGCATCCTCCGCCACCGCGCGCTGCTGGAACTGCTTTGCCCAGTTCTCCGCCGCCGCGTCGGCTGTGTCGCCCGAGTGGAAGTCGCGCACAATACCCCAGGCAAGATTCTTTTTTGCCTGCATGGGATGCAGCTTGCCATCGGCAACTTCGATCTGCATATCGGCGATCTCGCTGGCGCGCAGGTCGGTCAGCAGGGTGTAGTACTTCCACATCAACTCGTCGGAGACGGACATGACCTTGCCGTACATCTCGCCCGGCGGCTCATCGATGCCGATGGCGTTGCCCAGCGACTTGGACATCTTCTGCACGCCATCGAGTCCCTCCAAGATCGGCGTCATCAGGACGATCTGCGGCGGCTGCCCGTCCTTACGCTGCAGCTCGCGGCCCATCAGCAGGTTGAACTTCTGGTCCGTCCCGCCCAGCTCCACATCGCATCGCAGCATCACCGAGTCGTAGCCCTGCGCCAGCGGATACAGCAGCTCGTGGACGCTGATGGGCTGCTCCTCCTTGAATCGCTGATGGAAGTCTTCGCGCTCCAGCATCTGCGAGACGGTGGCCTTGGCCGCGAGATGAATCAGCCCGGCGTAGCCCAGCTTGTCCAGCCACTCGGAGTTGTAGCGGACCTCGGTCTTTTCGCGCGTCGAGGATCTTGAAGACCTGCGCCTTGTAGGTCTCGGCGTTGCGGTCGATCTCCTCACGAGAGAGCGGCTTGCGCGTGACGTTGCGGCCGGTGGGGTCGCCGATCAGCGCAGTCGAGTCGCCGATGAGGAAGATGACGGTGTGGCCGAGCTGCTGGAAGTGGCGCAGCTTGCGGATCAGGACGGTGTGGCCCAGATGCAGGTCCGGCGCGGTGGGATCGAAGCCGGCCTTGATGCGCATGGGCACGCCCGACGCTCGCGACTGCGCAATGCGCTCACGCAGCGCCTCCAGCGGAATGATCTCCGCCGCCCCCTTGGTAATCAGATCGAGCTGCTCCTCGACAGACGCAAACGTAGGCATATATTTCAAGTATAAAGACCAATCGCAGCATCCGTCCCGTCGATGTGGTCAATGACAGAATAGGAGTACTGTGCCAATGAAAAACAAAACGACGACCAGCGCTACCAACTCAAGACTCGTCGGTCTTACGATCAGCACCCGCCCGAGCCAGCTCACCTTGACTGAAATCATTGGGCTCACCTCCAGTCGGCTCTAACCTTATCCGAAAAGCCACTGGAGACAAAGCAATAGATTCTGAATAATATGTATTATTTTCAGTAGTTTAGCGGCTCATAATAGGAGCGCCATAGTATGGTGACGGAATTCTTGAAATCCCATCGTTTGCCTATCAATCTGGGACCGTTGACTACCCCGTTCTAAGCACTGTTACTGGAAGCCCAGTCACCATGGCGTCGGTGACATGAAAGAGCTACCAAAGAGCAAATTGAGTTCGCGGTACAACCCTGAAGATATTGCTGAGGCACGCGAACTCAACCAACCGCAACTAGAGGAAATGTCGAGGTTGAAGCAATCAACGATCTCAAAGATTTTCACGCATGCTATGGACCCCAGCTACGACGTCCTCAAGAAGCTCTACAGGCTTTAGGACTATCTCTGAGCAGCGTACCTCGACGATTCTGGAGACTTTGTTCACGACCTGCTCGGTTATCTGGCAACGCCACTGACGAGCGTGGCGCAGGACCCGAAAGCTGAAGTGAACTGCTGAACGGTCGTGACGCAGATCAAGGAGATCGCCAAGACATTCAAAGACCCGGTATCGATCTCTACTGGCCCGGAGACTTTACCCATCCGTTGAAGCACCCTAACTTTACGCCACAGCAGGTCTATCTTACTGATCGCTCTCGGGCATCGACGAACGACTTCATCGTAGTTTTTTGCGCGGACCAAGTTACGGAGTAGGCCAGGAAAACGAGATTGCAACTCAAGCGGGGCTGCCCGCGATACGCTTTATGCCCCTCGGAATCTCCAGAATGATGTCAGGATCATTCATCAATGCACTAGATATTCCTTATACAGGCACTTTGACGGATCGTGTGAGCTTCGACACGGAGGCGGTCATGAGTGCATTCGAGTCTATGCGTAAAGCTCATTTTCGGCAGCGAGCACTCTACAAGAATATGAATGGAAATGCCTTTGGTGGCCGCCTGCGAAAATTAAATTTACGAACGCAGCGGGGATTACTGTCAGTTTGCTGACGATTCGGCATAGGCATTACTTACCTTCATGCTCTGATGGACGAACAATTCGCCATCTCAAATCCGAGTGCTCGACTTTAAAGAGAATGGCTAGTTCTGCTGGGAACCACGGTGCGTTTCCTTATTGGCGAATCAGAAGAGACGGACACGATTTGGATCGAAAGCAGAGCGTCTTGGAGAAAATGGATCGGAGCCAACAAGTCGAACGCTAAGATAGCAATGGATTTGCGAGATGCGTGGAGTCATGAATACGGAATGAATCGAGCGAGAGTTAACAATTGCTTCATTCCGTAAATCGTTTACTGCTATGAGTGAAGTCGATTGGGATAAACGGTATCAGCAATATTGAAGAAGGCCGAGACAAATGGATCACAAAGTCTCTTCGGAACAGTCTGAGTTTAACCAAGCTTTACAGCGACGGTCATGGGCACTAAGCTCCGAACGATGCGGTTCTCGAATCGGTACGTGAACTCCGAAAGTCCGCAGATGCCAAGCTAGGTCAAGTTTCCTTTAGACAATATCGGACACTTCGTAATGTTGTCGAGACCTCCTATTGCCACGGATCTTGACTTCAACGGCAAAATCGAGCCACTCGGTTCAACCTTCACAGACGGATTCCGACTTGTAATAACCGTTCGTCGAGCGCCAGTCGCAGCAGGTTCACCTTGGCACATGAGCTTTGCCACACCTTCTTTTACGAAGTCGTCCCTGAGATAAAATTTCTTCCCCGACCAAACGATCCAGCCGAAGAACGCCTCTGCAATCTGGGTGCTGCGGAGCTTCTAATGCCAGAAAAACTGGTTAAGCGTGAAGCAAAGGGACAGCCAGTTTGCCTGAGAACTCTAGAGCGGCTTGCAGCATTATTCCGAGTTAGCAATGACGCAATGGTGTTACGACTGATCCAGTTGAAGCTATGGCAAGTCGAGTTCTCATCCTGGATAAGATTGAGCAACGGGAAATTCGCCATGGAGAAAGTTGTGGGTGGTACGATCAAAGATCGGGAATGGCCGGATGCTAATCAGCTTGATGATGCGTGGACGTTTGGAAAGCCGACAGCCGGACATCAATTTCTTACGCGATATGACGATCGAGGAGTACGGCAGGTCATTCCCATTAGGTTTGATTTAGCTCGGCGACAGAACCGCATTTGCGTATCTGGGGCAAAGGAGTGATAAGTTCGAACGCAAATCACGGGTCACTATTTCAACGCCCAGTGCTTCATCCCTGACAGCCTGGCCACAAAAAGGCACCGATGCCAAGATCAAGGCAGCGGTGCCAATCGGTGTTACGGCTTAGCCCGTGGTGCTGGGCATGGGCTACTTTCCCTTTACGGGCAGGTCGGAGTTCCACGTATCGGCCTCGACCTTCCAGCTGTCGTCGGCCTGCTTCTTCCAGATGGCGAGGTATTTCCCTTTGTCGGTGGTGGGCTTACCCTTGGCCACTTTTGTGGTCATGGTGTACGAGCCCAGGATATAGGCCAGATCGCCAGACTTGGCGGCCTCGACATACATGGGCGTCCAGGAGACGCTAACACCGGGAGTCAGTCGCGCAGCCCACGACCTCTGCATCTCCGAATGGCTGGTCAGCAGTTCCTCGTTGGCCGGTAGCGAGACCGCGTCGTCGGCGTAGAAGGTGAGCAGGGTGGTGAGATCATGGGCTGCCGCAGCCTTGAGAACCTGTGCATCGGCATTTTTTATGGCTTGTTCGATTGCCTTGGTATCGACAGGGGCCGGCTGTTTGCAGCCCGCGAGGAGCAGCAATCCGGTAATGCATCCGCATGCAGCCATTCCCAGAATCAAGTTGGAGAGGTGGTTGTGTTCGCTACGAGTTTTCATCAGACTTCCCTCTGGCGGGGAAATTACGCCACAACCATTGCGGTTGCAGTGACATCCATCACACCCTCTGAACACCGATCTTGCGCGCGTACGGACCACGCTGGCCTTGAACCGGGACGGGCTTGAAGAGGCGCTGAACGAGTCGATGAGTTGTCTTATATTTGCCCTCAGCGGCTAAAGCCGGATTGCAAATGAATCCTGTTATGGCACGGGTGAACCCGTGCCCTTAATCAAAACAGAAATCACCAGTACCCTCTTGAATCCTGAGCCTCGCCGCCTGTACCTTCTACCCATGGATGCCGAACGCCTGCGCGCGTATCTCCTTACCCTGCCCCATGTGGCGGAGACGATGCAGTGGGGGGCGAACCTGGTCTACTGGGTGGGCGACAAGGCGATTGGGGGCAAGATGTTCGCGCTGATCAACCTGGATGAGCCGCCCGACCCTGCCGCCGGCAAGCCGCACCTGGTCCTCTCCTACTCGGTTGGAGCGGCGCGCTATACCGAATTGGTGGAGAGGAACGGCCTGCTTCCCGCGCCGTATATGGCGCGCATCCACTGGGTTGCCGCCGAGCGCTGGGACGTATTCCGTGACGTTGAGTGGCAGCGCGAGATGCGTGCCGCGTACGAGATCACCCTGGCCAAGCTGCCAAAGAAGGTACGGGCCACGCTTGCTCTGCCTGCCGCCGAGCAGCAACGGCAGATTGGCGCGCGACGCAAGCAGCTTGCCGCCAAAGCAAAGAAGTAGCTGCGGGTATCCTCAAGCCGCAACCCGCAGTTTCAAGGCACCCTCAATCACATCCGCGGCGCGCTCCAACCCATTGGCCTGGCGGATCGCCTGCTGCACCCGTCGCGCCGCACTGCCATACTTCTCCTCCTGTAGCACTGTGTCAATTGCGCGTCGCAGACGCCGGCGGTTCAACTTCCGCTGCGGAATCACAACGCCCGCTCCCACATGTGCAATCCGCGCCGCAACTCCCGGCTGATCGTTACCCATGGGAATGGCCACCAGGGGCACGCCCTCGGCCAGTGACTCCAGAGTTGTGTTCAACCCTGCATGAGTCACCACCACTGCCGCACGTTGCAGCAAGTCAAGTTGCGGAGCGTAGCGCACCACGATCGGACTCCCCTGCAACTCGCCCAACTCGCGTGGCTCCCGGCTGCCGCCCATGGAGAGCACAAGTTGCACATCCAGTCCCGCGCATGCCTGGGCAATTGTGCAAAATATTCCCTCCGACCCATTCTGCAACGTACCCATCGACGCATACACGAGCGGCTTGCCATTCAGCCGCTCCCAGGGAAACGCCACGGGTACGCGTACCTGACCATCCACAAACGGCCCCGTATGATGCAACCACACAGGCCGGTTCACGATAGGAAACTCGAGTGCCTCTGGCAACTGGGTAATCTGTGCCAGCGACGACAAGCCGTCAACGCTGCGCGCCAGCGGAGCCAGCCCCCAGCTCGCCCGCTGCGCATTCACCTCTTTATAGATAGGCCACGCCACGCGCGAAAGCAGCCTTGCACCCATGCGATTTCGCAGACGGCCTAGTGGACCTGGGTGGTATCGCCAGCCGAAGACAAACGGCGGAATCGTATCGTCCTGCAGCAGCGGCGGGAAGCACGCAATCGAAACGAAGGGTAGCCCCAGCGTCTCCGCCACGCTCCCCGCCATGTCCGCCTCGTCCACCAGCATCGCCTCGACACCGGTAGCCTTCACCGCAGCGGGCCCATCCCGGAGTACCATGCGCGAGTGATTTTTCACCCGTTGCACTGTAAACCGAAACGTGCTGAACCCCCTCAACGTGCTCAGTTTTCGATCCAATTCCGCCAGTGTCCCCAGCGGATAGTCCGCCGAGCCCACCTGGCAGAACTCCACGCCCGCCGCGCGCACCGGAGCCTCCGTGTCCGCAATCCCGAACAGAATCACGCGGTGGCCACGCTGCTGCAAGCGCCGCGCCAGCGCCGCGATGGGATTAATATGGCCGGTCCCAGGAAAACAAAACGCACCAAGAATCGCCATCGCACAAACCCCAAATGAAGATTGTCGCAGGGCCCGGTAACGGTTCGCACAACATTCCCGATGGATCTACCTGAAGATCGAAGAAGCAGCATTTGCTTCGTTCGATTCCTTATGCCGCCGGCTCCGCCTTGGATGCGAAGATTCCGGCGAACGAGGCCCGATACGCATAGACCAGGAAGGCCTCCAGCACACCGACCAGCAATGGAATCGCCAGTCCGGAAGGGGCAAGTGTAATGCCGAAGAGCAGGATATTGGTGATCATTCCTGCCAGCAGGGTCAGCCCTAGCGGAACGAACCGCCCGAATAGCAGCATGAGCCCGCCCGCGGTCTCCACCACGCCATAGAACTTAAGCCAGCCGTGGGCGTACATCAACCCGATCAGCGAGCCGGCATCGCCGGTAGGCATGGGGGCGTGCAGGAACGGAACGATTTTGTCGAACCCAAAGACAACAAACACCAGTCCCAGCAGAATACGTGCGATCAGCACCGCTATCTTCATGCAGATTCCTCCTCAGTTGGAGACGACTACCTTGCCCTGCTATGGACGGCTACCATTTATCCGATGCGAGGGAGGCCCAACTGATGCAAAATGAAGCCATGAGCCAAGAATCCGATCCCACCGACGGCGTCACCCTGTCGCTCGCCGGACGCACAGCCCTCATCACGGGAGGCTCGCGCGGCATCGGCGCGGCCACCGTCCGCCTCTTCCGCAAGGCCGGGGCGCGGGTTGCATTCAGCTATCAATTCGCTACAGAGCAGGCCCACGCCCTCTCCGCGGAGTGCGGCGGAACGACGGTATGCCTTCCCATCCAGCAGACACTGGCTACGCCCGAAGACGGCGAAGCCCTGGTTGCCCGCACCCTGCAGACCTTCGGCGATCTGGACATACTGGTTGCCAACCACGGCATCTGGCCGCCTGTCCCCATTGCGGTCGCCGCCATGAGCGCTGCCCAGTGGCGACGCACCCAGGCCACTAACGTGGACAGCGTCTTTGGCCTGGTCCACGCCGCTGCCGCCTACATGCTCACCCGCACCCGCCCCGCCGTCGACCCGGAAACCACCGCCGGCTGCGTCCCGCTACAGCCAGCCCGAGGCCACATCGTCCTGATTGCCTCCGCTGCCGGACAACGCGGCGAAGGAGGCCATGCCGACTATGCCACAAGCAAAGGCGCCATCATCGCGCTCACCAAGTCGCTTTCGTCCGAACTGGCTGCGCAGGGTATCTACGCCAACTGCGTCGCACCCGGCTGGACCCACACCGAGATGACCGGCACCGTCTTCGACCGTCCCGAAGACGCCGCACGCACCAACCCAACCATTCCCGTGGGACGACCGGCCCATGTCGACGAGATCGCCGGCCCTATTCTTTTCCTCTGCACTCCCTTTGCGGGCTTCATCTCCGGCGAAATATTCAATGTCAACGGTGGCGCCGTCCTCACTGGCTGACGCCGGTTCCGCGCAGGTTCTATAGCATTTTTGCTACAGGTGTAGACCGTCGCGCAGCGAGCAAAATGCGGGGATTCTTCCTGCCCCAGCCTGCAAGCTGGCCGGGGGCCCCGTTCGCTACGCTCGGAATGACAATTCATTTTTGGTCTATAGCATTGCGAATATGCTCTAGTTGGTTGTGTAATACACCGCCAGAGTGCCCACACGCGTCGCCGGTCCGTTGCCCGCAGACGGGTTCTGCCAGGTCATCCCAAGGCTGGTGTTGAACATCATGGGAGACTCCCGGAAGTAGCGATAGGCGGTCCAGTAGGTTGTATTGTCAGGCGGGTTGGATTTGTAGTATCGCGCGATCCCGTACTCATCCGCCCGCCCGTGGAACTGGTCGCCATAGAACTGGTTGCCAAAGAAGTCCTCCGTCCCGCCGTAGCGGTAGTCGGAGCCGTCCACCGCGATGTCCGGGTTCATCTCAAGCCAGTGTGGTTCCACCTGGCCCGGCGCGGACGAGACAAAGAAAATGCTCTCCAACTCTCCCGGTCCACTAACCGCGGGAAGGACCGTGAGCACCTGGCCCGCGACGATTGTGGAGCTGGCCCAGTCGTTGGCGACCATGTGAAAGACGTTCCGGCGGCAGGGTAGCGCCCGACGGGAGCAATCCCCGGATAATAGTCCACCTGCGACCACCACACCACGCCTGGGCCGGGCGGCATCGCGATCGAGATCTGGATGCTGCTGTTGTACTTAATATAGATGCGCCGATAGCCCGCAACACTATCGTTTGTCCCGAGGGTTATGCCAAGGTACTTACTGAGGAAAAGGTCGTTGGTCGCCCCCACCCCATCGTTCGTCGAATACCCATTCCATAGCAGGAACATCCCCAGCGTGCAGCTATAGGATTTGCCGTCCACCGCAATCGTCAACAGTGTGTTCGCCGCAATTGGCGTGGGCGAGCCTGGGCTGTATCCTCCCGCCAACTGGATGCGCTCCACGTTGCCCGGGCCCGTGGCGGAGAACAGCATCAGACTACCGCCCCCTGCCAGGTAGTAACCCTTCAGGTAAGCAACGCTCAGCGTCCGCGTCTCGGCCACGGCGCTGCCTTGCGCAGCCGTCGCCCCAGGTTGTCCCATTGCTCCAGGCGGTCCCATTGCTCCTTGTGCTCCAGGTGTACCTGTCAGCCCCATCACGCCTGCCGGTCCAACAGGCCCCGCCGGTCCTACTGGCCCCGCCGGTCCCATAGGCCCGGCCACTGCCGTCGCCCCGGTTGCTACGGCCGCCGCACTGCCGGAGCTTACCTGCGCCCACTGCGAGGCGCTCGTCGCCGGAGGATTGTTCCCATTGTTGGCCACCAGCGATATATAAAAATCGCCGCCCAACGACACCATGTCGTTCACGTTGTAAACCGTCTCGGCAGAGTAGCTCCCCATGTACGCCACAAAGGTCCTGGTCTGCGCACTGGAAGGCAGGGCATAGGTCAGTGAAAGAGACAACAGCAGCGTCATTGAGAGAACTAAGCGTCGTACCATGTCATATCCTGTCTAACCTGGAATCAAAGTCAGCGCTCCGCTCACTACTGCCAGCGCGTAGTTCCGGGCTGTCACCGTGTCTGCAAGCCCAATCTGCAATGCCCCCGGCGTCGTGCTCGAAGCTGAGACCAGAGACAGCGCGCCGCCAGTCACCGAAACCGAAAAGTGTGCTCCGGTGACGCTATCGATCAGCTCCGGATCGGCTGCGCCCGTTCCCCCACCGGCAATCTCAGTCAGCGTCAGCGAGCCATCTGCCACGCACAGGTTGTAGTGTGTCTCAGTCCCCGGCCCCGTCAGCATCAGCCCGCTGCTGCCCCCGCCGGCTTGTGGAAGAATCAAGCCGTCGCCGCATCCAGCCATCCCAAGGCCCAGTCCCGCGACCAGCACAACCGCCGCAAATCGCCTCATCATCTCAACTCCAGGACGCCGTTCGATCGCTCTCACATCCCCTTCATCGGCGACGCAGCGGGTTCCCATTACCGTGACCCTTGTTCCCGTCGCAAGCAGTCCCCAAAAACCCGACTGCCTCGTATACTGAAGGCAACGAGCGGTACTTTTGCCTCGAGATAGCTCAGCATGAAGCGCTTCGTCGTCCCATCCACGCTCCTCCTCGCCGTTGCGATTCTGCCGGCCGCGCCTCAGCGCCTTCGCGCGCAGGCAGCGGACCTGCCCAGCGCCGCGCCCGCCTCCTCTACGACCGGCCAGAGCGACACCGAGCGAGGGCGCCAGCTTATCGACCAGATGATTGCGGCACTGGGCGGCCAGGCGTGGCTCAACCGGCCCTCCATGCTGGCCGATGGCCGCGGCACCAGCTTCTTCCACGGCGAGCCCAATCCCTACATCTCCGAGTACCACGAGGCCGTCCGCTATGCTAGGCCCAACGCCACGCCGCCTGTCACCTTTGCAGACCGCGTCGGATTTCTGACCGAGCGAGGCATGATCATACCCGGCAAAAAGATTGACGTTGTGCAGATCACGATCGACCGCAAAGGCTATGAGGTGAGCTACAAGGGCAAGATTGAGCCCCCCCAGAATCTAGTCGACGACTCCAACCGTCGCCACGACCACTCCATTGACGTAGTCGTCCGCGACTGGATCCATGCCCCCGGTGTGATGATCGTTTATGAGGGCCAGAAGCTGATGGACCGCCGTCTCACCGACCAGGTTACCGTCCTCACCGCCAACAACGATGCTGTCACCCTCTACCTGGACGCCGCTACCCACCTCCCCATCCGTCGTAACTTCCACTGGCGCAATCCTCAATTCAAGGACTTCGACGAGGAGTCCGAGACCTTCGACGACTACCACACCATCCAGGGCATCGCCACGCCTATGACCCTCACCAACTACCACAACGGCGATATGAGCAGCCAGAATTACCTCACCAAGGTCAACTACAACGAGCCACTTGACCCCGACCTCTTCAACCCCGACGCAGTCGCTGCCAAACTCAAGAAGAAGTAACGGCATTTATACTCAAGCGTGAGATGAGCGACCTTCCCAACCAGCCCGCCGCAGCCGCAGAGACGATGGACATCAACGAGATCATGTCCCTGCTGCCACACCGTTATCCCTTCCTGTTGATCGACCGGCTGATCGAGATCGAGCGCAAGAAGCGCGTTGTCGCGCTGAAGAACGTCACCGTCAACGAGCCGCACTTCGCCGGCCACTTCCCGGACTTCCCCATCATGCCGGGCGTGCTGATTATCGAGGCCATCGCGCAGGCAGGCGCGGCGCTGCTGCTGACCGAGTATCCCGCAGCCGACCGGGCCGGCAAGCTGATGGTCTTCACCAGCATCGACGACGCGCGCTTCCGTAAACCGGTGGTTCCCGGCGATCAGCTTCGTATTGAGGTCACGGTGCTGAACTGGCGCAGCAATGCTGTCAGGATGCGCGGCATCGCCACGGTCGACGGCAAGCTTGCCTGCGAGGCCACGGTGATGTGCGCCATGACGAACCGCAAGCCGGCGGAAGCCACAGCCGGAGCTGGAAAGGCTACGCAAGCCGGAGCCAAAGCCGAGTGAGCAATATCCATCCCACCGCGATCGTTGCCGACGGCGCGCAGATTCCCACCTCGTGCAGCATCGGGCCGTACTGCACTGTGGGGGCCAGTGTTGTACTGGGTGAGGATTGCGAACTTGTCTCTCACGTTGTGCTTGACGGCCACCTGACCCTGGGTCGCGGCAACCGCGTCTTTCCGTTCGCCTGCATCGGCATCGCGCCGCAGGACCTGAAGTATGCGGGCGAGCCCACGCGCTGCGAATTGGGCGACAACAACACCATCCGCGAGTCGGTGACCATATCGCGCGGGACGGTGGGCGGCGGCGGCGTTACCCGTCTGGGATCGGGCTGCCTCATCATGGCCTATGTGCATATTGGCCACGACTGTGAGATCGGTGACGGATGCATCCTGGCCAACGCGGCCACGCTGGCCGGCCACGTCGTCATTGAGGACTATGCCGTGGTCGGCGCGCTGTGCCCGGTACACCAGTACTGCCGCATCGGCCGCTACTCTTACATTGGCGGGGGGACGACGATCACGCAGGACGTGCTGCCCTACTCGCTGACATGCATCGAGCGCAACAACCACGCCTACGGGCTGAACAAGGTCGGTCTGGAGCGGCGCGGCTTCACTCCGGCGCAACTCAAGGCCCTGCGCCAGGCCTACCGCCTACTGCAGGCCTCGAAACTGAACACCACCGACGCGCTGGCCGCCATCCGCACCACGCTGCTGGCACAAGGCGTTTCCGCTGACACGGAACACGTTGCGTACCTTACTGAGTTCATCGCCGCCAGCCATCGCGGGGTGATCAAGTAGGAGCAGTCCATGCCGACCGTTCTTCGTATCGGGGCCTATCGATTCTTCTTCTACTCGGAGGAAGGTCAGGAGCCACCACATGTACACATCGTAGCCGCCGAGAAACGAGCCAAGTTTTGGCTAGAGCATTTTTGCTAAAGGTGTAGACCGTCGCGCAGCGAGCAAAATGCGGGGATTCTTCGCTGCGCTCAGAATGACAATTCATTTTTGGTCTATAACAATTGCTAAAATGCTCTAACTCCAATGGATGAGACATGGAACGAGGGGTTCAGGTCAGGTGAAATGAACGCCATTGAGAAAATCGTCACCGCTAACATAGACTTGCTATTGGAGGCTTGGTATGACTTCTTCACTGATTAGTGACGACCTGGTGCCTGTAGCCGTCAACGTTGACGATCTCACGCTACAGGTCATCTTCAACGGAGGTCTGCAACTTTCGACGCCTGTCTCAAGATTTCCGCGTCTGTCTAGAGCCACGCCCTCTCAGCGCAAGAACTGGAAACTCATCGGACGTGGGGACGGCATTCATTGGCCTGATGTAGATGAAGACATCTCCGTTCAGTCCTTATTGCGTCTGCCGAAGCGTATGTCATCGTCCCGTTTCGAGGAAGTTCCAGCGTTGATTGGCGATCTGCTCAAAACAACTCAGCGACTCAATACATTGTTCGAGGGTCGCCCATTCACTCCAGACGGGCATCTCGTAGGCAGCATTGGAGAGGTCATCGCTGAGTACATATACGACCTCAAGCTTCAGCCTGCCAGTACTCCCCAAGTCGATGCGCTTACACGCGACGGGCGTTCCGTTCAGATCAAGCTTACCGGAGCGAAGGGAACGCGCTTCGGCCTGCGGTGGTCGAGTCAGCTTAAGACCAGACATGCAGATTTACTCATCGGTCTTAAGCTCAGCGAGGACGGCTTCATGGAGATATATAACGGACCATTTCCGAAAGATCTTCTAGCTGGGCGTTCTGATACATCCAATGGCCAGATATTGGTGCCGATCAGCAAACTCTCCGCAAGAAATCCATCGCTCTTGCCAGTCAAGAATAGCTTCGCAAGCATCAATCGCTGGTTTGCTCCAAAGCTCTCCGATGTTGCCTGAACTACGACCACCAGCAACTTCTTCGGAAAGTAGGTCCACCAGCAATGGGTAAGCTTTTTCTACTCCTATTCGTGGCCGCCCTCACCCTTTCCACCGGTTGCCATCGCGCTGCGCAACCGGTTCGCCAGCTCAACCCGCTGAATGTATATGACAGCTTCGAGCAGCCAAAGCTCAGTTCGCTGTGGGCACAGAACCGCTTTGAGGAAGGCGCCGTCGTAATGCAGCGCAAGGTGGTCCGCGCGGGTCGTCAGGCCATCGCCGTCACGGTCCACTCCCACGACAAGTTCGAAGCCGGACGTGACGGCAATCTCGACAACGAGCGCGCCGAATTGCTGGAAGCTAACGACCTCGTGTCTCGTCAGGATGTGCCCTACGAATATAGCTTCAGCGAGTTCTTCCCGGGCGAGTTCCCCATCGTCCCTACGCGTCTCGTCATCGCACAGTGGAAGCAGTATTGCCCGGACGAGTATGGTCCCTGCTCCGACCGCAACCCCGTCCTCGCGCTGCGGTACCAGAGCAACGTGCTGGAGATCACCCGCACCGTCGATAAGAAGCGCTATGTCCTTTTCCACCAAGCCGGTGAGTTCCGCAACCGATGGCTCGATTTCCGTGTCCAGGTTCGCTTCTCTACGAGTTCCGAGGGCCGCATCGCCGTCTGGCTAAATAATCAGCAGATTGTGAACTTTACCGGCAACACCGCAAACGCCGAAGACGTCCCCGGCGGCTATCCCAACCCCGACTACTTCTTCTTCAAGATGGGCCTCTACCGCGATGCCATGCCCCAGCCTATGACGATCTACATCGATGAGTACCGCAAGAAGCAGCTACCTTCCGACGCGACAAGCGCCGGGCGACCCAACTGAGGGAGTTGATGTTGATTAGCAGAAGAAGCAAAAAAAGGAATGGTGCGCCCGAGAAGATTCGAACTTCTGGCCTACAGCTTCGGAGGCTGCCGCTCTATCCAGCTGAGCTACGGGCGCATCTTATTTATCAACAACTTACTATAATGACCAACCCAGCAAACCCTGCAAATAATATTGCTATTACAAACGGGGAGCTCGCGGCAAAGCCATGCCTACAAGATAACAGATGGGAACGATCAGAAAGGTCAAAAGACGCAACAGAACGAGCCCTGGGAGTGGCGCTATCGGGAGGGGCCGGCTCAGGTCCAGCGGCAGAAGACGTTCTCCCTGGAGGAGTTCCCGACGGAGAAGGATCTCCGCCGTCACCTGGCGACACCGATTGCGATCCTGAACAGCAGCACGGCACCGATTCCGATCAGCAATTTTCTATTGGTCCCGGTAACTACACCCTGGTGCGTACTGGAACCCCGGTGCGTACTTGGAATGAGAGTCGATTGGGCGGGCCGGTGGTCTACGTCCGGTCGCAGTATGCCCAGGCGGACGGAGATACACCAATCGCCATCGGAATTTGCCTCTCCCGAATTGGCATGATCCCATCCTCTGTCGCTGCCTTCGAGGAGAGATTCCGCTTTGGCGGGGGGAACTCACGGTTGCGACCGCCAGCGTTGTTCCAATCGTCGTTCGCTCGGCTTTCTACAACGATGGTGTGACACAATGGCTAGAGGCATCGACGCTGTGCCGCGGCGGGACCTGCGGTGAATTTGTCAACCACTTCGGCTTCCTATACACCCGGCGCGGCCCAAAGTCTCCGTTCAGTGACGATCCCAGGCGGCCCATCCACGTCTTGCTCCACACTGGGACGATCGACACAACAATGCACGACGATGCCGCACGTCTGCAGTTACCGAGGATTTGCAGCCTTTCTTGCCTCTGTCAGACTTGACGATATGACCCGGCCCACAGCCGCTAGTACTCATTGGACTCTTCCATGCGCCTTCTACTCTCTTCGTCCCTCACCCCCGTAGTCATCTCGATATTCACGGCGAGCATCCTGGTGTGTGGGTTGACGGGCTGTGGAAGCCCAGGCGGCGTTGCCGCCGTTGCAACAACTCCCACTCCCACGGATAACAGCGGCGCTGGAGTGAGCTTCGGGGGCAAGGCGCTGTCTGGCAACCAGCCTCTGATCGGCGCATCGGTGCAGCTGTATGCGGCGGGCACAAGCGGCAATGGCTCAAGCGGTACACCGCTTCTGACCAGTTCGCTCACGACCGACGGCAATGGAGCGTTTATCTGCCCCCGCCGGGTATCCCTGTCCATCGGAGGCATCGCAGCTTTACGTTGTAGTGCGAGGCGGCAAGCCAGGGGGAGCGGCTGCGGCTGCGAACGATGCGGTCGCGCTGCTCACGGTTCTGGGAGCCTGCAATCAGATGGCCGCCTCAAGCCAGATGGTGGTAAACGAGGTGACCACGGTTGCGGCCATGGTTGCGCTCTCCCAGTTCTTTTCCCCCGGAGCGAATTTGGGCGCCAGCTCCACGAACATGGTTGGCCTACAGAACGCGGTTGCGATGGCTTTGGCGCTGGCGGACATCAGGAAGGGCAGTAGCCCTGGGCCTGCTTTTGCGGCGAATGGGACCTCTCCGGCAGCAAGAATCGACAGCCTTGCGAACCTGCTGAACGGGTGCGCGGCTTCCTCTCCGAGTGCAAACTCATGCAGCGCGCTCTTTTCCGCTACAACACCGGCCGGCGGTGCCGGAGCGCCAACCAACACAGTGGATGCAGCTCTCAACCTGGTTCGCAACCCGGCGGCAAACGTCGCGAGTCTCTACGCTTTATCGACCGGCAGCTCCGCCTTTGCCCCTGTTCTGGCGGCAGCACCATCCGACTGGACATTTTTCGTCAATTACACAGGCGGCGGGATGAACGGGCCTTCCGGCCTCGGGATCGACGGCGCTGGAAATGTGTGGGTTGCAAGTTACTTCAATGCTGCTTCGGTATTTTCCCCTCTCGGCAAGCCGCTTTTGCCGCAAGGAATCACCGGGTTCGGACTTAGCGCCTCGTATGGCCTCGCGGTGGATGCCAACAACGACGCGTGGATTCCCAACGAGCCGAGTGCGGCGGTTGCAGGCAACAGCGTCAGCGTCCTGAATTCCAGCGGACAATCGGTCTCCGGAAGTGGGGGGTTCACAAACGGCGGACTCTACTATCCCATCGCCATAGCCATCGACACGGACAGCAGCGCTTGGGTCGTAGACTACGGGAACTCCCATCTGACCCACCTCTCCAGTTCGGGCCAGGCGCTGTCCGGCACCGCCGGCTATACATCACCCTTGCTTGCCTTTCCGGGTGCTGATGCGATCGACGGCAGTCATAACGTCTGGGTAGCAAACCAAAGCGGTACGACCGTGACCAAGGTCGCGCCGGATGGGTCGCAATTTACCAGTTACGCCTGCTGTAACCAACCTTCCGGTCTGGCTATCGACCGGCTGGGAAATGTGTGGGTAGCCAATTATTACGGCAACAGCATCAGCGTGATCTCAAGCTCAGGCGTGGTCCTCTCCAACGGCTCCTATACCAGTGGGGGCATCGACCATCCTCAAGCAATCGCGATCGACGGCGCTGGAAATGTCTGGATCGCCAATTACCGGGGGCCCTCTATAACCGAACTGGCGGGCGCGACCGCTACTACTCCCGGAGCGGCGCTCTCTCCGTCCGGCGGATTGGGGGCCGACGCCGCCCTGCTTGAGGCACACGCCATCGCCGTGGATGCCAGCGGCAACCTGTGGATCAGCAACTTTGGCAGCGATATTCTGACGCAGTTTATCGGTCTGGCTTCGCCGGTCCGGACGCCCCTGCTCACCCTCCCGGTGGCTCCATGAACCTTTCCTATACGGATTGCGGTATTCCACCCGCCCCAACGTTCCAGACAGGCTGGAGTATTTAGAGTGGTACACAAAAGCGCTGCATCGGTTCGAGGAGGACACCCGGTATCGGGCATTCAAGGCATTCCGCACCGGGCAGGCGATTGCATCCAGGCGTCCCCTGGCCGTTCGAAGGGCAGCGCGATCTGGCTGAAGCCTTAACCGGTTGTCGACTAACTCAGGACTTGGTACAGAAATACTGGTTCCCTCAACCGTTGCGCTACACTAAGGAAGGTCTGCACAAGTGTTTGACATTCCCTCGGCGGCTAAAGCCGCGTTGCAATTGTTGTACTTACGGCGGGACTGAAGTCCCGCTCTTTCAAAATCGGGACTTATTCAGAGCTTTCCTAACACTCGAATTGGCACAAGACATCGGGCAGGCCAGGGCTTGAAATCTGAAGTCGAAGGCTAAACGCACGATGTCTGAGCCGCAGTATAAGAGGATGGGCAGTAGCCTACACGGCGATGCGATGCCCTTCTGACTGCATGTCAAACAATTACCGTCCAATTGAGGGGCGAAGCATGATGCCGATTTCCCAAAGTATCGACACCACGATGCAAGAAGACCCGGACTGGTGGGCGCTCTACACCCGTCACCAGCACGAGAAGGCGGTGGCAGAGATGTTGTCTGCGAAGGGCTTTGAAGTGTTTCTGCCGCTCTATGACTCACAACGGCGCTGGAAAGACAGAAAAATGACGATCTCGCTGCCGTTGTTCCCCTGCTATCTATTCGTCCGGGGAGGACTCGATCGCCGGCTGCAGGTCTTGACGACTCCAGGGGTCCACATGATTCTGTGTAAGGGCGATGATGCAGCGATCATCCCGGATGATGAGATCCAGGCGATACGAAGGGTAGTTGAAGGACATTTTCGCGTTGAACCGCACCCCTTCCTGAAGTGCGGAGAGCGGGTTCGAGTCAAGCAGGGCGCGCTGGCTGGCGTTGAAGGTATCCTGGTCCGCAAGAAGAATATGTATCGTCTGGTTCTTTCCGTGGACCTGATGGCACGGTCCGTGGCAGTGGAGATTGACGCTTCGGATGTGGAACCCGTGAAGGCGCAAAGCGCGGCTGAGTGTGTGAAGACCAATGGGCAATGACCCGGACCAAAGAGCAGTTGCAAGGATTCTTGGCGCGCTTTGCGCATTCATCCTGTGCGTGATACTGGTCGCCGGTTTATGGCCGTTCTGCGCTCCGAAGAATGACGTGGAGTGGCTCAAGGGAGCGAACGGACTTCGCTTCGGTCGCAATGGCATTGTGGCCAGTGTCAATGGCTTCCGCACTGCTTCTCCGGATGGCGCGAGCAGTCTGGAGATTCTGTTGCAACCGGAACGGGTAAACGGCTCGGGTACGATTCTCGCCTTTGACGACTCCCCAGACCCGAATTTCCCCTTCGCATTGCGGCAAGACGGCGCCAACCTGGCATTCCAACGCGGCAGTGTCGATTCGCAGGGGAAATTGGTCCGGCCATGGCTGCAGATGGACCGCATTCTTGAGAAGCACCATCGCATGGTGCTGACGATTACAGGCAGTAAAGATAAAACGGTGGTCTACGTCAACGGTGTCCCAGTCAAGGTCTCATCGGGATTTGGGCTCGTGAGCAGCGATCTGACAGGCCGGCTTGTGCTTGGGAGCTCAACCATCAGTTATAGCTGGCCGGGGCAGATCGCGGGGCTGGCGGTTTACGATTATTCACTGACGCCTTCCGAGGCAGAGGGGCACATTGAGCGTTGGGCACGAGGGCAGGGGCCCGTTATTTACCCGGAAAGGCCCCCAGTTGCGTTGTATTTGTTCGATGAAAACACGGGAAGCGTCGTCCATGAGCGAATGGGTTCCGGGAACGATCTTGTCATCCCGGCACGCTACTACGTTCTGCACCCTCGATTCCTGAGTTCGCCGCTGGGCCCGTTTCGCGGCCGGTGGGCTGGATGGATGAGTTGGAGCTATTGGTCCGACGCTTGTGTGAATGTCGCTGGGTTCGTCCCGCTGGGATTCTTTTTCACGGTCTACTTTTCGCTGGTGCGGCCGATCCCCCGGCCTCGGGTTGCGGTGCTTGTTCTTGGGCTGACCATCAGCCTTGGGATCGAGACAGCGCAGTACTTCCTCCCGACGCGCGATTCCGGCATGAATGACGTCATTACCAATACGCTTGGAACCGCGCTCGGGGTGGCCCTATACCGGCCGATTTCGATACGGAAATTCTTGACACTGCCCTTGATTGCCGGATTAAGCCCGTGGTTGCAGAAGACCGGGCTCCCGATGAGCCGGCCAGCCCAGGCTGGTGGAAACGACAAGGTCTGAAGCGTCCGGCAAAAGGCACAGGAAGTGTCGCCATTGCTCGTCCCCGTTTCCGCTAAGCGACGGCAAAAAACAGGCCCCCTGGTTGGGAGGGCCCAATCCCAAGTAAAGCTGAATCAACTGGCTTCGACGATAGCTCCGTCATGTCATGACGGCTGTCTCAGATTGCTCGCTGCATACTTTTTCTCTTTGGCGCGACAAACATGTTTATACCCAGTTGTCTCCCTGTTTTCAGGTGAGATTGCATATCTGTATCGATCATGTCTCTCGGCTATCGAGGCAAGAAGGTAGCAAAGCCAAAGCGCCGATTCAGACAAGACTGGGATAAGCGTGGGTGTGCCGGCCCGAGTTCCTACGATTTCAAGTGACCCAGTTCCTTGTTGATCTCCGCTGCGGCTGGGTATTTCGGACTGATCTTGAGAACCTGTTCAAAGTTCTGCCGGGCCAGCGCCTGCTGCTGCGTTTTCTCGTACGCCCATCCCAGGTGGTAGTGAATATCGGGGTTGTCGGACGTCTTGTTCTTTTCCTGCAGTTTGAGCGCTTGCTGAAGATAGCTTATGGCCAGTGGATATAGAGTTTTCCGGTAATAGAGCCATCCCAGGGTGTCGGCCGCGTCAGACGAGTTGGGCAGCCCTTTGACCGCGGTCTGCGCCAACCCCAAGGCGATATCCAGGTTCTCGCCTCTGCTCAACATGACGCGGGCCAAACCATTGGCGGCCTCAGGATTCTGGGAATTGATGGCCAACGCTTTCTGATAGGCGTCCTCTGCGCTCTTCCAATCCGACTTAGACTGATACAGGTTCCCCATCAGGACATCGAGATTTGGTTGGCGCGGATTCTCCTTGAGTGACTGCTCGCCGGTGGCGATGGCCTGATCGGTCTCTCCCCTCGCGGCACGCACTTGGCATAGCTGGACCATGGCATCGGAATTGGTCTTGTCGAGCGCGACGGCTTTATCCAACGCGGCTTCGGCCCCGCTGAGGTCTCCCTTACCACGGATGAGCGCGTCGGCCAACAAGCCATAGAACTTGCTATTGTTGGGCGATTTGCCGATTTGCACCTGCGCGGCGTCGATGGCTTTGTCGATTTGCTTCTGGGCAAAGTAGGCGCTCATCAGGCCGCGCAGAGCGTCCGTCGAACCGGCATTCCGGTCAAGGGCCTGCAGGTAGGCAGTGATGGCTTCGCCATACTGCTTCTGAACCAGCCTCAGGTTTCCCATCTGCACGTAGCCGGGCGCACTCTGAGGGGAGACGTCGATGGCCTTGTGAATATCCTCCTCGGCGTCGGCATAGTGCTGGCGATTGATGTTCGTAAGCGCCCGAAGCGCGTAGCCATCGGGCGACCCGGGTTGCAGCTTGATCATCTTGTCGGCAGCGTCCACAAGAGAATTCATGTCGCCCAGCCGCACGGCGGCGTCGGCTAAGGCGCGCTGGGCCTCCAGAAGATTTGGGTCCAGGCGCAAAGCCTCTCGCCATTCGCTCTCAGCCTGGTCCAAATTGTCCTGCTTATCGTAGGCGACGCCCAAAGCATAGTGGGCCTGGATGTTGTTTGGGGCGTCTTTGATCACAGACTGCAACGACTGTACGGCGCCGCTCGCGTCTCCGGAGCTAATTTGCATCTGGCTTCGATACACCAGGGCGTCGTCGTCCTTGGGGTTGGCCTTCAGAATTTCATCGTCGAGGCTGCGTGCCTCGTCGTAATGCTTTGTCTGGATGAGGAGTTGAATATATTTCTTCTTGACCGACAGATCTTTAGGGCGTTCCTGATAAAGTGCATGGAATTCGGCAACGGATTTGTCCAGGTCGCCGGTCGTGTAATAAAAGTTGCTGAGCGCGAGGAAGCTGTCCGGGTTGTGCGGCAGGTCGCTCTTGGCTTGCTTCAGGACCTCTTCCGCGCCGTCTTTCTTCCCCTCGGCCAGGTACAACCGGGCCAGCGCTTCTCGCGGCGCGATCGTGTTTGGATCCATGGGTATCGCGTCTCGGAACTGCTGCTCCGCTTCAGCGGGGCGGTTTTGCGATTGGTAGAATGCGCCCAGCACCAAGCGTGCCTGCATTGCCTTCGGGTTCAGCTCGATGACCTTCTTGAAGCTTGCCTCGGCGGCAGCGGGTTGGTTGTTTCTCTGTTGCAAGAGAGCAATATCAAGGTACAGCTCCCAGCGGCCTGAATCGAGTGCGATGGCTTTCTGCATCTCTGCGATTGCGCCGGGCAGGTTGCTCTGCGCAGCCAGCAGACTCGCAGCCAGGGCGTGGATGGCCGGGTCGTTCGGCTGCTTTTTCAGCAGCAGATCCGTTTGTTGCTTCGCATCTTGCCAGTTGCGGCCCAGAATCAGCAGGTTCGTCATCTCGATTCGAGCATGGGTATCCTCGGGGCGCAGTTCGACGGCGCGGGCCAGTTCCTGATAGGCGCGCTGAGACATCTGCAGGCGCAGGAAACTTTCCCCGAGTTGGTAATGTGCGTCGGCGTAGTTGGGATCGATCTTGATGGCATTGGTGAACTCGATCGCCGCCTCGTTGTACTGGCCTTTCTCGAAGTAGCGTTGTCCGCGCTGAAAGTCCTTCTGCTTGCGCACGTTGGGATTCAGAGAGCAGGACGAAAGAAGACCGGCGATCAGACACAAGGCCAGGACTGGGCGCCAGTTGGAAGAGAATCTCACCACAATAACCTCCCATCGCAGCGTCGGGCGCAACCGCCGCGCCGATCAACGCTTCCAGGTGAACTATAGTAGCATCAATGCAATAGGAAGGCACATTCCATGCGAATTCCCTTCGCGGCGCCTGCGGTTTCGAGGAGGGAATATGTTGCAAAAATTTGCAACATATTGCAATTATTATCCATCTTGACAAAGCCGAGGGCCGGGTTAGACTGCAAGGACGGCAGAGTAGGCCGTGTTTGAGGGCCGGGGTGTGCAGGCAATCGCTGGCTACAGGGCGAGATCGACAGTGCAAGCGATTGCATCCAGTTGCAAAAATTATCAGGCTTGACAGATACGAGCATCCCGTTAGGATGGGAGCATGCCGAGGTATCAGAGACGTTCGGCAGCAGGCTTTGCACAGATTTTAATTTACAGATCCAGAGCGGATGGCCCATAGGGCCAATTCGGGAGGACCGAAAATGAAGAAACTCTCCTTGATCTCACTCGCGGCAGCAGCAGTGCTTGCCATCTCCCCAGCTGCGTTGGTTGCTCAACAGGTCGACTTCACGTTCACAACCGATAATGGAGCGGCCAGCGGCACCGGCATCTTCGATATTACTGAGGTCGGCACCAGTGACGTCTATCGAGATATCGCTCATCAGCGGGACTTTTACGGACACGAACAATGGCTTGGCCCTGACCAATGAGAGCATCGCCAGTCTGTACCCGGCGAGCTACAGCTCTTCCAGTCCGACCGTTGTTGGCTCCTTGCCGGTATATGCCGACAACCTGTTTTACCCGACAGGAGGTGCGCCCAGCGTTAACGGCTCCCCTGCCGGCGGTGTGCTCGACACTTACGGACTGCTGTTTACGCTTGCCAACGGGGACCTTGTGAACGTCACCGGCCTTGGCGCCAATGATGGCCCCGAAATGAGCGTCATAGACAGCACGGGCAGCCGATCCTGGATCAAGGCGATGACCGCTACAGTCATATTCTGGTACCAGAATACGGCACTCTGTCCATGCTAGCCCTCAGCTTCGTTGGTTTGGGGGCCGGGTTCTTTTTCAAGGCCAGGGAGTCTGGTCTACTCTTGAACGCCTAGGCGGTAAGCTTTTTCGAGAGAAGTGAAGTGGCTGCAAGCGATTGCAACCGGATGCAAGAAATATCAGGCTTGACAGGTTGGGATGTCGCGCTAACATATGGAGCACTGATAGTATATGCACAATGTTCAACCGGCAGTTTGGTATTGAGTGCGAAGCGAGTAACGGAGGAAACGATGAAGATCAAAATTGGTGGATTGGCGGCAATTACCGGGGCAGCGATGTTGCTATTGGCGGCACCTGCGTTTGGGCAGTATTACGGCCCGTATAACGGTCCGGCACTCATCAACGGTGAGGCCAGCGATTGTTGATTTTCCGTCTCCATACAACTCTGAAACCTCCGCTCTGGGCGGCGCGGCTGGGATCTACAGTGGGCTGGTCAACGCGAGCCCCGCCGGGTTCGTATGCGATGACTTCACCGATGACATAGGGCCCCCTAACGGTCCGTATGTTTGGCCCACGACTGCATATAATGCAGCTACCTTGGGTAATGCTACCCCTATAACGGATGTGCTTTATGGAGGCGCCAATGGGGGATATGCGAACATTGGGGTTCCGGGATACGCGGCCATAGCGTATTTGGTGAATCAGATGTTTAGCACTCCCAACACGCCCGCCAACGCAACATTGCTAGGGGACCTTTCGGAGGCGATCTGGTATATTACTGACCCTAATATGCCCTCAGACGCATTGCCCTATACTATTGACCCAGCGGCGATTGTCCTGGCTGGTCAAGCATACGCAAATGCCGCCCGACACACAACATAAGCCAATACTCGAATCTTTGGGTTCTTACTCCCTCCGTTCCTCCCTCTCCGTATGGACCGAAGGTTGGGCAGGAAGTATGGATCGATGTACCTGAGGGCGGCGCAGCTTTTCTGTACCTGCTGCTTGCAGGCGGGATATGCTTCGGAGCTATGTTCCTGAACCGTCGCAACAGATTCGCAAGCCTAGCATCCGCCTGATCCGGATCGCGCAGGTCAACCGATTCCTCCACAACAAAGGCCACATAAGCGTGGCCTTTGTTGTGTCTTGACCCGTATTGTCCTGAATCAGAAGTTTGCTGAACTATCGATCGGACTTTCAGAGGATGCTGAAAAGTCGATATCTCGTCTAGAATCTGCCCTCAGCGGCTAAAGCCGCATTGCAAATAAAGTATCTTACGGCACGGCTGAAGCCGTGCCCTTAACAAAAACAGGGTTTTTCAGTACCCTCTTCAACCCTTGGGCTCTACGCTGGAGCAATTCCCCTGGGGGTCTCTGACTGCCCCAGCGAGCACGCTCACCGGGAACCCCGTTCTCCCAGGCTGGTATAGGCGGGGAATTCGGCCCCTCGTGTAATAATGCGTATTAATGGACTCGGTACACCAGGGACGGCTTAGGAGATCGTGGGCGAAGGCTGAAACGTGCAGGCGATTGCCGGCTCTCGGGGTGGAATTGAGGTTGCAAGCTGTTGCAACCGGTCGCAAAACTTATCAGGCTTGACAACATCGCACGATGAGTTAGAGTAAATGTGTGTCGGAAATTGTGCGACGCAGGACTTAATGTGTTTCCCTCAACACATTGGCCGTAGATGTCAAGAGTTTGCAACTAGTTACAATTATTATCAGTCTTGACAGATTGAGGCGTTACGTTAGCATAGTCAGAACTGAAGGTTCGCAATGCTTTAGTTCAGTTCCAATGTGGTTGAGCGCGGAGCTCGTGTACGGAGGAAACAATGAAGATCAAATTTGGCGGATTGGCGGCAATTGCAGGGGCGATGCTGTTGAGCATGGCGCTTCCTGTGCATGGTCAAACCCCTGCCCCAGCCACGGTTGACTTTACGAATATCGCCAACCCGGACATATTCGGCGATGGGTACGTGGATCCCTACGTAGGGACTGTCACGATCAATGGGTCTACAATCAACAATAACGGCCTGATCGTATGCGACGACTTCGACGACAATATCTACTTGCCTGAGCTCTGGAACGCCACCGCGCTTACTGCGCCGCAGTTGACTACCTTGACATCCGCGCAATTAGGCGCCGATACGCTGTTCGGCTCTACCATTGGGCTGGATGGATATGCAGCGGTCGCAAGCCTGGTCACCCAGTTGCTCAACCTTAGCCCCCCCAATAGCCCTACCACCAGCGCAAACCAACTTGAACAGGCGGACCTTTCGGCTGCGATCTGGTATATCACGTCTGGCGGAACCATGAGTGGCAGCACGTACACACTCGAGGGCTATACTCTCGATGCCAACGCTGCGAGCTACGTTGCCGCTGCTTTGGTGGCATATGGAACATCTGGGGACATATCCAATGGAACCTTCACCTACTCTAGCTCTGACGATAGCACGGCCGCCTTGGCAGAGCTGAACGCGAGTACGAATCTGTTTATACTCACGCCCAAAGCTCCGTACCCGGTTACTAACGGGCCCAATGGCGGGCGACCGCAGGAAATGTGGACAGCGGACCCAGTACCCGAGGGCGGCGCAGCTCTGCTGTACCTGATGCTGGGTGGGGGCGTTTGCTTCGGAGCTATGTTCCTGAACCGTCGCAACAGATTTGCAAACCTCGCATCGGCCTGATCCTGATCGCCTGGTCAAGAGAAGCCGGATTTCCTGGGCATCTATACCTCTACAGCCAACGGCCACGCAAGCGTGGCCGTTGCCGTGTTTTTGACCGCCTGGCCGCGATTCCGATCCTGTTCGGACCGTGGCACCCTTTATCGCTGGTCGCCAGATGGCGGTAAGAGGTTGCAAATATTTGCAACAAGTTGCAAAAAATTATCAGATTGACAACATCGCGCGACGGGTTACTCTAGTAATAAGTTAAAGTTGCAGGAAACAGAACGAAATGTGTTTCCTCACCCCATTGGCCGAAGGTATCAAGAGTTTCAACTAGTTCAGGTATTCACTGACAGATTGAGGCGATGCGTTAGCATAATCGGAACTGAAATAACGCAATGCGTGTAGTTCAGTTCCAAGGTCGCTAAGAGCGAAGCACGTGTACGGAGGAAACAATGAAGGTCAAACTCGGCGGATTGGCGCTAATTGCAGGGGCGGCGCTGCTCAGCTTATCGCTTCCAGCGCATGGCCAGTACGGTCCGTATACCGGTCCGGCACTGCACAACGCTGAGGGAGTGACTGTTCAGTTTACCGGGGGATATCAGGCCGTAGACTGGGGTATAGGAGGGGTCAACGCCGGCGCCGGGATCTACAGCGCGCTGATCAGCCCCGGAATCCCGGTCAGCCCCGTAAACCCCGCCGGGATCATATGCGACGACTTCAACGACGAAATTTACACCAATGAGACCTGGGGCGCGACTGCATACCAGGTATCTACCTTGGGTTCTACCACTCCTATAACGGATGTCCTTTTTGGAGGGGCCAATTCGCCGGCATATGCGAACATTGGGGTTGCAGGGTACGCAGCCATAGCCTATCTGGTGGAGGAGCTGCACAACCCCGGCAACACAGCGACGCAAGATGGAGATATTTCGGCGGCGATCTGGTCCATTTCCGACCCTGGGCTTACAGGTGTCGACGCAAATGCTGCTGCCCTGGCATTGCAAGCGAAGAACTATGCCAGTGGAGATGGCTACAACATGAGCCAATACTCGAACCTTTGGGTACTCACGCCCATCCTGGGCGATCAACCGAATGGTGACGGGCCGCCACAGGAAATGTGGATAGAAGTACCGGAGGGCGGCGCAGCTTTGCTATACCTGCTGCTGGCCGGAGGGGTTTGCTTCGGGGCCATGTTCCTGAACCGTCGCAACCGATTCGCAAACTTCGCATCAGCCTGATCCTGAACACCTAGTCGAACGATCCTTAACTTCTGGAGATGTATCTCTCTGTAGACAACGGCCACGTAACGTGGCCGTTGTCGCATATTGGCGCGTCTGGCTGCGATAACGAACCAGGTCCAGCCGCGATGCGCTTCATCGCCGACGTAGCAGAAGCGGAGAGATAGTTGCAAAAGATTGCATAGTATTGCAGATAATTGCAATATATTGCAGGAATTATCGGGCTGGTTATACCCAAGTTCGGCTTTACTCTCCAGGTACAGGTCCAACTGACCTGCCCTCGCCGCCTTCGCGTCGGCCTAAGGCCTCTTCCAGGTCGCAACAATCTGCTCTTCGCCCTGCCGTCTCTTCTTCCTTCCGCGTTCCTGCCTGCGGGAAAGTCAAAGTGGAATATTTTTGCACATATCTGTGCAATGTTTTGCTACATACACCACTTCACCTCATACATTTCTTTGAATTGAAGGGAGATAGGTTTGGCCAATGGCTTGCTTGTACCTGTACAGAGATGTGTTATTGGGGCGCGCTGGCGGAAGGTGGTCTATATCCCGCCATTGACGCGTGAAACCCGCTTTATCGAAGAGGAACCCATACCCCTCTATCACTCTTACCGCAGCTTCAGGACCTGTTGAAGTCTCTGATTTTTTAGGAATCCTGCATTATTCCAGGGCATCCAATCTGAACCAATACGTCAAATCCTTATTCGACATAATGCCCTTGTTGAATCAATTGCATCCTGCTATGAGCTGTGCGCTGCACCGGGCATCCGACTGTCTCCGATAGTCCGATGCACTTTACCCAGGGGAAAGACGGCGCTTGCCTTGTTGAGATCGCAGCCTGTAATGACTGCCGACTGAATTGAGTCACTCATGCCTGCGCTGAATCGGCGGCATGACTTGGCGCCGACGTTCATGATTGTAAGGGTCATGCAATATGTGACTCACAGGGCGGAGCTACGCGCCAGCCACTAGTCGCTGAGTCTCTGTGTTCGGGTGCGACAGCAGGGAAAAATCAAAGACTGGTACGCGCTAAAGCCATGTGTACATCCGGATTGCAATCGCTGAACTAGCCCTCGCAGCTATTATCATGCGACGGTTTACCGGCATGTTGCCGCGGATATTTCCGCTCGCCGTCCATGCTTCTTCCGTCCCAGCGACTCCCCCGACAGTACATGCACGTTGTTTTCTATCTATCTTGCTTTCCCCCCGTGGACGGGAACCAGTTTTATCCATCAACCCTTCGGTATCATGCCGAATGCGCGGCAACTCTCCTGAAAATGCTGCCGCTGTAACTGCCAAACAGCAAGGCATAATCCTGCACTGCCAAGCCTGAACAATTCGATAAGTAGGTTATGCCGTTCGGATTGAAGAATATGAAGTCGAAAAGGTCTGTAACTTTTCGAGGTGACCTGTGACAACAAACGCTGTCGAAATGGCAAGACTCGTCGTCGTTAGCCGCGATTCAGCAATTCTTCACCCACTTCTGTCGTTGGGAGAAGCAAACTCATGGCAGCTTGAAATAGCCGCCAACCCATGGGAGGCGATGGATAAAGTCCAATCCGGGGCAATCCTCGACCTGATTTTGCTGGATCTGTCGCAAGAGAATGGGGATGGTGTGCATATATTGCGCTGGCTGCGCCGGCTTCGCCCAACAATGCCAATCATCCTGATCGGGCCCAACGGGGATGTTGCCGGGAAAGAAGAATCGATTCGCATGGGGGTACGCGACTACCTTATCCGCCCCCTCGATGAACGCCAGCTTGAAATGGCCATTCAACGCAATCTTTCTGCCGCGTGTGAAGAGAATGAGACGGACATCATGAGTGATGACGTCGAGCCGGTAGGCAATGACACCTTCTTCATTGGGATCAATCCAGTCATGCGAAGGCTCCGCGCTCAGGCGGCCCTGTTGGCAGAATCCAACGTGCCCGTGATGATCCTAGGCGAAAGTGGCAGTGGAAGAGAGACAACCGCCCGCTTGATTCATAGATTGTCGATCCGTTCCGAATTTGGATTCGCAAAGGTGAATTGCGCAGCACTGCCCCGGGACCTCATGGAGAGCGAACTTTTCGGGTACGTGAGAAATAGCACTGCCTCGCCGGCACAAGCCAGGCGCGGCAAGCTGGAGCTTTGCGCAAAGGGTACGATTCTACTGGAAGAAATCACCGAGATGCCGCTGGACCTGCAGTCCAACCTGCTGCAGGTACTGCAGAACAAGCAATTCGTCAGACCGGGAACCTCCACTTTCATCGATGTCGATGTCCGCGTTCTGGCTACCAGTTCGACCAATGCAGAGCGTGCGATCTCCGATAACAGACTTCGCGAAGATCTGTACCGGCACCTGAGCGCCTACACCATTTACGTGCCTCCTTTGCGAGAGCGCATGGAAGAACTGCCGTTTCTGTCGCGCCATTTTATGCACCGTCTTGCGAAGCACTATGGCCTTACTCCACGGGACTTTCCTCTGGCTATAAACGAGGCATGGCAGGCGTATAACTGGCCGGGCAACTTGCGAGAGCTGGTACACGTAGTGAAACGTTACCTCATGGTGGGCGACAATGAACTAGTGTTCGAAAAGAAACTATCCGATGCGCAGAGCGATACCCGGGACGCTGCATTAGCCAGGCCGCGCGGCGTGAATAAGCTGTCGGCACTGGCCGGTCAAATGAGCACAGGCGTCTCCGGCTCTAAATCGCTGCGATCCCTGATTCAGAGTGTCAAGTCGGAGGCCGAAAGAGACGCGATCGCCGTAGCTCTGGAGAAAACGAGGTGGAACCGAAAAGCCGCGGCCCGGCTGCTCAATGTCAGCTATCGAACACTGCTGTATAAGATCGAGCACTATAAGATGACCTCGTCCGATTCCTCGGTGTTTTCTGGGAGCAATGGCAATGGGTCGCGAAGTCCGGCAACGGGATACCGCGGCAATGGACGGACAGGACCCGCGCAAATTGGGAAGTAGACCTCCCGGATGGGCTACCGGAAATGTTATGAAAAGCAGAACGGTTCACGCAATCGCATTAGTATCCCTCGTTGTTGCGCTCTGCGCTACACTGTGTGCGCAAGCTCCAGCCGTCGCGCCAGACAAAGGTCCACCCACGGCTGCTTCTGCCATGCCGGCTTCGTCCGCTCAGACCGCGGCGCCATCAGCCGCCAAGCCACACGACGACAGCTTTGTAATTGGCAATGACGACCGCCTGACGATCAATGTTTGGAATGAGACAGAAATCTCGCGGACGCTCCCGGTGCGATCCGATGGAAGAATCTCGCTGCCCCTGGTGGGAGAGGTACAGGCGGCAGGCCGGACTCCCTTGCAACTAGAGCAGGATATTGCGGGCAAACTACAGGCATACATCACCAAACCGGAAGTTACGGTAATCGTCGAGCAGATTAACAGTGAGAAGTTCAACATACTTGGACAAGTGACAAAGCCTGGATCTTACCCGCTTACGTCTCCCACCACGATCCTCGATGCAATTGCGGCTGCCGGAGGCTTCCGAGATTTTGCCAAGCAAAAGGGCATTTACATCCTTCGCCACAGTCCCAACGGCAGCGAGACCCGCATCCCCTTCAACTACAAGGAAGTCATCCAGGGCAAGAACTCGGGGCAGAACATCATGCTGCAACCAAATGACACCATTGTGGTGCCGTGAGGGCTGTCGATGCTTACCCGAGCCTGCCTGACGACGATTGCTCTGCTCATGACCATGCCCGCCTGGACTCAAGCGCTGCCGACCGCAACGGCAGGCACTGAAATTCCGGATGAATACCGCATGCCGATACCGCCCATGGCGAGCGGTCAGGCCTTTCCGACTACGAGCCTCTCTGAATCGCGGTCAAATTATCTGGACAGTGGATTGAGTTTCCAACCTTCCTACGACGACAACCTTCTGCCGGACAACGGGACCCATACGATCGGCGATATGGCTTACTCGATTCGTCCTATGATCGAACTCGACAGGTTGACTCCCCGGCTGCACCAGACGTGGGCGTACCAACCGGGCTTCACGATTTATCAGAAAACCAGCGCCCGGAATGAGGCGGACCAAAATGCGTCCCTGGCTCTCCAGTACCGCTTGAGCGAGCATGCAACCGTCAGTGGACAAGAGAGCTTCCTACGGAGCTCAAATGTATTGAACCAGCCTGAGTCACTTTCGGGAGGACCGATATCCGGTTCGCCGCCATCTTCACCGGCCGACATTATCGCCCCGTTCGCCGACACGCTCACAAACACCGCCAACGCGGAGGTAGCCTATCAGTTCAGCATGAATGGGATGGTCGGCGCCGGCGTAACGACTGCGATACACAATTATCCCAACCAGACCCAATCCTCTAGCCTCTATAACTCGAATTCACGCGGCGGGTCGGCATTCTACAATCGCCGACTGTTCGGCACGCAGTACATTGGCGTTACCTATCAGTATTTGAAGACTCTGGGCAATCCTCAAACTGGGCAGCTTGAGATCCACACGCATACCATCTTTCCCTTTTACACCGCTTTTCTAGGCCACGCTTTCTCCTTATCTCTAGCGGCTGGCCCGCAGTACTTTAGCTACGCACAGTCCCCGTTACCCACGTCTCGTTCGTGGACGCCTGCTGTAATGGGAAGCGTGGGATGGCAGACACAACGTACCAGCCTTGCGTCCAGCTATTCGAGAACCGTGTCGGGCGGGGGGGGGCTGCTTGGAGCCATGAGCACAAACAGCGCAAGTGCATCCATCAACATGGCGAATGACACGCACCTGGAACGTTGGATCAACGGCACACTATGCAATACACAAGAATAAGTCCCCATCGTCACTCTCTCCCAGTTCAGGGGGACACTCCGTTTCAGGAACGGTCACAATCGATCACGCACTTAGCGATCACCTGAGGATGGAAGTTGGATATCAGCGTCTGCACCAAAGTTATAGCAGCATCGCGGCAATAACCAGCGATCCCGATGCAGACAGCGAGTCCGTCTCCATTTCCTATCAATTCACAAGACCACTGGGAAGATAATCATGGAACAAATCTCCGAGTTCACCGAAGAGCAGAGTTCAGAACGGCCCGACATCAAGAGCTATCTGGATGTGGTACGTCGCCGCCACATCCATTTTCTGATCCCGCTATTTCTCGGGTGGCTGTTAGTCTGGGGAGTCTCGTGGATATTGCCGCCGCGCTATCAGTCGACAACCTTGATTCTGGTGGAACAGCCCACGATGCCGAAGGATTATGTGGCGCCAAATGTCAGTGAAGACATCCAGGACCGGCTGCAAAGTATTACGCAGCAGATTCTTAGCCGCACGCGTCTTCTTGACATCATTGACAAGCTTCACCTCTATAGCAGTGGCCGCAACCAGACCACGCCGGATGAAAAGGTTGAGTCGATGCGCAAAGACATCGACGTCGAACTGGTGCATGGCGAAGATCTGAAACAGGTCACCGGATTCACGATTGGCTATTCAGCGCGGAATCCCCAGATTGCCCAGCAGGTCACCAGCGAACTGACCGACCTGTTCATCGACGAGAACCTGAAATCGCGTCAGCAGGAGTCCGAAGACACCACCAAGTTTATCGAGAGCCAGTTGGACAATGCGAGTGCGACCCTGGCCGAGCAGGAAAAGAAAGTTCGAGAGTTCCAGGGCGCGCACGAAGGTGAGTTGCCTTCCCAGGAAGCAAGCAATCTGCAAATCCTCAGCGGACTCCAGGCCCAGCTGCAGAACGAGCAGGATACTCTGAACACCGCGAAGCAGCAGCGGGTCTACCTCCAGGCAATGATCGAGCAGTACCGGACACTTGCCGGAACTACGCAGACTGCCAACGGCACCGTGACAGGTCCGCCTGCGCCCATGACAGGTCTGTCGGCGATCGACCAGCAACTCGACAGCCTGAAGGCGAAACTGGCGGACCTTAGCTCTCGCTACACCGACCATTACCCGGCACTCGACGATCTGAAGGAGCAGATCGCGAAGACCGAAAAGATGAGAGAGGACCTCATCGCTAAATCGAAGACGGCGGGCGATGGCGGTAAGCAGCCCGACGGCGCCGCTCCGCGCGGCGCAATGGATCCCTCACAGAACTCGACAATGCTACAGGTGCAGGGACAGCTGCAGGCCAATCAAGTAGAGATCGCGAATCGCGAGCAGGCAATCACCGACCTAAAGGCCAAAATCGACAGCTACCAGGCTCGCTTGAACAATGAACCTGCGAGCGAGCAGCAACTGGCGGACCTGACCCGCGGGTATGACCAATCCAAGGTGAATTACGACGACTTGCTGAAGAAGAAAAACGAATCGGAGATGGCTACCAGCATGGAACAGATGCAGCAAGGGGAGCGGTTCAGCATGATTGATCCCCCCAATCTGCCGCAGAAGCCAAATTTCCCCAATCGCCTGAAATTCTGCGGAATGGGACTGGGCATCGGTCTGGCGCTGGGTCTGGTTGTGGCGGGTGGATTTGAAGTTATGGACGATCGCCTGCACAGTGAAAATGCCATCAAAACGATGCTGCCGACTGCGGTCCTGTCTGAGATCCCGGAGCTTGTCAATCTGTCGGATGTACAAAGCAGCAAGAAGAGAGCGGTGTTGGGGTGGGCCATGGCAGCGTTCGTCGCAATTGTCATCCTGACGGGTAGCGCGTTTAGCTACCTACACGATTGACCTTCACTTCCAAATGTACAAAGCCTTTTTCAATCTCGCGCGAAACCCGTTTGAGCTCACGCCCGATCCCACTTGTTTTGTTCCGACCAAGCGGCACAACGAGGCGCTGACGGCGCTGTATTATGGCGTTCGGCGACACAAGGGATTTGTGGTGGTGACGGGGGAAGTTGGCACCGGAAAGACAATGCTGCTTCGGTGCTTGCTTGGGCTGTTGAAGGAGAGCAAAGACGTTGCCTACGCGTATGTCTTCAATGGCCGGCTTTCTCCCAGTGAGTTCCTGCAATACATCCTCTCCGACTTCGGGGTACCCGCGTCCGGCAAGAACAAGAGCGAACTGTTATTCGATCTAGGCAAGTTTCTGGCTTCGCGATGTTCAAAGAAGATGACTACTGTCCTCATTGTGGACGAGGCGCACCTGTTGTCCGCGGACATCCTTGAGGAAGTCCGGCTGCTGTCGAACCTGGAAACAGAGAACGACAAGTTGCTGCAGATTCTATTGGTCGGACAGCCCGAACTCGACGAGAAACTGGATTCCGTTGGCCTGAGACAACTCAAACAGAGGATCGCTTTTCGCACGCAGCTTTTACCGCTGGATGCGCGCGAGACAAAACTGTACATCGAAAAGCGGTTGCAGATTGCAGGAGCAAGCCGGGACCGCGACCCATTATTCACTAAAGAGGCCATCGCGGAAGTGTATCGCCATTCGCGAGGCTTACCCCGCCTGATCAACACACTTTGCGAGAATTCCCTAGTGACGGCCTACGCGAGACGGTTGCCAAGCGTAACTCCGGACGTCATCGGAGATGTGGCGAAAGAGTTCCGCCTCGGTGTGGTTCGTCCGCCTGAGGCTGACAGAAGCGAAAAAAGCAATGAGATGGATGTCCAGCGAGCCATCACTGTTCTCCTGGATATGTATGCGGCCCTGGAAAGGCCCAGCGCGAGCCATTTAGGTTTGGATGTATCCGAAACCACTGAAGCGAAGCAATTATGAGCCATATATTCGATGCGTTACAAAGATCGGACGGAGAGAACTCTGTAGTTGGTTCAGCTGCACCGTCTGGGGTGACAGAACTGCTACGGCGTGCCGAGCGTAAAGCGGCGCTGAAATGGGAGAAAGTGGCTCTGATTGAGCAGCCGGAAGCGACGAAAGACAGCCGAGAGCGGCACGTCAATTGGGCCGGAGGAGGGGTTACCCGATGCTACTGCGCAGGAGGTTTGCGCCCCAGGGGAGCTTGCGCCAACTGTTGGAGGCTTGGATATCTTCAGCCAATTCCAGACCCTACAGGTCTCACCTGCACCGCAAAGCCGGCTAGTCTGTCTCACCGATAGCGAGAGTCCGGCGGCGGAAGCTTTCCGGCTGCTGGGGGTGCGGTTGCGACATCTGCGGAGAGGCCGGTCGCTCAAGAAAGTGCTGATTACGAGCACGATCCCTCAAGAGGGCAAGAGCATGGTTGCTGCCAACCTGGCCTGCACTCTTGCACTACAAGCGCAATCCAGGATCTTGCTGTTGGAAGGAGACTTGCGGCGGCCGTCAATTTCGCAGATGTTCGGGATCGAAAGGATGCCGGGCCTGTGTGAGTGGCTACAGGGCGAACGCAGTGTGATGACGACTATCTACCATCTCGAAGGCCCCGGCCTGTGGCTGATGCCGGCAGGCAATGCTACGGGCAATCCGCTTGAACTTCTTCAATCGGGAAAGCTGCATGCACTGATGGACCAGTTGGCCGCGTGGTTTGACTGGATCGTCATCGATTCGCCTCCCGTGCTGCCCTTGGCCGATACGAGCGTATGGACGCGGCTGGCAGATGGAATCCTCCTCATTACACGTCAAGGGATTACAGAAAAACGGCAGTTGAAGAGGGGGCTCGAAGCGATCGAGTCCAAGAAGCTGATTGGCTCATTGTTGAACGGTTCGACAAACTCGACTGACACCGATTACTACTACAGGCCCGCTGTGTCAGTGCCGAATGACATCTCGACAATATGAGCGTCTCGAATCGATCGATTGAACTGCAATCGCTTTTTACCCAATCGGGCTGACATTGATCTATCGCCTTGCACGATCCATTGCGAGCGGCTGTTCGTCCTTGCCAGAGTAAGCAAGAGCACGGACGACTGCACAACATGAATTGCGGTTGGCAAACGAAGACGCAGATTGGAATTGTTATCAAGAGAGGAGTAAATCGTGGCTCTGCTACCGGTGAATTATGCTCCGAGGACGGCTGACCCTCTGTTCGAGTCAGTTTCGGCTGGCGAACGTGAGCTTCTCAGTGAAGTGGCCTTCAGGCGGATGATCGCAATCGAGCGCAAGAGGACGGAGCGATCCAATAAACCATTCCTGCTGATGCTGCTGGAGGCCGGCCACAATCAGGGGCTGGATAAGAACGGAAGAGTTCTCAACAGTGTGGTGCGCGCCCTTATGCCATCTACAAGGGAAACCGACGTTATCGGCTGGCACAAAGAGCGGACTGCAGTCGGCGTGATCTACACAGGCCTCGTGGCCCAGGACAAGAACTCAAGTCTGAGCATCATCCTAAACAGGGTGAAGGCCACGTTGCGAAGCAAGCTGACGTCCGAGCAATTCAGTCAGGTCACGATCTCGTTGCATTTCTTCCCCGACGATTGGGACCACGACAATTCAGGGAGCCCAACCAACCATGCACTGTATTCCGACCTGATGAGCCCCGACAGCAGCAAGCAGTTCGTACTGGCTATCAAGCGAGCGATCGATGTTGCCGGAAGCACACTGATGTTGATACTTTGCGCACCCTTTTTCTTGCTGATCGCGTTGGCGATCAAAGCGTCATCCCAAGGCCCCGTGCTTTTTAGACAGCAGCGGGTCGGACAGTACGGTCAGTGCTTCACCTTCCTGAAATTCCGGTCGATGCTCGTCGACAACGACCATAGCATTCACAAAGAGTTTGTAACAAAGTTCATTGCCAACAAGGCCGAACATCAGCCCTCGAACGGGAATGCAGAAAACATATACAAGCTGGCGAAGGACAAGAGGATTACGCGCGTGGGGAGGTTCTTGCGAAGAACGAGCCTGGATGAACTGCCGCAGTTCCTGAACGTTCTGAAGGGAGAAATGTCGCTGGTTGGTCCCCGTCCCCCAATTCCATACGAGTTGGCGGCCTATCAGACTTGGCACCGCCGCCGGGTACTGGAAGTGAAACCCGGTATCACCGGACTGTGGCAGGTCACAGGCAGAAGCCGTGTTAAATTCGACGAGATGGTCAGGCTGGATCTGCGCTACGCCACGTCATGGTCTCCCTGGCTCGATCTCAAAATCCTCATGCGCACGCCTCTGGCGGTGATCAAAGGCACCGGCGCATATTGACTCTGGCGTTTCGGCCCGTATCGCGTCTTCGACCGGCATAGACCCGTTCTCCAAACGGTGCCGGACTTGTTGTTCCAATGCATCTTCCAATCGTCGGCAGTTCTTAGAGTGATGAGGACATTATGAATTTCGGTGTAATTGGCTATGGCTACTGGGGACCAAACGTTGTAAGAAATCTCGTTGCCATGGACGGTTGCCGACTGCTCGCAATTGCGGATGTCAGTCCGTCCGCGCGAAAGCGCGCACAAAAGGCCTATCCGGGAATCATGGTAACCCCGGACGCTTCAGACGTGATCCTGTCTACCGAGATCGACGCCGTTGCTGTCGTTACGCCTGTCTGGACGCACTTCGAGCTGGCAAAGGCCGCGCTGGAGAACGGCAAGCATGTGTTCGTTGAGAAGCCGTTTACCAGCAATGCCGCGCAGGGGGAGGAACTGATCAACCTGGCGCAGCAAAAGAACCTCATGATCATGGTGGACCATACCTTCCTGTTCACCAGCGCAGTAAAGAAAATCTCCGAACTGGTCGACGCAGGAACACTCGGAAAGCTCTATTACTACGATTCAACGCGCGTCAACCTGGGACTCTTCCAGCACGACATCAATGTTCTTTGGGACCTTGCGCCGCACGATCTTTCCATCATGGATTACCTCATCGAAGCAAGCCCCGAGGCAATCGTCGCGACCGGACAGAAACATTTGAACGGCCACGAGGACATGGCCTTCATGACGCTGTATTTTCCCGATAAGGTCATCGCGCATATCAACGTCAACTGGCTCTCCCCGGTAAAGGTCAGGACCACGCTCATCGGCGGAGAGAAGCGGATGCTGGTCTGGAACGATCTGGAAGCCGACGAAAAGCTGAAGGTATACGACAAGGGAGTGGACGTCAACAATCAGCGAAGGTGTTTACGAACTGCTGGTGAACTACCGGTCCGGCGATATGTGGGCCCCTCAACTGGAGCAGGTCGAGGCCCTGCATAGCGAATTGTCCTACTTCGTGGATTGCGTTTCAACGGGGCAAGAGCCGATTAACGACGGATGCGCAGGACTGCGGGTAGTCAAGATGCTGGAAGCAGCCAGCGAATCGCTGAGCAAGAGAGGAGCGCTGGTCTATCTATGAACGCCTACCGCTGCATCTCGAACGACGTCAAGCTGGGAAGAGACGTGCAGCTCTCGAAGTTCATCAACCTGTACGGGTGCGAGATCGGAGACGAGACAAAGATCGGCGCATTCGTGGAAATCCAGAAGAATGCCACGATCGGCAAACGCTGCAAGATATCCAGTCACACGTTTATCTGTGAGGGCGTCGTTATCGAGGACAACGTCTTCATCGGACACGGAGTGATGTTCATCAACGACAGCTTCCCTCGCGCCACGACTGCGGAGGGGAGCCTGCAAACCGAAGCCGACTGGAAGGTCGAGCGGACGGTCATCAAGAAGGGTGCATCCATCGGCTCCGGCGCCACGATTCTCTCCAATACCAGCATCGGCGAGAACGCGATCGTGGGCGCCGGCAGCGTCGTCACCAAGGATGTTCCCCCCAACGCTATCGTGGCCGGAAACCCGGCCAGGGTACTGCGTTACATCGGCGAGTCTATCGAGGGACGCAATGCATAATGCCAATTGTGCTGCACACGGTATTCCTTTTCTGGATCTGGTCACTCCACATCTAGAACTCGAGGAAGAACTCACTGGCGTGTTTCGTCGAGCTTTACTCACAGCCGGCTTCGTTGGCGGCCCTGTGGTGGAGGAATTTGAGAAGGCATTTGCCGCCTTCTGCAACGTGAGCCATTCCATCGCCGTCAGCAGCGGAACGGATGCGTTGCGGTTCGCCCTTATGGCCTCCGGAGTTCAGCCCGGCGACGTGGTGCTGACCGTGCCCAATACGTTTATTGCCACCACGGAAGCCATCTCCCAGGCGGGCGCCATGCCGGAGTTCGTTGACATCGACGAGCGCACTTACAACATGTCGGTCGAGATGCTGCGGCAGTACCTGGAACGGCAATGCACTCGAGACAAATCGGGGAGGCTTCGTCAGCCGGCGGAGTGGAGCGGCCGGTCACCGCGGTGGTGCCGGTGCATCTCTACGGCCAAATGGCCGACATGGACTCAATCCTCGACTTGGCCGGCCAGTACGGCCTAACTGTCATTGAGGACGCATGCCAGGCGCACGGCGCGGAGTACTTCTCCAAGAAGCTCAATCGCTGGATGAAAGCCGGGTCCATGGGACGCGCGGCTGCGTTCAGCTTTTACCCCGGCAAGAATCTTGGGGCCTGCGGCGAAGGAGGGGCGGTAACCACGAATGACGCCGTTCTGGCCGACAAAATCAGGATGCTGCGCGATCACGGCCAAGTGAAAAAGTACTACCACGACGTGGAAGGCTACAACGGACGGATGGACGCGATCCAAGCCGGGCTGCTGCACGCGAAGCTAACTTATCTAGCAAAGTGGAACAGCCAACGACGCAATCGTGCAACCGAATACAACCGTCTCCTCGCGAAAAATGAAGCTGTGGTCCTGCCCTATGAGCCCGCCTGGTCTCGCTCGGTGAATCACCTTTATGTGATCCGCACCGCCGACCGCGACGGCATGATGAACCACCTGAAGGGGGCTGGCATCGGCACGGGAATCCACTACCCATTTTCGCTGCATCTGCAGAAAGCCTATGCCCCACTGAACTACCGTTTGGGAGACTTTCCCGTGGCGGAACGCGCTTCCGCCGAAATCCTCTCGTTGCCGATGTTCCCGCATCTTACAGCAAAACAGCAAGCTACGGTTGCGGAGGAGATACTAGCCTTTACTTCCAAGGCTGCTCGTAAACGGACACAAGCAGAAGAGAACGTATTGACTCTTGATCAACTCACCGCATGAGACTTGTCATAAGGATTCAGCAATTGTGAAACCATCGATCGCCTGTCCCATGATGTTCTTGTCGAGAACAGAACAAGAGAGAACTGTAGGCCGCTTATACCTACAGGCTGTCGGTGAGGAAAGACTACTTTTTCTCGATGGAGATTATATGTCACCGAACCAATCGATAGAGCGTGCTTTATCAATGCGTATTTATCGATAATAACCTCCTGTACACAACGATTTACGTGACATTATATCGTTTATGAAATATGATCGAAGGATGGCCGAAATCGAGCAGTGCGTATTTGACAGTGATGTCAGAATGGAAAGTACTTGGAAAATAAGGAGCCAAACCCGTCCGGAAGGTCTGGATCGACCTGGAAAATTCTCCTCATGTGCCGTTCTTCCTGCCCATCATAGAGGAGCTGAAAAGGCTGGATTATCAGGTAGTGCTCACAGCCAGGGATTGTTTCCAGGTGTGCGAACTCGCCGACATGGCGGGCTTAGACTACCGAAAGGTAGGTCATCATTACGGAAAGAATCGTATAGCCAAAGTGGTGGGGCTGGGGATTCGCGTGTTGCAGTTGACTCCATTGATTTTTAGAGAGAGGCCTGCGCTCAGCTTTCGCACGGTTCCCGATCCTCATCTGCTCTGGCGGCTTTTTTGGGAATTCGGAACATTACTATTGCAGACTACGAGTATGCGGATCATCGGCTCACGAACTGGCTAGGCTCGACAAAGAAGAAATGGATCATGACGCCCGAGGTGATTCCCCCCGACATCTATGTCGGACACGGCATGCTGAGGAACCACGTATTGCACTATCCGGGAATCAAAGAGGATGTTTATGTTCCCTTCTTTCGGCCGGATCCTTTGCTAAAGGACACTCTCGGACTCGAGCCAACCGATGTTGTAGTCACCATTCGCCCGCCGGCGACCGAGGCCCACTATCACAACCCCGAGAGCGAGAAACTGTTGATGGAGGTTTTCGAGATGCTAGGCGAGCATCCGGAGGTCAAGACGGTTTTGCTGCCTCGCACGCACAAGCAGGAAGCAGAACTGCGCCATGCATGGCCGGAACTCTTCGATACGGGAAGAGTTATCGTGCCCAAGCACGCGGTCGATGGTCTGGACCTGATCTGGCTTTCGGACGTAGTGATCAGCGGCGGAGGAACGATGAATCGTGAAGCTGCCGCCTTGGGCGTTCCAGTTTACAGTCTGTTTCGCGGGACGATGGGGGCTGTCGACAAGCATCTGGCAGAGACAGGCAAGCTGGTACTTTTGGAAAGCGAGCAAGATGTGCGAGAGAAGCTCAAGCTGGTTCCCCGCACAAGGACAGAGGCCCCCCTGCCGAGTCAGGGGGCCACGCTGGAAGCTGTTGTCAACCACATCATTGCGATTCTCGAAAGTGAAGGCTGACGAATACGACTCGGGGCACTAATGTTTCGGCGGCGTACCGTTTGATGACGGTGGAGGCCGCAGTAGCGCACAACAGAAGATCTGCCAACGGTCTACGTTATGACCTTCCAGGCGATGTTGCGGCATTATCGAATGAGGCGGGCTCCGTTTATGTTGCGGCTTATCGGGTCGCGATTGTATTTGCATCTGTTATACGACTGATTCTTTTCTATGGAGACAGAGCAGGATCAGCTGGCAGTTGAAAAGGGGAGCGCGATCTTGAACTTTGCAATTGGCATTTAGAAACTGGATGCCAGCCGTCATCTGGTTCTCCGGGGGAATTCGATCTATATCTGGCAACGGCGGTAAAGTTGAAGTCTAATCGTCAAGCAATATCCTGAGAATTGGATAGCGAGCATTTATGCATGTACTTCACGTAGTGGGCGCAAGGCCGAATTTCATGAAGGTTGCGCCAGTGATGCGCGCACTCGGCGAACGGAATCAGGTTCGCCAGAGTCTAGTACATACGGGCCAGCACTATGATGCAAACATGTCTGATGTCTTCTTCTCACAGCTTGATCTGCCAGCACCAGACGTGAATCTAGAAGTCGGTTCGGGAAGCCATGCACGACAGACGGCGGAGATCATGAGCCGCCTCGAACTAGTATTGTTGGAACGCAAGCCAGACATAGTTCTGGTCTACGGGGACGTGAACTCCACGGTGGCGGCGTCTTTGGTATGTGCAAAATTGGTGATACGCGTCGGCCACGTTGAAGCTGGCCTACGTTCGTTTGACCGTAGTATGCCAGAGGAGGTCGACCGGATCGTTACAGACCGGCTTGCGGATCTCTTGTTCACACCTTCGGAAGACGGAGACAAAAATCTCCAATCCGAAGGCGTGGAAGCCGGGAAAATATACCGCGTCGGGAATGTAATGATCGATTCTCTGATACGGCTTCTCCCTGCTGCCATCACATCCCCAAGCGATAGCTTGCCTGATCAGTACGCCCTTGTCACGCTTCATCGACCATCCAATGTCGACGATAGTGTGACATTGAAGAACATTATCGAATCACTTCTAGATGTAAATGCTCACCTTGATGTTGTTTTCCCTGTTCACCCGAGGACACGCCAACGTATGGCGGCACTTGGTATAAATGTTACTAATCTTCACTTGCTGGAACCTCTGCCATACATCGAGTTCTTGGCTTTGCAACAGTGCGCTGCGGTCGTCATCACAGATTCGGGAGGCATCCAGGAAGAAACAACCTTCCTGGGGGTGCCCTGCCTGACGCTGCGCAATAATACCGAGCGCCCGGTAACGGTTGACTTGGGAACGAACGTATTGGTTGGACAGAATATGGACAAACTGCGTTGCGAGTTGACCAAGATTCTTGAAGGCAAAGCCAAATTGGGGGACCATCCCGCCTCTTTGGGACGGTCATGCAGGGGAGCGCATTGCGGCGATTCTGTGCGAATTGCCTGCTCAGTCCTGATGAGAGGAATAGAAGCAGATATCCAATCTCATATATGAGATCTCAGGCTTAGGAACTTGTTGAAAAAGTGTTTTGAGCACGTACTACAGAGCGATAAAGAGTGACCTGCAATGTATCCCGATGGCGGATTGACGCGTTGTGGCAATTTCTGTGTGTAGTTAATCTGAACCAAAGTGCCCTTTAGTCCGCGTGTAATCGTTTTTCAGTAAGTTCTTAGATGCTTCGGACACAGCCTGAGCTTGTCTGGAAATCGGATTTGGCAGCGAATCATCTGGAAACACGCAGATCAAGAGTTATCATTGAGGTATGCTTATGCTTCCAAAGTATGTGCTTATCACCCCGGCGCGAAATGAGGCTCAATTCATTGAATGTACGATCAATGTCGGTGGTGGCGCAGACAGTGCTTCCTCTTAAATGGGTCATCGTCAGCGACGGTTCAACGGATGGGACCGACGATATCGTCGCAAGATATACTGCTGAGCACGAGTGGATCGAGTTGCTCCGCATGCCGGAACGTAAAGAGCGCCACTTTGCCGGAAAAGTCTATGCGTTCAGATGCGGCAAAGCGAGGGTCGACGGGTTGCCCTACGATGCGATCGCCAGCCTGGATGCCGACATCACCTTCGAGAGAGACCACTTCTCATTTCTGCTCGAAAAACTTGCTGCCGACCCAATGCTGGGATTGGTGGGAACACCATACGGGGAAACAACGGGCAAACTTTGACTACAAGTTTACCAGCCTCGAGCATGTATCCGGCGCCTGTCAGGTATTCAGGCGTGAATGTTATGAGGCCATCGGCGGCTATGCCCCGTGAAGGTCGGTACCGTCGACTTATCGCCGTAATCACCGCCAGGATGAAAGGCTGGAAGACCCGCACATTCACCGGCATGGTCTGCATGCACCATCGCAAGGTAGGGACTGCGCAGAGCGGCGCCGGTAAAGGCTACTTCAATGTGTGGCGTCATGGACTACGCCATGGGAGTCCACCCTCTGGGAGTTGTTCCGAAGCGCCTATCAAATGACCAAGAAGCCATTCGTGCTGGGAGGTTCGCGTTGGGAGCAGGCTATCTCTGGGCTTTCCGTCGACAGCGCGGACAGGCCAGTTTCGCGTGAGTTTATTGAGTTTCATCGGCGGGAGCAGATGCAGCGGCTCAGAAAAAGACTTACCCGCAGATCGAGTCACCGAGCGAAGAATAACACGAAACTCTTCACGAGCAGAGATGCATGAATCTCTATAGAATATCGCGGATGGCGGATTCCGTCTCAGTGGGTCGATCTGTAACTGCCGCACGACGGAGTCTCACTCTTTCTTGCCTTATGAATCCTGATCGTCGGAAGCTTTCCGGATACGCGCGATGATTCGATCGGAGTTGAATTGATTGACGACGAGTGGAGTGGAGACGGTCGGAACAGGCCCCAAAGGCACAATGATCGTAAACGCAGATGACTGGGGAAGAGATGCCGATACTACCGACCGCTTGTCTCGATTGCGCGCTTCGCGAAGTGATCTCCTCTGTAAGCGCGATGGTGTTCATGGAGGATTCTGAACGGGCGGCCCTTGCCCTGGAGCATGGCGTCGATGCCGGTCTCCATCTTGAACCTCACCTCGCCTTTTTCCGCGCCCCATTGCCCTTTCCGGCTTATAGGAGCACCAGCAGAAGCTCTCTCGCTTCTTGACTTCCTACCGTCTGGCGTCGGTGCTATATCATCCGCTCCTCGCCTCTTCGTTTGAATATGTTGTCAAAGCGCAGTAGGAGGAATATCGAACGGCTGTATGGCGCCCCGGCAAATCGCCTGGATGGCCACCATCACATGCATCTTTGCGCCAATGTGGTTTTGCAGGAGCTTCTTCCGGAGGGGATGATCGTTCGCAGAAACTTATCCTTTGCGCCGGGAGAAAAGGGTTACTTCAATCGCTCCTATCGTCGCTGGCAAGATAGCGGTTGGCCAGACAGCATCGCATGGCGGACTTCTTCTTCGATCTGATGCCGGTCGATCCACTCCGGTTGGAGAGGATACGTGACCTTGCAAGCCGGTTCGACGTTGAGATCGAAACCCATCCCGGGAACCAAAATGAATACAAATTCTTGATTGACGGTGGATTATCTAGCTCTGACGGCAAGGTAACGATAGCGCCGGGGTATCTGCTGCGTTCCCTGGATCGCGTTGTCCGTCAGAAGCCATTGCAAGTACGGCATCGGCAGATTCCTATCGAGGAACAGCAGCGGAGACCATGGATTCGATTTCCTCCGCTCCCGGCAATCATGTTCCGCACATCTGTGTCTGCATTTGTACCTACAAGAGACTAAGCATGCTCAAGCGTCTTCTGACCGACCTAAGCCGGCAGGAGACCCGCGGCTTATTCACTTATTCGGCTGTGGTAGCGGATAACGATGAGACAAAATCTTCCGAAGCCCTCGTTGCGGATTTTCGCTCAACTTCTGCACTGCAAGTGAAATACTGTGTCGAGCCGAGACGGGGCATATCGGTGACGCGCAACAGGGCCGTCGAGAACGCGGAGGGGGAGTTTCTTGCCTTTATCGACGATGACGAGTTTCCGGCGCCGGACTGGCTACTGAAGCTATTCAAGATCTGCAACGAGTACAAGGTGGATGGCGTACTCGGACCCGTGAAGCGCCATTTCGATGAGGTCCCTCCGGCGTGGCTACAAAAGAGCCGGTTTTATGAGCGCACGGTCAACCCAACCGGCATGCGCGTCGACTGGCAAGAAGCACGGACTGGAAATGTCTTGCTGAGAAAGACAATAGTCACCTCTTCGACGCCCTTTCGGCCTGAGCTCAAGTCCGGAGAGGACCAGGATTTCTTTAGAAGAAAGATAAGTGAAGGATACCAGTTCATCTGGTGTGCGAATGCGGAGGCGTTTGAAACTGTTCCCCCAGTGCGATGGAAACGGGCATACATGCTGCGGAAGGCCCTTATGCGGGGAGAGAGTGCGGTGCAGATGGGGCATTACGGGCTCACCAACATTGCGAAGTCGATAGTTGCCGTCCCCCTCTATCTGCTTGCTCTTCCGTTCGCGCAGCTACTGGGGCATCACCGCTTTATGACGCTTCTGGTCAAGTTGTTCGATCACCTGGGAAAACTGCTCGCGTTGGTAGGTATTCATCCAATTCGCGGTGAATATGTCTAGAACTCGTTTTTTGGATTGAAACAACAAACCGTCTGATGACAGGGTGATTGTGTCGATTGGTTTACCTATGCGTGATCTAGATGCCATTGCAACGGACTCTCAAGTGGCGAGGGGAACGTTCAAGATCCAGAGCGAAGGGAAAAGAATTGAAGTTCCCGCACTTCTATTAAACGCCCATGCCATTGTTGTTAAAGGGAAGTGGGTCAAGATAGCTGCGTTATATGGTGAAGACTGGCTGGATGGCAATCCGGCCGGGGCTCCGGATCAACTCATTACGAATCTGCGGCAGCACAAGGAACTGCGAGCAGATCTGTTTGTATTTACACAGAAGCCGACGGGCCCCGGTTGCTCGCTATGCATATCCCCATGAATGGGTTAGCGTGGCTGCGATCCCCATAATCTCGTATTCGGATTGGTGGATGAATAGGGTCTCTACCGATTTGAGAAAAGATGTCCGGAGGGCGGCCAAGCGTGGAGTTGTGGTTCGTACTGTCCCATTCACCGATGACTTTGTGCGCTCTGTGATGGGTATCTATAACGAAAAGCCCATCCGTCAGGGACGCCTATTTTGGCACTACAACAAGAGCTTCGAAGAGGTAAAGGAGGCTAACGCCACCTATCTAGAGAGAAGCGAATTTGTGGGTGCATACGTGGCGGATGAACTAGTTGGCTTTCTAAAAATTGTCTACGTTGATCAGTTCGCCCGGCTAATGCAGATTCTTTCAAAGGATGCCTATCGCGACTGCAGACCGATGAATGCCATGATAGCTAAGGCAGTCGAATTGGTCGATACCAAAGGTTGCTCCCTTCTTACATACGGGGAATACCGCTACTCTCAAGGCGCAGATAGTCTTACCGCGTTTAAGCACAGGAATGGGTTCGAGGAGATTCTGGTTCCGAGATATTACGTACCCCTTACCATGAAGGGGAAGTGTTCGTTGCTTTTAAACCTTCATCACGGTGTTAGGGCTTTGGTTCCGAGTTCGCTTCGTCGGGCTCTAAAGCGCATCAGATTGATGTTTTACCGACGCACAGGGCACCAGCAGAAGGCTTCAACATGAACGTGGCTATGAGTTCAATTGGCGCAAATTCGCCGGTGTTAATGGAGATGATCTAATCATGCCTGGTATTGTGGGGCTTATTACCAGGTTGCCACGCAAGAATGCTGAAGTAGAGTTGCGTTGCATGGTCGAGACTCTCTGTCATCAATCGTTTTATAGCACCGGTACCTGGATTGACGAATCGCTGGGAGTGTACGTCGGCTGGGTGGAACGTGAGCCCTCATTCGCAAGTGCAATGCCTCTCCGGAACGAGTCGGGGGAGAAAGTTCTGGTGTTTTCGGGAGACGAATTTCCTGAGCCTGGAACCGCGCTGCGGCTCGAGAGAGGAGGCCATGCACTCAACCCAGAGGATTGCTCGTATCTTGTGCATCTTTCGGAGGAGGATGAGGCCTTCCCCGCTGGGCTGAACGGGCAGTTTCACGGACTGCTGGCGGACCGGCGAGCCGGGACGGTCACGCTGTTCAACGACCGCTACGGGCTGCACAGGCTTTACTGCCACGAGGGGAAGGATGCGTTCTATTTTGCCGCGGAGGCCAAAGCGATTCTTGCGGTGCGGCCGGAACTGCGAAGCGTGGACCCGCGGGGGCTGGGTGAGTTTATCTCCATAGGGTGCGTGCTTGAGGACCGGACGGTCTTCAGGGGCATCGAAGTGCTGCCTTGCGCATCGGCCTGGATCTTTCGTGGGCGGGCGCTCGAGCGAAAAGGCACGTACTTCTCTCCAGGGGAGTGGGAGAACCAATCCCCGCTGGAACCGGAACCCTACTATCAGGAAGTGAAGGAGATCTTCACCCGCAATCTACCGCGTTACTTCGCGGGACCGGGAAAGATAGGGCTCTCGCTGACCGGGGGGTTGGACACACGCATGATGCTGGCGTGGTTCAAGCCGGCGCCCGGCTCACTGCCTTGTTACACCTTTGGCGGCAGTTACCGGGAGAACCGCGATGAGCGCATTGCCCGCAAGGTGGCGCGCGCCTGCGGACTGACTCACGAGGTGATTCCGGTAGGAACGGAGTTCCTGTCGCGATTTCCGTATTACGCGGAGCGCGCGGTGTATCTGACCGACGGATGCACCGGCGTGAATCAGGCTGCGAATATCTACGTGAACGAACTGGCGCGCCGGATTGCCCCAGTTCGCATGACCGGCAACTACGGCGACCAGATGCTGCGCCACATGATTGTCTTCCGGCCAAGCGCGCCGACCGCCGGACTATTTCGCGGGGAGATTCTGCACCATATTGCCGCGGCACAGGAGACCTATGCGCGGATTGCCCAGGGGCACGCACTGACCTTCGCCGCGTTCCGCCAGGCGCCCTGGCACTATTATGGACTTCTGGCGCTGGAATCGTCGCAAGTGTCCGTGAGGACCCCGTATGTTGACAATGAACTGGTGCGCATGATCTATCGCGCGCCTTCGTCCACGCTCGGGAACAACGATTTGCGAGTGCGTATGATTGCCGATGGGAACCCAGAGCTGCGAAAGATACGAACGGACCTGGGATTTGCCGGGTGGGGCGGAAAGCCGGTGGAGGAACTGAGCGCTAGAATCCATCGATTTACGATGCGCGCCGAATATGCATACGACTACGGCATGCCCCAACGGCTGGCGAAGATCGATCACCGGCTTTCTAGGCTGCATCTCGAAAAAATCTTCCTGGGAAAACACAAATTCGCTCATTACCGCGTCTGGTACCGGGACGCTTTGGCAGGTTACGTGCGCGAAATGCTTCTTGATGCCAGAACACTTTCGCGGCCTTATTTGCATCGCGGCTTTCTGGAAAACATGGTGGGGGGACACCTCAAAGGAGATCGCAATTACACCACTGCAATCCACACAATTCTTACACTGGAGCATCTGCACAGACTGTTTATCGACTCCAAATGAAACAACTCATTGCCACAATCCTCTATGTCGCA
>CAWCWC010000008.1:0-362208 GCA_963799175.1 uncultured Acidobacteriaceae bacterium | reverse complement strand
CGGCGCGCTAGCAGTAAACCGCCTACTTATTGGAGCGCGTGCGGATCGGAAGCCGTCATTGCAACTTGAGAACCGAACGCGAACAACACTTCGTCATTCGCCCTCCCACTGGAAGACTTCCTCGGTGGTGACGCCGAAGACCCTGGCCAGCCGAAAGGCGAGCAGCAGCGATGGCGCGTACTTGCCCGCCTCCAACGCGATGATCGTCTGCCGCGCCGCGCCTACGCGGTCGGCCAGCTCCTGCTGCGTCATCTCGCCGTGCTCGAAGCGCAGCTTGCGGATGCGGTTCTTCAACTGCGCGCTCTCAGAGGGTGTCATCGCCGCAGCTCCTCTTGTACTGCACCAGAATCGCAATCGACTGGGTCACCCAGAATACAATCATGCCGAACATGACCAGGAACGGCAAGAAGCCGATGGGAACCGTAGTCTGATGACGAACGTAGCTCAGATACGCCCAGACGCCCATGCACAGGAATACGAAGACCTCCCAGAACAGAACCATGCCGATGGCCGCAGCCCGCTGGTTGATGAGGCTCTCGCGTTCGTCCAGCTTCACCCTGGCGCATCGTTTGCGGTCATACAGAAAGTAGTTACCCAAGCCCCACAACCCGCACACCCCGAACATCCCCAGCGCGGGCATCGCCGCCACCGCCAGCGTCCGGTGGAAATGCAGCGTGAAGAAGGAGAGGGTCATAAGATATAAGGCCACGGCGACTGCGAAGACGATTAAATTGAACCAGGCCAGCCTCTGAAGGGGTGCTAACGGAACGCTGTCTTTCATACTGCCTCCAAGGTTGCTTCATGAAGAGAAAGGTAATCTGCAACATTCATAATGTACGTTATATATTACATTATGTCAAGCATGAAATACTCGATGTTTGTAGCCGAGGCATGGATGCCCCGGACTCCCGCACGAGCGATGCATCTCTTATCTACGGATAACGGTCAGAAATGCCTCGTCACAAGCACACAGTCTCACCACAGAACGTGGAACAGAAAGGCGATCGAAGTGCTTCAACAGAACCGTCGCAAATCACACATGAGCCGTGCATGGTAATGGTACTGGTTACCAAACAAGGTCCTTCTCTGCGGCAATTTACATAGGCTGGAGGAACTATCTGACAACCGGTAGCCGCGCAGCACGTTGGTTCGTACGTTGCGGCGAGTGGGGTAAGATTGAAGAACATCGGGGCGTAGCGCAGCCTGGTAGCGCATCTGCTTTGGGAGCAGAGGGTCGTCAGTTCGAATCTGACCGCCCCGACCATTGAAAATGCAGACCAAATCGAGCTTTTCGCACCCAGCGAAAAGCTCGCCGGTGTCGCTTTTGAGGGCGGGGCTTTTTGCATGGCCCGCCACGCCGTCGATTCCTGGTATCTACCGCGCCGCATCCCCAGCGCCGCACCTGCTGCACACATCCTCTGCGTTCTGCACGCGGGCTATTGCTCGACCTCACCCATGCCTCCGGCATGGCCTCGGTCTGCGCTCTTCGTCACCAGAAAAATTGGTGGGGTCAGTCACGGAACTCTCTGCAAAATTCGGAGGTTGGAAGCAATCGCGTGGAGAGCAGAGAATAGGAGGCATAACAGCCGCTGCATGAGCTAGAGTCACACAATGCGGGACGGTCTGGCCTGCTCCGCACATCATCTGATTGATTCAGAAGCAGATGGCAATTATGTCGAACGACCTATGCAATTACATCGATCCTGGAATTATTTTGCTAAGTTGCCCTTTAGTAATTCGAGAGATGTGCCGATTACGAATCAAGAGGTTCGTAGTCATGGCAAAACATTGGGCCGCACTCGCAACCCGGCAGGTCGGCGAATGTCTGAACCACGGGCTCGCCCATCACCGAGCAGGAAAGTTCGGTGAGGCCTCGGCCTGTTACGCCGCCATTCTCAGGGTATTGCCGGCCCACGCGGATGCATTACACTTGTCAGGTTTAATCGCGCGCGAACGGGGAGATTTGCTCGCCTCCGAGCGCCTGATTACGCAGGCGATTCGCAGCCGCTCCACGGTCTCTGCCTTTCACTACAATCTCGGCAATACCCTCGAACTCCTCGGCAAGCGGAGAGAAGCTGTCGAAAGCTACCGCCGTGCCTTGGCCCTGGATCCGCAGAATCTTCCTGCGTTACAGCGAATCGACGGCGCCATTGGCGAACAAGCGGATCCGGCGGAGCTTATTGCCCTGTATGAAGCTTTCCTGAAACACTCTCCGGACTCAGCCGAGGCACATTACGATCTAGGGCGTCTTCATCAGCGCAGAGGTGACCTGTCGAACGCGGTTACGTTCTATCGCAAGGCGATCGCACTCGAATTCGCTTGCTTCGAATTTCATTTCAACTTGGCAGCCATGCTGTTCCAAACTGGCCAGTTTGCCGATGCCGCGGAATCATATCGGCAAGCCACACTCCTCCGGCCGGAAGACGCTGAGGCACATTACTCGCTTGGCGTGGTGCTACAGACGCTGAAAGACGAAAATGCGGTTACTTGCTATCGCAAGGCGATCACACTCCAACCCGCTTGCTTCGAATTTCATTTCAACTTGGCGGGCATGCTGTTCCAAACTGGCCATTTTGCCGATGCCGCGGAATCATATCGGCAAGCAACACTCCTCCGGCCGGAAGACGCCGAGGCACATTACTCGCTTGGTGTGGTGCTACAGACGCTGAAAGACGAAAGCTCGGCCATGCAGGCGTATATAAGCGCTCTCCGGATCAATCCTGACCATCCGCGAGCCCTAAGCAATCTTGGCGCCCTTTGTGTGGACAGGGACGACCCGCAGGCTGCGAAAGGCCTGTTGCGGCGTTCCATTGCACTCGATCCCAGCAACGCTTCCGCGCACTGTAACCTGGCAAATGCGTTGGCCAAGCTTGGTAACATCGCAGGTGCATTGGAGTCGTCCCGAAATGCGCTTGCGCTCGACCCCACTTGCGTTCTCACCCTTTGCAACTTAGGCGCGCACCTGGAATCTTTCGGCGACGCTGCCGGGGCTATGCAGTGTTATCGGGCGGCGCTTGCCGCGCATCCGGACTCGCAATTGGCGCAGTACTACGTCGGTCTTCAGCATCTCTTGTCTGGAAACTTCGCTGCGGGCTGGCAAGGATATGAGGCACGGTGGGCCACACCCGACTTCCGCAATATGCGGCCGGATATCCTTCCGCCCCAATGGCATGGGGAAGATATTCGCGGATCGCGCATTCTCCTCTATCACGAGCAAGGGCTTGGGGACACGCTCCAGTTCGTCCGCTATGTCCCCAGAGTTGCTGCGCTCGGAGCGACGGTCTTGCTGAAGGTCCAGCCTCCCCTGGTCCGCCTACTCAGTAGGTTCCATAGCTCGATCACGGTGGTCTCGACGGAGTCGGATGAGGGCAACGACGCAGAGTGGTCGTGTCCTCTGCTGAGTCTCCCTCAGGTGTTTGGCACGAATCTGTCAAACATCCCACAAGACGTCCCTTATTTGCTGGCAGACCCGATGGAGGCATATGCATGGGAGCAACGGTTGGCAGTGCACGGGCTGCGCGTCGGTCTGGTCTGGGCCGGGAATCCAAAGCATACCCGCGACCGGCTGCGCTCCATCGCATTGAAACAACTGGGCAGGCTTACTCGGATGCAGGGAGCTACGTTCTATTCGCTACAAAAGGGTCCTGCATCCAGCGATCTGGCTTCAAGTCCTTTGCCTATCATCGATCTAAGCAAGCACCTTGAAGATTTTGCGGTTACCGCGGCAATTATCGCCAAACTCGACCTGGTGATCTGCGTCGACACAGCCGTTGCCCACCTGGCAGGAGCTATGGGTAAACCTGTGTGGCTACTCGTGGCCCATGTTGGCGACTGGAGATGGCTGAGGGACCGGACAGATTCTCCCTGGTATCCCACGATGCGTCTCTTCCGTCAACAAGCGACTGGGCGATGGGACGACGTCCTCGAGCAGGTTGAGTGGGAGCTTGAAGCGATGGCTAACACCGCTCAACCTTCATCCCCTGTATTCGCCGTGCCACAGACAAGCGCTCCTGCCCTTCAGGCATGACCTTGCGCACGGCATTACCGTTTCTCTCAACTAAGCGGGCGGGAAAACCTGCAAACAATGCCCCATACACGTAGCATTACGCCTCGGGAGGCCAAAGAAAGAAGTCCTGTAATCCGGGAAGGCGCCCCTTTGTCCGGTCCAATCGTGCGAATGCGGCGTAATTGAGCATCCGTTCAAAGGCTTGCCCAGGCGGGTTCAGCTTCTTGAATGCCTCAGTTACCGCAATCCCTTTATCGACGGCAGCAGACTTGTCGGCTAACAGACCGGCAACTCTCGATTGAAAACTCTCCTTGTCAAAGGAGAAAGTTAGCTCGTTCCCGTAGGGCAACGCTCTAGTAAAACTCTGGCCGCTGTTGGTCAGACACAAGGTGTGCGACCCGTAAGCTCGCGCCACTCGATCGTGAGGCATCGAGGCTGTGTTTGGAGATAAATCGATCATGCCAAGGGAATTGCGAATTAGCCGGATCGAGTCAACGTAATTGCAATCGTCGATATAAATCGCCTTTTTCCCGTTGAAGTCTAGGTGCTCCCAGTTGTTTCCCCGGATTTCGACGGGGAAGTCCATCAGCCACTCGGCCATGCAGGTACACTTAACAGCCCTGACATAATCGTCGAGTTGCGCGACGAAGAAGAGCCGTAGGTTGAGGAGCTGTTCGATGTCGATGCCGTGTTGGGTGAAATACTGCGTCACCGCATCGTCAATGCGATCGTGTGTCGCGTCATCGAGATGATGTTCGAGTTCGTCAGCAAGCTCAAACAACGCCTGACGGACTCGCGGGGTAACACCCGATACCCACATCTGCCTTATCGCCGCCGGATTCCTGCCGTTCTTTAGAAACAGCAGAGTCCCATGTCTCTTTAACTGGACATCCATATCTTCCAGGGCAAGCTCGTCGAGCAGGGTTGGAAGGGCAATGCCGATCGGGCCATTTCTGTGGGGCAAACGAGTACGCATTTCACAATGTTCCGCAAACCCGTAAAGCGAGATGAATTCATTGCCGGGCACTCGATGGCGATCGAAGAAGTAACAGGGAGAATCTCCATGCAGCGTAATGAGGGGGATACCAACTTCCTTCCATACGTTGATCTTGAGATCCTTGTGCTGTGCTGAGATGTCCATCCCCATGCCAGCCCACGTGAGGACGAATCGAATACTCGATACATCCGGCCCCTGCAACAGCCGGAGTAACGGATCGAGATCGAACAGACTGATCTCGACCAACTCTATATCCATCTCTTTTACGGACCGGGGCAAAAGCACGCCCAATTCCCTCCAATGTTCCGCCGCGGGTCATACCCGATAAATACAACACCTTGTCCACTACTTCTCCTTGCACTGACTCCTGTGGTTCACCAAAACTACAGCCGGACATTCGTGGAGATGAATTTGACTGTAGTCGATTTTGTAGCTTTCAACGCACCCAAAAGCAACAGAGATCGACAGGGTTCCGACCGTGCATGGCAAACAATTCAATCAAAAGTACTTAGCTTCACTCAAATTCAACAAAGCTCAATCAATGATTGGATCTGTTGTGGGATGGGAGCAGAGGGTCTGCTTTACCACAGCGAGTTGCTGTCGAAGAGCCATGTGTTTCAGGAGCAGGTCGCGACGAGAGCGAAAAACTCGGATCGATAGGGAGAAGTAGGAGTCGTAACAGACGCTGGTGAGCCGGTGCTACACGGAACGGACGATCCGGCCCCTCACATCATCTGATTGATTCAAAAGCAGATCGTTATTTTGATGGACAACCGAAAAAAATATTGTAAATCGAGTTGCACTGGTGTATAATTGTTCGCACTAATCAGGCCCACCAATACAACTGAATCGGTAAGTTCAGAACTCAGGAAAACTCTACCCGCACTGAGGAGGCGTTATGGCCGGTGCGCGTTCGCATTTTATTCTCGGCGTTGTTTTGTGTCTGGGGTCACCCGTCGTTTGGGCGCAAAGCGTGACCGTTAACACCAGCTTGACTCTGAACAGCCTAACGATCACTCCCAGCGGGCCGGACGCGACGCTGAACTTTACTACGCCTGTGGTGGGGGCGACTTATACGCAGGCGCTGGACAGTACGGGCGGCTCCGCCTACGGAACGACCAGTGCGATCGACTCCCCCTTTGCCGACGCAAGCAGCACGGCTTCATTGGTCACAGCCGATATCACGCTTCCGGACCCGTTTGCCGGTTTCGCAAGTTCTTCAGGCGACTCCTACTTGTCCGGAGCCTTCGAGATCACCGGCACCAACAACCCCGTGGACGTTACTTTCACCGCTTTGCTCTCGAACTATCAATATTTGTTGACTGACGCGAACGGACAGTCCGCCTACTCCGAGTCGATCTTCACACTATTATTGCCGGATGTCAGTTACGATCCAGTGCTCTTTTCCGACAATCTGTTAACCCTTACCGGCCCCAACCAGTTTACGAGTACCGGTGGAACTCAACCCCTGAGCCTGACAACAACCATTTCCCTACAGCCGAATACGCCGTATTCCTTCACGTCGACCCTGGATGCGGAGGCGAATGGGTATGGAGTCCTCGCCGTGCCAGACGGCAGCAACCCGGTTGCGCTGGTGCTTATCGCAGTGGGACTCTCGGCCGCGTTTGGCGGCCTGATCGCAAGAAAACCTCGTCTAGCCGAGCGCGGCTGAAGACTGCACCGAAGCAGAGACAAGAGCGGATTCTGCTGAATCTAAGGGCCCCCCATGAAAAAGCATCTTCTCAAAGGACCTCCCCATGAAAAAGCATCTTCTTGCAGCTGTGCTGATTTCACTCGCGCTTGCGCCCAAGCCGGCGAGCGCCAAGTTCATAGGCGCTGACCCCCCAAAAAGCTGCTCCTGTCCTACATGCAAATGCTCACGCAGGCCAGGCACGTCCGTGCCGTCCAATACCAGCACCGGCATCAGCGCGTCGGAAGGCAATTTGACGGAGACCGTCCCGGTCTCGACCGTCGCCTCCACCCTCAATCTCTCGTTGACCTACAACTCTTACAATGCCGACGGCTCGCGCGCCACCGTCGATACGGGGACAGGCTACGGCTGGACGCATTCGTACAACATGTTCCTGTTCAGCCAAGCCGGCCTCATGTTCCAGTATGACGGGGATGGCCGTGTCACCCGCTTCGCTTTGGGCCCGGGGGGAACCTATGTCACCGACACAGGGTACTTTGAGACATTGACTCCGAGCGGGGGCGGCTTCACCCTGATGCAAAAGGACCAGACACGGTACCATTTCGCTCAAGTCGCGGGAACCCCATTCCAGGTTGGCGGGCCGGTCTACCGGTTGACCAGCATCGTCGACCGCAATGGCAATACCACCACCCTGACCTACGCCAGCGGCGATCTCAGCACCGTCACAGACACTTACGGGCGCACACTCACCTTCACATATAACCCAGGTAACAAGCTGACTGAGGTCACCGATCCGGTGGGCCGCGTCACTACATTCAGTTACGATCCCAGCGGTCACAAACTGACCCAGGTCACCGATCCCAACGGCAACACGATCAAGTACAGCTACAACGCTTACAATCAACTGATCTCTAAGACTGACAAGGCCGGAAGGACCTTTACTTACAGCTACTCGAGCGGAGCGCCGGGGGAGCCGCTGGCGGTGTTGGACAGTAGCATAAGCTCGAACGCGACGCTCTCCAATCCCGGCCAATGGGCAACCAATCCGACCAACCTCGCATTGAACCAGCAGCGTGTCTACACGCCCGCGACCACCACCAACACCGACGGCCGCGGCAACAAGTGGACCTATACTTACAATAACGACGGCTATCTCACGAAGACGACCGCCCCCGATGGCTCCACGACATCGTACACATACGATCCCTCCACCCTGGAGATATCCACCAAGACAGATGCCAACGGACACACCACCAATTTTAACTATAACTCGCAGGGCGATCTTCTACAGACGACGGACGCGCTCGGTCATGTGACGACTTATACCTATGAGCCGACGTTCAACATGCTGACCAGCATGACCGATCCCCGCGGCCGGCTTACCACATACACCATCGATCCGAGCACTGGCAATCAGACTGCATCGACCGATCCTCTGGGCCAAACGGAGACCTGGACCTACGACGCGAACGGCAACATACTTACCAATACCGACAAAGACGGCCACACGACCACGTATTCATACGATGCTTATGGGGACCCGACCACCATTACCGACCCGCTCGGGTACCAGACCACGATGACCTACGACGCTGTGGGCAATATGCTGAGCCGGACCGATGCCGACGGCCACACGACAACCTACGCGTACGATGGCTTGAACCGGTTGATCAAGACGACCGACCCCACGGGCCATACCGACCAGACCATTTACGACGGCGAAGGCAACCGCATTGAAACCATCGACCGCGACGGGCACACGACCATATACCAATACGACCTCCGGCAGCGCCTCATCAAGACGACGGACGCCCTGAGCCATAGCGAATCCTATACTTACGATGGCAACGATAATCGCCTTACGCTCACCGACCGCGATGGGCACGTCACCCACTATGCCTACGACGTGCAGAATCGCCAGACATCGGTCACCGATGCCCTTGGCGACGTGACGACCACAGCCTACGATCCCGTCGGCAACGTGCTAAGCCAAACCGACGCCGACAGCCACACCACAACGTACAGCTATGACGCGCTCAACCGGCGTTCTACCATGACCGATGCGTTAGGTGAGCAGACGCAGTACTTATACGACACCGGAACGTTTACTGGCCCCATCAACGGTATCAACTGCAACCAATGCGGCGCCACGCCCGGTTCCAGCCTGATCACGGAGCAAATCGACCCCGACGGTACTGCCAGCCTCCACGCGGGTGTGACATATTACAAATACGACGCGCTCGACCGGTCGATTATCGATGTGCGGAAAACCGGTTGCCTCGGCCCCGCATGTCCGGACACCATCGCTCCCAGCGATGCCGTCACCACCTTTACCTACGATCCAGTCGGCAATCGCCTCACGATGACACAGCCGGATAGCGTCCAAACCAATTATCAATACGACGCCGACAATCGCATGATTCAACAGACGATTATTGAGACCGGCGAGCCTAACGACGTGACCGCAACCACGTATGACGCCGTGGGCAACGTCAGCACGGTCACGGCTCCCAACTTGGACGTCACCACTAACACCTATGATTCCCTCAACCGCCTCACAAATGTGTCCGACAGCGCCGGCCCGGGATTCAGCTACACCTACGATCCCGCGGGCAACCGCCTCACCTCCACCGATGGTAACGGATACACCACCACCTACGCCTACGACGCAATAAATAGGAAGATCGCCACCACGGATCCTCTGGGCAATACCACCACAACCCAGTACGATCCGGTTGGCAATGTCCTCAATGTTACGGATCGCGACGGTCATGCGACCACTTACACGTACGATGCCATCAACCGCCGCATCAAGATGGCCGATGCCCTGAGCTACACCACGCAATGGCAGTACGATGCGGTCGGCAACATGACCACGCTGACCGATGCCAACGGCCACGCAACCAAATATGCCTATGACGCGGTCAACCGCCCGCTCAAGGAAACCTATCCCGACAGTCTCTCGCGCAGCTATACCTATGACGCCGCCGGCAATTTGACCACGCGCACCGACCAACTCGGCCAGGCCACCGGCTACGGATACAGCGACCTGTACTTCCTGACCAACCGCAACTATTCGAGCGGACCCAACGATTCTTTCACCTACGACCTCTCCGGCCGCATTCTCACGGCACTGCGCGGCTCTTGGAACGACACCTTCACCTACGACAGCGCCAACCGAGTTACTGGGACCGTACAGAATACCCAAAGCATCGGTTATGTGTACAACATACCGGCCCGGACTCGGCAGCTCACCTATCCCGGCGGCCGCGTTATCACGGAGACCACCGACGCGCGAGGACGCATGGACCACATCGACAACTCCGGGGTGCCGCCCCCGATCGTGCAGTTCGCCTACGATCCCGGGAACCGCGTCAGCACCCGCACTTACAATAACGGAACGTCGGCCGCTTTCAGCTATAACGGCAACAACTGGATTCTCAACCTCCAGCATTCTTACGGGGCGACCCCCATCGCAGGGTTCGCCTATGCCTACGACAACGAGGGCAACAAGCAGTACGAAGACAAGCTCCAGGATCCCTCGCAATCGGAGTGCTACGGTTACGACGCGACCTACCGGCTGACCAGCTACAAATCCGGCACGCTGAGCAGCTTGAGTCCCTGCACGGTTGTCGCTCCTCCCACCCCTCCCACGCAGACCAGCTACAGTCTCGATCCGGTCGGCAACTGGAACAGCAAGACCACTAACGCCGTCACCCAGAACCGCACGTACAACGCCGACAACGAGCTGACCGGGATCGGCGCGACTGCTATTACCTACGACGCTAACGGCAACACGCTCAACGATGGCACGTATACTTACGCGTACGACGTGGAGAACCGTCTCACCAGCGTGACACTCAACTCCGACTCGACTGTAGTGGGTCAATACCAATACGACGCCTTCGGCCGCCGCGTGCAGAAGATCGCCGATGCCAGCGGCACGCCCACCACCACCCAGTATTTCTACGACGGCAATCGCATCCTCGAGGAGCAGGACGGCGCCTCGGTCACCCAGGCCACTTATGTCTATGGCAACGACCTGGATGAGGTCCTGACGATGGATCGGGGCGGTCAGACCTACTACTATCACCAGAACGCGCTGGGGTCGGTTGAAACCATCACCGACAGCACGGGAACGCCTGTCGAGAGTTACACCTACGATGCGTACGGCGCGGTGACGGTCACAGATTCGCCGTTTGTCACACCTGTGATTAACCCCTGGGGAACACCGCACAGCGCCATCGGCAATCCATGGATGTTCACCAGTCGCCAACTGGATGAGGAAACCGGGCTTTATTACTATCGGGCGCGGTACTACGACACGTTCAAAGGCAGGTTCCTGCAAAAAGACCCGTTGGATTATTCAGGCGGCATGGACCTCTACGAATACGTCTCCGACCGTCCCACCGCGCGCACCGATGCGTTCGGGTTAGCGGAGAACGATCCTCTTTGTACCGCACTTACGATGCCGGCTCCGGCACGGTCTCCGTACTCCGGCTCCTGGTGGAAAGTGTGGGGAGCGTCATCCACCACTTATGGGTGGTTCTCCGGCGAGGTTTCCCGGCTGGATGTGAGCTTCACGGTTACGCCAGGCTGGGAGCAGATCGCGGAAGAGTTGATTATCAACCGCAGTCCGCAGGAGGTCGAATCGGAGATCAAGTTCGCCAAAAAGTTTGGTCTCTCCGTCGAGCGCAGCAAAGAGGTTCAGCAAAACGCCGGCGCAAAGTTAGGCGGCGGGGCGTTTGGATTGTCCGCGGAAATCACCGGAGGATTGTCCACGACCGTAAAATTCAGCATCAACGAATCCAAGGAGTTCAGCAGGGAGAGCAACAAGAAATTCAAAGTTTCGGGATGCAGCAAAATGTGCGTGAAGATCTTCCAGCAGGTTGACGATATCAGCTTCACCGCAGACTATGTCCGCAAAGAAGTTGGCATGCTCATTGACAGCAGTACGACAAGCAAGGCCACAGGCAGCTTCAGGGTGTATGTCGACAGTTTGAGAACGGAGACCAGCCCGGAGGTAAAGCTGAACGGAAGGTAAACCGGCCCGTATTACTACTGTGCTTCGCCAAAATTTCATCTGGAGGGATAACATGCCGGGTGCCCCATCCTTTCGCGCCGTTGTCGTACGCGAAAGGGTGGGAGACCACGAATCAGCCGTGTCCCCCCTTTGAATCACCACAAACTGCTTTTCCGGAGTAGAATTCCTCTGCCATGCCCAGGGGCCTTGTTCGCTATCAGAAGTCCGGCAACTTCCATTTCATCACTTTCAGCTGTTATCGAAGGCAAGCGCTGCTGGGCCGGGCTATGGCTTACCGGGTCTTTGAGCGTGAGTTGGAAGCCGTGTGTCAGAGCTACGGATTGGTTGTAGCCGGATATGTGTTGATGCCCGAGCATGTTCATCTGCTTGTGGGTGAGCCATCGGTTTCATCCTTGTCGGTAGCCTTGCAGGTACTGAAGCAGAACATCTCACGAAAACTTAAGCGGCAGGGCGATGTGCGGTTCTGGCAACGGCGCTATTACGATTTCAATGTTGTGCCTCGCCAAAATTCCATCCGAGGGCAATACGGGCCTGATGAATGAACTCAGGATCAGGCTTTGCAGTGGTTGTCGGTCGTATGAGGGTTAGTCGGCGAGGAACAGAACCACAGAAACTGTGCCGAAGCCGATGCAACGAGTCAACGGGCACACTTCAGCCGTTGTTTATCCTCAGTTTCATGGATCATGATTGCGCGAAAGCTCAAGCAGCCAGATCGTAGCGATGATGCAGGCCGCCGAGTCTTGGCATGGAAATGACCCTGTAAGCCGCATCTTCCCCCTTCGCTGCTTCACGACCCGCCGGAGTTCCCTTTTCCAATGCGAGATGCGTCCGGTCGTTGTGGTAATATCGATCGACAAAAAAAGCCGCGCTACACTAACAATGAAACTGGTACAAAGGATCGGGAAGACCGCCCCGCCTGCTGGGCTTCGCTGCCTGGTGGAAATCGCCTCATGACCTGCAAATGCAAATTCGAACCAGGAAACAAAACGGAGAATCGACCATGTCGCCCAAATATCGTTTAGCATCTTTTGTGGTTCCGGCCCTGTGCGCCTTGTTCGTGACGGTGAATCTGCAAGCGGCAGCGGTTGAAAGCAAGCCGCCGGTCACGGTCAGCATCAAGAACATACCGCACTTGGAGAAGCGCGATGGGATGACCAAGCTGATTGTGGATGGACGCCCCTTCATCTGCATTGCGGGCGAACTGTCCAATACCGCCTCGTCCGACCGCGAAACCACCAAGGCCACCATCGCGCGCCTGGCGCAGGCCAATTTCAACACCATCCTTACGGTCGTTTCCTGGGACCTGGTTGAACCCGAAGAAGGCAAGTTCGACTTCTCGATGATCGACTATCAGATCGAAGCCGCCCGCGCCAACAACGTGCGGCTCGTCCTGCTGTGGATGGCCAGTTGGAAGAACGGCTTGTCGCACTTCCCGCCTCTATGGGTCAAGGCCAACCAGGACCGCTTTCCGCGCGTGGTCAACGGTCAGGGCAAGACTCTTGAGATACTCTCCACGCTGAGCGATAACAATCGTAACGCCGACGCCACGGCCTTTGCCGCCGTCATGCGGCACATCCGCGAGGTGGACAAGACCCATGCTGTCATCGCGTTTCAGGTCGAAAATGAAGTCGGCACCATGGGTACCACCAGGGACTTCGGCCCCGCCGCCAATACCGCCTTTGCCGGCCCGGTCCCGAAGGAACTGACCGACTATCTTCAGAAGAACAAGGACCACCTGCTGCCGGAACTGAAGAAGATTTGGGACGCCGCGGGCGACATGACCAGTGGCACATGGGAGCAGGTTTTCGGCAAGAACGTTCCGCGTCCGGCGAACGATCCACCGGTACCCAACAGCCCCAATCGTACTAAGCGTCCGGCCAACACCGACCTTTTCAACCACACGGATGAGATTTTCATGGCGTGGAACTACTCCCACTACATCGGCTACGTGGCCGCGCAGGGTAAAAAGGAATATCCCCTCCCGATGTATGTCAACACCTGGCTGGTGCAGCCCAACGACCTCGGCGCGGGCGACTATCCCAGCGGCGGCCCCGAGCCGCTGGTGCACGACATCTGGCGGGCCGGCGGGCCGGCGATCGACATCCTGGCGCCAGACATCTACCTGCCGGATTACGAAGGAATCATCAAGACCTACTCGCGCAATGGCAATCCCGCCTGGAATCCAGAAACCGGACTGAACGCCAACAACGCGTGGATGGGCTTCACCCAACTCAAACTCCTCTGCTTCTCGCCCTTCGGCGTTGACGGTAGCCGGAACGTGAGCTCTGATGACCCGTTTGTGCGGTCGTATGGCTTCCTCAACTCCATCTCGGGCGCGATTGCCGAGGCGCAAGGCAAGCCGGATGCAATCAAACTGATCGAGCTGGAACCGGGGCAGAATCCCGGGAAGGTCGCAATGGGCCGATATATCTTCGACTTCACCCCTGTGTCAGGAGCTCGTGGCGGCGCTGCGGGTGAAGCTGCCCAGGCTACGCCTCCGAGTCAAGGACGCGGCGGAGCTGCTACATCTGCCCAGGCTGCGCCTCCGGCAGCAGCGCGCGGCGGCAGTGTTGGGCTGTCCTTCCTCGACAAGCCTTTCGTGCTAATCGTCAACACCGCCCCGAATGAGTATTACTTCGCGAGCAACGCTTCGTTCCCGTTCGTTGCTCTGCCAAACAACATCCCCAACGCCAGGGTCGCTGCGCCCGCCATCATGGAGCGCGGCGCATTCAAGGACGGCGCCTGGGTGATGCAACGCCGCGTCAACGGCGACGATATCATGGGCCGCGGCTATGACGTCTCCGCCGAATCCAACATCAACCTGCCCGGCTCCCAGATACCGCTCGGCGCTCAAGCCAGAGGCGGTCGTGGCGCCGCTAACGCCACGCCCCAGCCGCCGTCCGTACTGCGCGTTATGTTCTATCAGTATCGCTAAGTCGAAGAGGAGAACAATCCATGAAGCTGAGATTGTGGCTCGCAAAAGTCCATCCGGGCTTACTACTGACGTGGCTATCAAATTCGGAGTCCGGTCTGAGGAGAAATTCGACGGGTGAGGTGCCATCGGATGACGATTAGGTGCGATAGAAACGACGCCGAGCACCTCGTTGCAAGTCAGGGACACACTTCTCCCGTAGTTTCTCTCTAGGTTTTTTGTAATCTATCCGGAGCTCTGACCTCTAGTTCGTCTCTGCTCCACAGCCCGCCGGAGTTCTCTTTTCCAACACTAGATGCGTCGGTCGTGGTGGTAGTACCGGACGTACTCGCTCATCAATCGTCTCAAATACCGCTCTTTGAGCACAATAACGTGGTCGAGTAGATCGCGGCGGTTATTTCTAAACCTATTCCCGGAATGGGCAGGAAGCGGTGCGATCAACGTTCACGCGGGTAATGCACCGACAGAATTGACCGATGATGGAACATGTACAAAGAACACGGCCGACTCTACGTGGACTTTGCGCGGGGGCAGGCGCAAGATGATCGGCAGTATGAATGCACCGCCAACATGCGCCGGGAAAAGAAAGCTCCTCTATCTCCCAATCATCCACACGCCGGCAGACATGGGGACGCTGGGTGCATCGATTCGAGGCAAGAAACTGTCCACGCTTGGGCGACAGAGTCTGACGCGAAACGCGACCGTGGTGGAGAAGATGTGGGAAGAGATCGAACGCGTGGTTGCAGGCCTGCCGCTGACTTGGGGAACCGTACGACTCTATCAGGATGGTTTGCCGGTTTGCGGTCACGAACGGGCCATCGTGTCGGAACTGGCTGTAGCAGGCAGCCGAAACCACAAGATACTGTTGGAGCTTGAGGCGCGTGGAGCAAGACTGATGGGCACGGAGTCGCCCGAACTGTTGGTGCAGGAATATCAACTGGCAACCGCAGCCTTTGCATCCGACACTGCAGTCCGATCCAATCTGCGCGAGCGACAACTGCGCAACACGCTCCTGGAGAAGCGCGACCGTTTCGTCGCGGACCGAATCAACAAAACCCTGGGCGAGAGGGAATGCGGAATTCTGTTCCTGGGTATGCTGCACCAAGCCGCCAAGTACCTGGATACCGATATCAATGTTGTTTACCCGCTGGGCCTACCCAGAGTACGGCCAAGAAGGACACGATGAATCCTGTGCATGGCAGGATCCTGATTGCCGACGACGACAGTACGATGGCCCGATTGTTGGGCAATGTGATAAGTCGTGAAGGATTGACTCCATTGCTGGCCAAAGACGGAGCAGAGGCTCTGCAACTGGTCCGCGCCGGTGACCCCGATGTGCTACTGACCGATTTGAAAATGCCAGGCATGGATGGCATGGAACTCATGCGCAAGGCAAAGGAGATCGATCCTGAGTTGCCAGTGATCCTGATTACGGGTTTTGCCCAGGTGCAGGGAGCGGTGGAGGCGCTCCGTGCCGGCGCCCACGACTATCTAGCCAAGCCATTTGAGCACCAACAGGTGCTCCGCGTCGTTCTCCGCGCCTTGAACGAGCGGCGCCTGAAGCTGGAGCTGAAGCACTTGGTGGACCACGTCCACCATGTTCTCTCACCGCGCGAGACGTTTGGACCCAGCGAGTCGATCGGCAAGGTGATCGCGGCCATTGAACGGGTTGCCAAGTCGAATTTCAGCGTACTCATCGTGGGCGAAACCGGTTCGGGCAAAGAAGTGGTGGCTCGGGCCATTCATCAGGCCAGCAACCGCGCGCGGCAGCCATTTGTCCCCGTGGATTGCGGCGCGGTCCCCGAGGCGCTCTTTGAGAGTGAGTTGTTCGGACACGAGCGGGGGGCCTTCACCGGGGCCGATCAGAAGACCGTGGGAAAGATCGAGGAGACCCACACGGGGACACTGTTTCTGGACGAAATCCCCAATATGCCGCTGGCCTCGCAAGCCAAGCTGCTTCGGGTACTCCAGGAAAAAACCTTGTACCGCCTGGGCGGCGTCAAGCCTATCCATGTGGACACACGGATGCTGACCGCAAGCGGCCAGGACCTGGAAGCGCTTTGCGATCACGGCTCGTTCCGCTCCGACCTTTACTTCCGTCTCAACGAATACACCATCTCCATCCCACCTCTGCGCAAGCGTTGCGAAGACATCCCGTACCTGGCCAAGCGCTTCATGGACATTGCGAACATCGAGCTTTCCAAGTACATCCGCGGGTTTTCCCCGCCGGCGGTAGAGGCGATGCTGGCTTACCGCTGGCCTGGAAATGTGCGCCAGCTTCGCTCTGTTGTACGCCGCGGCGTGTTGATGGCCGAGGATGTGATCTCCGAGGAGCATCTCGGACTGGGAGCCAGAAACGGAAAATTGCCGGTCGATGAGGAACAGGTGGAACGCTCCTCCAAGCCTAGCCGGGGGCACAGCGATCTTTCACTGCGGGAGATCGTCCGCAGTAACACGGTCCACGTTGAGCGGACGGCCATCGTCGACGCGCTGTGCAATACAGGTGGAAACAAAGCCAAGGCCGCGCGTCTGCTCCAGGTGGACTACAAGACCCTTCATAGCAAAGTGAAGGAGTACGGAATTCAAATCGAAGGGGAGCATGCACATGTTTAAGAAGCGGGATGAGAAGAAGAGTGAAAGTGGCATCGACTCAGGGCTGGGAGGGATTCTCAAGGGACTTGGAGAGCTGGTGGAGAAGCTGGGGGAGCTTTCCGAATCAGGGGAAGAAGTCTCGCGCACGGGCGAGATTCACGGCGCCGGCAAGGAGCTGAAGGGGATCTACGGCTTCACCATCAAGTCTGGACTGGGCGGCGACGGTCCGCGCATCGAGCCCTTCGGGAACATTCGCAAGGACCGGGAATCCGGGCGCTCCGTTGTGCAGGAAGTGCGCGAGCCCGTAGTGGATCTCTTCGAGGAAGAAGACCATGTATTGATCGTGGCCGAGATGCCCGGCATCAGCGTGGAAGACGTGCAAATCGCCGTGGAGGACGATCTGCTGACCATCACGGCCGCGCACGGCGAAAAGAAGTACCGCAAAGAAGTGCTGCTTCCGGCCAGCTATGCTCGCGAGAAGATGCAGGTCACCTGCAATCAAGGGGTGGTGGAAATCAAGTGTGTGAAATGAGGATGCAATCATGGCTTCGGAACGTGTGGAAGTACGCGGACTCTAAAGCTCAAAGTCGCTGAAGCGTTGAGCCGGGATGTCGGCCGGGGAATTGCCCGTATGGGCCCGGAAGACCTCGATAAACTCGCGGTAGCCGTCGGCGATACGGTAGAGATCGCCGGCAAGCGGGTGACCGTATGCAAGGCCATGCCCGCGCACAAGGAACTGCGTGGGCAGTCGCGCATCCAGATCGATGGATTGGTCCGCGAGAATGCCGGGGCTGGACTGGATGAGGTCGTGTCGGTGCATAAGATCAGTTGCAGGCCCGCCGAGCGTGTCGTGTTGGCCCCGGCCAACGTGCGGCCGGCAGACCGCGATCTGGACTATATCGGGAGCCTGCTGGATGGCCTGCCGGTGCGCGAGGGCAGCCGCATCCGTGCCCCGTTGTTTGGCAGCCGCTGGGCAGATTTCCGTGTAGGCAGCACCACTCCCAAGGGGCCGGTGCTGATCAATCCCACCACCGTGTTGGTGATAGGCAACCCGCAGCAGGCCGAGGAAGTGGCCGCGCGCTCCACCACCTACGAGGACATTGGAGGGCTGAAGCCGCAGTTGCAACGCATCCGCGAGATGATCGAGCTGCCGCTGCGTTATCCCGAGGTCTTCGAGCAGTTGGGGATCGACGCCCCCAAGGGCGTATTGCTGCATGGCCCTCCGGGATGCGGAAAGACGCTGATCGCGCGCGCCATCGCGCATGAGACCGAGGCCAATTTCTTTTCGATCAGCGGCCCGGAGATCATCCACAAGTTCTACGGCGAGAGCGAGGCCCATCTGCGCAAGATCTTCGAGGAAGCAACGCGCAAAGGCCCCAGCATCATCTTTCTGGATGAGATCGACGCCATCGCACCGCGCCGCGAGAACGTGGTCGGCGAAGTGGAAAAGCGGGTGGTCGCGCAACTTCTGGCGCTGATGGACGGGCTGGCCAAACGGCAGCACCTGATCGTGATCGCCGCGACCAACCTGCCCAACCTGCTCGATCCGGCCCTGCGCCGGCCCGGCCGTTTCGACCGCGAGATCGCCATCCCGATTCCCGACCGCGTCGGGCGCGAAGAGATTCTATCGGTCCACAGCCGGGGCATGCCGCTGGCCGAAGACGTAGCGATCGGCCACCTGGCGGAGATCACCCACGGATTTGTGGGGGCCGACCTGGAAGCGCTCTGCCGCGAGGCCGCGATGATCTGCCTGCGCCGCATTATGCCCAGCATTGACTTCGCGCTGGCCAAGATTCCATACGAACAACTATCCAAGCTAGAGGTACAAAAGGAAGACTTTCTGGATGCGTTGCGCGAGGTTGAGCCCTCCGCCATGCGCGAAGTATTCGTGGAGCTGCCCAACGTTCGATGGGAGGACGTGGGCGGCCTTGCACAGGTCAAGCAACGGCTGATCGAAGCGGTGGAGTGGCCGTTGCAGTATGCGGAGTTGTTCACGAAGGCCGGAATCCGTCCGCCCAAGGGCATTCTGCTGACTGGACCGCCGGGCTGCGGAAAGACCATGCTTGCCAAGGCCATCGCAAGTGAGAGCAAGGTCAACTTTATCTCGGTAAAAGGTCCGGCGCTACTCTCCAAGTACGTGGGCGATTCGGAGAAAGGCGTGCGCGACATGTTTCGCAAGGCCAAGCAGGCGGCGCCGTGCATTATCTTCTTTGACGAGATTGACGCACTGGTGCCGGCGCGCGATTCCGGAGGCTCCGATGCTCACGTCGCCGAGCGCGTCCTGAGCCAGTTTCTCGCCGAGCTCGATGGCGTCGAGGAACTGAGGGGAGTGCTTATGCTGGGCGCCACCAACCGGCCGGACATGCTCGATCCGGCCATCCTGCGGCCAGGGCGTTTTGATGAGATCGTCGAGATTCCGCTACCCGACGAGCAGGGCCGCAACGAGATTTTTCAGGTGCATCTGCGCAACAAGCCGCTTGCGCCGGGAATCGGCATCGCCAGCCTCGCCGCAGCCACAGAGGAGTTCAGCGGCGCCGAAATCCAGGGCGTCTGCGCCAAGGCGGCCCTGCGTGCCGTGCGTCGCGCGGTGGCCGGCAGGATCGAGAAGCCCGAGAAAGCTGCGGAGGTGCTGATCGGACCGGATGACCTGGAAGCGGAGTTGGAAGAAGCACGGCGGCAGTGAATGAAACCCCGCGAACTGGCCTATTATCTGTATTGCCTTACCCTCTCCGGCTGCGAACTCCGGTGCGCTACTACCGGAGTTGATGAACGCCAACCCGTGTTGGCGCGAGCCTGCGGTGAGACTTGCGCCATTTACAGTGAGGTCGAGTTGGGAGAGTTTACAGGAGAGTCTGCGGAAGCAAACATGCAGGACCTGACCTGGCTTGGGCCGCGCGTCTGCCGCCACGAATATGTGATCGAGCACATCATGAGCCAGGCTCCGGTGTTACCGGCGCGTTTTGCGACCCTCTTCTCCTCCCTCGACAGCCTGGAGCAGTTCCTCGTCGAACATCGTGTGGCTATCGCAGGGTTCTTCACTGAACTCGGCGAAAAACAGGAATGGGCCGTCAAAGGACTGCTGGATCGCGCCGGCGCGCTGCGTGGTCTGATTTATCCCGCGGCGGATGAGTTGGCTGGCTCTCCTGGCACTCGCTACTTTCAGGATCGGCGGATCAAAGCCCAATTGGAGCAAGAGTTCAACCAACGGCTAAGAGCGTTCAGTCAGAGCGCGGCAGCAGCCTTAGCGACGCACACCGGCGGCTTCAGGGAACGCAAGGTACGGACGCCGATGGACGAGAAAACCAAGTCCGAGATCGTCTTGAACTGGGCTTTCCTCATTCCACCGGAAGCGTTCGAGGACTTTAAGGCCTGCCTGGAACAGTTCAACATCAGCAATGCGTTTCCAGGCTTGATGCTGGCGCTGACCGGACCGTGGCCGCCCTATAGTTTTGCTGCGGACCTCTCCGGCGGTCCGCAGGCATGAAGGTCCTTCTCTACTGCATCTGCCAACAGGATGGGAATGCGCCTTTCCAAAGTACGGAAATACGTATCGTGACCGGCCACGGCCTGATGGCCGTGGTATCGGAGGTGGAAGAGCCTGCCACGGCGCCCAGCGTCTCCTCGCTGCTAGCATACGAGAGTGTGGTTGAGGCGGTCCACGCCCGGCGGACCGTCATCCCTATGCGTTACGGTTGTGTGGTGGAGAGCAAGGAGCAGATCCTTCAGTTGATCGAGGACCACCACACGGAATACGAAGCTCTGCTGCTCCGGCTTCGCGGCATGGCGGAGATGGGGATTCGCCTTCTATGGCCGCCATCTGCGACGCCACTCCCAAACATTGCGCACTCTCCGGGTGCTGCCTATCTTGCGTCATTGCGCAATCGCTACAACTCTCAGGACACACTTGCTCCGGAGGAAGCCCTACTGGCCGAGCGCATCCTGGCCCTGCTGGATGACTGCTTCACCGAGCAGCGCCGGGAGGTCTCGTTGTCGCACCAGGGACGCCTACTCTCGCTCTACTTTCTGACGCCGAAGAGTAGGGCCGAGGAGTTTCGCAAGATGGCCCGCAAAATATCTGCTCCGCACGGCGTGAAACTGTTGTTGAGCGGGCCCTGGCCACCGTACAACTTCGTGGCCTCCGCCGCCTGATTCTATGGAATGCCTCCTATGGAGCCAATTCCCCAGTTTTGATTGGGTTTCCTTGCGTGTGCGAAGGATGCTGCATGGATTCTTCGTTGCGATCCGTCGCAGCCTGATTCAGCTACCCCCGCAATCTGCTTGAGCAAGTTTGTATTGCTTGACTTACATCACATAGCAAGCATAATTGCGTACCTCATTAGCATGTTCTAACTATCACAAATCCGTTGATTTTATTGGCGATTCCCTTAGTTCCCTCTAACCATGCTTTGGCCATACGCTTGCTCTCCATACTGGCAGGTTGGACATGCTTGGTGTCCTATATGCGGCGGAAGCCGGAAAGGAGAACGAACGCAATGGCGAAAGTGAATAAGTCTACAGATTCATCCAGCTTGGCAGAAGTTGTTGACCGCATCCTTGACAAGGGCATCGTAATCGATGCTTGGGTTAAGGTGTCGCTGGTCGGCATCGAACTGCTTTCGGTGGAAGCTCGCGTTGTAATCGCTTCGGTCGAAACGTACCTGAAGTATGCCGAAGCCATCGGTCTGACAGCTAGCGCAGCATCGCCGGCGTAGATCTACACTCGTACGGTTTCCACCGCCGGAGAGAGGCCCCGTTCAGAGGCCTCTCCGGCGACGGATTCTCCGATCCATCAACCCAGAACAGGAGCAAAGACATGTTGACCAATGATATGACACGGCTGTGCCGAGAGATTGTCACTCTGCGCGGAATGCGCGCCAGCGCGATGACCGAATTGCAGCAAGACGCCAAGGAGCGGAAGCAGACGGTTGAAGATTTCTGCTCTCAGATCCACGAGGACCGGGTAGCCATGGCCGGACGAACCAAGAAGGAACGTATGACGTTCCTGAAAGGCGTGCGCCGCTTGGTCAATGCGCAGCGCCGCGAGATGACGAACGACCTGGCCGGCGCCCGCAAAGCCTGGGCCGGCAAAAAAGCTTAGCAACGAACCAACGAACCCCCGGTTCAAGCGGGCGCAATCTGATGGCCCTATGGAGCAGTCTGCTTTTGCCCGAACCTTGTTCCGGCCTGCTTGCGGGTGGTGCCGATCCTTCGGCTCACACTCGGCAACTGCACTTCAAAGGAGAAGGATCATGGGCGTGTTAACCCAAACAATGACGCGGCTGCACGACGAAATTGTCTCCGCCAGCCGCTCCCGTCAGGCTCTCCGAGACGAACTTATCCGTCAGACCGAAGAGCGGCGCTCTCAGATTTCCGGTCTATGCACTGGCTTCGCGAGCGATCTGGCGGGAGCCCACCGTGCATGGCTTGGCCGAACACCTCTTCGCCTCAGCCCTGCGGCTCGCAAGACCGAAAGAGCAGAACAGCAGATTATTCTTGCACATCCTACAAAGGTAAAGGGTCGCGCGAAGAATAAGCCGCAGGCCGCCCACGTGCCTAAACCAGCTGTGCGATCTCGCGTTGCGAGAGTGTCACCATCCTCCAAGCGTCCCATTAAATCTTCAAAGCGGTCCTGATTCTCGCCGGTAGAAAGTGAGCTGTTAATAAAGTGAGCACTTCAATGGTAGAACCACTGAGCAGAGATTTCAGTGAATCGGTCGTCAGGGTGCAGCCTGGTGGGGACAACATCGAGGCGGAGGCCAGCGATCAATTCGTTGCCACTCCGCATATTCAGGCGTTGGCCGAACGGGCGCTTGCCTATCTGGAGGTCGGTTATGCAGTGCATTTTGCCGGTTCGGCTGGCACCGGCAAGACAACGCTGGCCTTTCATGTAGCGGCCAAACTCGGCCGCCCGGTCACTCTCGTCCATGGCGATGACGAGTTCGGCAGTTCGGACCTGGTCGGAAAGGATGCAGGTTACCGCAAATCGAAGCTAGTCGACAACTATATTCATTCCGTGCTCAAGACGGAAGAGAACATGAATACGTTATGGGTGGATAACCGTCTCACCACGGCCTGTGCCAGCGGAAATACCCTGATCTACGACGAGTTCAACCGTTCCCGCCCGGAGGCCAACAACGCCTTGCTGAGTGTGTTGGAGGAGCGGGTCCTGAATCTTCCTAGCCTGCGGCAAAACGGCGAAGGATATCTTCGGGTCCATCCGGACTTCCGGGCGATCTTCACCTCCAACCCGGAGGAGTATGCCGGGGTCCATAAGACCCAGGATGCGCTGATGGACCGTCTGATCACCATTCAGATGGGCAACTTCGACCGGGAGACGGAGATTGCGATTGCGATTGCCCAGTCCGGCGTGGCGCGCCAGGATGCCGAAATCATAGTGGACATTGTGAACGAGTTGCGAGGCACCGGTGTGAACAACCACCGGCCAACTATTCGTGCCACCATTGCCATAGCTAGAATTCTGGTTCACCGTAAGGCGCAAGCCTCGATGAGAGATCCGGTCTTTCAATGGGTTTGCCATGACGTTCTAACCACCGATACGGCCAAGGTCACGTGCGAGGGGCAATCGTTGATGCCGCACAAGATCGATGAAAGCATGGCGCGAGTCTGCAACGCCGCACTGAAGGCAAGCCGCACCACCAGCCGTCCCCGCCTTGTACACAAAGGGAAGGAGTGATCCCATGGCAATCCCTGCGAAAGGTTTGAATCAGCTTCGCACGCTCTCCGGCCGAGTGGATCAACTCTCCCTGCCGTACCGAAGCTACATGCAAATTACCTGCCTGGAGATGGAACGGGCCCGGCGGAATATGGAGCGTAAGAGCGCCAGCCAGCGTGTGGCATCGATCGATGCTCGTATCCAGGAAATCGAGAAAGCCAAACTAGAGCTGCTACAGGCGGTGGACGGTTCCGGCCGAAGCATTGTGGCGCGCCTGCCCGGCCTCGAACTGAAGCCAACGCCACGAAGCAGCGCGGGCGGATTCAAAATCCGTTACTGAGGAATCGCCCATGTTGACCATCAAGACTTCCGCCCACACACCTGGCAACCGCCATCGCAGGAACTTCCGTTGTAGCGCGGTTTCCACCGGGGCGCCCCTGGCGCGAGTTGTAGAGTTGCGTTTGCTTCAGGAGTGGCTACATCTATTCAACGCCGAGTCGAGGCGTCTTTGGCTGGGAACGCGATGGGGATCGCACATGGGACGGGTGCGCTTCGCGCAAGGAAGGAGTAGGCCATGAGTCCTGCTGAGTGTGCAACCATAGCAACCGGCCCCGGCCATGGTCCTGGAGTTCCCGCGACCACCGGAAGACACTATCTGTACGCAATCGTGGCGGGGGACATACCGCGAGCCTATCCTTCTCTGGGACTCGATGGTAAGGATGTGTACACCATCACCGACGGTCGTGTGGCCGCCGTAGTCAGCCGCTTATCCAATAACAAGGTCCGGCCGGAACGTGCCAATTTGAAGGCCCACCAGGCTGTTCTCAATCGTCTTCTTGCAGACACTACCCCGCTGCCGATGGCCTTTGGCACCATCGCCAACAGCCCGCAGGCCATTCTTAAGATCCTGGTCAAGAATCGGCGCGCCTTCGACGAACAGCTCACTCGCGTGGCCGGCAAGGTAGAGATGGGATTGCGTGTCAGCTGGGACGTGCCCAATATCTTTGAGTACCTCGTCAACATTCACGCAGAGCTGCGTTCGGCGAGGGACCGCATGATGAGTGCACGCCACCAACTCACGCAGGAGGAAAAGATCGAACTGGGCCGGATGTTCGACCGACTGCTGAACGACGACCGGGAGGACCACACCTCCAAGGTGGAGCGCGCGCTTGCCCCGCTATGCGTGGAATTCAAGTCGAACCAGTGCCGCAATGAGAACGAGGTGATCAACCTGGCATGTCTGGTGGGGCGCGATGCGCAGGACGCGTTCTCCGCAGGGGTATTTGCGGCAGCCAACTTCTTCGACAACAACTTCTCCTTCGACTATAGCGGGCCTTGGGCGCCGCATAACTTCGTTGAGCTCGAACTGGAGCAGTAATGCTGCTGGTGGACGACATTCTCCTATTTCCGGTCCACAGCATTCTGTGGGTCTTCCGCGAGATCGGCGAGATCGCACAGAAAGAGCTGGCCGGCGAGGCCACGTCGATCACCGAGCAACTGCGGGTCCTCTACATGCAATTGGAGACCGGGCGGATCAGCGAAGCGGAGTTCGATGCCGGGGAGAAGCTTCTGTTAGACAGGCTGGATGCCATCGAAAGCCGCCTGGAAGACGAAGGGGAAACAGAAGAGCCGGACGAGGATGAACCCGATGAATCCGGCGCGACCGGGTGGGTATCCGGCGAGACGCAAGGAAACGGGAGACCGGAATGAACCGGCAGATGTTATCGTTCTTCGTCAAACCGGGTCTCCAGCTTCTGCTATTCGGCGGCAAGGGCGGTGTTGGCAAAACCACCTGCGCCACGGCTGCCGCGCTGCGCCTCTCCGCGCTGGACCCGAACCGCTCATTCCTGCTGGTTTCCACAGACCCGGCCCACTCTGTGCGCGACAGCCTGGCTGGGTACGTGCCCTCCGGCAAGCTACAGGTTCTCGAGTTGGACGCTCAGCAGTGCCTAACCGAGTTCCGCGAACAGAACGGAGGTATGCTGCGCGAGATTGCCGCCGCCGGCACCTTCCTGGACGACGAGGACATCCATCAATTCCTCAGCCTGTCTCTGCCCGGCCTGGACGAGTTGATGGCTCTGTTTGAAATTTCCTCGTGGATAGAGACCCGCCAATACGACTGCATTGTGGTGGATACCGCGCCCAGCGGACATACCTTGCGGTTGCTGGCCATGCCCGATCTCATCCTGCGATGGCTGGGAATGTTGGAGGCGTTGCTGGCCAAGCGCCGGTACATGCGGCGGGTCTTCAGCCACGATACCAGTTTGGATCGGCTCGACTTGTTTGTGGCCAAGTGGAAGTCCACACTCCATCTGGCCGAGAAGCTGCTGCACGATCCTCACCGCACCCAGTTCGTTCCAGTTTCCATTGCCGAGCCGCTCAGCGTCTGCGAAACCGTGGCCCTCTTCCATGAGTTGCAGAAACGGAAGATGCCGGTCTCCGAACTGGTCGTGAATCAGCTCCACCTGGAGTGCGATTGCCCTACCTGCACGACTGCCGCGTCGTATGAACAGATCCAGATCCAGCGGTTGATGACAGGTATCAGGGTTCCCTGCCCTGCGTGGGGCATCGGGCTGCGGCAGGAGGAGGTCCGCGGCCAGACGTTGCTCATGAATTTCTGGGACCACGCGCAACCGATCGCCCGAGGGCCTGAGATCGCGGCCGGTTGCAGCATCGTTCGCAAGAGCGCAGCTCCGGTCGAACCAACCGTACCAGTTCCGGCTCCGATGCCTTCGGCACCAATGCAATTCATGCTCTTTGCAGGCAAGGGCGGCGTGGGCAAAACAACGCTCTCCTGCATTACTGCTATTCGTTTGGCCCACGACTTTCCTGAGAAACGGGTGCTGCTGTTCTCCGCCGATCCGGCCCACTCGCTCTCCGCCTGCCTGCAAACCGAGATCGGTCCCCGGCCTAAGCTGCTGCTTCCCGGCTTGACGGCCATGGAAATCGACTCTCGGGCGGAGTTTGAAAAACTGAAAGCTCGCTACGCAAATGACCTGGAGCATTTTCTAGAGTCCGTCGCCCGCGGCTTCGACTTGACATTCGACCGCGTTGTACTTGAACGCATGTTGGATCTTGCCCCTCCCGGCCTGGATGAGGTGATGGCGCTTACCCGCATCCTGGATTTCATGGCCCATGATAGCTACGATCTCTTCATTCTGGATTGTGCCGCCACCGGCCACATGGTCCGACTACTGGAGATGCCGGACCTGATCAACCAGTGGCTGAAGGTCTTCTTCAACTTGTTTCTCAAATACGAGCACATCCTGCAAATGCCGGGATTCGTGGACGAACTGCTGGCAATCTCCCGCAACCTGAAGAAACTTCGCGATCTGCTACAGAATCCCACTGCCGCCGCTCTTTACCCGGTGAGCATTCCCACCCGGATGGCCCTGGAAGAGACCAAGGACCTGGTGGCAGCGTGCGCCAGGCTGGGTATCGCCGTTCCACTCATGTTCCTAAACCTGTTGACACCCCCGTGCGATTGCCGATTGTGCGTGGGCCTGCGGCGGCGTGAATCGGATGCAGTGAAGCAGTTTCAGAAGGTGTTCCCGCACACACAGCAGATTCAGATATACAGACAGCCGGAGCTTGGCGGCCTGGAGCAGTTGGAACAGTTGGGACAGCGCCTCTACCGTTCCTCTGGACAGGAGGTGACCGCCCGTGTTGCCTGAAACCACAGCCAACCAGGACCGTTTCGCGCTTGAACTCAGCGGATTCGAGGAGAACAAGCGCGTCTCGATCTGCGAGGTCCTCGATCGCGTGTTGAACAAGGGAGTTGTCGTGGCCGGCGAAATTACCATCTCGGTGGCCGGCGTGGACCTTCTCTACCTGGGCCTGCAACTGGTATTGACTTCGATAGAGACCGCGCGCGCAAGCCTGCTCAACGGGCAGCCGGCAGGCGGACTCTCCATCGACATCGGAAAGGGGAGAAGCCTTGCAGCCGGTTGAAGCCATGCAGGTCGAGTCTACATCGATCCAGGACTTCGCCCTGGTGATGCAGCAGGAGGCGTGTATGCAGCCCCGTGCGCACAGCGGAACTCCCTGCCGCGCACGCCTGGAACTGGACCCGGAACAAGTGAAGAACGGGCTTGGGCAACTTGTCCTCACCGTCGTCAAGCTACTGCATGAATTGTTGGAACGCCAGGCGCTGCGCCGTATCGATGCCGGCTCGCTTAGCGAGGAACAGATCGAGAGGCTGGGCTTCACGCTGATGCGCCAGGCGGAAGAGATCGACCGTCTGCGCAATGAGTTCGGGCTCGAAGATCGGGACCTAAATCTCGACCTTGGCCCCTTGGGAACGCTGTACTGACAGAGGAGACGCACTATGGCACTACAATCGGTTCCACACTCGTTGCAGAGTTCCAGCCTGTCGGATGTCCTCGAGCGAGTGCTCGACAAAGGCATTGTGATCGCCGGAGACATCAAGATCAAGCTCGTCGACATTGAATTGCTCTCCATCCAGATCCGTCTGGTGATCTGCTCGGTCGACAAGGCCAAGGAGATGGGGATGGACTGGTGGGTCAACAACCCGGTCTTTTGCAGCCAGGCTCCCCAGGGACAAATGGAAGCATCTCTGACAAAGATCGACGAGAGGCTGGCACGGCTTGAGGTTTCCTCGCTGCGCGAGGCGGTCCCGGCCTGAGAAGTGTCGCAATGCTGGGTCCGCAGCGCAGGTAGAACACTCCGCCACTACAGGCCGAATGGCCAGACTTGCTGCACCGTCTTCGAAAATATCTGCGCGTGGTCCTGCGCGGGAATGAAGTCGAAGTGGTCGCGATAGAGTGCGACGGTCTGCGCGTAGGACTGTTTGGGCAGGGAGATGGGCCAGTCGGTCCCGGCCATCAGGCGTTTTGCGCCGAAGACATCATACAGCCGCTTCACCTGCGCAGCGGCGTCGGTATACGGATACGCTTGTCTCGATAGCGACCACATGTGCGAAACCTTGACGAAGATGTGAGGGTACTGAACCAGCGCCAGCAGCAGTTCCAACTGCTCTGGGTGGTCCAACGGCGTGTCGGCCATGTGGTCGATGACGATCTGTAGGTCGGGATTGGCCTCGATCAACGGATGTATCTGAGGCAGACGCGTGGCCGGGATGAGCAGCGTCATGGGCACCTTGAGCTGGGCGCAACGCCGCCACAGCGGCGGCATCAGCGGCCCGGTGAGCCAGTCGCCGCCGGGGCCAGCCGCCGGGCTCAGGCGCACGCCGCTAAATCCCTGCTCCTGGGTGAGCTTGCTTAGCTGGTCCGGCGCGGCGGGGTCCTCGGGATTGACGCGGCACACGCCGTGGAAGTCTTTGGGGTAACGCTTCAGCACGCTGGCCAGATAGCTGTTGTCCCACTTGTAGTGGATGACCTGAATGCAGACCGTGCGCAGGACATTGTTGGCGTGCATCAGATCCAGCAGCATCTCGACCGACGCGTCTGCCGGCGATGGATGAACACCCGCGGCAAACGGAAACGCCGGATCGGTCTTCCACACGTGAACGTGAGAATCGATGAAGGGGACGGGCGCGGGCTGCGCAAGCGCACGGGGCGCGAGTGCGGCAACGGCTGTAGCGGCGGCGGAGGTAGCGATAAATTGGCGTCGATTCAACATATGGGATAAAAGTGTATCGCGTCGCCGTGGCCGTTGGCTTGCCGGCCGGTTGCGGCGAAGTGAGAAGCGCAGCGCTTCGGGTTGAAGGGCGCGTGAAAAAATCCGTTAAAAGTCCTAAAGTATCCCTTCTAAATAGGTTAAGTCTGGACTGGTCTGGACTTGGTGTGACGATTACGGCTCATACGAAGGCCCTAGGGCGCATCCAGATCGGTCTTTGGACATACTTCCTCCTACTCTTAATGATACGGGTTGGAGCATAACTACTATGCCAAGTATTTTGGAACGGGAAGTGGTTGATGGGGTGTTGGTTATGAGGATTTTGGGACGACGAGGGTATTGACACGCGAATTTGCTAAGGTTTTTGGGGAAAAGAAATGCAGGGCGGGTTTGGGCTGGAACCCACATTTCAAGAGCGAGTGGTGGCACCCGTTTTTCTGATGGTTCAGACCCGGCCACCCGCCAGTTACCAGCGAAAACCAACTGTAATCGGAATGTAGTCGGTACTATAGTAAGCTGGCGGATAAGGATTGGAACTGTTGACCTTGCTGGATTGGCTCTCCACCTGCACATAGCGCGCTTCCGCGTAGATGATGAAAGGCGCGAGTCTCCAGTTGATCCCGCAGCCGATGTTCATTGCAAAGGCATCGTTGGAATAGCTGGCCACAACCGGGCTTTGTAGTACGCAGCCATTGAGCGGACTACAAACCTCGTATCCGGTTGGCGCTGTGAACTGGGTAGTTTTCCAATTGTAGCCACCGCCTCCGACCAGATACAGACCAACCCTGCTCTTCGGAGAAAGATTTAGATATGGGTCAATTGAAATGGAGTTAATAAGTACATCGCCAGTGTTGTTTTGGGTATCTGCCGTGGTGGGAATATTGAAATAGTTGAAGTCATATTCGAGTTTTACCCCTACATAGCGATTCAGATTACGGCCAAAGCCAGTCTGGAAGTTGAAGCCGTAAGTCTGGTATTTGTCAGTGGTACCTACTGAAGTGGGGACACCGAAGCCAATATCAAACATGTACTTATGGAAGTCAGGGTCCTGGCTCTTTTGGGGTTTGTTCGCAGAATAAGGCCCATTCTGCTGGCTGCTGGAAGTCGAACCGTCCGTGAATCGAGAGGTCTGCAGTACGGCTGCCGTTGTCAGTCCAGGGGCTGTCTGATCGAGTGAGCTACTGAAGCCGATCCCGTCCTGCACCTTGGCAGTCTGGGCCGAGGCGCAAAGATTGCTTGCCAGCAATAGGCATGCCATCGGTATCGTTAATAGAGTTTTGCCTTCCATTGCCTTCCCTCCAAGTTGAATTTGAATGACGGTGTAGTCGTACCTTTTGCACCTCGTCGAACCACCTTGTACTACTGAAAGTTTCCCAATACATTGAGGCGCGTAGCGCCGCGGAAGGCGAGTTGGATGTCCACCACCCGCCGTTCCATCGTGGCGCTCTTGGAAACCGTCTATTCTACAGAGAGTGCTTCACCCGTTGGCTCGCCGGGGGTTTTTTCGCGGAAAACGACCAGGATCGTATCCTTAGAGTGATGCTTTAATGCTGCGGACGGAGTTGTCTTGCTCAATGCGTCCAACGTCACAGAGACCTGTTCCGGAGTTTGCTTATATGCTGCGCCGGTACTGAAATCGATGACGAATCCGATGACACCGCCGATTATAAGATTGCCAAAAGTGGCGCCAGTGACGCTTTTCTTCAGGCTCACTTCCACAGGCTTGAAGCCGTCCTTTTCAAACCGGAACGTCAATCGGTCGCCGCGTCGCACCGCAATTATTCCAGGAGTTTCCGCCATCTTGCACCAGCCGTTGACGGATTGTGGACACAGGCTCTTGGAGCCCTTCACCATCACATTCGCGCCGGAGGGAACAGAAGAGACGGGTATTGATTGGTGACTGCCATGAAGTATCAAAGCACAGCCGTTAAGGAGCAACAAACCAGGGCAAGTCAGTAACAGGAAAAGCGTCGAAAATTTTCTCACGTGAACTCCTCATCAGACGTCGAATTTGCACCGCCGCAAAGGAAAGGCATGTTGAACGCTTAGGCGTTTCATGCCGAATCCCTGTCAGAGAGTGTATGCGCTAAATATAGTCCAAGCACTAATCCGATCATGGTGAAATGTCAAGTGATATTTGCGTCCTGCTGGGGAACCGGATCAGGCAGTTACGCAAAGCGAAGGGTTGGAGGCAGATTGATCTTGCCCAACACTCCGGCGTTCACGAAGTTCACATTTCGGACTTGGAGCGTGGTTCCCGCGAGGTTGGGCTGAGAACTCTTCTCGCCCTAGCAGAAGCATTGGATGTGAAACTTACTGACATATTCAAAGAGTTGGGCTGAAGCAGATTCCTTCGCTACGCTGCGGAATGACAAACAAAAGGACAAATACAGAGATTCTGGCCTTCGACTTCGCTCAGGGCGGGTGGCCCACCCTTTCCATTTGTTTTCTCATTCATCACCTCAAAATATTGGGTGCCCCATCCTTCGCGTACTTTGCGAAGGGTGGGAGTTACCGCATTCCACTTAACAGCATCTTGTTTGCTTCTCTTCTTCGTGCCGTCCATTCCGACTCAATCTCAACCGCACCCATTCTACCCGTCGCATAATGCACGTAACTCGACCACGGCCAATCTTCCGGTTTCGTCACCAGGCCTCGCCTTACTGGATTGCGGTGCATGTCTAAACTCAACTTCTCCAGTCGCTTGAACTCGGAATGCACGTTGAAATCGTAATAGCGTCGTTGCCAGAAGCGCGTGTCCCCCGGTCGCTTCAGTTTTATTTTGAAATGTTCTGTTTGAGCACCTGCAAGGCGATCGACATGGACGAAACCAAAGGCTCGCCGACAAGTAGATGAACATGCTCGGGCATCAGCACATATCCGGCAACAACAAATCCATAGCTCAGACGCACGACTTCCATCTCACGCTCGAAGACCCGGTAAGCCGCGCTATGACCGAGCAACGGTTGTCGGCGATAACAACTGAAAGTTATGAAGTGGAAGTTGCCGGATTTCTGATAGCGAACAAGGCCCCTGGGCATGGCAGGAGAATTCTACAAGGGAACGCGGATTTGTGGTCTCCCACCCTTTCGCATACGACAGAGACGCGAAAGGATGGGGCACCCGGCAAATGCGGGGATTCTTCGCTTCGCTCAGAATGACAAACGAAATAGCAGAAGCAGATTCCCTTCGGGAATGACAAGTAAAGAGACAAATACAGAGATTCTGGTCTTCGACTTCGCTCAGGCCAGAATGACGGCGTAATTGAATGGTTAGGTAAGGCGGTCGAGCTTCACTCGATACCCACCCATGACGCGATGAAACCGCGTCATGAATGGGGCAACCGGCAAATGCGGGGATTCTTCGCTTCGCTCAGAATGACAAACGAAAAAGGTAGAAGCAGATTCCCTTCGGGAATGACAAGTAAAGAGACAAATACAGAGATTCTGGCCTTCGACTTCGCTCAGGCCAGAATGACGGCGTAATTGAATGGTCAGGTAAGGCGGTCGAGCTTCACTCGATACCCCACCCATGACACGATGAGACTGCGTCATGAATGGGGCACCCGGCAAATGCGGGGATTCTTCGCTTCGCTCAGAATGACAAACGAAAAAACAGAAACAGATTCCTTCGCTGCGCTGCGGAATGACAAACAAAGGGAAACGCAAGTACTAGGACCGCGCGGCTATGGGTTCTTGCTCAGCCGGCGGTAGTACTCGGCGACGGATTCCTGATATCCCGCGGGAACTGCGTCCGGCTTGCCGGTGCGAGCTTCAGTGGAGGCGTCGTCGTGCTGAAGCTGGAGTTCTATCTTATCGACTGAGCTAAGCACTTCGCGGTGCATCTGCTCCACCATGGCGGGATTGCCTGGGAAGCGGCTGGGATCGAGTTGCTGCATCTGCCGCGTCAGGTCCGATATCTCTTTCTCGGTTTGCGGGTCGCTCTGCACCAGTTGCCGGAGCTGGTTCAACTCGCGCATGCCCTGCCGATAGGTGGCCTCGGTATCGGCGGGATTGCCGGATGCATCGGTGGGCGCAGTCTGCTGCGCCGGCCTGGCCGTAGTGGTTGTTGCCGGTGTTGACATTGCCCCACACGGTGCCGCCACCGCCTCCTCCGCTATTGCGTATATCGCCGCCCTGCCCGCCCAGGGTCCGGTTGCCGACATCGCCGCCGAATGGGGCGCCGTTGCCGCCGCGCTGGCCTGGATTGTTTCCAGCCTGCTGACCCAAGCCGCCACCCTGCTGCTGGCCGCCCTGTCCGTTACCGCCCTGTTGCTGGCCGTTGCGACCTTGTCCTCGACCATTGCCGGCCTGTTGCCCGCTGCCTTGGCCATTTTGACCCTGGCCATTCTGACCCTGGCCATTTTGGCCTTGTCCGTTCTGACCTTGGCCATTTTGACCTTGGCCATTTTGTCCCTGGCCGTTCTGACCTTGGCCATTTTGGCCTGGCCGGTTCTGGGCTTGTCCGTTCTGATTCTGCCCGGGCCTGCCATTGCCGCCACGCGCGGCTGCCATGGCTTCAATCTGATTACGTAGACGCTCGACCTGATTGAGTGCAGCGGTCTGGTCGCCCTGCTGTCCTGCGCCGCGTTGACCGGGCTGGCCCTGCCCCATTCCCTGCTGCGCCTGACGGAGCTGCTGGCTCAACTTCTCCAGTCCCTGCGCAATCTCGGTCTCCGTGCCATTGGAGTTCGGATTGATTCCGCTGCGCAGCCAGTCCGCGGTCCGCTGCACATGGTTGTCCAGATCGGACTCATCCATCCCGGTCAGCGCATCGCGCAACTTCTGGGCAACCCCAGGTTGATTGGGGGCCATCTCGCGTTCGGCATCGCGGATATTTTTCTGCAGGCTCGACAGTTCGTCGGAGAGCTGTTGCCGCTCCTGCGCAAGCTGATCGCGTTGGCGGATGAGGGCCGCCATGTTGTCCATGTCCGTAGCGCCGGCTTGACCCTGCTGGCTGGCCAGCTTGTCGATCTGGTCGGCCTGGGTGTGCTCCTCCTGCGTCAGTTGACCGGCCTCGCGCGCCAGGGAGTCAACTTTGCCGGATGCGAGTTGCTGCTGCGTGCCGGCGAGCAGGTTGGTGGCATCGCGCAATCGGTCGGCGGCCTGCTGCGCGGCGTCCGTTCCCTGCTGCGGCGTGCTGCCGCGCTTCATCGCATCGGTTGCCTGCTGAAGACGGTTGAGCGCCTGTTCAATCCGCTGATCGCCGGACTGGCCGGAAGACTGGTTGCCCGCTTGGCGGCGCGATGCCTGCGAACCGTTCTGGCCTTGGGAACCGCCCTGCGCCTGCGAACTCGCCTGACCCGAGGCCGATCCGGAAGAGGCACTCGAGCCTCTGCTGCTCCTTGCTGTCCTTGTTGACCTTGCTGACCTTGCTGTCCTTGCTGGCCCTGCTGACCCTGCTGGCCCTGCTGGCCGTTGTTGGCCATCTGCTCCATCTGGCGCTGCAGTTGTTCTGCCTCGCGGCGCAGCATCTCCTGCTGCCAGCGCTCCTGGAAACTCTGTTGCGGATTGGGCCGCTGATTGGCCAGGTCTGCCTGCCGCTTCGCCAGCGCATCCAGCTTCTCCAGCGCGTCTTCTACATCCTTCTCGTGCTGCTCTTGCGGAGAAGCAGTCTGCGCCGTCTCGTACTGGTTCTTTGCCGTGTCCAGTTCCAGGTCGAAGAGGCTGGCCAGGTCGCGTCCTGCGCCGCCGCCACCCCCGCCCCCACCACCGCCGCCGCGCTGGCCGAAGGCCACCTGGATCTGGCGGAAGGTTGCCTCCGCGCGCAACAACGCCTGTAGCGCCTTCTGCTCCAGCGGCATCGCATCTTTCCACTGCATTCCCTTCAACTTTTCCGCCGAAGGCGCCATAGCAGCGGCTGCAGCCTGCATATCCTTGTCGAAATCGGTGAACTCCTCATTGGCCGCGGAGATGTCGCGGCTCTGCATGCGGACGGAAAGCGCCATCACCTGGTCGCGCAGCTTTTGTTGCGCATCGGACAGGAACTGACCCTGCGCCGCTGCATCCTTGGGCGTAGCGGTCTTGTCGTTCTGCTGCTTCCAAGTCGCGGCGATCAGTTCTTTTTCGCGCTTGGAAATCTCCGTCTGGTTGTTGTTCTGTCCACCGCCGCCACCACCGCCCCCTCCTCCTCCGCCGCTCTGCTGCGACTGGGAAAACTCGCGCTCAAACGGATCCACCTGGATGAAGCCGATGTCGGTGCGTGCCTCGGTGTTTCCGTCTTTCGCGGTGGCATACACACTGACCAAATCGCCGGGCGCCAGTTTGTAGTCCTCCAGCGGCAGCATGTACGAACCATCGGCAGTCTTCTCGCCGGGCGTTTTGAGCAAGTTCACATCGCGGTCCGGCCCACCGTTCACCGAGTAGTGGAGATGCATGTCCTTGAGTCCGAACTGGTCGGCCGCCTTCACCCCGACCGTGACCTCCTCGATGGGGCTGGCGCGGTAGTCGCCGCCTGGGCGATTGATCGCGACCTGCGGCGGCTGCGCCTTGTCGGTCGCGATAAAGTAGTCTTCCGATAGCCGCACCGATTGGCCTTCGTCCGTGGCGGCCACATGATACGCGCCGTCCTTCTCCATATGGATCGTGCCCTGGTATTTGTTACCCTCGCCGCCAGTGAGATGAATCGTCTGGCCGCCGTCGAGCGCGATCTGTCCATCCTTCAAGGGACGGTCCATCTCTACCTGGATCGCGGCGTCGGTCCCTTCGATCGCGCGCAGATCGCCCGAATGCTCCTCAGTCTCCGGCTTCATTCCGGTCCACGCCGGATAGTGGTATGTAACCCGCATATCCTTCACGGATGGCAGGTCCACCACGCGCACTTTATAGTGCGGAGAGACCAACGGTCCCGCGGCCACATAGTACTCGACATTCTCCGGCAAACCGGCGAAGACGAACTGGTAGGTTGCACCATCGCCCGCATCGGGCTCGGCTTGCATGGTCACGGGCTCCCATCCGTCCGCGCTCTGATAATGGGCGAACAGCCGCGCCTTGTCGGGCTGCATTCCGCTGACACGCGCGGCAATCAACTGATCGCTGTTGCGTCGAACGGTCACGTTGCCCGGCGTCACTGTAATCGTATACAGCGGAGAAACATTCTTCTTCGGCCCAGTCCACAGCAGGGATGCTCCATATCCCAGGTAGCCTGGTCCGGCGGCAATCATCCACAGCAGCACCGCAAAACAGCCCAGCCCCATGCCGCCAAGCGCGAACAGGCGGTTGTCCGGAACCAGCGAGGAAGGCGTCACATACTGCGTCCGCGCCAGGGTATCGGCGGCAAGCAGTTCCAGAAACGGATCGTCCGTGTTGGCGGCGCGCTCCTGGAAGGTCGTCAGCCGTTGTTCCATCTCTGGATTCGCGGCTTCTGTTTTACCGACTGCTCGCGCACGCGTCAGGCGCAACAAAGGTACTGCAACGCCATAGATAGCGGCCACAGCGAGCGCAGCGAAGATGGACAATCGCGCTGCCGTAACGCCATGCTCCGGAAACGCAAAGTGGTTGAGCACCAGCACCATCCCGACCGTAACGGTGAGCGCGGTGCCGGTAAATATGGCTGCTCCGCGCAGCCACGCTCCCAGCCGCAGCCTTTGCTGCAGACGCGCGATATAGGCATTGAGATCGCTGTGGTTACTCATACTTCCTCCCGCTGCGTGCCCATGTATCCGCTGGCGAGCGCCGTCTCCGCCAATGCGACAACCAATGCAAGCAGCATAACGTACCACCATAGGCTAACGGGCCGGGTCTTTCCTTCCACCTGCGCGGCGTCTGCCGTCTGCGCTGTACCGCCGCCGGAGCTTCCACTCCATAGTTGTTGCACATCCTGCGCCATCGGCTCCAGGTCCGACTCGCGACGGTCGGGGTTCACCCCGATGACCGCATCGCGTCCATCGGCAAACCGAATCTGATAGTAACCCGCACGCTGCAAGCGGAAGGACTCGACGGTGCGCGCCGCGCCGAGCGAGAGCGGCCGGTGCCCATCCGGGTCAATCACCTCGACGTTGGCGACCGAACCCTCCGGATCGGCAGCCGCACGCAGCGCAACGAAAGAATCCACCAGCCTCGATCCGCTCAGCCGCTCGCTGCCGGAGAGGTAGCGCGCCGTACGGTCCACAAAAGCCACAAAGACCGGGTGCAGCGGCAGATCGTTGGTCAGGTTCTCAAGTCCCGATGTGAGCAGCATCAGATGTCCTTCGCCCATCTGCTTTTCGAGCAGGAGCGGCGTTCCGTCCGTCAGCCGCGCCTCTACGCGCGTCTGCGCCGGATCGACCACCACGGCGTAGAAGACCTTGACCTCGGCCCAGCCTCCGTTATCGCGCCCCGGATTTTCCTGCTGTAGCGCGGGATAGTTGAAGTCTACCTGGCCCACCGTGGCCGGGCTGCCGGTGCGCGCATAATCGTGCGCATCCTTCGCACTGCCGCCCCATAATGGAATCTGTGCATGGTGCGCTGCATCGGTACCCAGCGCGATGAGCACGCTGCCGCCCTTGGCTACATTCTGCGCAAGCGCGTGCTCGAAGATCGAGGGCAGCACCACCGTATCCGAAAGCACCACAAAGGCAAACTTCGACGGATCGAGGTCGGTTGCCTGCTCCGCAGCCACGGACTGCAGCACAAACGAAGCGTGCGCCGCCGCCTGTAGCGCCGCGTCGAAGTAGAGCGCCGAACGCGGATCGCCCGCGGCGTGGACGAACAGAATCCGCTCAGGATCGGACCGCCTCACCACAAAGTCGCTTGCATCGTCGGCTGGGAAGGTGTCGCCGCCCTCGATCCGCACCGCGCAGCGATTGAACCCATAACCTACGTCGAGCGGCGCAAACTCAACACTCGCGCGCCCGTTGGCCGGCACATCCACCTTCTTAGTCGCACTAACTTTTCCATTCACCACAAGCGACACCGTTTTCGTAGCTGCCGGAGTGCCGAAGCCTGCAACGACTGCCTGTACGCGCGACCGCTTAGGGTCTTTCGGATCGGACAGTTCAGCCGGCGCATCCACGCTCTCAACCGTCCAGTTGGGCGGCGCCGCACCCTCCGCCACAGGATGCAGCAGCAGCGTCACGTTGCCGGGAAGGACCATATCGGCGAAGTTCGCCGGCATGGCGCTGCGCTGCATGTCGCTGAAGAGGTGAAGGTCGATCGGGCTGCGCATGGACTCGCTCATGGTGCGGATGGCCCGTCCCAGCTCACCGAAGTTGGCATGCCCATCTCCCGGCTGGATGCTTTCCAGCGCGGCGCGCAACTGTGCCTCGTCGTCGATCGGCTGCGTCATCACTTCGAGTTGCCCGCCCAATGCCATGATCTGCGCCTTCTGCGATTGCGGCTTTGCCGCCAGCAGCGCAAGCGCCTGCCGCTTCGCGTCCGCGAACCGTGTCCCGGCCTTCATGCTGAACGAGTTGTCCAGCACAATCAGAAGTGTGCGGCCCTTTGAGTCCGCAGCGGCCCTCCGCACAAACGGGTTTGCAAATGCCAGCACCACCAGCAGCAGCAACGCAAATCGCAGAGCGAACAATAATAGATAGCGCAGCCGCCGATGGCGTGTCGAGCTCTGCGTACCACGCTCGAAGAACATCAGCGAGCTTACCGGGTGCGGGATGCTGATATGCTTGCGCAGCAGATGCACGAAGACCGGCACGCCCAGCGCCGCTAGACCACCCAGAAACCATGGTGCGAGAAAGCCCATCAGTTGCCCGCCTTTCGCATGGTCAGATACTCGCGTAGCGCCGAATCGAGAGGCTGGTTGGTGACGAGCAGTTGATAATCCATCCCTGCCGCCTGGGTGCGCGTGCGAAGCTCTTCGATGTGCGCATCCACCTTGGCGCGATAGGTGGTCTTGGTATATTCGGGAATGACCTCAATCCTCCGATCGGTCTCCAGATCGACCAGGACTGCAGACCCCTTCATCACGGGCCGTATTTCCTGTGGATCGAGGACGTGGAACAGTACTACTTCGTGGCCGTGGAAGCGCAGCGGCTCGATGGTGCGCACGATGGTCTCGGGGTCTTCGTAGAAATCCGAAACTACGATTGCGATACCACGCCGTTGCAGAAAAGTCTGAAAGTGCTGTAGCGGCTTGGCAAAATCCGTGCGCGCATGCGGCTCCGCCCGCTCCAGCCCCGCGAACAGCCGCGCCAATTGGCCCTGCCGCGTGGATGGCCGGATGTACTCGCGCACTTCGTCGTCGAAGACAATCAGCCCTGCCGCGTCGCGCTGGTTGTGAATGGCCAGATAAAACAGCGACGCTGCAATATAGCGCGCGTAGTCCATCTTCATGGGAGGCCCGGAGGTGTACTGCATCGAGTTGCTGGCATCCAGCAACACTGTAAGCTGACTGTTGGTCTCTCCGCGATAGCGCTTCAGATAGCAGCGTTCGGTGCGCGCAAACAGGTTCCAGTCCACATGGCGCAGGTCGTCTCCCGGAGTGTAGGCGCGGTACTCGGCAAACTCCTGGCTGAAGCCGAAGTCCGGCGATCGGTGCAGGCCGGCCACGAAGCCGTCCACTACCGTCCTTGCCAGCAGATCCAGCGAGGAGATGCCAGCCAGCACATCGGGATCGAGAAAACGCTGCATCATGTCTCCTTCGGCCGCGGCACTTGTGCGATGAGCCGCGTGATGATCTGGTCCGTATCGATGCGGTCCGACTCGGCGTGGAAGTTCAGCAGAATGCGATGCCGCAGCACCGGCGCCACCACAGAAGTAATGTCGTCGTAAGTGACGTGATAGCGCTTATGCGACAACGCCCGCGCCTTAGAGGCCAGCACAATGAATTGCGCCGCGCGGACGCTGGCCCCGTAGTTCACGTATTTCACTACGAAATCCGGCGCGATTTCACTCTTGGGCCGCGTGCTGCGCACCAGGTCCACCACATAGCGCGCGAGCGTCTCGGCGATGGGCACCATGCGCACAAGCAGTTGGAACTCGAGCATGTCCTCGGCCGAGGTCACGGCCACCACCTTGGTCACGCGCGTTGCGGTCGTCCGGTCCACCACCTTCAACTCGTCCTCGGCGTTCAAGTCACCCAGGATCGAATTGAAGAGAAATCGGTCCAACTGCGCCTCTGGGAGCGGATACGTTCCTTCCAGTTCGATGGGGTTCTGCGTGGCCAACACAAAGAACGGCGCAGGCAGACGGTAATGGTTCCCACGCACGGTGCAGGAGTTTTCCTGCATGGCTTCGAGCAGTGCGGACTGCGTCTTGGGAGGTGTACGGTTGATCTCGTCGGCCAGCAGGATGTTGCCGAAGATAGGTCCTTCGACGAAGGTCCATTTGCGATGACCGGTCGTAAGGTCTTCTTCAATGATGTCCGTTCCGGTAATGTCGGATGGCATCAGGTCGGGCGTGAACTGAATGCGCCGGAACTGCAAGCCAAGCGCATCGGCGATGGTCCGCACCATAAGGGTTTTCGCGGTGCCGGGCATGCCGGTCAAGAGGCAATGGCCGCCCACGAACAGTGCGATCAATATCTGGTCCAGCACATCTTCCTGGCCCACGATCACATCGCGCACCTGCTTCAGTATTTCTTCGCGCACACCGTGGAAGCGCTCGATACGCTGCTGCAGCAGTGCCGCGTCCTGATTCAATCCTGCAAAAGAAACCATGGATTCCCTTTCTCTTCAGTTCGGTTTTACGGGCGTTTTCTGCAACTCCAGCAGCAGCTTCTGCGCTGGTCGAAAGCCGGGAGCGGTTTCCAGAGCTCCCAGCACACTGTCTTCGGCCTTGTCCCTCTGTCCCGCGGCAAAATACGCCTGCGCCAGGTCGAACTGCGCGCCTGCCTTATCCACGGGGTTCGACGCCGCAAGCACGTTGTACTCGCGGATGGCGCCTTCATACTGTTTCTGCGCATAGAGCAGATCGCCCAGCCGCCGATGCAGGTCCTCGTCCTTGACGGGGTATATATAGTTGAGGCGCTCGAGGGTCGCAGCCGCCTCGGCCGGTTGTCCCGCGGCTTCTTGCAGCGTGGCCAGGCGCTTCAGGTCGTCCGGCATCTGGCCGCCAGCATGTTCATACGCGGTCAGTATCGCGGCCTCGGACTTGGCATCGCCCCGCGCCTTGTCCGCGTCGGCCACCAACTCGTAGGCGTTTGCATCGTCCACGTACTCGGGGTACATGGCGATCACAGCAGGTCCCTGCTGCAGCACAGTGTCGTACTGCTTTTGTTCCGCCGCGGCAACCAGCGCCTTCAATTTGTCCTTCCATTCATCGAAGTGCGCGGCCTCCGCGCCATACTTCTGGTCGATCCAGGCGAGATACTGCCGATCGAACTGCTCCGCGGAGATGCCGAGGTCCTGCTGGATCGCCTGCGGCGTAGTCTGCAGGCGCGCGAAGGAGTGGACCATATCCAGCAGCTTGTCCTCGCTCCACTTCTCTTGTACGAAGTCGCAGATGGTGCCGGCCTGGAAGTAAGACACAATCACCTGCGATGGATATTCAGGATAGACAAACCCACGATCCAGACTGGCCACCGGCAACAGTTTCTTGTCGCGAATGGCGATCAGCACGTCCGGAGTAGCGCGGTTGCTCCACTCCGGCGAGCGCTGGCCCTCCTCATGCACGGCCAGCCCTTCGGTGAACCAGCGCGGAACGCGATGATTGGTGGCCGTAAGAATGAAGACGTGGCTCATCTCGTGCCATAGCGTGGCGCCCCAGTTGAAGTCCCCGGGCTTGCGCGCGGAGGGGCTGTCCATGGCGATCACCTGGCCGAAAGTCACACCCAGCGCTCCCAGGCCCGGCATGCCCGTGGTGCGCACCTCAAAGTCCGGGTGGTTCGGATAGACCTCAACCTGCACGGGGCCGGGAAGCGTCATGCGGTACTTCTTCTGGTAGGTTGCCAGAATCGTGTGCAGCTCCGCCTGCATGTACGGAAGCAGTTGCGCGGACTCTGTCTTGTCCAATTTGAGGACCGTCGTTGGGTCGCTGAAGGTGTCGAAGTTTTTATAGCTGTCCAGCAGCTTTAAGCTGTTGGCTGTCGGCCGATCGGTATAGCCATTGTTGTAACTCAGTTCCAATTCCCTGTATGGTTCCTCTTGCTTGCCCAATCGCATCAAGTCGATGCCCAGCTCCGAATGTGCAACCCATAGGCGCGGCTCAACCTCGATCGCCTTGCGATAGTAGGTGACTGCGTCTTCGTATCGATAATGCAGTTCGAGTTGGCGCGCGACGTGGACGTATGCCTGCTCCGTAACCGGGATTGATCGCCTGGATCTTTGCCAGCCACGCATCGGGAGAGCGGTCGGCGATCAGTTCGACGGCGGCATGAATCGCCATCGCATCCAGCGCGTCGCTCTCCAGCGCGATGGCCTTGTCGGCCTCGGCCACGGCCGTATCGGTGTCGTCATTGGTCAGTGCGAGATCGGCCAGCAACTCATGCGCTTCGGCCAGTTTTGGATCGAGTGCGATCGCCTTCGTCAAATACTCGCGCGGCTTTGCCGTCGAATCCATCCGCGGAGAGGATGGCGAGTCCGACATAGGCCTCGGCATTCGCTGGGTCCATCTGCCAGCGCCTCCTGGAATAGCTTCGGCCGCATCGGGATCGTTGAAACGCTCGTGCAGCAACATCCCGTAGCGAACACGCCAACTTGCCGGGCTCTTCGTCTGCTTCAACGCAAGTTCAAACTGAGCTGCTCGCCTGCGTCCCACTCTTCCAGCCCCCAGAAGCCTTCGGCGCGATTGTATGCATCGCGCGCTCTGCGTCAGTCCATCGAAGCAGGCCTGCGCCTGGGCGGCATGGCCATGCTTGCGCAATGCCCAGCAATCGGCGGGCACGGCGGCGCTCGCCGCCAGGCTGCATGTCATCAGAAGGGCCAGGATGGGGGCAGCGCGTCTCATTTGATCCATCTCCTCCTGCACTTTGGCCAGTTCCACCAGCGCGTCGGTCAATTGCTTCTTGTAGTCCGCGGGGTCCATGGCGGCTTTCTGGTACTTCAGCGTGTCGATCTTCTGTTCCAGATCGTCCTTCTTCGCCAGCAGAGCGCGTTTGGCCGGATCGTTGGCCGCCATCTGGCTTGAGCCAAGGCGCAGCAGGGTGAAATTGGAAAGCAGCATTCCCTGCCCGTTTCCCGCCTCACGCACCGGCTCCCCCGAACCTGTATCGTTGAACACAGCGTGTTCGGTGGCAAGCCGCTTCTGCGAATCGTAAAACTCCGCCGTCTTCTTGGAGGCATAGGTATAGGCCTCCAAGGCGCTGATGGAGTCGCTCTTGTCGGTATCGGCGGAGGGGTCCTGGAACGCTTCAACCCAGAACCGCGCAAAGACGGTCGCATTCTTTTCCGTGCCGGATTTGGTGGCCGCAATCACGGCCCGCCCCGGCCGTTCTAGCGCATGCACCGCTCCGCCGCTGGAGCTGGTTGTGTCCACCACAAGCTGGCGCCGGGCGGCAATGCGGTTGCACATCGCGGCAATGTCTATCGCGCTCAAGTCCGGCCCTACAAGATTGAACTTGTACTCCATGCCGTCGAAGGTTCCGTGCCCGATCAGGACCAGCGCAAAATCGTCTTCCGCTTTGGCGTCGCGCGCCACCCCGTCTAGCGTCTGCCGCAACTGCGCGGCCGTAGCCTGTGCGCCGGTCAGTGTAGCGACGTGCACCGTACCCTGCGCGGACTTGTATATCTTGTCCAGATCGTTTGCCGCCGCCGTGAAGCGCTGCACATAATCCGGCTCGCCGCCCAGTCCGGCCACGATGACGTAGTAGGTGGCAGCACGCGCCTGCATCGTCAGCGACGCACAGCACCGTTAGCAACAGAGCTCGTCTCATAGCACACCCCACTTGCGACGCAGCAGCCACTCGGCAATCGGCAGCCCAAGCAAGAGCAGGAAGACGATCGGCATGTCCCACAGCTCCTTGGTGCTGCGAACCGAGATGCCTGCTTCGGAGTAGGAGATGTCCCGCGGCAGGTCCTTCAACTCGGATGGCTTCCAATAACGCCCGCCGGTCGACGATGCAAGCTGCTCCAACAAGCGCCGGTTCTGCTCGGTGTGGAAGTTTTCCGCGACCCCGTCTTCGCGTTGAAAGGTGAGAGCGCTGCTACCCAGTTCCTGGGCTGGATTGCCCGCCGACTCGGCAGTCACCTCGGCGAGATAGGGGCCGGGCTTCTCCGCTGTCCATTCCGTTTGATATTGACCCGGAGTGTCCTGCGATGGCGTCAGGTCCACCATTGCATTCAGGCTCTCCGGTCCTACAATGTGCGCCGTTACATGCGCATCCGCCGCCGGTTGAAACTGACGGTCACGCACCTGCGCTGTCAACTGCACCTGTCCCTGGTCCAACAGCACACGCGATGGCATGGAAGCGCTAACTTGACCTGGCGACTCAGCCACCAGCCATCGCAGAAGCTGCTGCCAGAACAGATCGTGCGAGGGATCTCCCAGGGCTTCGCTCATCTGCCAGCGCCATGTGCCGCCCGTCGCCAGGATGGCCGTGCGGCCGTGGCCGTAACTCTGAGTGATGAGCAGCGGCATCGTGCGGCGGCCAACGTTCAGATCGGCCAGCACCGTGGCCCCTGGCTTGGGCGTACCGGCGTCCTCATAGTCGGCCAGATAGGTGAGCTTCTTCCAGCGCTCGGCGTTTTTCTCCGGATCGTCGAGCAGCCGCGTGATGGGAGAGTCCATCCCTTCCGCCGTCAACTCCACCGTCGCGGCGTTGCGAAGGAAGTTGTGGGTACCCGGCGGCAGAAAGGTGGGCAACAGATCGTTCAGGCTGGATGCGCCCCAGCCGCCATCGCTCAGCGACGATTGTCCGCCCAGGAAGAGGATGCCGCCGCCCCGGCGATCGACATACTCGCGCAGCAGCTCCTGTTGCAGCGGCGTGAAGTAATCGGCGGCAACCGAGCCGATGATGATGCCTGAATAACCAAAGAGGTCCTCCGCCCGCACCGGAAAGCCGTCTGCCAGCTCGTTGGGATCGCTCAGGCCCTGCCGGTAGATCTTGTTTTCGCTGGTGCGCAGCATGGAAACCAACTGCACCGTCGGATCGTCGTCTTCCGCACGCCGGATGAACTTGTATTCCCAGCGCGGCTCGCCCTCGACGTATAGAACCCTCCGCTTTGCATCGCTGACCAGGATGGGCCGCGTCACTGTATTGTTGCTTAGGTTTTCTTCTCCGGCCAGCGGTCCGATGCTAAACGTCAGGGTCCTGGCTCCCGCGTCGCCTATGGGAAAGAACAGCGGCTCGGTCTGGATGCGTCCGTCCGCCGCCTAACGCGATCTCACGCTCCGCCACCGTCTTGTCTCCATCGCGCACTGTGAGCGTCGCTTTCTGGCCTGCATAGCCGTGCTGCATCAGGCTGACGGTGGTGACGATGCGCGCATTGGCGGTGGCGTTGGCCGCCACGCTGACGTCTTCCATCTCCACATCGTGTGCCAGTTCCTCCTTGCCGAAGCCCACCGTATGCACCGGTATCTGACGGTTGCGTAGCGCCTGCAGCGCATCCAGGCCGATCCCCGAGCCGCCCATCCCCGCTGTATTCTCACCGCCATCGCTCAGCAGTACGATCGCCCCCACCGGCAAGTCCGTTGTCTCGACTTAAAAGCTGCTTCAAACTGTCGCCGATGTGGGTGGACGATTCCTGCGGCACGATTCCATCCGGCTCATCCACCCGAGTCAGTTCGCCGCCAAGACGGTAGATGCGCGTCTGAAAACGCTTCTTCAACCCAGCCAGTACGCCTCCCTGGAGCGCAGCCAGCGCCGCAGCCTCGCGCGTCTTGCCGTCACTGTCCGCGATGCTCATGCTGCGCGATCCATCTACCACCACGGCAATGATGTTCTGCTGCGAACTCAGCTCGGCCACCAGCATCGCCGGCTGCCATAGCAACAACAGCACCAGTGCAACCAGCGCGAACTGTGTTCCCCATATCAGCACAACCTGCCAGCTTCGAAGTTTGGGAGCGTCTTTGCGCAGCCTCCACACAATCAGCAGCGCAAGTCCGATAGCTGAGACCGCAACCAGCACCAGCAGCAGCCAGGCAGGCCAGGCACTGAGCAGCACGAACCGCCCTTTTGTAAAGACCGGACTCGGGTACTTGAAGAGAAACTGAGACATGCGTGTTTCCAGTCCTGATGGAACTGCAGCGTTACACTTGCAACAGTCGATTTCGTCCCGCGTCGCAGGCGAGATTAATGAGTCATTCCGTAGATGATGTAATCCAGCCCCACGCGGAAGGCCATGGATGCGAAGACCTCGGGGTACGCCGGGTCATCGGCCCACTCCCAGGCGTCGCCCAGGTGCATGTTGTGGCAGATGGCGACCATGATGCGCCCCTTGTCGTCGCGGATGGCGCGCCACTTGGGCTGATAGCCGTCCTTCTCGTAGGTGCGGCCGGTCCTCACCCAAATCTCGCCGGGGATCTGCATCTTCTCGTCCATGTCATAGAGGGTGTGGAAGATCTCGTCGTTGCTCTGCAGGTCCTCCACCGGGCGGTCGGGCAGCACCTGTCGCATGCCGTTCATGAAGTTCTCCCAGTCCTCGGTGCCATGGAAGTCGTCCACCATCAGAAAACCGCCCTTCAGCAGGTACTCGCGCAACCGCTTGGCCTCGGCATCCGTAAACCTCCAGGTCTGCACCTGCACCGCGTAAATCCATGGATAGTTGAATATCTCATCGTCATCGAGCGAGACCACCTGCTCTGTCGGACGGCCGTCGATGCGGGTCAGCCGGTGCATGGCGATCAGAAACTGGCGATCGGCCTTGGGATAGTCGCGCGACCAGGATTGGAACCGGCCGTAGCCGCCGCCGTAGCCGCCAAAACCGCCGTAGCCGCCGTAGTTCGCCATACTGGAGCTGTATGCCAAGGCGCGACCAGTAGAATTCCGCCTTGACGTTGCTTGGCGAGTCGTCGTTGCCGAAGCCAAAATCCGCGATCCGTTGGAAGGCCCACAGCCCCATGGAGCATGCCGCGATCGCTACGGTCACAAGTGCGACCCTAAAAAACTTCATCGAGGACCTCCGCGGAGGGGATGTGTGCGAGAGTAAGAGCCGAAAAACACTTGCCGGTCAAATAATTAGACGTGAGCCGCCCTTGGTTGGTCGCAGCAGGTTGAGCGACCCCGGCCAGATCGCTTGTCCAGGCCCTCCGGCGCGTGAGACGATGCAGGCTACACGCTCCCGCGGCAGGACAAGACGATGAAAAGGCGCGATCTCCTCAAACTCGGCAGCTTGGCCCTGGCACAAGCCGGAGCGGTCCGTCTGCCGCTCTTGGCGCAGGACGGCATGGCAATGTCCCCGGCCGCCCAGGCACCCCTCGGTCCGGCAGATTACACTCTGCGCATCGCGCCGGTCACAGTCGAGCTCGATCCCGCGCACATCCTCTCCACGATCGGCTACAACGGCACCGCGCCGGGGCCGGTGCTGCGCATGAGGGAAGGCAAGCAAGTAAGTGTCGATGTCATCAACGACACCGACACGCCGGAGCTGGTGCACTGGCATGGCATGCTCATTCCCTCCGCGGTGGACGGCGCAGAGGAGGAGGGTTCTCCCTTCGTGCCGCCCCACGGACGCAGCCGCATTCAACTGACTCCCGGCCCGGCAGGAAGCCGCTGGTACCACACCCATGTCATGTCGATGGATGACCTGCACAAGGGAACGTATACGGGCCAGTTTGGCTTCGTCTATGTCGATGGCGGCAACGATCCCGGCCAATACGACCAGGAACTCTTCCTTGCCCTGCGCGACTGGGAGCCCTTTTTCACCGGTCCCGGCGCCATGGAGGACGAGGACGATGAGACCCACACTGGCCCGCTGCTGGAAAAGCCGGCAGTTCTAAACACTGCACAGGCGGGCCTTGAAGTCTCTTCCATCACCTACTCCATCAACGACAAGGCGCTCGGTTCAGGAGAACCGATCCGCGTACGCCAAGGTCAGCGGCTGTTAGTCCACTTTCTGAACGCCAGCGCAATCGAGAACCGCCGGATCGCGCTGGCCGGCCATAAGATGAAGGTGATCGCACTGGATGGAAACCCGGTCCCAGCGCCCCAGATGCTCGATTCGATCTTCCTCGGCGTAGGAGAGCGCATCGACGCGGTGGTCGAGATGAACAATCCAGGGATCTGGGTGCTTGGCGCAACCGAGCCGATGGTCCGCCAGGCGGGCCTGGGCGTAATCGTGGAGTACGCCGGACAGCATCGCCAACCGCAATGGATCGATCCGCCTAAGTCGTCCTGGGACTACACCATCTTCGGGACGGCGACTTCCAGTTCGCCCGCGCCTCAACAGACGATCGAAATGATCTTTGAGAAGATTCCCAGCGGATCGGGCAAGTTCAACCTGTGGCTCGTCAACGGCAAGCCCTATCCCCATGACCGCGAGTTTGTGCTGCAGCAGGGAACGCGTTACCGGCTGGTGATGCGCAACCGCACCGACGACGCCCACCCCATGCACATGCACCGCCATCTATGGGAGTTGGCCGAGATCAACGGCAAGAAGACCGCCAACGTATTCAAGGACACGGTCGTCATCCCTTACTACGGTCGCGCGATCGTCGATTTCACCGCCAACCAGCCGGGCCTTACCCTCTTCCACTGCCACATTCAACAGCACATGGACTATGGCTTCAAGGCGCTCTTTCGTTATGCTTGATGCGGCTTTTGGATGCGGTTAATCCTCGTCCTGGCCCCCGGGAAAGCGCGTACCGGTGCCTACGAAGCTCTGCGAATAGGTGCCGCCGGTCAGCGTCTCCTTGACCGTACGTCTGTGCTCGTAATCGGCGACGTAGACATTGCCATGGCTATCCACTGCTACGCTCTCGGGATATAGGAAGCCGAAGCCAACCGATCTCTCGATGGTGTTGCCGCCGGTCATCGTCTCCTTCAGAACTCGGTTGTTGCTGGTGTCGGCGACGTATACATTGCCGCTGCTATCCACAGCTACCCCTCGGGGTTCTTTCAAGTCGCTGTCTACAAGAACGCTCTGCGTATAGCCCCCATCCGTGGGTGTCAGCTTCAATACCCGCTCATGATTGCTGTCAACCAGGTAAACATTTCCGCTGCTGTCTACCGCGACGCCGGTGGGATACGACAAGCCGCTGTCCAGAATGACGCTCTGCGTGTAGCTGCCTGCCGTCAGCGTCTCCTTCAGTACACGGCTGTTGCCGGTATCTGCGATATAGACATTGCCGCTGCCATCCACCGCTACGCCATAGGGATACTCCAAGTCGCTGCCAATCATGCTCTGGATATAGCTGCTGCCCGACGGAGACTCCTTCAGTACGTGGTTGTTGCCGCTGTCGGCGACGTATACGTTGCCGCTGCCATCCACTGCCACGCCGGAGGAGTTGGACAAGTCGCAGCACACCACTATGCTCTGCTTGTAGCTGTCCCCCGACGGCGTCTCCTTCAGCACCCGGTTGTTGTAGCTGTCGTCGATGTATACGTTGCCGCTGCCATCCACCGCAACAGCGTAGGGGGAATAAAAATCGTCGTCCGCCGTGTCGTCCTTCGCCTTCGACGCGGTCGTCTGGCTAGCCAGGGTCTGGCCATATCCCAGCAGCAGGACCAGGCTCGCGGCCATAAGCCAACGGGCTACCCGTTTGCATCGCGAATGGCTGCTATCAATCCTGTCGCCGATCTCATCTACAGGGATTCTCCTCAACCATAGACAGAACTGGCGCGCAGAGTCGCTCTTCATGGCGGAGATCTCCTGGGAAGAAGGCGGCCGTGCTATGACATTCGATCGCTTGCATCACTCAGGCCACACCTCGGAACAGACTCTTCCCTTGACTCGTCTCATCGTGCTCCGACTCTTCTCTTCTTAGCATCCGACTTGCACCGATTGCAGTATGTGACCCAAATCACAACCCGCACTCCTGCGAGTACAAGCCCCTGGTACACCCATCGAACCGGGGAAATCGGCGAGTCAAGTCCAGGTCAGCAGCACCTGACTCGAATAAAATCTTTGTTGGAATCGATGACCGGGACGTGCGCACACGAGGGAGTAGCACCGGGAGGTCATTGTCACAAGGCCGGCTGTAGGGTCGCAAACCATCAAATCCCGGGACTATGCACCTATATCCCATCGGAAGGTCAATGATGCAGACTCCCCGGTTTGATTGGAGAGCAATCCGTCCTGCTATTCCTTGCCAACAACCCAGTTTCAGAAACGCCAACTTCGCGGGCAGTTCACCCATGTCGAAGCGCTTAGTCTTACTGTGCCGGCAGCTTTCCAAAGTAAAGGCCGATATGGCCGTTGTACTCCCCTTTGGCAACTGCCGGCTGCCCCATTGGACCACTGGACCGCGGACCCACGAACTTGCTGCCGACCGCCGGGATGGCGTGCAGGAAGGAAACTCCGGCTTGCGGGAAAGGCGCGTAGGCTTGTCCAACTATGTTCGCGGGCGGGGTCTTCGGCGTGAAGACCTGCACGTAGATGGGGGAGTCGGGACGCTGGTCCACCATTGCGGTGATCGGGCCTTCCGAAGTATTCAGTTGCAGCCAGCGCACGCCGGCGTAGAAACCCTTGAAGACGGGGTAGTTGAAGTGCTCTCCGGGCTTGAGGTCGTCCGGATCGCCGACCATGGTGTTGTTATAGGGCCTGTTCCAGACGTCGAGAGTACCGCCGGCGAGACGATTCTGATAGACGGGGGCGGGCCCGTTGCCAAGGAACCGCATGCCTTTGACATTCGCTTCGGGGTAGTCGAATCCAATGCCGAAGTATTCCTGCTCGCCATTGAGCGCGTAGTCGTAGTCGATGGACAACCAGCCGTTGGGCTTGAGACGGTAGGTGAGCGATTTCATCGGGCCGGTGAAGGCCGCGGAGATGACCAGATCGTTGCCGTCGGTCTGGTGGGTTAAGACGTGAGCCTGGATTCCGGTGCAGAGGTCGGCGGCGGTGGCGGCGGCGCAGACTGTGTCCCCTGCTGCGCGCGAGGAGGAGAAACCTTGGCTCCCATCGCTACGACGCGCGGGCCGCTGACCAGGGAAAAGGAATTGCCCTGACGAGAGGCAGAGACCAGCAGGCCAGTGATCTTGCTGATCTTTAGCGACAGGCCGCCCGCAGTCGCAGTGAGTATGTCGCCGGACTCGGTGGCCGTGGGCTTTGCGCCGCCGGCAGCCTGGTCCACCTGAGCAAGTTGATGCACCAGACCGTTGGCAGGCCAGACATAGGTCTGAATCACGCGGCCTGTGGCATCCTTAATGCGGAGCCGAGTGGCATCGGGCCTCTTCTTTGCACTTGCACCGGTGGCAAGTGCAGGCGGTCCCCATCCGTCCCAGCGAGCCGAGGCACCCGGCGCCAGCGAACGACCATGATCGGTGCGCGAGGCCAGCACTACAGAACCGGAGGCCGCGTCCTTGGGTTGGCGGAAGGCGATCGTCTCCCATTCGAAGGTACACTGGTCAGCATTGGTGAAAGAATATCGGTTGGTTACGGTGTAGGAACGCGAGGCGACGTCGGGCGGCGTTACGATGATGGGCGACCAAAGTTGTTTGACGGTGTAGAAACTGCCTTCCCTTTCGCGATAGGGGCCGACGATGCCATCGGGGGCCTGGTTGTCGGCGGAGTCGAGAATGCCGCCCTTATCCACGCGCTTCACATCTTCATCCAGGAACGCCCAGAGGAACCCGCCGGCGCCGGCCTTGCTGCTGAGGATGGCATTCCAATACTCATGGAGGCCTGCTCCCGCTCCGCCGTCGTACAAGCCATGCAGCATCTCCGTGGGGAAGTAGACGGCATCGTCGGAGAGCTTCTGCTGCAACATCTCATAGGTCGGGTAGTGCCGCGTATCGGCGATTCCCGCAGGAAAGGCCCCGGACGGGTGCAGAACCACGCGCTTCTGCGGGTCGTATTTTGCGAAGTCGCCGTCGAGCGCGGGATTCCATCCTCCTTCATTGCCGTTGTCCCAGAAGATGATCGACGGATGGTTTACGTCATGCTCGACCATCTCCTTCACCAGCTTCTGGCCAATGTCGGTGTCGTAGTGCGCTTGCCAGCCGCCGAGTTCATCCAGCACGTATATGCCGAGTTCGTCGCAGGCATCGAGGAAGTGCCGGTCCGGCGGATAGTGGCTGCTGCGGACTGCGTTGGCGTTCAAATCCTTGATGACGGCGATGTCGTCTCTGGAGATTTTCTCAGAAAGGGTCCTGCCGGAATCGGGCCAGAACGAGTGGCGATCCACGCCCTTGAGGAAGACTCGCTTGCCGTTGACGAAGAGGCCCTGGCCGGGGCGGAGTTCAATGGTGCGGAATCCGAACTTCTGATGCACTGTGTGCACTACGGCATCGCCAATTTTCAACTGCACTTCGAGCTGATAGAGGATCGGCGTTTCGGCGCTCCAGAGATGCGGATTGGGGATAGTTCCGGAGAGATTGACGGTTGCATTGAGAGCGACATTCTTCGCCGCGATCGGAGTGCCAACGGGTCTGCCGCTTGCATCGAGAACTCGCATCTCCAGAGAAGCTGTGGGGCCGCCCGTGGTCGCTGTGCGCGTATCGGAGAGCGTGACATCGACGTCAAGCGATCCCGTCGCGGTGGCGCTGATGGCCAGGCGATCGACAAACGTATTGGGGACGGCTTCAAGATAAACGGGCCGGAAGATGCCGGAGTAGTTCCAGTAATCGCCGCGGCGCTCGGCGTTATTGACCGAGTTATTCATCGAGTCGTCATCGACATCGACCTGGATCTCATTCTTCTGGCCGGCGGGCTTAAGCAGACTCGTGATGTCGTACTTGAAGGCGTAATAGCCGCCCTGGTGGATCGGGCCGGCGGATTGCCCATTGATGGTGACCGCGGCATCGGTCATCACACCTTCGAACTTGATGAAAACAGTTTTGTCTCGCCACGTCGCAGGCGTGGTAAAGGTGCGCTTGTAGATGCCGTGCGTGCGAGGCCACCCGCCCGCCGGATTGGGCCGGCCGTATTCGTAGATGCCGAAGCCTTGCAATTGCCAATTCGACGGAACGCCGATGGTGGACCACTTGTTGGCGTTCATGCCCTTGTCGCACATGAATTGCCACTTGACCGGGTCGTCCTTCCCCAGGCCGGATAGATACTGCGTTTCCGTCTCCGCAGCTCTTGCCACGGAAGCCAGAAGAAGGACGAACAAAGCGGCATAGCGAACGAACGAACGCATCAGAATCCTCCCAGCAGCCATAATCTCGAAGCTATCCATTGTGACATGAGGGTTGCGAAGGGTGCCTGGACAGATTCGATCCCCCATCCCGCGTAGCTCAACACCTCTCACAAGGGCATGAGCGAAGATTGCGAAATAACAACGGATCGGATCAAGTCAAACTGAAGGCATTCTTCCCCTAGGCCAGCGCAAGGTTGACATTTTCGATCGCTTCGTCGATCTCCTGCGTATTTTTGAAGCCTACGGAAACGCAATCCACTCCGGCGTGGTTGAAGGCGAAGCGCATGGCTGCCTGGCGGTCTTCGCGGCGGGTAAAGGCGCCGTTGCCTACCAGCTTCATGCCGATCAAGCCCATGCCTTCTTTCTTCACCTGTTTGGCATGCTCCACCACTTCATCCACGTTGTCTGGATTGTTGCCATCGACCGCGGTGGGCCCGTCCATGCGCGTGCCCAGGTGGTTCATACGGATCATGGCCACCTGCAGCCACTTGTTGCCCGGCATCTGGCGCAGCGCGGGCAGGCCGTGTACCGACGCGCCGCGTACGCGGAAGATCTTCTTCTCCTGAGCCTGTAGCACGCCGTCCTGCCAGTTGGCGGTTGCGGACACCCAATCCGGAGTGTGCTGCCAGTGCAGCAGCACGATGTCGTAGTAGTCGGTCTGTGAGACGCGCAGCATCTGCTCGAAGTGCGTCAGCGGATCGGCGCCGTTGGTGGTCAGCTTGGTCATCAGCTGATAGCTGTCGCGGGGGATATTTTTGAGCGCCTCGCCCAGCATGGCAGGGGTGGTGTAGGTGTCACATGTATCGAAGAAGCGGATGCCATGGTCGTAGGCGTAGTGGACGAGGCGGGTAAACTCCTGCTGACCCAGTGCGGAATAATCGCGGCCATTGTTGGTGCCTGTGCCGAAGGCAAGGCGCGTCACCTGCATGCCCGATTTGCCCAAAGTAACCATGCCGGTGGCGGTGCGCGGCGCGGCCTGCACCGGCAGTGTGCCGACACTGTTCAAGGCTCCGACGGCAAGCGATGTCTTCAGAAATTCGCGACGAGTAAGTGGGCTCACTGATTTCTCTTAAGTTGGAATGTTCAAACTGGGCCGGACGGCGTCGATGCCAATCTTTGGGAGATGGTACCACGACGACGGGCACCGATCGGCCCCACAGTCACGATCAATGACGCCTGCGGTAGTACTGGTTGGGCGCAGCGGGCGTGGGGGGACCGCTGCCGGCGATCTGCGCCCCGCTGGCATGCGCCTGGATCAATGCCGCGGTGAGTGTGATGCCGGTGCCGGATACCTGCGCCCCGACCGCATGCGCAAACTTGAGCGGCGCGGCGACGGTGATTGTGGTGGCTCCTCTCCTGGGGGCGACGGCAACAACCGCCGTCTCCACGTTCTCGCCGCTGTCAATGGTGATGGTCTGGCCGGGACTGAAGCTCATCGCGTTGACCACAGGGATAACGGTCGCGCCCACGCCGGTGGCGGCGTTCACCGTGGTGGCGCCTGCGGTGCCGACGGAAGCGATGACGGCGGTCTCAGGGTTGACGCCCGCATCGATCGCGATCGTCTGGCCGGCATCAAAGTCTGCTACGCTGGCGACTTTGATATTGGTCGCACCGGCGGCAGAAGCGGCCGCCAGGGTGGTGGCGGTCTGCGTCAGGAAATCGGTGCAGTTGCTGTCGGTATCGGCGCCGTCCGGGAAGCGGCCCGCGCTCCTATCGGGGCCTGGCGCAGTGACGCGGCAGCCACTCTGCCCCGATCCGGAGGCGGCCTGGTAACCCTCGGCGGCCCATGGGTCGACGAGGAGGCCGTAGTTAAGGCTGTCGACGACCAGGCCAGCCGCGTCGCGCAGTACCATGTTGCCGGCGGCGGGAGCGAAGGGGGGGCCTCCGAACCACTGGTTGGGGGCGGTGGTTCCCTGGTAGCCCGCGGTCGTGATGTTTGCGTCGCGTACGACCGCGTTGATCGCGTGTTCGCGGACCAGGGGGCGGTCGAGCGCGATACCAGTGCCCAGCGCCTGCACGGGCTCGTTGCTCAGGTGGGCAAAGGCCGTCGCCGGCTGAAAGCTGATCCCCGTTCCACGATCGCTGAACGGCAGATTGGCCGCGTGGTTGAATCGCAGCGGGGCGGCCAGGTCGAGGCCCGTGCCCGGTGTCTGCGCCCCACGGCTCGACTGCGTGCCGACCTTCGTAACCGTGACGGTCTCGATCCCATGGCCGACGCTGTCGATGTCCAACCTGATCTTGTCACCGACGGAGATATTGGCAACGGACGTGACTTTGATGTTGGTTGAGCCGGCGAGCGCGTCCGCCCCCAGGTAGGCTTGCGTTCCCTGCTTGCCCACCGCGGTAACCGTGACTACTTCGTACCGTTCCGTGGTTCCCGCGACGGAGGGATAGGAACCGCCGTAGCCGATAGCGATCTTGTCGCCCACGGCAAAGTCGGGCGCCCGGTTGAATGGCGTGCCCGCAAGCGCGACAGCCGGACCGATGCCGGACACAGCGGTCACAGGCACGTTGCTAGAGCCGGCGGGGATCTTAAGGATCGGCCCGTCGGGAAGCGGTTGCCACAGTGTTGTCCTGTTGCCGGCTGCCGTTCCCACGCTTACGATCTTGCGCGTCTCCGCGTTGGATCCGGTGTCGATGCCGATCGTATCGCCCGCTGCCATGTCCGTCGTACTCCTCACATGGATTATGCGGTCGCCCACGCGCGCGGGAGCCGCTAGTCCGGAGTTCGCGAGGCCGAGTACATAGAATCCGCCCGCCGCCAGCTTGGTCCCGACCGGAACCTTCACCGTCGAGAAGATGGCCTGCTGGGTAGGGTGCTCGGTGAGAGTCCAGTTGGATATATCGACGCTGCTGGACCCAGCGTTGTATAGCTCGATAAACGAGTTTGTCGCGTTTACGGGAGAGAGTGTGCTGATGCGGAACTCGTTGATCTTGATTGGGCTGACGTTGCGCACCTTCTCGGCCATCGTCGCGGTGGACTGCTTTCCGCCGCTCGTCCACACAGCGTTCGCGACCAGATCGCCGTTGAAGGCCGCCGGTCCCGAGGTGACCTTGAAGGTCGTGCTCACTCTCCCACCCGGCGCGACCGGGTAAGGGATCGTCACCGATGTCCTAGTGCTGCCCGGAACGAAGGAGGTCCACTGCTTGGGCACGGATATGCTCAAGGTGAGGCCCTCCGCGGGCGCCCCCGTAGTATTCCTGAACGTCACCCAAGTGACCTGCGAGGACCCCGGTGAGAACGTCTGGACTCCCGGCGACGTCAGGAGTGCCACCGAAGTGGCAGTTGTCGAATCCGGTGCGATGCTCAGCCGCTGCACATCGTACTTTGCAGCCGCGATATTGGACTGCACCAGTTGGTCGGTGGCGTCCGTCGGGAAGGTGCCCGCAGCCGTCATCGCGCCTTCATAGAAGGTGCCCTGCGAGCCGTTGCTGTTGTCGCCGCCGTTGCCCAGCAGGATGGCCCCCTGCTTGCGCATTGGGTCATAGGTCGCGTTCACGCGCGGTCCGTTGAACATGACCGACAGCGCGCCCTGCTGCGAATTGCCGCCCAGGGTTGTCCAATGGTGCGGCTCGCCCTTGGCGATCGCGGTCACGAATCGCCAGGGGATGTTGGGCAGGTCTGCGCAGAGTTTGGAGCCATCCGGGTTTACGCAGCCGACCAGGTTGTTCTCCTGGTCGGTCATGATCCACGGGCCGGGAGGGTTACCGTGATACCAGGCTGTGGCGTCGCCGTAGTAGGCGGTTTCCATGGTCCCGTTTCCATCGTCGCGGCTATCGGTCTCGGCGTTGCCATAGTCGAAGCAGCAACCGGCGTTGTAGTGCTGGCCGTTAATGACCCAGTACTGACCCTCGGCCTGGTCGTCTACCGCGGTGCCCTTGGCGTCGTCCACGCGCAGGCCCATGCCCGGCTCGATGAAGACGCCATATGCCTTGTGGCCCATCACCGTAATTGGCGCCATATCGGCCACCGGGATGTTGTCGTAGCCACCCATGGCCGGGCCGCTGAATCCGCCGCGGGGCGGCTGGGTGAGGTCGTTGTGCTTACCGGACTGGTCGTAGATGGTGGCGATCCAGCAGTAGGTGTTGGCACAGAAGGCGTCCTGATCGGCCGCGTTGGCGTATCCACCCGCATCCGAACCCTTGGGCTGGACGACGCCGATATTCAGAATCTTGCGGTCCGACTGACGCAGGACCTGATAGAGCGGGCCGTTGTAGGAGGCGTACAGTGCGCGCGTGGTGCTGTGCGCGGCCACGCAGGGGTCGCCGGCGGCGGCATAGATGTCACAAGGGCCTTGCGGGCGGTGCGGAGCGGCATTAGGCCGGGCACTGGTCTGTGCTGCCATCGTCAAATTTGCGCCAATCAACGTGAGAGCCAGTGCGAGCATTGGCACAAGATGGGTTCTGGTTTTCATGTTTGTCCTATTTGTCTTGCCAGATTTATTCCGGCATCAGGAATTCTCAGGGTTCCGGGGATGGTTTGCAAGTAACACAGAACAAATAGGCCATGTTGGAACGGATTGTCCTGCTTTTCGACCTCAATCGTAGCGTGGCTCTAGTAAAGTCCTCAGCAGCGGTACAATTCAAGCAAATTGGGCCAAAAATGGAAATTCCAAATTAATGGAGGATTTATGCTTCGTCTTCTATGCGTAACATTGTTGAGCGGCGTGATGGCGGGCGCAGGTGCGGCAATGGCCCAGACGCCGCCTGCGCCACCTACAGGTGCCATGCCGCCCCAGACCGTGGCGCAGCCGCCTGCTACAGCGCGTCCAGCGAGGCCGCCAGCGCCGGTGCGGGACCCGTTGGGGCCGGAGATGGTGAAGTCGGTGGAGCTGCCGGATGGCCAGATACCGGCGGCGAACAAGGATGGCAACTTCATTATTGGGCCGACGCATAAGCCGGCGGTGGAGATGACGGTGGACCGGAGCGTACCGCAGGGAACAGTGTACGAGTTCACCATGGAGTCGAAGGACAGCAAGTTTTATCCCGGCGTGGAACGGGACACGACCGCTGTGCCGGCCGGGCCGCCGGGGGCAGATGGGCCGGTCTCCGCCAGCCATCCTGCGCCGTATACGCGGCATGTGTCGGTCTATGTGCCCAAGCAGTATGTGCCTGGGACGGCGGCACCCTTCCTCGTCAGTACGGACGGGGAACAATGCTTCTCCACGCTGGATATCCTGATCGCGCAGAAGCGGATTCCTGTGATGGTTGCGATCGCGATTGGAAGCGGCGGCGGCGATGGGCCAGGCAGCGAGCGCGGCCTGGAGTATGACACCATGTCCGGCAAGTACGCGGAGTATGTGCAGACAGAGGTTCTGCCCCTGGCGGAGAAGACGGCAAATGTCAAGCTGACGGACGATCCCGATGGGCGGGCGACGATGGGGTCCAGCTCGGGCGGCGCGGCCTCCATGGCGATGGCCTGGTTTCATCCGGAGTGGTACCACCGCGTGCTCACCCGATCGGGCACCTTTGTGAACCAGCAATGGCCGCACAACGATGCGATGCCGCATGGCGGATGGGAGCTGCACGAACACCTGATCCCGCAGAGCCCAGTGAAGCCGCTGCGGATATGGATGGAAGTGGGCGATAGGGACAACGATGGGCCGCCGCCGCCGACCGGTCCCAATATGCACGACTGGGTCGCGGCCAACGAGAACATGGCGAAGGTGCTGACAGCGAAGGGATACCACTATCAGCTGGTGTTTGCACGGAATGCGGGGCATACGGACAGGGCAGTGCGGGCGCAGATTTTGCCGGAGGCCCTGGAGTATGTATGGCAGGGCTATCCGATCGCCGGTGCGAAGAAGTGAAGTGACTTTCGTTTATGGCCGGCAGGCGGGCCAGATCATGCACAGCGACCGCTGGATATCGGGAGGACATCCGCGGTTATGCACCGAGGGGCAATGCGCAGCAACTAAGTCCCACTCCGATCTGCACCACGATGCAGAACCGTCGTCCGCAGGTTGGACACGCTGTTGCGCAGATTCTATATATGCAACTATGCCGACCTCTTGTTACCGTACGGGACTACCAATCTCACTAAAAGCAGAGGGGTTTAGGAAGCGAAGTCCGCCCGGCGGCACCGTTGACATTTCGACCATTGTGATAGCATCCGGGACATGAATAACGAGGGATCGATCTCCCGTAGGGACTTTGTCAAAGCGGCCTCCTTAACGGCAACCGCGATTACGACTGGCCTCGCTCTGGAGCCGATGAGCGCCGCCGCCGCCGACGCACAGCCCACGCTGGCGAAGCCCCTGATCGGAATTCAGGTCGAGGTGAATTCTCTACAGAACAACCTCGTGAAGTTTCTCGATGACGTCCAGACCCGCTCCAGCGTCAACACGCTCATGATGCACTGCGTCCCTTTCGAGGCCTCCTGGGCCGGTCTGGACCGGGCCAGCAATCCCCTGGGCAACTTTGCCACCGCGCATCCGCAGTACTATCGCGATATCAAAATGCAGCCGAAGGCACTGGGCGCGGGCGACTTCAACCTTCCCAACGAGTTTCAGAAGATTCGCGACGAAACGAAAAAACGCGGTATCAAGATTATCCCGTGGATGGAGGAGGATAACCGCGCGCGTCCGGCAATCAAGGGCTTTGACGAGCTTTATGAAGTCGATCTATACGGCCGGCGAACATCAAAACATCCCGGAGGACCCTGCCTGAACAACCCCTATTTCCGGAACCTCCTTGTCGCACAAGTCCAGGACTTCGTACGTTCCTATGACGTTGACGGGATACAGCGGGGGACCGAACGGCAGGGGCCTTTGGGCAACGCGCTGGGCGCATGGCATCATGGCGGAGACCCTGGGCACAGCGATCCCGGGCAAACTTCCTGCTTCTGCGAATATTGCGCGGCCAAGGCGGCCAAGCAGGGCATCAATATGGACCGCGTGAAAAAGGCGTATCTCGCGCTGGAGCCCTTCGTCAGGAACGGTCGCGCAGGCAAACGACCGGTGGATGGCTATTTCGTCGAATTCTGGCGTCTCCTACTGCGCAATCCCGAATTGCTGATATGGGAAGAATTCTGGTCCGAAAGCATGCGCGAGACGCAGCGGCTGGTTTCCACCACTGCGAAAGCGATCAAGCCCGGGATTCCAGTGGGTTATCACATCTGGCAGAACATCTCCTTCAGCCCGTTCTACCGGGCCGAGCAGGATTACCGCACCTTCACGGAGTATGCCGATTTTCTGAAGCCGGCGACTTACGACAATCCGGCGGGTGAGCGCATGGCCTCGTTTGTGGACAGCGTCACGCAAAATATATTCGGGGACCTGAGTCATCAGCAGATGCTGGATTTCGAATACAGCGTGATGGGCTTGAAGGAAAAGTCGTATGACGAGCTTACCGGCCGGCCCGCGCCAGGCTCTCAAGCCCAACAGCCGGCCACCGCAACTCCGCGCGCGCCGGGCAATCCGCGGTTCTCCAGCGATTATGTTTACGAAGAGACAAAACGTGCCGTGGATGGGGTTGCCGGCTCCAACACGCGGATCACACCGGGCCTCGGCATTAACATTCAAGAGCATAACAGCACTGCTGAAAGCGTTCGCGATTGTGTTGAAGCCATCTTCCGGGCCGGCGGCAGCGGCCTGGTCCTCTCCACGGCCTACTCGGCCATGGGACCTGAAAACCTCAGTGCGGTCGGAGCGACCCTTCGCGAACTCAAATTAGTGTGAGAGCCACTCTTAGTGAACCTGGCGTGCCCCGCGCCTGAAACGCGCAGCAGCCTACCGTAGCCCGCGCAGAGCCTTCCAATCGCAGTTGATGCCTTGACGATGTCAGGTAACTGAGAGGATGGATGAATCTACAGACGCCAATCGCGAATCATTCCAACGAAAAAGCCGCGGCCAGTTCATGGATCACGAGTTCAGACATGGGCGCAACCTTTCCCAGGGGGCGGCTGTTGATGAGTGCCTCGGCGGTCGATTCCAGGACTTCCAGGCGATCGAACGCATCGAGAATGCTGGTGCCGAGGACCAGGACGCCATCGTTCTCCAGAAGCGCGATGGGATTACGCGGAGACATGAGCCGCGCCAGGTCTTCCCCATCTCCGAACTGCATCCCAAAGGGGACCTTCTGCACTTCGCGCAGGAAGACATAGCTCTCGGGAATGGTTCGAGAATCGCATGGGCTGTCCGTCACGCTGAACGCGGTCCCATTCACCGGGGACGCATTGACGATGGCGGCAATCTGAGGATAGCGACGGTAAATAGCCTGATGGTCAGGGGTCGCGCGACTCGGAACCTTGCCGCGCTCACACCGGCCCTTGGAGATCAGGACGAAATCTTCAAGTTCTACGACGCTGCGGTCCAGCACGTGGGGTGTAATCAGAAATGAATCGTCGCCCAATCGCGCGGAAAAACTTCCCGCCCTGCCGATCAGCAGGCGTTGCCGATATCCGCGGCGGATGAAGTCGGCCAGTTGACGCCGAGATTCTTTCTCGCGGCTGTCTGCTGGGTCGCGATCGAAGGCATGGAAGAGCGGAGGATCTTTTTTTGACAGCATTAGCTGTTCGTCGCTCAGGTAGTGAACATCACCCAGCAGGCTCGCTTTGATGATTGTCTTCGCGGTGAACTCGAACATCTCAAATCGCTGAAAAGCTTCCTGTAAATCGGTGCCGCCCACGGCTACTCCGTGGTTCTCCAGGATGACGCAGTTGAAGTTCTGTTTAAAGATGCCGGCAATTTGCTTCCCCAGGGCAGCGCTTCCCGGCAGCGCATAGGGAGCAAAGCCTCCCGTTCCGCATATTTTGCTGGCCTGGTGGAAGAGACGTGTATCCGGCACCTGCCCAACGATGCTGAAGGCGACCAAGGCCACCGGATGGGCATGCACGATGGCTCCCAGGTCTGGCCGGACGTCGTAGATCGCCTGGTGAAAAGGCAGCTCGGAGGACGGAGGGTGAAGGCCTTCAAACGACCCGTCTTTCCGTACGCAAACAATGTCGTCCCGTCGCAGGCTGCCCTTGTCGACGCGGGCGGGCGTGATCCAGATATCTCCATTTGCGTCTCGAATCGAAAGGTTGCCGCCGGAGGTGGTCGTCATCCGATAGCGATAGATGCGATCCATCATCTGTATCAGTCCATCGCGCGGATGAAGAAGGTCCGATCTTGAGCTCATAGTGTCCTCAAAATAACTCTTCCAGGTTCGGCATACGGGGCCTTGTGTTCTCGAGATAGCTTACCTGAGGGCCAGCACGTCAGGCGTTGAAATATTGGAGATGAAGTTAACTGTCCACAAGACGGACCAATCAGGTATGCTGACCCTCACTCCCGGGCCTGCAATTCACCTGAAAGGCGGTATTCCGCTGCGCAGACCCTGCCGCTACTGGCCGCGGGTGCTGAAGGCAGCCATCATGGCTGGCATACGCCGACTGGAAACGGCAAAGATGTTCTCTGGATATTGGCGGTATTGCAGCATCTGATTGTAGATTTCACCCTCATGGCTGTCGTTCAGCGCGAATCCGGCGAGGTATTGCAAGCGCAGGTTGTGGTCGCGGTTGATCGCCGCGCCCTGAAGCCATGGCTGTAGATCGGACGCCTGGCCGGCGTAGGTGCCAAGCATCTGGGTGGCGGAAGCAAAACCCACATCGCGCATCGATTGGGCTACAGCCTGGTAAGCAGGTTGCGCAAGGCGGTCCTCCATCGCATCCACGTCGATTCCCATCAGGCCGTTCCGGCCCAGCATCACCAGGTCGTAACCGCCGCCATCGCGTTCGTTGGCGAAGATGGCGCCTTCAGGGAACACTGAGAAGAAGGTCGCGATCTCGCTCTTGACCGTATCCATATCGCTCTCATAAAGAGGGACCCACTGTGTCACCATACCGCCGGGGTTCAGCCGGCCCTTCACCATTTCGAAATACTCCTTGGAGTACAGCATTGCGCTGCCCTTCACAAACGGGTGGATCGGGTCCGATGTGATGATGTCGAACTTCTCCGGCGTGGTCAGGACAAAGTGGCGCGCATCGTCGTAGACCACTTGCGTGCGGCGGTCGTCCAGCACATTGTAGTGCTCGGCGTGGAAGTACTTTTTGGTGGTCTTCGGGATCATCGGCTCCATCTCGCAGATGACGATCCGTTGCATGCTGGGTTGTAGAACGAACGTGCCCGCAGTAACGCCCGCGCCAAATCCCACAATCAGCGCCGAGCGCGGCTGGCCGTGGACCAGCGCCGGAAGAAGCCCCAGCATACGCTGCATACGCATGTCGGCAGGCTGGGTGGAGGCCTCCACCTTGCCGCTGACGTGGAATTGGATCGAGCCGTCGTTCCATCGCGAGATCGCGATCGATGAGTTCATGCCCTCCGCGGTGTAGAGAATCTCCGACAGGCCCGTATTTACTTCCAGGGTCCGACCGTAGGCGATCAGCTCGCCTGGAACATCGGAGACGCGCATAGCCATGGTGACCGCGCAACAAGCCGCAGCTAAGAGGAGCACCGATCCGGCCACGGAACGAGTGCGCCAGACTATAGGCGCCAGGACGACCAGTGCGCTCACGATGCAAATTCCTATGAGCACGCTCTCGCAATATCGCGTGCCAATCCAGGGAATCAGAACCATGCTGAAGGCCAGCGCGCCCAGGATTGCGCCGCCGGTGTTGGTGGCGTACACATGCCCGACCAGGCGGCCCGGATCGCCGCCCCGCGCGGAGGCCGCCAGGGCCAAAGGAAAGCTTGCTCCCCAAAGCAGCGCCGCCGGCAGAATGGCCCACAAGCAGCGCACAAGGTCCAGCTGGAATGTGTACCAGACACTGCTGGAGAGGTAGGGATTGATGGGCCAGTACGGCAGAGAAACGGCAATCATCCAGGCACTCCAGGCGACCGCCCCTGCAAGCGCCATCTGGCAGCAGCCCAGGGCGATGCGCGGACGAGTGGTCCCACGCAGAACCAGCGATCCCGCCAAGCTGCCGATCCCCAGTCCCACCAGAAAAACCGCCAGGATAAGGGAGAATACGTACACAGTAGCGCCGAACATCAGTCCCAGCAGGCGTGTCCAGACGACCTCGGCTCCCAGAGCGCTTGCGCCCGATAGAGCGATCGCCGCATACACCGGCCAGTAGGTGGGGGTGTCCGCGTCTTCCTTGAAGGGCGTGATGGCCGGCACCGTATGGGGACTGAGTCTGGCTAGCAGAAGGCTGACAAGCGCGACCGCAACGTTGATCGCCGCGGCTACGATGGTCGCCACAGTCAGGTTGAATTCACGCAACAAGTAAAAGCTGGCCAGCAGGCAACCGAAGACAGCGCCGGCGGTGTTCGAGCCGTAGAGCAGGCCCATCCAGGAGACGCCTTCCGGAGAGGTTTCCAGCCAGCGCGCCGCAGTCGGCAAGGACGCTCCCATCAGGATGGTGGGTGGCAACAGGCAGACGGCGCAGATGACAGCGCGCAGCAGAATCGATGGCATGCCATATCCCACCGCTGTGACGTAAACACCGCTAACCAAAGGCATGCCGACCAGGGCCAGGATTCCGCAAAGCGCGATCCCCAATTCCACCAAGGCGTACATCCGCAATGGATGTCGCGAATCCTGCATGACGACGCGCGGCAAAAGAACGCTGCCGATGCACAGGCCGCCCATGAAGGTCGCCAGCAGCACGCCCAGCGAGACCGCGGTGGAACCGATGACCAACTGCAGCAGTTGGTACCAGACGATCTCGTAAATCAGCGCGGAACATCCGCTGGCGGCGAACAGCAGAAACAGCGCCGGAAGAAAGCGGCGCGGCGCACCAGCGGCGTTTGGAGCGGGGCCTGCATTGGTCATACCCCAGTCCTCTCCTGCTATATTCTGGATTTCGCTCGGAGGAATTTCAGATGGAATCTCGTTTCCCGGTCCTGCTTCGATCGAAGTATACCGTATAGATTTCGAGATTGGCTCCGGCAACCCGGCGTCCATCGCCATTTGCTTCCATGCCGCCCAGCATGCCTATCTCAGCCACATGGATTTCCAAATCGGCTCGGGCCTGGCCGCGCTCACCGAGATCGGCCAGGAGAAGATCGGCATGGTGACGGAGAAACATATCCGCGAGATCGCCACCGAGAAGATTCCGAACCTGAACGCCAACTCGGTGGAGGTGGAGGTCAAGAGCATCCGCGGGAAGGCGCGGTCGATGGGCATCGAAGTGGTCGCATAAATTTTCAGTCAAAAAAAACGAGCGCGGGGCACTGCGGGGTCCCGCGTTTTTGTGCGCCCTTGATGTTTCAATGGATACAGAAAGTAGTAATATTTACTACTAGAGGAACGATATGCCCGAGATCCAAAAAGTGAGCATTGCCTTGACCGGGGAGCAGGTCAAGGTGCTGAAAGCTGCGGTCGAGACCGGGGAGTACGCCACCACCAGCGAGGCCATCCGCGAAGCGTTGCGCGAATGGCAGTGGAAGCGCGATCTGCGTGGAGAGGAACTGAAGCGGCTCCGCCGGGCGTGGCAGGAGGGGAAGGCGAGCGGTCCAGCGGTTCCGCTCGACCTTGCCGAGACGCGCAAGGAGGCGCAACGACGGCTGAAGAAGGCCGAAGGACAGGCTGCATGAGGCCAACACTACTGTGGACGCCGCAGGCCAGAGAGGACTTGCTGCAGATCTACATCACCATCGGACTAGACAACCCCCACGGCTGCGGAACGCGTGTACTCGGCTATGGAAGAGAAGGCGAGCTTGCCGGTCAGCTATCCACGGCTCGGAGTGCGTCGCCAGGAGATCGCGCCGGCGGCGAGGATGCTGGTGGAGGGTGTCTACCTGCTGCTCTACGAGACGCGCCCCGATACCGACGATGGGTCTGTGGATGCGATCGAGATCGTGCGTGTGGTTCATGGACATCGAGACTTGACCCACATATTCTGAACAGAAAAGCTGACCCCACCCATGCGCGGAGAGACTGCGCATGAATGGGCACTCAAAATGGCTATGTGGGTGGGGCAGGTCAAAGCCAAAACACGGCGTCCGCCAAACTTCACCAGGATGAAACTTACTTATGAAACAGAGTCTGCTGCTCGCCGTGCTGTTGCTTGGCGTCTCTTCTTTCGCTTCGGCCTCATCCGTCTTTAGCACTCGGCTGGACGATCCCAAGGCGGTGTATCTCACGGCGCAGGAATTCGGCGACCAAGGCGACGGAATCGGCGATGACAGCGCAGCCATCCAGGCGGCCGTCGACAGAGCGGCAAGCAACGCCGGCGAGGGGATTGTCTTTGTGCCCTCGGGCCGCTACCGGATCACGCGCACCCTGTATGTGTGGCCGGGGGTGCGTCTCATCGGCTATGGAAAGACGCGCCCCGTCATCCTGCTGGCAGACAACACGCCGGGCTTTCAAACGGGCGTGGGAGACATGGTGATGTTCGTCGGCGGATCGCCCGCCAGCGCGCCGCGAGCCCCACGGCGCATCCCGTTTCCACCCCCCGGCAGCGTGCCGCCCAAGGACGTGGTGGACGCCGGCGCGGGCACATTCTATTCGGCCATGAGCAACATCGATTTCGAGATTGGCGCGGGCAACCCGGCGGCCATCGCAATTCGCTTCCATGCAGCCCAGCACGCCTATCTCAGTCACATGGATTTCCGTATCGGCTCGGGCCTGGCCGCGCTCACCGAAATCGGCAACGAGGCCGAAGACCTTCATTTCTATGGCGGGCGTTACGCCATCCTGACCGACAAGCCTTCGCCGGCCTGGCAGTTTACCCTGCTCGATTCGGTCTTCGAGGGCCAACGCGAGGCGGCGGTGCGCGAGCATGAGGCGGGCCTTACCCTGGTCCGCGACAGCTTTCGCAATGTACCGGTAGCAATCGATATCGATCCGCACTACTCCGACGAACTGTGGGTCAAAGACTGCCGCTTCGAGCATGTCTCCAAAGCCGTGGTCATTATCGGCAACGAAAAGAGTCCGCTTACCGAGATTGGCTTCGAGAACGCGGTGCTCCAGGACGTGCCCACCTTCGCGCTGTTCCGTGAAAGCGGAAAGACGGTTCCAGGCAAGGGCGCAATCTACAAGGTGAGTAGTTTCAACTATGGGCTCATCCTTCCCGGTGAAGGAAGTACCGGAGCCATTGGCATGAGATACCAAGCCATGACGTTGAGCGCTTTGCCTACAGCACTGCCACCCGCCATCCCCGCGCTGCCGCCCACGGATGAATGGGTGAACGTCCGCGCACTTGGAGTTGTGGGTGATGGAACAGCCGATGACACCGCATCCATCCAAAAGGCCATTGACACCCATCGCGTGCTTTATTTTCCCAGTGGGCACTACCGCGTCGGCGACACGCTCACCCTGAAGCCCGACACGGTCCTTGTCGGCCTGCATCCCACGCTGACCCAATTCGACCTGGAGGATTCCACGCCGGGATTCCAGGGCGTGGGCGCACCCAAGCCGGTGATCCTGGCGCCATCGGGCGGCTCCGACATCCTCAGCGGCATCGGTGTCTATACCGGTGGCATCAATCCGCGCGCTGTGGGCGTGCTGTGGGAGTCGGGCGCCGGATCGCTGGTGGACGATGTGCGCTTTCTGGGCGGCCATGGCAGCGGCTTCAATCCCTACAACAACAATGCCACTGCCGATCCCGACTTGCGCAAGCGTTGGGACGGGCAATATCCCAGCCTCTGGGTGACCCATGGCGGCGGCGGAACCTTTGCGGACATCTGGACTCCGGACACCTTCGCCCAGGCGGGATTCTATGTCTCCGACACCAAGACGCCCGGCCATGTCTACGAGCTTTCCAACGAACACCATGTGCGCAACGAGATCAAGTTCGACCATGTGGAGAATTGGGACATCAACGCGCCGCAGAGCGAGGAGGAGGCTGGCGAGAGTCCCGAGTCGTTGTCGCTGGAGTTCGACTGGTCGAAGAACATCACCGTCGCCAATTATCACGGCTATCGCGTCACGCGGTCCCGCGCGCCTTTCCCCGCCGCGGTGCGCCTCTACCACTCCGGGAACATCCATTTCCGCAATCTGCATGTGAATGCGGAGAGCGGATATGCTATCTGCGATGCGAACGGCTGCGGCACATTCCTGCGGGTCAGCAAATTTCCCTACGAGAATGCAATCCAGGACATGACCCATCATCTGGAGGTGCGCGAACGGGAGTTCGCCGTGCTCGATGTTCCCGCCAATCCAGTAAAACCCGTGCTGGGCGATGCCTCCTCGGTGCTGGCGCCCGGCTCCAAGGTTGTGAAGCTGGAAGATGGCTTCTTCTCCATCTCCGGCGCAGCGGTGGATGCCTCCGGGAAGCTTTACTTCGTCGATCGCCATCAGCAGCGCATCTATGGCTGGTCGGCAGCACAGGGGCTCAGCATCGAGCGTGACAATCCGCTGGACCCGGTGAACCTGGCATTCGACAAGGCGGGCGACTTGCTTGTGCTCTCCTCCGATGGCCCAGAAGGGACCGTCTACTCCTTCCGCCCCGGGTCGCCGGAGGACCAGATCACAGTGCTCGCGCCGCAAACTGCGACGCCGCATCCCGGAGCGATGGCTCTGCTGCCGGTGAATTACTGGAACAACGGCGAATTTCAGAACCAGCTCGACTTCACCACCATGACCTATAGAACGATGGCCCAGATGTTTGCTGAGGATGTTTCGACCCCAAAGGCGAAGGAGTTCGTCTCGCCCGACGGCAGCCTCTTTCTGCCCGCTGGGCGCGTCTTCCAGCAAGGCCCGGCAGACCCAACCGGCTGGCGTTTCTCCGACAATCTGGACACCTACGGTCTCGTCGGCGCGGTTCCCGGCCAACGGGTCTATGTGAGTAACGAATCGGAAGACCGAACCTACAGCGCGCGGGTTGCCGCCGACGGCACGTTGAGCGACCTACGGCCCTTTGCGGAGCGCGGAGGTGAGAGCGTCGCGGTCGATGGCAAGGGCAATGTGTTTGTGGCAAATGGGCAAATCTTTGTCTACGACCCGGCGGGGAAGAAGATTGGCCAGATCGATGTGCCCGAGCGTCCCATCGAACTCGTCTTTGGCGGCGCGGACCATCGCACTCTGTTCATCCTCACTCACCACGCGCTCTTCGCAGCAAGAGAAAAGCCTTCAAATTGACCCGATCGATCTTACTTACTCTCTTCCAATAGCCGCCAGCATGCCAACTATTTCAGCTCATCTTGCGGTGGAAGCGGCTTCGTTTGTGATGGTTTTGGATTTTGGCGGCGGATGGGGGGTTGACAGAGTGATGCAGGGAACTGAGGTAAGGGAACAGCGGCCAGGGTTGTATATGTTTAGCCCCATGTCTCAGAAGCGAAGTCTGGGCACCAGATTTGTGGATCATTCAGATCTTGGGTACCCGTTGTGCATCAGCGGGAGGGATTGCTCAGCCTACTTCGGTGAGTTTTTCGGTTTGGCGGGACATGGTTGCGGTACGGTCGAGTTTGTCCCAGGCGAAGGGCTTGCCGTCGATGGCGCGCTTCATCGTCTTGAATAGCACGATGGAGAAGACCTGACGGTAGGTGAAGCGCTGAATCCAGATGTGGAAGAGAAGCCACGCATCGCCCTTGCTGGCCGGGTGCTTGCGTTCCAGCGAGAAGGCCAGCGCGGAGGCCAGGAAGTCAATAACTAGGAAGGCCAGAAAGAAGGCGAGCAGCTTATCGAAGCTGGCCGCCGAGGCCGCCTCGGGATGGAAGTGCTTGTTGTAGAAATAATTGCCAACCCCGGCGAAGAACATCAGGTCGATAAACGGCGAGAAGAGGGGAAGCAGGATCTGGAAGATGAGGGTGTTGGGCAGGGCGAAGAGGCCCATGGCGCGGCGTTTCCGGAACGCTCCGCGATGCTTGAAGATGGCCTGCAGGATGCCGAACGACCAGCGGAAGCGCTGGCGCATGAGGCCGTTCATGTTGACCGGGGCCTCGGTGAAGGCCAGCGCCCGGTCCTCGTAGATGACCTCGTAGCCCTGTTCGAGGAGGTTCATGGTGAGGTCGGCGTCTTCGGCGACGGTGTTGGTGTGGTATCCGCCGCCGGTCTTGACCGCCGCGGTGCGCCACGCGCCGATGGCCCCCGGGACCACCATGACCACGTCGAAGAGGTCGAGGGCGCGGCGCTCAAAGTTCTGGCTGGTGACGTACTCCAGCGCCTGCCAGCGGGTCCAGAGGTTGACCCGGTTACCCACCTTGGCGTTGCCTGCGACGGCCCCGATCTTCGGGTTGGCGAAGTGGGGGACCAGGTTGGCGATGGCGTCGCGCGCGACGACGCCGTCGGCGTCGATGCCGATGTAGACTTCCTCGGTGGTCTTTGCCAGCGCGAAGTTGAGCGCGTCGGCCTTGCCTCCGTTGGGCTTGGTCAGCAGCATGAGGCGGCCGGAGGCGATCTCCGTTGGATAGGCGTCGAGGACCGCCCGATAGGTATTGTCCCTAGAACCGTCGTCGATGACGATGACGCGGATGTTCCTGTAGTTCGACAGCAACACCGAGCGGACGGTGCGCACGATCACCTTCTCTTCATTGAAGGCGGGAATGAGGACGGCGACTCGCGGCGCATACTCCGGACCGGCAAAGTTCCTGCGTTTGCGGAAGCGGTCGATAACGGCGAAGACGCCGATGACGATCAGCCGCGCGCTCATCAGGATATCGCCGACGAAGAACACAGCGACTACGAAATGGTTGAAGAAGGCCCAGACGAAGAAGGCAATCATGTCCACACGCGCCTGCCACAGCTGATGCCGGTTGAGCGGCGGCATGACCTGGGCGCGGGTCTTGCCCATCAACTGCGAGACGGGAACGATGGCAATTCCGCGGTCGCGCAGGGCCTGGATGAGGACGGGTAGCGCGGCCACGGTAGCGGCGCGGTCGCCCCCGCCGTCGTGCAGCAGGATGATGGAACCCTGCATCCATGGCAGGGTCTGCATGTCGTGCATCTGCTGAAAGACGCTGTCGGCGATCTCCCGCGGGGTCTTGCGCGGGTGCTCGTCCCAGTCGGCGGTGTCGATCTTGTCGCCGACGATTACATAGCCGAGGTCCTGAATGCGGTCGGCGGGCGCGGCCTGGTCGTTGGTGTCGGGCTCCTGATCGATGGAGTAGGGAGGCCGGAAGTAGAGCGGTTGCACGCCGAGTTCCGCCGCAAAGAGCCGTTCCGTAAGGTTTAGCTCCAGGTCAGCGCTGGAGATGGAGATTTCGCTGATATCCGGATGGGTGAAGGTGTGGTTGCCGATCTCATGGCCTTCGTTGTAGACGCGCCGCATGACGCTGACGTTGTTCTGCGCCTCCTCGCCGATCATGAAAAATGCCCCGACCACGTGGTATTTCTTCAAAATGTCGAGGATGATCGGAGTCCACTTGGGGTCTGGCCCGTCGTCAAAGCTGAGGGCAACCTCTTTGGGATAATAGCCGGACTGCTCCACGGTGTAGGAGAGGGGATAAGAGGTCATCGACTCGCTAGTGACGGATCGGTACTGTAGCGGGATCGAATCGTCGTCGTCCATGGTCGCTACGCGGCGGCCGGACTGCATTTTGCGCGTGATGCGCAGGATGTCCCCTACTCCTTCGGTGTCGACGTCGTAGCCGGGTTCTACCTTCGCCAGATCAACCACCGGATCCGCGTGGATGGGTTTGTCCCAGATCTTCCACAGTGAGTTGTCCTCGGAGCCCAGCCGCCAAAGCGCGAAGGTCTCGATGCCCAGCGCCCGCGCCGCGCGCATCTGATTTAACACTGTTACAGCATCGAGGAACCACACCTGGTGACGTACATGGGCATCGTCGTCGTCGAAGGCGAAGTGACCATTGAGGGAGTCGGGATCGAGCTCGATCTGCGCTTCGGCATCGTCGGCCTCCTGCCATGCCTCCTGGGTGGATTTTTCCTCAGCCGCCAGTTTTTTGGGAACAAAGTGCTTGGACGGCTTTGCGCCGGCGGGCGGAAGGGACATGGTCCAGTCGTACCCGTAGCTGCCCAAGGAGCAGATGATCTTCTGTTTGGGAACCAGTTTCAAGGCATCCTTCAGGTTGTCGAGGAACCAGTCCTGTGCGGCGATCGGTCCCGGACCACTGCCCTCCTGGTGCTGGTCGTAGTTCATCAGCAGAATGCCGTCGGAGTGGTCCGCAATGTACTTCAGGTCGTAGCTGTCGTCTTCCACCGGCGTGTTGACATACAGCTTGAGGTTGCGCGATTGAAAGTCCTGATAGAGCGCGGCCAGCAGCGCCTTGTAGCCCGGCTGTGCCTCGGTGGGGATGTCCTCGAGGTCCAGCGACAGACCTCTGTAGGTTGGATTTGCGGCTAGAAACTGGTCCGTCTGCTGCAAAAAATGGGCGCGCGAGTCAGGGCTCATGAGGACGTCACCGATGGAAGAGAGCCATTGGCCCGAGATCGGATCGTAGTTGTTGACCAGGGGAAATATTTCGGTGTCTTCCCCCGCCGCGGCGATGACGTGAGCAACTCTGCGCTCGTGGTCCACTTCATGCACTCCGGCCGCGTCCACCACGGCGAAGGCGCGGTTGTCCCGGCTGTAGGAGGTGAGCGCGCCGTTTGGCGTTACCACATGGATCCACGCCGGAAAGAGCAGGTCGATCTGGTGGATGTGCTGCTTCAGCGAGGAGTAGCTGGCCGGATCGTCCTCCACGTAATAGGCAGCGCGCAGACCTTCGCCCGAGTTCAGGATCACCTCGGAGGGCTTGAGGTCAGTCTTGCGATGCGGAGAGTGACGCAGCTTCTGCCCCGGATTGGCGGGCTCGACCTTGAGGGCGCTGATATTCCGCTTCGGCGTCGTCAGCAGCAGCTCGGGCAACGTCGTCATGTGAAGCAGGCCGATAACGAACGAAACCCCAACGATCAGGCCGAACAGCGCCATGCTGTCGAAGATTCGCCGCAACCGCTTCCAGCGCTTGCGTTGAGGATCGTAAAAGACTTGCTGGCTCATCTTTCCTTAGTCGCCAATTCCTGACTGAAGCTGCCGGGCTGCAAATGCTCGCCTGCGAACCGCCGACCCCGGCGCCGGGTCACGCACTCTGGAGCGCAGACCGTTCTGGGCTGAAAAGGTCGCATGGTGAATAATCGCATTCCCTGGCGCCTTTGACACGCCCGTAAAGCTGCTCCTGCGCAATCGTATCAGCCCTCCAAACATAGTCAACGCGCCCTGCCGAATGCAGTCCTGGCAACACAGTATGATGCTGGTAGATGAACGGAGAGCAAGTCAGGTTCTGGCTTTGGGCTGGCGCGGCGATGCTGGCCGGTCTACTGCTGCGCCTCTGGTTCGTCGCCCATTTGGGGCGGGTCACCGGCGACAGCCTCTTCTATGGCGAAATCGCGAAGACATGGCTGCAGCATGGCGTCTATGGTGTCACGAATGCCGGCCCAACCCCCGGCTCCATCGTGGTGCGCCCCACCCTGGCTCGACTTCCCGGCTACCCCATCTTTCTGGCTGCCTGCTTTCGTCTCTTTGGCATGGAGAACTACCGCGCCGTGCTGCATGTGCAGGTTGCCGCCGATCTGGTCACCTGCTGCCTGGTCAGCGCACTGACTGGCCGCCTCTTCGGCGGCCGCGCACGGCTGCTCGCCATGTGGCTCGCGGCCCTGTGTCCGTTCACCGCGAACTATACTTCCACGGCACTCGCGGAGACACTCGTCTTCGCCACGATCGCGCTGGCATTTTACGCATTTGCGCGCTGGCAGGACGCCGGCCAAGGCTTCAACCGCTGGCTGTGGACCGTTGCCGCGGCGCTGGCCTACTCCATTCTGTTGAGGCCGGAACAGGGTCTGCTGGCAGCGGCGGTTTTGCCGGCAATGCTCTGGAGATCGCTGGCAACCCAAGAACGCTATGCGCGACCATGGCAATCATCCCTGCCGGTACTGGCTGCCGCGTTCTGCGTCGCTCTTCCCCTGCTGCTATGGACGGCACGCAATGAACGCATCTTCCACGTCTTTCAGCCGCTCTCCCCGCGCGACGCCAGTGACCCGGGCGAGGTGGTACTGCACGGCTTCGGCCACTGGTACGACAGTTGGGCCATCGACTTCGCCTCCACCGACGAGGTCTGCTGGCCCATGGACGGTGAACGCATTGAGTTCTCCAACCTGCCCGCGCGCGCCTTCGCCGCCGGCACGCCAGCGGCTAGCCAAGAGATGCGCCGCCGCACCGCCGCGCTGCTGGACGACTATAACTCCATCCTCGTCCTCACTCCGGAGCTCGACAACCGATTCGGGGCGCTCGCCGATGAATTGATCCACGCTCACCCGGTGCAATACTACTTCGGTCTGCATATCGCCCGCCTGCTGGACATGACCCTGAGACCGCGCACCGAGATGATGCCAGTCGCCGATGAATGGTGGAGGTGGAGAGAACACCGCGCGCAGACCGCTTTCGCCGCCTTGTACGCCGCGCTCAATCTCGCCTTCTTTGCGCTTGCCTTCAAGGGATTTGCCGTCTGGAGGAGGCACGCCTGGATTTCGTTCAATCCTCCCAACCCCGGCCAGCGCGTCTATCGCGAGTTTGCCATGGCGATGGCCGCCAGCGTGATGCTGCGCGCGGCCCTGCTGCTCTTCATCGACAATTCAGAGCCACGCTATACGCTGGAGTTCTTCCCTGTGTTCTTTGTATGGATTGGCGCGCTGTTCGCGTTCACTGCTAAAGCCCAGCGCGAGATCTAGCTGCACTTGCCCTTGCATTTGATGGCATACGCCTTCATGTCGATCGGCTGGTTCAGCTTGATGTTGGTGTAGATCGTAGTGTCCGCATCGCCTGACGGCGCAAAAGCCACCTGCTTGAGGGATATGTCGCGTACTAGATCAATCCACATTGTGATGTGGGTGAACGAATTACGCACATTGGCATCCTTCGATACCAGATCGAGCTTCTCCACCTCGACCAGCTTGCTGCCGTCGCTCATCTTCTCCGTGCCCTGGTCGGTGATGGTCCAGTTCGCGTCCAGGTCGCGGCCGCTGCCGCCGGCGCCGAGCGCGAGGACCGTCTGAGCGAGCGCCTGGTTCTGGCCGGCAGAGTAGGTCTTGAGTTGATTGGTGCCTGCTGTGTAGATAGTCAGGGTCCCGTTCTTGTATTCGATCGTTTGCGCGTTGGGCGGATCGAACTTCGCCCCAATCTGTGTATTCGCGCCGCTGCGCTGAAAGTAGATCGTGCCCGATTCGGTCGACGTGTCGTTCACAATCTTCTCGAACTGCTGCTTCTGGACCGAAGCTTCGGCGGAGCGAAACGACTTGCTGCCCGCGTCCATCTCATCCAGCACGGTCTTCAACCGGTCGGGCTTGACCTGCGCCGCCGCGCGCACGCCTGCGGTCCCGGCGAGAACGAGTGCGCCGCCCAGCACGGCTACGAAAACCGGAAGCCGCATCAGCGCACCACCCACGCGTTGTAGGCCACGACTTTGCCGTGCGCGTCCAGCACCGGCTCGTAGCGCTCCAGCGTCACTTCGCCGGAGATCGGCTCGACAATGCGCAGAATCGCCGCCTGCCGCTCGTCGTCGGTCTGCCTGGCGGTCGGCCCGCCCGCCTGGTCGCTGCGGATCTGGAAGACGAAAACGGCTGCCTGGCGCCCTCGCGTCCCGCCTCCTTCACCAGCACCTCGCTGCCGTGCAGCGCCACCGTCTCCACTGGGCGGTCCTTGAAGTCGATGTAATGCGGCGAGACGAAGAGAAAGATCAGAATCAGGGTCACCATCACGTCGAAGTGAAAGCTGCCGCGCTCGTAGGTCCAGAAAAAATAGCTCGTAAGAAGTTTGCCCATAAATTAGACCTTCCTTGCCTTCCCGCTGCCAGTGGCTGCTGCGGTGCGATCACCGTCTCCCACTCCGCGCGCGGCGTGCGCGGATCGTTCATGTACGGCAGCAGCGCCTCGGGAATGCGCACCGTGCCATCGGCCTGCTGATAGTTCTCCAGCACCGCCAGGTAGGTGCGCCCGACGGCCAGGCCGCTGCCATTCAGTGTATGCACAAACTCGGACTTTTTGGATTTTCCCTGCGCGCTGCCGGCGGCTTGAAGCGGATGTTGGCGCGGCGGGCCTGGAACGCCTCGAAGTTGGAGCAGGATGAAATCTCGCGATAGAGGTTCTGGCCCGGCAGCCAGACCTCGAGGTCGTAGGTCTTCGCCGAGGCGAAGCCCATGTCGCCGGTGCAGAGCAGCATGCGGCGATAAGGCAGGCCGAGGAGTTCGAGGACGCGCTCGGCGTCGCGGGTCAGCCGCTCGTGCTCGGCATTGGAGTCCTCCGGGCGGCAGAACTTGACCAGCTCGACCTTCTGGAACTGGTGCTGGCGGATCATGCCGCGCACGTCCTTGCCGTAGCTTCCCGCCTCGGAGCGGAAGCAGGGCGTGTAGGCGCAGAAGCTGGTGGTCAGCTGCGACTCGTCCAGCGTCTCGTCGCGGAAGAGGTTGGTGACGGGGACCTCGGCGGTGGGGATGAGCCAGTGGTCGCCATCCTGAAACTTGCCGGGCTCGTAGGCTCCCTTGTCGTCGCAGTGGAAGAGGTCTTCGGCGAACTTGGGGAGCTGGCCGGTGCCGAAGAGCGACTTGGAGTTGACCATGTAGGGCGGCAGGACCTCGGTGTAGCCATGCTCGCGCGTGTGCAGGTCGAGCATGAAGTTGGCGAGCGCGCGCTCCAGCCGCGCGCCCTGGCCAAGTGGACGACGAAGCGCGAGCCGGAGATCTTGGCGGCGCGCTCGAAGTCGAGGATGCCGAGCCGCTCGCCGATCTCCCAGTGGGGCTGGGCGGGGAAGGCTGGTGCGGCGGGAGTGTAGGCGGTGTCGGGTGAGCCGTCGGCGGTGAGCTTTTCGTCGCCGTCCCAGACCTTTTCGACGCGGTTGTCGTGCTCGGATTTGCCGATGGGGACGGAGTCCTGGGGAAGGTTGGGCAGCGTCTGCAGCAATCGCGTAAGCTAATCGTCTGACTGATCATCGGCTGCCGGCTTCGATGTGCATCACCTTGGAGACTTTGAGGACGCTTTGGTCTCAGCGATCTAGCAGCGATCTGGCATCTGGTACCCATTCGCGTCGTGAGCACGGCTAATGCTCTCGGTAGAGTCCGTTGCGTTGGGCCTTCGAAATTTTCGAGCTCGATGTGAATGGCCTCGACGACGGTCGCGCGTCGATGTGCGGCGAACTCGCCGAGCACGACGGCCGGGATCCATATTCGCGCGCGCGGAGTTTCTCTTCCACAACCGGCAGATTCGCGCGCACATAGGCAAGGTCAAGCATCCTTACAATTCTACCCGCTCGTATGCGATGAATCTCAGTTGGGGCGAAGGTCGTTGGCCCAATTGACGGTTGGCGGTCCCCCGACAAGTTTCGCTATCGCGCCGTCGCTGGTCACAAGCGTGGCTCCTTCGGCAATCGCATGTGCAGCTATCAGCATGTCCAGGCTGCCAACCGAGATACCGAGAGCCTCGTTACGGGCGCGCAGAACCCCATAAGCGTGCGCTGCCTCGCTGGTCCATGGCAGCACCTTTAGTCCCGCGAGAGCCGCATGCATGTAATGTGCTACCTGGTGAGCCGCTGGGCGTTTGGCGAGTCCATATAGGACCTCCCCTTCCGAGATCGCCGACAAGAACACGGGACCGGCGTCCTGGGCGTCTTCCAATCGAGCTCGCGCCACCGCAGAGCTGTTTCTTGCGATATAGGAGACTGTATTGGTGTCGAGCATGAACCGTGTCACAGCTCTTCTCGTTCCTGGGATGGCCCCTGATTTCTATCCTCGGGAGTCAAAAAATCGTCCGGTACTCCGGCTGCGTCGAGACCGGCAAAGATTTCCTTCCACGAGAGGCGTGGCGAAAGAATTAACTTCACCTGTCTTGTCGTCGCGACGGATAAAGACTTCCTTGCTATTGAAGCGAAACTCCGCAGGAATTCTGACTGCCTGGCTCCGGCCAGTCATGAATACCTTGGCAGTTTGCTTTGCCTGGATGTTTGAGGTTGTTTTCATCTCGCCCCCATACGATACATATCATAGTATATATCATCCGCCTTGCGCATCAATCTACACGTAACACTCCTGCGGTACGATGCGGTCATGCGTAAATACTTTGTTGCAGCCCTCTTGTCTGCTCCTGCTGGTTCCGTCCACGCCGCGCGCCCATGGCCAGGCCTACAACGCGCGGCCCAAGCTGGTGGTGATCCTGGTGATCGACCAGTTCCGCGGCGACTATCTGGACCGCTATCGCGACTCGTTGACCACGGCCAACGGGTTCAACCTTTTTCTGAAGAAGGGCGCGTACTTCGAGGGCTGCTACTTCGACTACGCCAACACCAAGACCGCGCCCGGCCACGCGACGATCGGCACGGGCGCGTACACGGATGGCCACGGCATCGGCTCGAACGAATGGTGGGACCTGGGCCGCAACACCGACCGCACCATCAGCTCGGTGGAGGACGAGCGCTACCGCATTGTGGGGACATTTGACGATCTGCCGGTGCTGCCGGGCACGGTCATCCTGCCGACCGCGGCGCGCATTGGGGCTTCGCCGATGAACCTGCACGCGACGACGATCGGCGACGAGGTGCGGCTGGCGACCGGCGGTCAGGCCAAGCTGTATGGCATCTCGCTGAAGGACCGCGCGGCGATCCTGCCCGCGGGGCAGACGGCCAACGCCGCCTACTGGATCGACCAGGCCAGCGGCCGCTGGGAGACTTCGACCTACTACATGGCGCAGCTTCCGGAGTGGGTAACGGCGTTCAACAAGGGGCCGCGCGTGGCGCAGGCGGTGAAGGAGGCGGGGCTGGACGACACCACGCAGTTCTACAACATGGTGGGGCGGACGCCGGCGGCCAACAGCTATGAGCTGGACTTTGCACGCGCGCTGATTGAGAACGAGAGGCTGGGCCAGGGGCCGGTGACCGACGTGCTGACCGTCTCGCTCTCTGCCAACGACATCCTGGGCCACCAGATGGGGCCGGACTCCGAAAACGAGAGGCAGATGGTGCTGGGCCTGGACCGCGACATCGACAGCTTCTTCACATGGCTCGACCAAAAGGTTGGGCTGGGTAACGTCACGGTCGCCTTCACCGCGGACCACGGGATTGCGCCGATTCCCGGCGAATCGGCGAAGCTGGGCATCTCGTCGGCGCGGATCGATCTGGACGCCTTCAGCGAGGCCATCGACAAGGCGCTGAATAAGCGTTTCTCCCCCGGCGGCAAAAAACATTACCTGCTGCCTACGCAGGAGCTGCCCTACATTGAGCTCGATCCGCGGGCATTTGGCAAGATTCCGGAGAAGGATGCTGAGCAGGCCGTGGTCGATGCCGTTCCAGCGGCCATCCGTTCGCTTGGACCGCCGGCCGCGCCGCCCAACAACAACCTGATCGTGGAGGGGGACCGCAAGTACTCCGAGAGCCGGGTCGATCCCAACCCGGCAGTCGCGTTCGTGCGCAGCCGGGTGGATTTGGCCGAAGGCAAGATTCCCGCCACGGAGTTTGGACGGCTGATCGCGCATAGCTATTCTGCCAATGGTGCCTGGTACGTCATGGTGGTCCCCACGGCCTACCAGATGGAGTACGACAGCGGCATCCAGACCACCCACTTCTCTCCCTGGAGCTACGACCGGCACGTTCCGCTGGGCTTCTTCGGAGCGGCCTTTGCACCGGGGTATTATCGCGAGCCGGTTGCTCCGGTGGACATCGCTGCCACGCTGGCGTCACTGCTCGGCGTCAACCAACCGTCGGCCAGCGTCGGCCATGTGCTGACCTTCGCACTGCGGCCAGCCACCTCTGTGCCTGCCCGATAGTCCATGGACCAGCCGCTACGGGCGGACGGCAAGAGCACCCGGAGCATTGCTGCCATTACACTAAGAGGCGTGCACAGGAGTGTGACAAGCTGAGCAAGCCGGACATGCACGTGACGCTAGCCGGGGTGGTGCTGCGCTCGCCGATCATTGCGGCCAGCGGGACATTCGGCTATGGCCTGGAGTTCGAGGAGATCGTCTCGCTAGACCGGATTGGCGCCTTCGTCGCCAAGGGCCTCTCGCGCGAACCGATGGCGGGGAATGCCAGCCCGCGCATCATCGAGACGCCCGCCGGAATGATGAATGCCATCGGCCTGCAGAACATCGGCGTACATGCCTTTGTTGAAGAGAAGCTACCCAGGCTGCGCAAGATTCCCGGCGTGGTCATCATCGCCAACGTCTTCGGCACCACCGTCGAAGATTGCGTGGAGGTGATCCGGGTGCTCAACGACGCACCGGGCATCGCGATCTACGAGCTGAACGCGAGCTGCCCCAACACCAGCCACGGCGGCATGGTCTTCGGCACCGACGGCGACTCGCTGTATCAACTCGCGTTGCGCTGCCGCCAGGCCTCGCAGCGTCCGCTGATGGTGAAGCTCTCGCCCAATGTCACCAATATTGGTTTGATGGCGAAGATTTGCGAGGACGCGGGAGCGCAGGCGATCTCACTGGTCAACACGTTTATGGCGCTGGCCATCGATGTAGAGACGCGCAGGCCGCGCATTGCCAACGTGACGGGCGGGTTGTCAGGTCCGGCGATCCGGCCCATCGCGGTGCGCATGGTGCATGAGGCCTCGCAGGCGGTCTCGATCCCCGTGGTCGGAATGGGCGGCATCGTGCGCGCCGAGGACGCGGTGGAGTTTATGCTTGCGGGCGCGAGCGCGGTCGAAGTGGGCACGGCCACCTTCGCCGATCCGCGCGCCGTGGAGAACATCGCCAACGGACTGCGCCGCTGGTGCGCCAGCCACGACGTAGCGCAAGGTGAGCGACCTGACCGGGGGGATGGTGCGATAAAGCCAGGTTCGAGGTGCCAGGTTCGAGGTTTGAGGTAGGCTGCCAGGAGCCAGGCCGCGTGTTGACATTTTGGTGCGAGGTTTCAACAGATGGTGTAGGGCTTCGGCATAAAATGGTGGCGTGAGCACTGAATCGGTCCCCATCGCCAGCCCTGAAACTACGAGCGGCCTTCGCCGCGTTCGTCGCGCTTTACTCTCCGTAACCGATAAGACCGGCCTGGTTGAGTTTGCCCGCGCGTTGGCCGCGCACAACATCGAACTGGTGTCGACCGGGGGGACCGCGCGCGCGCTGCGCGAGGCCGGCCTCACGGTGCGCGACATCAGCGACCTGACCGGCTTTCCGGAGATGCTGGATGGCCGGGTGAAGACGCTTCACCCCAAGGTCCACGGCGGCATTCTGCACATCCGCGACAATGCGGAGCACATGGCTGCGGTGCACGAACATGCGATCGAGCCGATCGATATGGTGGTGGTGAATCTTTACGCGTTTGAGAAGACGGCGAGCAAGCCCGGCGCGGCGTTCAGCGACATTATTGAGAACATCGACATCGGCGGGCCATCGATGGTGCGCTCGGCGGCGAAGAACTTCGAGGACGTGGCGATTGTGACGTCGGTGGGGGACTATGCAGCGATTGCGGAAGAGCTTGCGGCGAACGGCGGCTCGCTTGGCCGCGCGACGCGCTGGCGGCTGGCGCGGGCGGCGTTTGCAGTGACGGCGGCCTACGACGCGGGGATTGCAACAACCTTGGAGAGCATTGCGGAGCCCGCCGCGCATGGCGAGCCGGCGATCTTCGACGTGGAGGCGATGCCGCAGGCGATTCGCGTGATCGAACCGCTGAAGACGGTGCTGCGCTATGGCGAGAACCCGCACCAGAAGGCGGCGTTATACGAGGACTGGAGCGGGCGCGGAGTTGCTTCGGCGAAGCAGTTGCAGGGCAAGGAGTTGAGCTACAACAACCTGGTCGATCTGGACGCCTGTTGGGAGCTGGTGGGCGAGTTCGACGCTGCCGAGGATGCCGCAGTCGCGATCATCAAGCACACCAATCCATGCGGTGCTGCCACTGGAACGACGGTCCTCGAAGCCTATAGGCGGGCGCTGGATGCCGATCCCGTCTCGGCGTTCGGAAGCGTGATCGGCATCAACCGCGAGGTGGACGCAGAAGCGGCGGAGGAGATTGCGAAGCTGTTTGTGGAGGCGATCATTGCGCCTGCGTTTACTTCAGAGGCGGTTGCGCGCTTTGCAGCGAAGAAGAACCTGCGCTTGCTGGAGATTGCAGACAGCCGTTCGGACGCGGGCAGGCCGATGCGTGTTCTGAAGCAGGTTTCCGGCGGGTTCCTGATGCAGGACGCCGACCGCGGCCGCATCCGCGAGGCCGATCTGAATGTTGCGACCAAGCGCAGGCCCACGGCTGAGGAGATGCGCGCGCTGCTGTTCGCGTGGACCGTCTGCAAGCATGTGAAGTCGAATGCGATCGTCTACGCTCGCTATGACCAGGGCCACGGGCAAACCGTCGGCATCGGCGCCGGACAGATGAGCCGGGTGGACGCGGCGCGCTTCGGCGCGATGAAAGCGGTCCTTCCGCTGGCGGGCACGGTTGCTGCCTCCGACGCGTTTTTCCCGTTTGCGGATGGGCTGGAGGCAGTGGCCTCGACGGGCGCGACAGCCATCATACAGCCTGGGGGATCGGTGCGCGACGCCGAGGTGATCGAAGCGGCAGACCGGCTTGGCATTGCCATGGTATTCACTGGGATACGGCACTTCCGTCACGGATAGGGAGGACCAAAGCATCTCTGGTGCGTCCGATCTATAGCTATAATGATCGTAATCTGCTGTAGTGGCACGTTCGCCGCCACCAACAGCATCCAATGCAGGCCTTACTGCGTCTAAACAGTGTTTGCGTGCTCGATCCCGCCGGATAGGAACCTATGCCCATGGTCTTGCTCTCTCGAGCTTTTCGGATACATCCCCTCCGGCCGGTCTGGGTCGCCACCCTGCTGCTTGCAACGCAACCGCTACTCGCCGCCGCGCAGCCGACTTCCCCTCCGGCTAGCTCGAAACCGCAGAACTCCCAGGTGCCGGGCCTGCAGCGGAGGCAGGGAACCGGGACAGAGCAGAGCCAGTCGGATTCCGGCCGCTCCAGCGCCTACTACCACTATGGACTGGCGCATCTCTATGAGGAGATGGCGGTAAATGCCGGTCGTGCAGAGTATGCGACCCAGGCGGTGGAGGAGTACAAACTGGCTTTGGACGCCGATCCCAACTCGGTCCTGCTTCAGGACGGACTGGCAGATCTCTATTTACGGATAGGGCGCATCAAGGACGCGGTCAGCGCGGCCCAGGAACAGGTGAAGAAGAACCCGGACGATGTGGATGCCCACACCCTGCTGGGACAGGTTTATCTGCGTACGCTGGGCGACATGCAGGGCGCACAGGCGAGCGAGATGCTACAGCGAGCGATCACCGAGTACGAGACCATCGCGCGTCTGAAACCGAACGATCTCGAGTCCAAGCTGCTGCTGGGTCAGCTTTACGCGCTCAACAACGACCACGCAAAGGCGGAGGCAGAGTTCAAGGCCGCACAGACGATCGATGCCGACTCCGAGGAGGTTGTATTGCGGATGGCGGCCCTGTTTAGCGAGGAGGGCGACGCGCAGCGCGCGGCAGACACGCTCACGGCAGTGCCCGTGGAGGACCGGACGGCGCGCATCGAATATGCCCTAGCGGAGAGTTACGACCAGTTGAAGAAGCCGAAGCAGGCAGCCGCGGCCTATCGCCGCTCGCTTGATATCGATCCGGACAACAGCGATGCGGAGCGCGGTCTGGCCAGCGCCTTGCTGGCCGACGATCAGTTGGATGAGGCGCTAAAAGTACTCAATACGCTGATTGCCGCAGACCCCACGGACGCCCAGTCGGAGATTCGTATCTCTGAGGTGCAACGCCGCCAAGGCCATTATGACGAGGCTCTTGCGACCCTCGAAAAGGCAAAGTCGCAGGCCCCTGATTCGTTGGAGCTGAGCTACAACGAGGCCCTCGTCTACGACGCGCTGGGCAAGTTCGATCAGGCAGCCAGTGTTCTGACGGGGATTCTCGATGCGTCGTCGCACCCCGAGGGCAAGTACTCCGAGCAGGAGAAGCAGAACCGCGCGATCTTCCTGGACCGGCTTGGCATCATCCAACGCGAAGAGAACAAGACGGCGGAGGCCGTGACGGCCTACAAGCAGATTGTCGACTTTGGCGGCGATTACGCACAGCGCGGCTACGATGGTGAGGTCCAGGCCTATCGCGATGCGCACCAGTGGAAGGATGCAGCCGCCATCGCTGCCGAAGCCGCGAAGGCGCTTCCCAAGGACCACCTGATTCAACTTACCTACGCCAACCAGCTTGTCGATACGGGACAGGTGAATGAGGGACTTGCGCTTGCCAAGGCCCAGTTGACGGGAGGCGCGGACGACCGCGACGTAGACGAGGACCTCGCTCAGACCTACATTGGCCTAAAACGGTTTACGGATGCGAGCGAGCAGCTCGACAAGGCCGACGCGCTGGCCAGCAAGCCGGAGGAGAAGCTCTATGTGTTGTTTCTGCGCGGAGAGTTCTACGACCGGCAGAAGATGTACGACCAGGCCGAAGCCCAGTTTCGCAAGGCTCTGGTGCTCGACCCACAGAATGCGGCGGTACTGAACTATCTGGGATACATGCTGGCCGACCAGGGCCAGAAGCTGCCCGAGGCGCTCAAATTGATTCGCCAGGCGGTCGACTTGGAACCGCAGAGCGGAGCCTATCTGGACTCGCTCGGCTGGATCTACTTCAAATTGGGCCAATTTACCGAGGCGGAAGAGTACCTGCGCAAAGCCAATGAACGCATGAGCAGCGATCCCACGGTCCACGATCATCTGGGCGAAGTGTACGAAAAGACCGGCAACCTGAAGATGGCGGTTGCGCAGTGGGAGCGTTCGATGACCGAGTACGCCCACTCCCTGCCCGCCGATGCCGACCCCGAGGACGTGCAGAAGGTGCAGCACAAACTGGAGAATGCGCGCGTCAAACTGGCCAAGCTGAACCCCGTAGCTGAGAGAGACGCGAAGTAACGGTCGCGCAGACGAACCCACCGGGTAGCGCACGGTACACTTAACTCACTGTGAATTTGATGGATGAGAAGAACTCCGGCCTGCATCTTTGCGCGGTCTCCGGGGATGCGAACGATGTGCTCACCCAACGCGTTTATGCCGCGCCGGAACGGCCATCTCGCACTGCATTTCAACGCGACCGCGAGCGCATTGTGCAGGCGCGCGCCTTTCGCCGCCTGGCGGGCAAGACGCAGGTATTCACCAGCCGCGCCTCCGACCACTTCCGCAGCCGCCTGACGCATACCATCGAAGTGGCGCAGATCGCACGCAGCGTCGCCCAGCAGCTGGGACTGAACGAAGACCTTGCCGAGGCGCTGGCCCTGGTCCACGACATCGGCCATCCGCCCTTCGGCCACGCCGGCGAACGCGCGCTGGATGAGTGCCTCAAGCGTCACGGCCTGCGCTTCGACCACAACATCCATGCGCTGCGTATCGTGGAGCACTTTGAACTGCGCTACGCCGCCCATCGCGGGTTGAACCTGACGCTTGGCGTGCGCGAGGGGATTATCAAACACTCGCGGGACTACACGGTCGCGCAGTATCCAGAGCTCACCAGCTACCTGCTGGACCGGCGGCCGCCGCTGGAGGCGCAGCTCATCGACTTGGCCGACGAGATTGCCTATCTCACCGCCGACCTGGACGACGGGGTCGAGTCGGGCCTGCTGGAGATCGACCACATCCGCGAGCATGTCGAGCTGCTTGGCATCTGCTATGCGCAGGTGGAGCGCCAGCATGCCGGCGTCGATATCAAGTACCTTTTCTATGAGGCGCTGCAACGGATGCAGAACATCCTGACCGACGACCTGATGGCAACCACGCTGGCCAATGCGCGCTCGATCGGAGCCACCAGCCTGGACGAGGTGCGTGCCCACCCCGAGCGGCTCGCCTCCTTTTCGCCGCTCGCGGAGTCGCAGCGACAGCAGGAGAAACGCTATCTTTACGAGACGCTGTATACCAGTCGCGAGCTCTCGCTGGAGCATGACAAGGCCGAGCAGGTGGTCACCGAGCTCTTCGATTTCTGGATCGCCGATCCCGAGGAGCTACCTCCGGGCTATGTGGATCAGATTGAGAGCGAGGGCCTAGCGCGCGTCGTCGCCGACTACATCGCCGGCATGACCGACAGCTTCATCCTGTTACAGTACCCGCAGGTCAAGCGCGCCGTGCGCCGCTGAACGAAAGCTTTTGCCTTGACTGGATGTCCCGACTTACTGGTAGTACGCTGCGTTTTTCTCCGCGAACTCCGCTTTGTCGTCGGGGAGTTCGTCGATCGGATAGATCGCATTGGATGGGCAGATCGAGATGCAGTTGCCGCAGTCGATGCACTCGTCGGGATTGATAAACAATTGGGTCGTCGAGTGCGCACCTTCCTCATCGCTCATAGGATGGATCGCACTGGTGGAACACTCTGACGCACAAAGAAAATCCTTCTGACACGCATCGGTAATTACGTACGCCATGGCCTTGCTCGCTTTCGAGTGATGGGCTGTTTGATCTCCGCGGGCGTCTGGCTTCATGCCCGCTCCCTCATGCAGGGGAACCCATTGCCAGAGTATCGGCGGATCGCCCCAAGGTCGGTGATCCCAGTCACACTCTTGTGGGCCATCCCGCCTGAGGAGACGAGTTGCTACGCCTGCGCGAGCAGTGGGACACGGAGATCGCTGAGTTCGATCAGGGTCCCCGGCGTGCGCTGTTCTTGCGCGCTGGGGTTGAGCGCAACTGCGGCGCAGGCAAGCCCGTGGTTCGACATGGCCACACGATAGAGCCGGTCCCTTCAGTAGCAGCCTGCCTCTCGCGTAAGTGAGGGGAGTTCGACTCTGCACTCCTGGTCGCAGTTCGTGACCATCGATCGATGGATCGGACGCGCGATGTTCCCCGGCGATTGAGATAAACGACGCAGTTCAACCTAAACCAACCGCCCCATGCAGCCAGACCAAACCGAGGAAACCCGCCGTCAGGGAACGACGCTCAGGAAAGACTCCTTGGCTTCGTTCCCCGCCCAAGCTTGCCGGCGTGGGGGGATGGGCATCTCGTCTCTAGATGTGAAGATATTGGATCAAAATGGGGATAGTGGTACAAAAATATAGATACAGTATATATTATTGAGTGTCCCACTTCTGATCTGCTTAGGTCTGTTCTATGTTATCTCTTCCCCATGCACTTAGGTGATCAGCGTCGAGTCATCCTCGCTCACCGCTTCGTCCGTCTCCGCTGTCTCTTCGATCGGAAAACGCGTGCCGCGTCGCCGGTCGAACAATTTGCGCAGCAGGTAGACGACAAACACCAGGCCGATCGCCAGGGAGATGGCCAGAACAACGTCGGAATGTTCATGCACCGCCCTCCGGAACGCGTGCGCGATCTCCGGCCCGTAAAATACCGTAATCAGCGCGCACACCAGAAACTGGATCATCTTGCCGCTGAAGACCGCGGCGGCGAACAACACGGGCTTCATCTCGAAGACGCCCGCGCCGAACTCGAAGAGCTTGATCGGCATCGGCGGCGGCATCATGGCCGGAATCATGATGGCCAGGAACTCCTGCTCCGCAAAGCGGTCGCGCATCCGTTCGTAGCGCGTTCGGTTGATGCGCTTCAGCAGGAACAGCTCTCCGCCCGCGCGGCCCACATAGTACGGCACCAGGCTACCCAGCGCCGATGCAAACGCAGCCATCAGGCAGTACAGCAGGAACTTTCTGTGGTCGCCGGCAACATAGCCGATCACGGCCCCGTCCATGGTCGTCGGAATCGGAACAAATCCGGCGTCGATAAACGCCAGACCGCCCAGGCCCCAGATGCCAAGCGGCAACAGAGTCGCGCTGAGGACGGCGCCAATCTTATGGATGAGAGCTATGGGTCCAATCTTCACGGGCAACTCGATTCTACTCGGCTAATCCTCGATGCGCCGTCCGTCCCGCAAGCAGATCGAGCGCGTGGGGAAGCAGCGGCAGGATTGCCTGGAGCGATGTCACGGCACCGGACGGCGAACCGGGCAGGTTCACAATCAGGGCATCTCCGTTTGCGGTCGAAATAGTTCCGCAGACGCCCCGGCTCAGTGCTGCCAGCGGGGTTTGCCGCACGCCTTCGGCACGCATCCGTTCTGCCAGGCCGTCCACCAGCCGCTCGCAGACCAGCCGCGTCGCCTCCGGAGTCACATCCCGCGCGGCCAGTCCCGTTCCGCCAGTGGTGACGATCAGGCTCGCCCCCGCAGCCGCATGGCGGCGCAGCGCGGCGACGATCCGCTCCAACTCGTCGGGCAGCATCTCCCGCGCCACCGCCGTCGCTCCTACCGATTCCAGCAACGCAGCCACCGCAGGCCCCGAACGGTCCTGCTGCAAGCCCTGCGAGCAGCCGTCGCTGATGGTGAGTACCACCGTCTGCGCACTCTTCGGCAACTGCGCACCCGCAACCGAGGTGCGGGTCGACTCGTCGTGCTCCGTCTTCGGCGATGACTGGGATTCCTTCATCCTCTGCTAGTTTACGTCCAATTAGAACCGGGCACGATCCGTCTGTTCACTCAATCCCGCAACGGCACTCAGTGCCCCGTACTCCAAGGGGGCCATCAAAGGTGAGAAAATAGAGAACGAGCGAAGCTCCCAGCGTTTTTGGGGGTCTAAATCGATAGCTGCCGCAGAATCCTGATCGCACCGTCTAATTAGAGCCACCAAGTCCCGCCACTCCTTTCCCATGCCCCTTCTTGAGTTGTTCCCTAAACCGTCTCGCTCCCCAAACGGCACTCAAGAGAGAACGGATGATCCAACCGCAGATCGGGCAGCAGGACGGACAACGCAGCCCATCAAGGTGCGCACCCACCGCTACGGCGAACTGGAGGAGCATGAGATCATCCATCTGCTCGACTCTTTCGACGACGAGCGCTCCAGGGCTCGCTTCCGGGAATCCATTTACATCTCCATCATCTTCTACCTCGCCATCGCGTGGTTCCTCTTTTACGGCCCACGCGTCCTCTTCCATCAGCCTCGTTACCAGGACCCCATCGCCCTGATGAAACAACACGATCAGGACCTGACCTTTCTCAGGCAGCACAGCGCACCTGTGCTGAAGCCGCCGCCGCATCCGACGATCGACCGCAAGACCATGGAACAGCTGCAGCAACAGGCCCGCCTGACCGCGCCCACACCGCAGCCACCTGCGCAGCAGCCCCAAGAAGAGACCCACACCTCTGCGCCGCCCGTTCCCCAGCCGCCGCTGCCGGCCGCACCTAAACCCGCACAGCCAGCGGCCGAATCGCAGCTGCCTCCAGCTCCTCGTCCCAACATCGCCCAGAACAACCAGGGCGCCCGCAACTCAATCCAGGACTCCATGCGAGGAGCAATCAGCGGCCGCGGCGGTGCGGACTACGGTACCGCGCCTGGCTCCGCCGCTCCGCTACAGGCTGGCGCGGATATACTCTCCGACACCATGGGCGTGGATTTCAATGCCTACATCCGTCGCCTGCTCAGCGATACCAGGCGCAACTGGATCCCACTGCTCCCCGAAGAGACGCAGCCTCCAATCTCCAAGCGAGGCGTCACTGGAATCCGCTTCACCATTCTGCCCGACGGCAAGATAGGCGCCATGACGCTCGAAACCCGCTCCGGCGATGTCGCGATCGATCGCGCCGCATGGAACGCCATCACCAGCGAAGGTCAGTATCCACCGCTTCCCAGTGCCTTCCACGGCCCGCAGCTCGAGTTGCGCCTCGGCTTCTACTGTAACACACCGATCCAGCAGTAACCCACTATGACCCGGCTCCCTAAAGACTCGCAGTCCGTCTCGTCCGCCGCTACACCGGAGCAACGCGAACGCCGCCGCCAGGTGCGTGGCTTGCTCCTGCTTGCCCTCGCTGCAATCGTCTTCGCAATCCTCCGCGCCGGTGTGCATCGCGTCTTCACAACAGGCTGGTGGCGACTTTGGTAGCTCCCGCGGATGACAGTGCAAACCCGGAAGCCCCGCTCGTCGTCGTCGCCGGCCCCACCGCCAGCGGCAAGAGCGCGCTTGCCCTCGCGCTCTCCGAGCAGTTCTCCGGCGAGATTGTCAGTTGCGATTCGGTCGCCGTCTATCGCGGCATGGAGATCGGCACCGCCAAGCCCACGCTGGCCGAGCGCGCCCGCGTCCCGCACCACATGATCGACATCGCCTCGCCCGACCAGCCATGCACCGCTGGAGACTATAGCCGTCTAGCACGAGATGCCATCCGTGGAATCGCCCAGCGCAACCGTCTGCCCATCGTCTCGGGAGGAAGTGGTCTATACCTGCGTGCGCTGCTCGATGGCCTCTTCCCTGCACCGCCGCGCCACGAACCCCTGCGCGAGAAGCTCCGCCAGCGCGCCCTACTCCACGGCCCGATCTATCTGCATTGCATTCTCACCCGGCTCGATCCCGCAGCCGCGGGCCTGATCCACGCCAACGACACGCCCAAGATTATCCGCGCCGTCGAGGTCACACTCGCCTCCCGTCAACCCATCACCCGGCAATGGAAACAGCCCCGCGACCCGCTCACTGGCTTCCATGTCCTCCGCCTTGGCCTCAACCCGCCCCGTACCGAACTCTATACACGCATCGACCGCCGCGCCGCCCAGATGTTCGGCCCACCTCAACAAGGTGGCGGTCTGGTCGAAGAGACCGCCCAGCTCGTCGCACAGCTACGGAGAAGACTGCCGTCCGCTCGTATCACTCGGCTACGCCCAGGCAGTCGCCCTGCTGCACGGCGAGATCACACGCGACCAGGCCATCGCAGCGGCCCAGCAGGGCCATCGCAACTACGCTAAACGCCAGCTCACCTGGTTCCGCAAGGACCCCGCACTCCACTGGCTCACCGGATTTGGCAGCGACCGGGAAATCCGGCAACAAGCATCCACCCTCGTCGCCCAACACCTAAAAACTCAATAACAGCTCGCCGGACTGGCCGAAGCTATTTCTTCAGCAGCCAGAGGATGCAGGCATGGGGTTCGAGGGTGAGGCTTTCGACGGACTTGACCTTGTTGAGGGTCTTTCCGGTCCAGACGTCTTTGACGCGATAGGTGGCGTCTTCGAGATTGTAGGCCTCGAAGCTGCTATCGAGTACGATCTGCGACTCGCCGGTATTGAAGAGGGCAAGGGCGATTGAGCCGTCGGGGGAGTCAGGAGGCAGGTCGGCAGTCCATGCAATGACGTCGCCGTCGTGCATTATCTGGCCGCTGCGGGTTGCGGTCTGGTCAATACGGATGAGGTCTGGGTTGGTGAGAAGCTTGCGTGTTGCATCGTCCAGCAGGGTGAGGTTAGCACCCAGGATGAGTGGCGAGCGCGCCATCGCCCATAGGGTGAGCATAGTCCGTTGCTCGGCAGGAGTAAGTCGCGTAGTGCGGGGCTGGCCGTCGCCTGGAACGGGGCGGAGTTCGCCGATCGGTAGCATGTCTGCGTCGGGCCAGTTGCCGGGTTTAGCGTAGATGGACCATGCAGCGGCCTTGGCAAACTGACCGGTGATGCTCTGTGGGAAAGCATTGCTGCTTTTGCTCGACCACAGGTCCCAGAAATCGTCTGAGATGCGCCACATCTGCGCGAGTTCGCCGACCTCGGCGGCGTTCTCAAGTGAGGTGGGCCCGGGCGAGAGCGAGAGAACCATGGGGCGGCCTGCTTTATCGATGGCCTTGCGGATCATGCGGATCTCGTCAGGCTTGTATGGGTGCGACGCGATGCAGTCCACCTTGATGAGGTCGACGCCCCAGTCGGCGTACTGGGCGAGCAGCGAGTCGTACCAGGCCTGACCGGCGGCGTTATTACGGACTCCCCAGTTGGTGGGGTCCCAAGGACAGGCATCGGTGGTATCTGCGGCATCCTGCGCAGTGAAGGGAGAATTGGCGATGGGCATCTTTCGCTCAACCGCAGCGCGCGGAATGCCGCGCACAATATGGATACCGAACTTCAGGCCCTGCTCATGCACCCAGTCAGAGAGCGGCCTGAAGGATGTCGTGCCGACAGTGACCGCGAGCTTAGGGCCGATCTGGTCTTCTGTCTTTGCGTTGAGATTCAGGTTTGAAGGTGGCGGAAGCTCCGGCGCCTTTAGCGCGGCAGAGGGAAAGCGAGCCGTTACCGGGACGTAGCGGCCATATTCGTCGATGGCGTAATGCAGTGTGTCGGGCTTGGGGCGGTCTTCAGGGTTGAAGAAGAACCAGCCTTCGTCGATGACCGCGTAGTTCCAGCCGATGGACTTGAGATCATTGGCTTCGACCTTGACGTTGGCGCGGAACTGCTCCTCGGTGATGGTGAGGCCATAGGCGTCCCAGCTATTCCAGCCCATCGGCGGCGTTAGAGCGACCTTCGCCGCAGGGGCCGTCTGCGTGGCTGGAGTTGCTGTCTGTGTCCGCGCCGGCTGAACGGCCAGCACCGAGATCAAAAGAAGAGCTGCCCACAAGACTTTCATTGCTGTCCTCATGTTCTTTCACATGTGTTCGCGTGCGTGGAAATCAGTTGCATCCACAATACCGCGAGACGGAGCGGAGTGCACAGATGGTTCGATTTGCGGGGTTCGCCGCTCCACCCAATCGTGAAATGCGATAGCCTCTGGTGGGATGGTTTTTGACACATGAGAGGGTTTGGAACCAAGAGCTCGGTGGAGTATGCAGGGCGGATGGCAACGGCGGGGGCTGCGTTTACGCTGGCCCTGCTGAGTGGATGCGCCAGCCCCGGGCCACCGCAGCCACCGTCGCTGAAGCTGCCCGAGATCGTCACAGGACTGACAGCGAGCCGCGTAGGCGATGAGGTAAGGCTACAGTGGACTACGCCCTCGCGCACTACGGATAAGATGCCGATCGCTGGGCCGATTGTGGCGGAGATATGCCGCGAGACCCCTGCTTCGGCACCATCTGCATCGATTAATGCTGGACAGAACTCGGCTCCCAGCGAGAGAAAGAACGCGGTGTCCACTCCGTGTTCTCCAGTCGTACAGCGGGTGCAAGTGAAGCCGGGTGCTTCGGGGGCGGTCGATCCGTTGGCGGCGGAGTTGACGTCTGCACCTGCGCGAATACTTGCATACAGAGTGCAACTGCGTAACGCCGCGGGCCGTACAGCGGGGCCATCGGCGGTTGTCTTCGCGGCATCCGGGCCAGCACCGCAGGCGGTTGATGAACTGCGCGGCAGAGCGACAAAGGCGGGAGTCGTTCTGGAGTGGAAGGCGGCGGCTGGTGAGGCGGAGACGGTTGAGCTGGATCGCACAATTTTGCAGCCTGCAACGGCAAATACAGCAGCAACGTCAACTTCAACGGCAACGAGCGCTGGATCGACGCGCGAGATCGGGTTTCCAGGTGAAGCGAAGGAGCCGATGGAGGTGCGGATGCGGGTTGGCGACGCAGCTTCCAGCCTAGCGGACGCGGGCGGAACCGTTGACCGAACAGCGCAGATCGGGCACTCGTACCGCTATACGGCGCAACGGGTTCGCAGCGTGGAACTGGCCGGGCAGAAACTGGAGGTGCGCAGCTCGCCGTCCGCTGAGGTCACGGTGGAGATGAAGGATGTGTTTCCGCCGGATGCGCCCAAAGGGCTTGTTACTGTTCCAGGGTTTGCGGGCACATCAAACGATTCGACGCAGCAGCCGACGATCGATCTGTCATGGGAGCCGGATATGAAACCGCGCATGGCTGGGTATCGCATCTATCGCCGTGATTTGGGCGGCGAGGCTGCGAAAGCATGGATACAGCTCGATTCGGAGCTTGTGCTGTCGGCGGCATATCGCGACCTGAGCGTGGTGGCGGGACGGAGATACGCCTACCGAGTGACCGCAGTGAGCGATGCAGGGAACGAGTCCACGCCAAGCGAAGAAGTAATAGAGACGGCGGCAGCCCCGTGATGTGAATGCCCGGCAACGAAGCTGCTAGTTCTCGGAGGGCTTCTCGATGTGGTCGATGACGAGAGTATCGGCGGGTATCTTGATGGGGGTAACGCGGAGGCCGAGGCCGTCGATGTCCCAGTGGGAGAGCGGGTCGGGATCGTCGGTGGAGGTTACACCCTCGGGGAGCTTCGAGTCGGGGTCCTGTACCCAGTTGAGCACGAAGTCGTAGTGGCCTTTGAGACTGGTGTGGTCCCGAACGGGATGGCCTCCGGAGTTTATGGTCAGGTGCTGCGCAAGATCGGCCATGGTGACGCCGTAGTAGCTGATGCGCACTCTTTCTCCGGGGTGGAAGTATGGAACTGCCACGCCGCCGTCATGGAGCTTCATTCCACGCGGCAAAGTTGCATCGGGTTTGGATTCCGTGAGGCGTGGCGCACGTTTGCCTAGTTCGAGGGACCAGCCATCGATGAGTGGGCCGGGAAGCATGTGGGCGATGAGATGACAGCGGTCGGCGAGCATGGACTTGAGCATCTGCTGGAGCATGACTTTTTTGTCCGGCGTGAGCGCGAACTCCTTCTGCCAGTCGGCAAGATCGGCCTCGGAGATCTTGGCGTTTATATCGTAGAGATTGTCGATCCATGAGGGTGCGTTTGAGAGCCTGTCCTTCGACCAGTAGGCCGTGCCTTGCGGGAAATACGCTGCCATGATGGTCAGCCAAAACGGCTGGCTCAGAAGTCGATACCCGTCGGATTCGTTCATAGTATTGACCATGCCATTGCCTTCCGGCTGGGAGGGCCTGATGGAGACCACGTCGAAGGCGAGGGGCTTGGCGGGAGCGGTGGTTTGCGCGAGGGCGGTGGCGTAGGCCAGCAGGGCGGCGGTGAAGACTCTCCGGGCACGTTTAGTCCTCGTGGAGAATGGTACACGTGAAGGGGGTGATTCCGGGGCTAAAAGCCATTTTCGTCGAGGGGAAGGATTCAGGAGCCTGAAGGCTGCTCCCTCCGGTAAGGCAACAGCAGATTCCTCCGCTTCGCTGCGGAATGACAAACAAGAAGCTGTGGAATGACAAGAACGATTATTGCGGGCCGAGAGATTCCAGCAGGTTGCGCGTCTCGGCCAACACGTCTTCCGCCTTGGCCGAAGTCAGCGGCCAGCGCAGCACGCCCTGTGCGGTGAACTGCGCGCCGCGCTTGGCGTTGCGGGAGACGAGTTTCATCATGGCGGCGGGATCGACGGCAGTGCGCGCCAGCGACGAGCTGCCCTGCTGTGTCGTATCCGCAGCGGCCGCGGCGAAGCGGATGTGCAGCATCTCGACGAAGGTTTTTGCTGCGGGCTTCGCAGGCTGCGCGCGACGAGAGAAAGTCTGCTGCGGCACGGATTTTGGCGTGGGCAGCTCGATCTGCGTGCGCTTGCGGTCGAGCTGAGCAATGCCCAGCCGCTCACAGAGCAGGCGAAGCTCTGCCGCGGCCAGCAGGTTCAGGACGGACTCAGGTGGATTGCCGTAGCGGTCTTGCAGCTCTGCGCGCACATCGGCCAGTGTGGCCTGGTCTTCAGCGGCGGCGATGCGCTTATACATGCGCAGGCGCTGGTTCTCCTCAGGGATGTAGCTGGAGTCGATGCGCACGGAGATGCCGAGATTGATGCTGGTACCGGCGTGCGCCGGCTTCTCTTCCTCGCCCTTGATCTTGCGCACGGCCTCTTCCAGCATGGAGGTGTAGAGCTCGAATCCGATGGCCTCGATGTGACCGGACTGTTCGCCGCCTAGCATGTTGCCGGCACCGCGCAATTCGAGGTCGAGCGCGGCGATCTTGAATCCGGCGCCGAGGTCGGAGAACTCCTTCAGCGCTGCCAAACGGCGACGCGCGATCTCGGTCAGCTCGGTCTGGGGTGGAATCAGCAGATAGGCGTAGGCTCGGCGATTGCTGCGGCCAACACGGCCGCGGAGTTGGTACAGCTCCGCCAGTCCGTGACGGTCGGCGCGGTTGATGAGGATGGTGTTGGCGAGCGGGATGTCGAGTCCGTTCTCGATGATGGAGGTGGCGACCAGCACGTCGTACTCGTGGTTCATGAAGGCGAGCATAACCCGCTCCAACTCGGCCTCGGGAAGCTGGCCGTGGCCGATGGCGATGCGCGCTGACGGCACAAGTTCGCGGACCTTTGCGGCGATTTCGTATATCGTTTCGACGCGGTTATGGACGAAGAAGGTTTGGCCACCGCGCTCCAACTCCATCTCGATCGCGGTGCGCACCAGCTTCTCGTCGAACTTGGCGACGATGGTCTGGATGGCCATGCGGTCTTTGGGCGGCGTCTCGATGATGGACATGTCGCGCAGGCCAACCAGCGACATGTGCAGCGTGCGCGGAATGGGTGTGGCCGACATGGCAAGCACATCGATCTGCGCGCGCATCTGCTTCAGACGCTCCTTGTGGCGCACGCCGAAGCGCTGCTCCTCGTCGACGATGAGTAGGCCGAGGTCCTGGAATTTGAGCTTCTGCGCCAGAATGGCATGGGTCCCGATGAGGATATCGATCTTGCCGGTTGCGGCTTGATCGAGGATTGCGGCCCTCTCCTTGGCAGTACGAAAGCGGGAGATCATCTCGACGTTGACGGGAAAGTTGGCGAAGCGACGCTTAAAGGATTCGTAGTGCTGGAAGGCGAGAACGGTGGTGGGCGCGAGGACTGCAACCTGCTTGCCATCCTGCACTGCCTTGAAGGCGGCGCGCATGGCAACCTCGGTCTTGCCGTAACCGACATCGCCGCAGAGAAGACGGTCCATGGGCTGCGGCGATTCCAGATCGCGCTTGATGTCTGCGATGGCAGTCGTCTGGTCGTCGGTTTCGTTGAAGTCGAAGGCGTCCTCGAACTCGCGCTGCATGTTGTTGTCGGGCGAAAACGCGGTGCCGACGGCGGCTTTGCGCTGGGCGTAGAGCTTGAGCAGCTCGGCGGACATGTCGGCCATGGCCTTCTTGACGCGGGCCTTGGCCTTCTGCCACGCCTGCGTGCCGAGCTTGTTGCGCTCGGGCGGCGGGCCGGTTTCGCTGCTGCGATACTTCTGGATGAGGTCGAGCCGCGTAAGCGGAACGTAAAGCTTGGCCTCGTCGGCGAACTCCAGAATCATCAACTCCAGCGGCGGCTGTCCCGGTTCTTCGATGACGCGCAGCCCGCAGTACTGCGCGATGCCGTGTTCGACGTGGACGACGTAGTCGCCTACTGCCAGATCGCGGAAGTCGGAGACGAAAGCGGAGGTCTTGGACTTCGAGCGCGTGACAGGCCGGGCCTGCACATCGGCGTCATCGACTAGATCGTTTGCGCCGAAGAGAACAATCTGGCGAGCTGTGGCGCGGCCATCCGCATCGCGCAGATCGAGAACCTGCACACCGTTGGAAATGGCGGTGCGGACGATGACCGGTGTGCGGAAGTCTCCGGCGAGGAAGCTCGATTCGTTGTAAACGTTGGGGCTTCCCGAAGTTTGCGTGCGTGAGCCCAGGCGGTAGGTGAGCTGATACTCCTGTAGAAGACCGGCTAGCCGCTCAACCTCGCCCTGACTCGGCGCGGCGATGAGCACGCGCGCGTCTCGCTGCACGAGCGTGTTGACGGCTTCGATGAGTGCGGGGATGTTGCCGTGGAAGCGCTGTGTGGGACGGGTGCTGAAGCCAATCTCCGAGAGATCGCTACGGTCTGCATCCAGAACGTCGACCGCACCGAGCTGGTCGAGATCGCAACCGGAGAATATACGCAGGCGGTCGTTGAGATCCCACGGAGATATGTATATGTCTTCGGGGCGGACAAGCGAACCGATACCGGATCGCTCGTGACGCTGCTCGACCTTGTTCCACCAACGCTCGCCCTGGTTCTTCACCATCGCCGGCTCTTCAACGAAGACACGAACGGCGGGACCGAGCATATCGAGCAGTGTGAGGTTGGCCAGTGCGGCGGCTCGCGCGATGGGAGCGAAGAACTCCCAGCCGGGAAAGATGGTGGCTTCGTCGGAGTAATTTGAGACGTGAGTCTGCAATTCGACTGGCTCTTCGCCGCCTTCCAGGTCCGCTCCGTCTGCCGTGCCACTGCGTGTAAGGCGCGCATTGATGGCGGCGAGTATCTTATTTGTGACCGGAGTTTCGGTGAGCGGCAGCAACAGCGCCTCGTCCATTGTGGAAGCCGAGCGCTGCGTCTCGGGATCAAAACGCCGGATCGATTCGATCTCGTCGCCAAAGAACTCGATGCGCACCGGGCGATCCATCTCCGGCGAATAGACGTCCAGAATGCCGCCGCGCAGTGTGACCTGCCCGGGCATTTCGACGACATCGACTCGAACGTAACCAACCGAGAGCAGGTGCTCGACGAGCATCTCGGGGAGAACCTCATCGCCGCACTTCATGTGCAGAGCGAGGGCTGCATAGTGACCTCTCGGGAAAAGCCTCATACAGGCAGCTTCGACCGGAGCGATGACGAGGCGCGCTGTTCCGGTGGCGATCTTCCACAGCGTAGCAGCGCGTGTTTCGAGTATTTCGGGATGCGGTGAGAGGTTTTCGAACGGCAGCACATCGTGCGCGGGCAGGCGAAGAACGGAGTCGGTGGCGAGCGCACCAGTCAGCTCGCATGTGGTGAGGACAGCGGCGTGCAACTCCTCGGCGGCCTTGTTGTCGGCGACCAGAACGAGGCATGTTGTGTTGGCGGCGCGCACAAAGAGCGGAAGATACAGCGCGCGCGCGGTGAAGGTGAGTCCAGACACACATCTGCGCCCCGTACCACCGCTCAGATGACGGCGCACACGCTCGAAGGGCACAGAATTCTCAAGGTCCGCAAGCACTTCGCGGACGAAGGGCAGAATCATTGCTTGGGTTAGTCTACAGCGTGATTCTGTATGATGGAGGTTGTAAGCTGTATATCGAGGCACTTGAAGTGTAACGCCATTGAGGAGGTTCGATGCCCTACCTAAATCCAGATAGAACGCCAGCACGTGAGCGAACCACGGATGCTGCGAGACCCCGTCCGCAAGCTACAGTGAGAATGCCTGAGCCGGTAAGGATTCCTGCGCCTACACCTGCGCCCACGCCCGCAAGGACTTAGAGAATGCCCTCTAGCCTGATCGCACTACAGATATTACTCATTCTGCTTCCGGGATTTTCAGCCGCTTATATCGTTCAGTTGCTAGCGTCGCGAAATACTCAGACGGACTTCGACAAGGTCGTCGAGGCATGCCTGTACAGCTTTCTGATCTACGCGGCTTTTGTGTGCTTTACACATGGCGCGCTGCCGTTTGATCTGGTGCCCGCCAAGCCGCCTGCTACGGACTCTACGATCATCTGGCAACCGGGTCGATTGCTTGGACTAGCCGCAATCACCTTGGTGTTTTCGCTTGCAGGGACAGCCTATTTCAATCTGGACGGGAACAGAATACTCCGCAAAATCAAGCTTACAGAACGCACAACACGACGCTCGGTCTGGAACGATATCTTCCAAAAAGAGGCAAAGCGTGTCCAGGTAGTGCAGGTGGAACTTGGGGATGCCCGCAGCATACTTGGACTTTTGACCTACTACTCCGACTCGGCTGACGACTGCTCGGTCTATATCGAGCAGGCGATGTGGGTCGAGACTTCGGGAGCAAAGACACCAATTCCGGGGCCCGGCATACTTCTAACAAAGAATGCGAACATTAAGAGTATTAGCCTTTTGGATCACTAAGTATGTCCTCAACGACTGCACTTTCGCCTGAGGTTCTTGCCAAGTACCAGCCCGTGATCGGGCTGGAGGTCCATGTCCAGCTATTGACCGAGACGAAGGCCTTCTGCGGTTGCGTAAACCGCTACGGTGGTGAGCCGAATACGCATGTGTGCCCAACCTGCCTTGGCTTGCCCGGAGCGCTCCCGGTGCTGAACCGCCGCGCCGTGGAGTTGGCTGTGCTGGCTGCGAAGGCCATTCACTGCGAGATCCGCGAGACGAGTATTTTTTCGCGCAAGAATTACTTCTATCCCGATTCGCCGAAGGGCTACCAGATCTCTCAGTTCGACCGGCCCATCGCGGAGAACGGCTGGATCGACGTCCCCGATGCAACAGGAGCCGCGAAGCGCATCGGAATCACGCGGCTGCATCTGGAAGAGGACGCGGGCAAGAGCCTGCACGATGGCTTTGCGGACTCAGTCTCACGGACGTACATCGACCTGAACCGATGCGGGACGCCGTTGGTTGAGATTGTAAGTGAACCTGATTTGAGCACTCCGGACGAGGCTTTTGAGTACCTCACACGGCTGAAGGAGATACTGCTCTACACCGGCGTGAGCGACTGCAACATGGAAGAGGGCAGTCTGCGCTGCGACGCTAACGTGAGCGTGATGCTAAAGGGCGCGGAGAAGTTTGGCACGAAGGCTGAGGTGAAGAACGTCAACAGCTTCCGTTACATTCGCGCGGCTCTGGAGTATGAGATCGAGCGGCAGATTGAGGTGCTGGAAAGCGGCGGGCGCGTTGTACAGGAATCGCGATTATGGAACAACGCGGAGGGTAGAACTTACTCGATGCGTTCGAAGGAGCAGGCGCACGACTATCGCTACTTTCCGGAGCCGGACCTTCCGCCGCTGGTTGTCGGCGAGGCGTGGCAGCGTGAGATTTTGACTGCATTGCCGGAGTTGCCCGAGGCGCGACGCAGGCGGATGATCGCGGAGTATGAGATCCATCAACAGGATGCGATGACGCTGACCGCGACGCGCGCGTTTGCCGATCGTTTCGAGACGGCGGCGAAGGAAGCGAAGAGTCCAAAGCGCGTGGTTTCGCTGATTACCAGCGAGCTGACTGGACGATTGAAAGCTGCGGGAATCGATTTGGAAAACTCGCCGGTGACGCTCAAGGGCGTTGTGCAGGCCGCGGACCTTGCGGAGTCGGGCGATCTGTCGAGCAAGATGCTGAAGCAACTGCTGGACACATGCTTTGCCGAAGGCAAGGACTTTGCCGAGGTTTACGAGCGGGACAAGCCGCAGCAGATATCGGATGCCGGCGCGATTGAGGCGATGATCGACGCGGTGATCGCGGCGAACCCGAAACAGGTTGCGCAATATCGCGGCGGCAAGAAGACGGTGGCGGCGTTTTTCGTCGGCAATGTAATGCGGCTGTCGAAGGGCCAGGCGAATCCCGTTCTGCTGAACGAGTTGGTGACGCGCAAGCTGGATGCGTTAGGCAGTTCTGAGTAATTTGAGCTTCGTTGCCGAAATGCGGACAAGCTGAGATTTCTATACAACCGTTGCAGATATATTGGCCTCCAAATCTCTGGAGGCTAACATGGGAACAACCTCGACAAAGCGTGCAAGTAAAGGAACATCCACAAAATCATCCACGCGTCGATACAGTCCAGCCGCGAGCGAGAGCGTTGAGCGCGAGATGAAGGCGATGAAGCGGGGCAAGCTACGCAGCAGCAGTGGGCAAAAGGTGACGAACCCAAAACAAGCCATCGCGATCGGGCTGTCCGAAGCGCGCAAGGAGGGGGGGAAAGTTCCTCCACCGCCGGACAAAGAATAGCTCTGCTAAGACTGCATAAACTTCACTTCTTTTCTGCGCTGGAAGTAGAGGTCGTTGTGGATGCAGCGGGTGCGCTTGGAGCAGCTGCGGGCTTAATGTCACTGCCGGTAGAAGCAGAGGCTTCGATCGCCGGGCCAGACGATTTGCCGGAGTCTGTCTTGGTTGTGGTGTCGCTCATCGATTTACTCTCGCTCTCGCTGGAGGACTTTGGCTTGGCGTGGCTGTAACCATCCTTGAACCATCCTCCACCTTTGAAGGAGATAGCCGCAGCGGAGACGACGCGTTCCAGCGGGCCACCGCAGTGCGGGCACACAGTGATCTCAGTGTCGGAGAACTTCTGGATTCTTTCTGTGTGCTTCCCGCAAAGCTTGCATTCGTATTCGTAGAGCGGCATCGCTATTTCCTTTGCAACTAAACCATTAGAACAAACCAATTACGCTTATTGGAACGCCGACCGGCACAAATCCGAAAACCATGTAACAGCTAATGTTTCATTTGTTGCATTGCAGAAAGATTATGTAACATTTATTGCCATCTATACGGAATCACTTAGAGTTTTCCCAGATCGACCAGTCGCACGCTGACGATGGCCTCGACCTTGCGCAGCGCTTGGATAGCCGGGTTGGCGTCGCCTGGGTTATCGACATCGATCTGGACCAAGGCCAAGGCCTGTCCCTGCGGAATACGCTGCGAACGCACGGAGCGACCGAGCGCGAAGTTCGCGATATTGACCGAGTGCTCGCCCAGGATGGTCCCGATCCGCCCAATGACTCCTGGAACGTCGTGGTTGCGGAAGACCAGCATACTGCCTTGCAGCGCAGCTTCGATGTCGATGTCGTCATAGGTGAGCAGGCGCGGCGAGTTGCCGTGCAGCACGGTTGCCGACGCACAGGCGTCGCCGTCCGACGAGTGCAGGATTAGCTTGAGGGTACTCCCCGCGCCGCCGTTGGTGGCTTCCTTCTTCTCCTCCTGAACGCGAATTCCGCGCTCCTCGGCGAGGGCCGCGGCGTTGATACGGTTGGCCATGATGCTCTGTTCGGAGTCGCCTTCGGTGTTGGCGAGAATGCCGCAGAGCGCGGCGTTGCGGATGAGATCGGTCTTGCCATGGGAGAGCCGCCCGGCGTAGGCGATCTGGATGCTCTCCAGATTGCCCTGCGTGGCGTGGGAGAGGAAGAGTCCTAGCCGCTCTGCCATGTCGATGTAAGGCGCGATTTCGACATACTCCTCGTGGGTGAGCGAAGGCAGGTTGACGGCGTTCTGCACTACGCCGAGCTTGAGGTAGTCGCGCACCTGCTTGGCGAGTTGGATGCCGATGGCCTCCTGCGCCTCGTCGGTGGATCCTGCGACGTGGGGCGAGAGAAGAACGTTGTCGAGGCCGAAGTAGGCAGATTCCTTGAGCGGCTCCTTGCGAAAGACATCGAGCGCCGCGCCCGCGACATGGCCCGAGCGGATGGCCTCGGCAAGCGCCTCGTCTACGATCAGTTCGCCACGCGCGCAGTTGACAATGCGCACGCCTGGCTTCATCAACTGGATCGACGCGGCGTTGATCATGCCTTCAGTCTGGGTAGTGAGGCCAACGTGCAGGGTGAGGTAGTCGGACCGCTTGAAGATTTCGTCAAGCGGCACGAGCGCGACCTGGTTCTCGCGCGCGATGACGGGAGCGATGAATGGGTCGTAGCCGATCAACTCCATGCCGAAGCTGCGTGCGCGGCGGGCTACCTCCAGGCCGATGCGTCCAAGGCCGACGATGCCGAGCGTCTTGCCGCGCAGTTCGGAGCCTTGCAGCGATTTTTTCTCCCACTTGGCGGCGTGCATGGTGGAGTTGGCGCGGGGAATGCTGCGCGCCATGGAGATCATGAGGCCAATGGCAAGCTCGGCGACCGCGACTGCATTGGCTCCGGGCGTATTCATCACGACGATGCCGGAGTGAGTGGCGGCATCGATGTCGATGTTGTCGACGCCCACGCCGGCGCGACCGATGGCGCGCAGCTTGGGCGCGGACTCCAGCAGCTTGGCGTCGACCTGCACGGCGGAACGGACGACCAGCGCGTCTGCGTCGGCCAGTTCGGATTCAAGGCCACCGGCCCCGAGCTTGGCGATCTGATCGGCGGTGACGACGTTCCAATCCGGCTCTTCCTTAAGGACGGCGAGGGTTGCGGGCGAGACTTTTTCAGCGAGAACGATCTTCATAGTTCCAGTGTAACTGTCCGCTGCGGAATGTGAGATGAGACGTGGATGAACTGTTGCCTGAATTGCTGGGTCTACCCGATAGTATATATTTTGTGTCTATATTCTACCCCCCCCCACCCCCTCCCCCTTGGAGCTTTCCGGATGGAAATACTTTGATATGTATCTCCCAAGGTAAAGTATTATATGACAACAGCTTAGCGTAAGTGCTTTGTTATGTGTGTGCCCCGGCAAAGTCCTCTGCGGTAAGCACCTAGTTATATGCATTTTTGAATCATGCGATGATAGGACTACTTGATGCGAGCCGCAGCCCCTTGCGGCCACGATGATTCCCTCCACAATTCATGAGCCTACTTTCCCCCTTACTTAAATGATACAGGTTGGTGCATAACTACTATGTCAACTATTTTTAAGTTGTTTGGATGAAGTTAGTTAGGGGATTTTGGGGGGTCGAGGGTATTGACACGAAAAGTAGCGGGCCGGGTTAGTGAAGAATATACGACGGCAAGAGCAACGACTGAGATTCTGGCTGCGCCAGAATGTCAACGGGTGGAGGCTACGCCAGAATGACGAGCAAGAACAGGAAACGACAAAAAACCAGGTCTCAAAAGCGAGACCTGGGACACCCGAAGGAGATGACGGAGATTCTGACTCTTCGAGTAAGAATGACGAGCCTGGGGTGAGTTACTTGCCTTGGGCGGTGGCGAAGCGCTTGTTGATCTCGTCCCAATTGACGGTGTTCCACCAGGCGGCGAGGTAGTCTGGGCGGCGGTTGTTGTACTTGAGGTAATAGGCATGCTCCCAGACATCGTTGCCGAGGATGGGATAGAGGCCCTCGGAGAGGGGCGAGTCCTGGTTGGCAGTGGTGACGATCTTGAGTTTGCCGGCCTGGAAGACCAGCCAACCCCAGCCTGAGCCGAACTGCTTAGCTGTGGTCTCGTTGAAGAGTTTTTTGAAGGATTCGAAGTCGCCGAAGTCGGCCTTGATCTGGGCGGCGATGGCGCCGTTGGGCTCGCCTCCGCCGGAGGGCTTCATGATCTGCCAGAACATAGTGTGGTTGACGTGGCCTCCCCCGTTGTTCTGGACGACCTTGCGGATGTCCTCGGGGATGGCGCTGAGGTGCTTGATGAGGTCTTCGGGGCTCTTGGAGGCGAGTTCGGGGTGCTTATCAATGGCGCCGTTGAGGTTGGTGACGTAGGCCTGGTGGTGCTTGTCGTGGTGCAGCTTCATGGTCGCCTCGTCGATGTGCGGCTCGAGGGCGTTGTATGTGTAGGGCAAGGGTGCAAGTTCGTAGGCCACTGTGGTTTCTCCTGTCGATAATCGTACAGATGTTTGAACCGCTATCCGCATTATTGGATGCAATCGAGCGGGGGACGGTGCGGGGGAGTTTTGGCTCGAGGATGGTTGCGCGACCAAGAGGCGAGTTGGCTAGTACACTATAAGTAATTGCGCGAAGAGATCAAGACAAGGGACAAGAGAAGAGAATGAGCGATCAGCAGAACGAACTGGACCAACTTTCGATTAATACACTGCGTTTTCTGGCTGTCGACGGGGTCGAGAAGGCAAAGGCGGGGCATCCGGGAGCGCCTCTGGGCTGCGCGCCGATTGCCTATCTGCTGTTTCATAAACTGATGAAGCACGATCCGGAGGACCCGAAGTGGATCGATCGCGACCGGTTTGTGCTGTCGAACGGGCACGCGTCGATGCTGCTGTATGGCGCGCTGCATCTGTCCGGCTACGACCTGCCGATGGAGCAACTGGAGCAGTTCCGGCAGTGGGGATCGGAGACGCCGGGGCATCCAGAGCGCGGCGATACGCCGGGTGTGGAGGTGACGACCGGACCACTGGGGCAGGGATTCGGCATGGCGGTGGGGATGGCCACGGCAGAGAAGCACCTGGCGGCGGTGTACAACCGCGACGGGCACGCAGTGGTCGATCACCACACCTATGTGCTGTGCGGCGATGGCGACTTGATGGAGGGCGTCTCGCATGAAGCAGCCTCGCTGGCGGGAACGCTGGGGTTGGGTAAGTTGATCGTGCTGTATGACGACAACCTGATCTCGCTGGATGGGCCTACGGAGCTCAGCTTCACTGAGGATGTGACGCGGCGCTTCGAGGCCTATCACTGGCAGGTGTTGAGCGTGGCCGATGGCAACGACCTGGCGGCCATCGAGGACGCGATCAATGCGGGCAAGGCGGACACAACGCGTCCGACGCTGATCCGGGTGCGTACGGTGATTGGATATGGAAGCCCGAAGGCCGGAACCAACAAAGTGCATGGCGAGGCGATGGGCCCGGAGGCGACCAAGGCGACCAAGCGGAACCTGGGCTGGCCCGAGGACAAGAGCTTCTATGTGCCGGAAGAAGCCCGCAAGAATTGGGAGACAGTGAAGCCGAAGGGCAAGAAGCTGCACGAGCAGTGGAATGCGGGGTTTGCCGAGTACAAGAAGGCGTATCCGGAGCCTGCGGCGCAGTTTGAGCGCGTGATTGCAGGCAAGCTGGCAGATGGCTGGGAAAAGGCGATTCCGACCTTCCCGTCGGGACCGGATGCCAAGGCTGTGGCAACGCGCAATGCCGGCAATGTTGTGATCAATGCGATTGCGAATGCGGTGCCGGAGTTGTTTGGCGGAGCGGCCGATATATCGGCTTCGACCAAGACGAACTTCAAGGACTCGCCCAGCTTCCATGTGGATGCGACGGGGCGGAACATTTACTTCGGGGTGCGCGAGTTCGGCATGATGGCGATGGTGAATGGAATAGCGGCGCATGGCGGTCTAATTCCGTTTGGATCCACTTTTTATGTGTTCTCGGATTACTGCAGGCCGGCGATCCGTCTGGGCTCGCTGATGGGGGTGCATGCGTTGTATGTGTTCACCCATGACTCGGTGGGGTTGGGCGAGGATGGACCGACGCACCAGCCGATCGAGCAGCTGATGAGCATGCGGGCGATGCCGGTCCTGACGGATTTTCGTCCGGCGGATGCGAATGAGACTGCGGCCTGCTGGCGGCTGGCGCTGGAACGCAAAGGCCCGAGCTTCATGGCACTGAGCCGGCAGGACCTGCCGGTGTTCGACGCTGAGCCTGCGATTACTGGAGTGCCAAAGGGGGCGTATTCGATGACGCCGGAGGTGACTTCGCCGGATGTGATTTTGATTGCGGCAGGCTCGGAAGTGACGGTATGCCTGAAGGCTGCGGAAGAGCTCAAGACTGCGGGGATCACAGCGAAGGTGGTGTCGATGCCGAGCTTCCGCATCTACGACGAGCAGCCGGAGACGTATAAGGCTGCGCTGCTGCCAGCGGGGACGCCGAAGATCTCCCTGGAGGCGGGCGCGACGATGGGTTGGTGGAAGTACGTCGGGCAGAATGGCGCGGTGATCGGCATCGACCGGTTCGGCGCATCGGCTCCAGGACCGATTGCGATGGAGAAGCTGGGCATCAGCGTGGCCAATGTTGTGGAGCACGCGAAGAGGCTGGTGAAGAAGATATAAGTATAGGTAGTCAGTTGAAAGACAAAGACAAAAGCGGCCACTTTTTATGGACTGAGCGATGGTAGAGACAGAGCGTGAGATTTTGAGGGAGAAGGAAGAAGAGGCGAAGCTTGGGGAGCGGAAGCCGTTCGAGTCTTCGCGGCAGGCGACGTATGAAGACAGCGTGATTCCGGCGGATGATTGGGAATACGAGGATCCGTAGTTGGGATTTGTGTCTGAAATGGGTTGAGGGTTGTGGCGGCGCGGAATACACGCAGGTTCCTTCGGCTTCGCTCAGGACAGGCCCTTCGACTGCGGTCGGCGTAAACGCCAACCTCCGCACAGGATGACAATGTTGTTGGGGCACCGTTGCATAGAGGATGTTGGATGACGCAGGATGATGCGAAGGGGCTGGTTGCGAAGCGGGCGGTCGAGTTCGTACAGGACGGGATGGTTGTCGGGCTGGGCACGGGCACGACCGCGACGCTCTTCATCCGTGAGTTGGCGGCGCGCAAGCTGAAGATTCGCTGTGTTGCTTCGTCGGACGCGAGCCATGACCTTGCTGCGTCGCTGGGCATGAGTGTTGCGACCCTGACCGAGCTGCCCGAACTGGAAGTATATATCGATGGGGCCGACGAAATTGCGAAGGTGAAGGAGCTGGGCTTCGCGCTGATCAAGGGCGGCGGTGGGGCGCTGCTGCGGGAGAAGATTGTGGCCAGCGCCGCGAAGTGTTTCATTGTGGTGGCGGATTCGACGAAGATGGTGGAAGTGCTGGGGAAGTTTCCGCTACCGGTGGAAGTGATCAAGATGGCGCTGCCGGTGGTGCAGCCTAGGTTGGCTGCGCTGGGATTGAATCCGAAGCTGCGGCAGGCGAAGAGCGGGGCGGGACCGTATCTGACGGATGAGGGGAACTACATCCTGGACTGCGCGTGCGGAAGGATTGAGGACCCCGTACGGACGGCGGAAGCAATCCGCGCGATCGTCGGAGTGGTGGAGCATGGGCTATTTCTGGGTATGGCGACTCTGGCGCTGGTGGCGGGAGAAGACGGCGTGAGCGAGTACCGTCCGTAGCAATGCGTTGCAGGGTGTGAGTTGAGGGCAAGGGGTGAGAGGGTGCCGCGACCGGTTTCGGTATCGTATCGAGTTTGGCCTACAGCGGATGCATTGGCTAGGGCCGCGGCAGAGTATTTTGCGATGGCGGTGGCGGCGGCGGTGGAGGCACGGGGAGTGGCGCGGGTTGCGATCTCCGGCGGCACGACGCCAAAGGCGATGTTCGCGCTGCTGGCGGACCGGAGGGCACCCTACTTTGCGCAGATGCCGTGGGAGCGGCTGCACTTATTCTGGGTGGATGAGCGTTGCGTTCCACCGACGGACAAGGACTCCAACTATCGCATGACGAGCGAGGCGATGTTCCAGCATGTGCCTCTGCCTGCGTCGCAGATCCACCGGATCGAGGGAGAACTCGATCCCGAGGTTGCGGCCATTCGCTATGAGGCGGCGATTCGCTCGGCCTTCCGATTGGAAGGCGGCGAGATCCCGGTGTTCGACCTGGTGCTGCTGGGCATGGGTGAAGATGGACACACGGCTTCGCTGTTTCCGCACACCGATGCGCTGAACGAATTGGGACGGATTGCCGTTGCCAACTATGTGCCGCAGAAAGGGACTTGGCGGATTACGCTAACGTGGCCGGTAATCAATTGGGCGCGCGAGGTTGCGTTTCTGATCGAGGGTACGGCAAAGGCACAGACGGTGCAGGATGTCTTTGTTGGGGCGTACGATCCGGAGGAGAAGCCGGCGCAGTTGATTCGACCGGCAAGCGGTAGACTCGACCTGTTGCTGGATGCAGCGGCGGCTGTGATGCTGCCGGAACCAGAGGGCAAGGAAACTACCGTGGTTGGATCACCCTATGTCGCAACGCTGGAGATATAGATGATTCTTGCTGGGGACATTGGTGGAACGAAGGTCCATCTCGCGCTTTACAGCTTTGCGAACGGGCGACTGAATGTGGCTCGCGACGAGAGGTTTGCCGCGCAGGAGTTTGCCACGCTGGATGCGGTGGTGGAGAGGTTTCTCGGAACGGCGGAGCACGAGGAGATTGTTGCGGCATGCTTTGGCTGTCCGGGGCCGGTGCGCGATGGGCGGCTGAAGTTGACCAACCTGCCGTGGACACTGGACGCGCGCGATCTGGCGAAGTCACTGGGAATCGAACACATTTTCCTGCTTAACGATCTTGAGGCGAATGGCTACGGCATTCCGGAGCTTGCGCCGGATAGCGTGATTACGCTGCATGAGGGAGATGCGGCGGCGGAGGGAAATCGCGGGCTGATCGCCGCCGGAACGGGGTTGGGCGAGGCGCTGCTGATCTGGGACGGCAAGGCGCATCGGCCGATTGCGTCGGAGGGCGGGCATTGTGATTTTGCAGCGCGCACAGATCGCGAGATGGCGCTGCTGACGTATCTACAGCGTAAATTGCACGGGCGGGTGAGCTGTGAGCGGGTTGTCTCTGGGCTCGGGATTCAGAACATCTATGCATTTCTGCGTGACGTGGAGTGGATGGACGAGCCCACATGGCTGCACAAGCGGGTGACCACGGAAGATCCGAACGCAGTGATCGGCGAGTGCGCCGCGGATGGGTCGAACGATCTGTGCCGCGAGACGATGCAGACCTTCGCGGCGGCGTATGGCGCGGAGGCCGGCAACATTGCGCTGAAGGTACTTGCGCTGGGCGGAATGTATCTGGGTGGCGGTATTGCACCTAAGATTCTTAAGACGCTGGCGGGCGGCGGATTCATACAGGCGTTTCTGGACAAGGGACGGCTGTCGCCGCTTATGGAGTCGATTCCAGTGCGGGTGATACTGGATGAGAGCTGCGCGCTGCTGGGCGCGGCGGCGTACGCGGATGCCCGTGCGGCGGAGATTACAGGACGATCAGAGCGGGCCACGTCGGCGATGGGCTGACGCAAGGCTCCAGAACGGGCGTTAGCGATCGGCACAGGATTTAGTCTGGTGGGAGTGGTTTGAGGGGATTGGGGCGCGATGGGGATTTGGCGGTGGTTGGCGGTTGCGGGCATGGTGGCGGGGTTGAGTGGGATTGCCACTGGGCGCGTGGAGGCCCAACGGCTGCCGGGCGGAGTGCGGCCGGAGCACTACTCGATGGTGATTACACCGGACCTGCAAGCAGCGACGTTTGCGGGGAAAGAGACGATCGATGTGATGCTGGATGCGCCGGCGACGGCGATTACGCTGAATGCGGCAGAGATTGAATTTGATGTGGTGGAACTGAAGTCGGACCCGGACAGCGAAACCAAACGGTGCTCACCGGTGATTGAAACTGCGGTGAATGGCGCTCGCAAATTGCGGTGGTGTCGCTTGATCCGGCGAAGGAGCAGGCAACATTTACCTTTGCTACCGTTTAGCTGCAGGCAGGAAGGCTCTGCGATTTAGCTACAAGGGGATTCTGAACGACAAACTGCGCGGGTTCTATCTGTCGAAGACGAAGCTGCGGCGGTATGGTGTGACGCAGTTCGAGGCGACCGACGCGCGGCGGGCCTTTCCCAGCTTCGACGAGCCGGCGCTGAAGGCGACCTTCGACGTAACGCTGGTGGTGGATGCGGGCGACACGGCGATATCCAATATGAAGATCGTCTCGGACCGCGCAGGGCCGGCTGCCGGGAAACATACGGTCCAGTTCGCGACTACGCCGCGGATGTCGACCTATGTGGTTGCGTTTCTGGTGGGAGACTTCAAGTGTACGGAGGGCAAGTCGGATGGGCTGCCGATCCGTGTCTGCGCAACGCCGGACAAGGTGGGTCTGACACGCTTTGCGCTGGGTGCGGCCAAGCAGACGCTGCGCGACTACAACCGGTATTTCGGCATCAAGTACCCGTTGTCGAAGCTGGACCTGGTGGCGGTCCCCGACTTCGCAGCGGGAGCGATGGAGAACTTCGGGTGCATTACCTTCCGTGAGACGGCGTTGCTGGTGAACAAGAGGGATGGGACGCTGCCTGCGAAGAAGGAAGTGGCAGAGACTGTAGCGCACGAGATGGCCCATCTGTGGCTGGGTGACCTGGTGACTCTTGCATGGTGGGACAACCTGTGGTTGAACGAGGGGTTTGCGACGTGGATGGAGACCAAAGAGGCGGCGAAGGAGCATCCCAAATGGAGGATCGAGCAGGACGCGGCGGTGGGTAAGAACCGCACCATGGACGAGGATGCGAGTAGGACCACACGGGCGGTCCGCGCGCGTGCGGAGACGCCGGCCGAAATCAACGAAATGTTCGACGACATAGCTTACGACAAGGCGGGCGCGGTGATCGCGATGGTGGAGAACTGGGTCGGCGAAGAGGCATTTCGTAAAGGCATACAGGCATATGTGGCCGCGCACCAGTATGGGAATGCGACGGCGGAGGACTTCTGGAACGCGCAGACGCGGGTGAGCGGGCTGCCGGTGGATACGGTGACGAAGAGCTTTGTGGAACAGCCGGGAGTCCCCGTAGTGACGCTGACCAGCGGGGGCGCAGGCGTGCCCGCGACACAACACAGATTTTTTCTCTCTGGGGCTGCGAGAGAAACCTCGCTGGTTGGAGTTGCAGATCAGGAGTGGACGATTCCCGTGTGCATCAAGAGCGCGTCTTGCCAACTGCTGACGGCGCAGACACGGGAGTTGCAAGCGGGCCCGGGGGAGCAGTTCTTCTACGCGAATGCGGGAGACAAGGGGTACTACCGGACGGAGTATGCGCTGGAGCAGTTGAAGACGATTGTGGCCCATGCGGAGACTTCGCTGACGCCGCCAGAGAGGATTGGACTGCTAGGCGACGAGTGGGCGCTGATGCGGGCGGGACAGGGGCCGGTGGGTGAGTTTTTGGACCTGGTGCTGGCGGTGAAGCAGGACCCGAACGCCACGGTGATGGAGAGCGCTCTGGGAAGGGTGACGACGATTGAGTCGCGGATTGCCACAGATGAGGACCGCGAGCGGATGGACAAGGTGGTTCGGCGGGAGTTTGGCGGAGTTTATGCTGGGCTGGACAAGGGCGGCTGGTTTGAGTCGGAGGAGCGCGAGGAGCTTCGCCAGACGCTGTTCGCGGCGCTGGGGAGGGCAGGAGATCCAGCGGTGCTGGCGGAGGCAGTGATCGAGACGCAGGCACTGCTTGCCGGACAGAAGCCGACGGATACGGCGGTGGCGGCTGCGACGATGGCCCTGGCCGCGGCCAAGGGCAATGCCGCGATGTACGAGAAGATACTGCGCCTGGCGCAGAGTTCGGCCGATCCTGACCTGAAGCAGAACGCATTGCGCACTCTGACGCGGTTCCAGGCACCGGACCTGGTGGCGCGGACGCTGAAGTACGCTGTGTCGGACCAGGTGCGCAGCCAAGACAGTTGGATGTTGATTGCGCAGTTGCTGTCGAGGCGCGAGACGCAGGATGCTGCGTGGGCGTTCGTCCAGCAGCACTGGGATGAGATTACGCAGCGGGAGACGGAGAACTCGGAAACGAGGATTGTGGAGGCAGCAGGCGCTTTCTGCACTGTCGAGAGGCGGGATGAGGTGACAAGCTTCTTTGCAGCACATCCAGTGGCGTCGGCCCGGCGGACGCTGGCCAAATCGATCGACAGCATCGACGACTGCATCCACCTGCGGACGACGCAGGAGCCGGAGCTACAGCGATGGCTGGATGCGCACACGACGCAGTAGAACAGCAGACTACTTTGATTTTCGAGGCGTGCGATTGGCGGGATTGTTGGGACGGCGGGAGCGGCTGCTCCCCCCAAGGAGGGCGTGCCAGTCGCGTTCAGTCTGCTCGGCGTAGGCTGCGGCGAATTTGGCTATGGCAGCGTCGAAGCGCGAGGAGGCGCCGATATAGCCAACGATGACGCCGGGCTCGCCTGAGCGGGCGTGTCCGCGCGCGAGAGTTTCGCCGCAGACGGCGGCATACTCCAGCAGGCTGGCTGCCTTCAGTTCGGTCATCTCGACTGCGGCTTTGTGGTCGTTGAGCTGGCGGACCAGGAAGTCGCGGCCCTCGATGGTAGTCCAACCGAGGAAGGGGTCGGATTGGAACTGCATGGCTCGCTGGCCATCGACGACGCGGCGGCCCTGGTGCGACGGCGTGGGCGTCTTCCCCAGATACGGTGCGTAGGCGGAGGGTGCTTCCTCCTTGACCTGCAGGAAGAGTGGGTCGTGAGCGCCATTGCCCTGGAGATAAATGCAGTAATCGCGTAGACCGACCGAGCCGGTGCCGACGACCTTGAAGGCAACATCGATCGGGGTATATTGCGCGAGGAAGTGGCGGTGTTCTGGACGGAGGGTTTCAGCGTAGGGGACGAGCGAGCCGAGGACCGAGCGGGCCTGATCGCCGTGGACTCGGGTGAGGATGGGATCGATGATCTTGAAGACCCGTTTGGATGATTTTTTGTTCACGGGAAGGGTGAGGGTTTCGAGGTTGTGCATGGGGGTGGCGCGCTCTGCGAGGCACATTATCTGCGAGATGGGCTTGACGGTCTGTAGGCGGTGGACCTGATAGCGCGCGAGTTCCAGCACGGGCATCTGCGCGAAGGTATGCATCGCAGTTGCGATAGCTCTTGAGGAAGGTGCGTGCGGCGTCGAGGCATGGAGTGTTCTTCGTGCCCGCCTCGCGTCCGGCGAGCAGGAGGCTGGTGGCCATGCGCTTGACGTCCCACTCGAAGGGGCCGCGGATGGTCTCGTCGAAGTCGTTGATGTCAAAGACGAGACGGCCGTCGGGCGCGGCAAAGGCCCCGAGATTGCGGACATGCGCATCGCCGCAGAGCTGGGTGAGGATGCCGGTGTTGGGGCCGAACGAGAGATCGCAGGCCATGACGGGAACCGCGCCGCGGAAGAAGCCGAAGGGCGAGGCGGCCATGCGGTCGTACTTGATGGGGACGAGCGCGGGGACGCGACCGCGCATGGATTCGGTGATGAGATGGAGCGGGTCGGCGAGGCGGAGTTTAGGCTGCCAGACGGCCAGCTCGGTGCGCGGCGTGTGCTTGCGCTGGACCTGGCCGAGAGCGATGCGTTCGCGGAGGGTGAGGGGAACACTCATGGCCTGTGGCTAACGTACACCATATTGAGACAGAATCGACTACGGTACCGATTGAGCTACACGGATTAAGAAGGGCTGATTGCGTGAAGAGCACGCTGCTCACATGACCCGCGCCTGGCGAAGGTGCGAGGTGCAGCCAGGTCATCCGCACGCGCTGTATGCTGAATGGACTTGAGAACGAATGAGTTGAAGATATGAGAATGGACTCTGAATCAACGACGCGCACTGTGTTTTCCGCCGTTCTGCTATCCGCCGCACTCTGTCATGCATATGGCCAGGACACGCGGACTGTGACCGAGCCGAAGATTCCACCCTCCTGCACGGTGCTGACGGCGAAGGCAAGCGTCGCATGGATCGGCGCTTCCAGAGCTGGATGAGAGCAAGACGGATACGTTGCGAATCCAACTGGAGCCATGGACCACTGCAAAGCGGGGCAAGCGGTCGAACTGAAGGCCAGCGGGGAGCAGGATGCATTTCTCTCGGGCCCGCTGGAGCTGCGAAGCGGGGTAACGTTGCTGGTCGACAAAGGGGCGATCCTGTTCGGGTCGCGCAATCCGCGGGACTACGATGTGGAACCGGGGTTGTGCGGAACGATTACGGAGAAGAAGTATCCGTATACGCAGGGGATTTCGGGGCATGGGTGCAAGCCGCTGATCGGCGGGCACGATGTGGCCGGAGCCGCGGTGATGGGCGATGGCATTATCGACGGACGACGCGGGGCCAAAATACTGGGGCAGGAGATTACCTGGGAGGATCTGGCCGAGCAATCGATCATGGGCTGGCCGGTGGAGTACACGCGATGGGCCCGTGGCGTGGGCAAGGTTCCGGTGGACATTGACGACGCCGCCCAAGGTGGTGGGATTGCAGAACAATCCTCGGATGATGACGCTGGCGCATTGCGACAACTTCACGCTGTATCGCATTCAATTGCGCAACTCGCCAAACTTTGCGGTGTCCTATGCGGGCGGCAACGGCTTCACGGTGTGGGGTGTCGTCATCAACCAGGCGAAGGACGCGCTGAATGGCGACGGCATCAACCTGGGACAGCCGTGGCCGGAGGTTTCAACGCCGACCACCAATGTGACGATTACTCACTCCTACATTTATGCGGGCGACGATAATCTGGCGATCAAGTCGCGGACAGGATCGCATACCGACCACGTCAGCGTGCTGCATAACCACTTCTATGCGGGACATGGAGTCGGAACGGGGAGTTCGACCTCCGGCGGCATCAGCAACGTGCGCATCTCCGATCTGACGCTGGACGGGACGAGCACAGGCATCAACATGAAGTCGAATGACAAGCTGGGCGGCCTGGTGCATGACGTGGAGTTCAACGACATGTGCATTCGCGGCAGCGGAAGCCCGATCTCCATTGGGACGCACTCCGGATCGACGGGGCACCACGAGGTGGACGCGACGGAGAGCAACAAGCCGCCACAGTATACGGACATCCGCTTGAGCAATATTTTGATTGAAGGCGGGGGATGGGGGCGGGATCGGGATCGATGGACTGGATGCGGCGCACCGCTTGAGCATCGCGTTCCACAACGTGATGGAGCAGCCTGCGGCTGCGCGGACATCGGCGCGCCACGCGGAGATCGCGCTGGACGGAACGAACTTCACGTTCACTGGGGAAGATGTGACGGTAACGGGGAAGCCATCGCAAGGAACGGGGATGAGCTGCGACGGCAGATTTGTGGCATTTCCGGTGCCGGTGAGCGATGAGTGAGTGGATTAAGGACTGGCGGCGGCGGGAAGGGCGGCGATCTGGCCGTCGCGGGAGAGCAGGAAGGTCGTGAGGCCGAACTGATCGGTGCGAAACCGTCAGACGCTAAGTGTGCAAAAACAACGTGGAGGAGCGGCGAAGCGCTCTGAGAGAAACCAGGTAAATGGATGTCGTCAAGAACCCCACGATCAAAGCGAAGATTATGCATGCAAATCCGCCTATGCCGGCAAGGGGGTCTCCGTACCAAATCTCATGCGGGTCTTCGCCTCGTAGTTGGAGGAACAGACTCCAGAGTGCCATCGACACTGGCCCAATCAGCGTTCCACCCACAAGCAAAATCCATAGTCGTCCCTTCTGCGCATCCTTGAATGCGATGACGAAGGGAAGGCACAAGCACCAGACTGGAAACGCAAAGGTCATGATAATAAGGAAGGATGGGATTATGGCGGCAATCTTGTAGCTAAAAGGGGAGCCGTTCAGCAGGGTAAACAGCATAACAAAGAGTGTCGTTGAAAGAATCAGAGAGCCGAACCAAAGGCCTAAGCGCATCAAGATACTCGACGGCTTGTCTGAGGGATCGATAACCATAATGCGCCTCTCTGTGAGGAACTCTACTCCAGCTGTTCGGCCAATTCAATTTGGCTGCGGGTTGGATTCGGCGATCTGGCCGTCGCGGGAGAGCAGGAAGGTAGTGAGGCCGAAGTGGTCGGTGCGGAAGACGCGGGCGTGAGCGTCGGCCAGGCGCTGGATGATCTCTGGTCGGGGATGGCCGAAGGTGTTGTTGCGGCCAACGGAGATGACGGCGTCCTGAGGAGCTACCAGGGCGAGGAACTCCGGGGTGGTGGAGGTGCGGCTGCCGTGGTGGCCGACTTTGAGCAGGGTGTCGGGGCCGAGCTGGGCTGCGGGATTGATGAGAGATGCGGAGACCATCTGGTGCTCGCTGAGGGCTTCGGCGTCGCCTTCGAGCAGGGCGGAGGCGCGGCCGAACTCGAGGCGCAGGACGAGTGAGTCGTTGTTGATGGGCGGGCCGGGGTTGGAGTAGGCATGCGTGGGCGCGAGGACTGCTAGATCGAGGGAGTCCCAGGCTGAGGCGGTCGCCGGCGCGGAGGTGACGGACGCGGATGCCGAGGGAGGCGGCTTCGGCAAGCAGTGCGCGGTAGGAGTCGGAGTTGGGATCGACGGCGACCCAGAGCTCACGGGGACGGAAGTTGCGCAGGATGGCGGGCATTCCACCCATGTGGTCGGAGTGCGCGTGGGTGAGTGCGACGACGTCGAGGCGGTGGAACTGGCGCGACCAGAGGTAGGGTGAGACGACCTCCTCACCAACATCGAAGGTGGAGGAGGTAAGAGCGGCGTTCTCGGCGTTGGCGGCGGCTCCGGTGGGGCCTCCGGCGTCGATGAGCATGGCGAGGCCAGTGGGACCAACGACGAGCAGCGAATCGCCCTGCCCGACGTCGATTGCGGTGACTTCGAACTGGCCAGGATGGACGGCGGGCGGATGTGGCCATAGGACGATTGCGGAGGCAAGAGGAAGGACGATGACGGCAGCCCAAGCGGACGCGCGCGAGCGGCGGCGCACCGCCCAGCAGCAGAAGGCGAAGCAAGCAACGGCGAGCAGAGCGGGAACGAGCGTGGGGCCGGGCACGCGGAGGTCGGCGGTCTGCGCGTGGCTGATGCGGTCGATGGCGCCGGTGACCCCATGCAGCAGGAGCGCAAGCGCGGAGCCGGACAGAGCCGCGAGCCAGTGGCTTACCAACGACGCGAGGAAGGTGGCAAGGCCGAGCGAGGCAAGCACGGCAATCAGGGGAATGCAGATCATGTTGGCGGGCAGCGCGAAGACGGTGGCGCGATGGAAGTACATGGCCATGGGAAGCACCATGACGGCTTCGGCGATGAGGCCAATCAGAACGAGTTGAGCGGTCCAGAGGGTTGCAATCATCATTCTTGCGGGGAGTAAATAGGCCCATTTGCCCAAGATGCCGGCAAGTGGTTCGCCCGCCATACGGAGCGAAACTCGAAACTGTGCGAAGCGGGGCGGGATCGCAGTATCTTGCCAGAGTTGGCGAAGATTGCGAGCGGCACGCGCATAGGGGAGGAAGCTGCGTTCGCCGAGAGGCATTGCGATTCCCGCGATGGCGACGATTGCGAGGAAGGTCATCTGGAAGCTGGCCTCAAACAGAGCGCGCGGTGACCAGACGAGAACGGTGAGCACGGCGGCACCAAGCGCGTTGAGCACGTTGCGCTGGCGGGAGAGCAGGCGCGCGAGCAGAAAGACAGCGGTCATCAGGAGGGCACGCTGTACGGGAACGCCGAAGCCTGTGAGCAGCGCGTACGCGTAAGTCAGGGCGAGGGTGAGGAGGGTAGCGACCCAGATGCGCATACGCAGGCAGCGGGTGATCCAAACGAGCAGGCCAGCGAGCAGAGCAACGTGCATCCCCGAGACGACGAAGAGGTGGAATGAGCCAGTACGCTGGAAGCCGAGACGAAGTTGCTGTGTGAGACGGGAGCGGTCGCCGAAGAGCATTGCATTGACCATACCGGCGTCATCTGGCGTGAGGCGTAGCTGCGGCGGAAGGCTGCGGTTTGCGCTAGACCCAGTGTAGGCGAGAAGGCGTCCGGCGGCCCAGCTTTGAGCGGCGAAGATGCGGCATTGAGTAATCTCAGACAGGGCAGCGAGCGGGTGAGTGTGTGCAGGACCCGCAATCACATGGAAATTGGTAGAGGGTACGTTGGCGGTGGCGGCGATTCCCTGCTCCAGGAGATAGTCGGCGAACTGCCATGCACCGGGATCGCGGTAGCGCTCGGGCGCGCGGAGGCGGAGGGTGATTTCGACGTGGTCTCCGCAATGGGGCTGGGGTTTGGTTTGCGGTTGAGGTAGAAGCTGTTGTTGGGTTTGAGGGGTGCCGTTGGCGAGGAGCGTGGCGCGAATACCGCCAGAGATGGGGACCATACGGGAGGAGTCTGGCGTGACGTCTTCGATGGCGGTGAGCGAGAGGTCGATCGAGGTGGAAGGAGTGGCGTTTTCGGTTGACTCGTCCCACTGGTCGGGATCGAGATCGCCGCCGGTATTGTATGTGCCGTCGCTGCTGCCGGTACGGAAAGGCAGGGTTCGGATGCGGACGATTCGGCCCTGGGCGGTGCGGCTGAGTCCGTCGGCGTAAGTGAGCAGTACGGTCTGCGGAGGCGGGATAGGTTGGAGTTGCGCAGCCCAGAGGCCAGCAGCAATCCAAAGAACGGCGACGGGCAGCACGGCGAAGCGGAGGGTTCGGCGCAGAGCGAGAAGGCCGAGCGCGACAAGTGCGATTGCGGCAAGGAGGAGAAGGATAGAGGGGCGCGAGGTTGGAGGTGGAATCTTGGTGATGGACTCGCCGAGTGCGAAGCAGAGGGCAGAAGCGAGCAGAGGGGTACGGCGGAAGCGGATAGGCTCGACGCGCGGGAACCGGGGCCAGAGACGGCGCTCGCGCTCGTCTTGTGACTCGGGTGTGGAACCAGGTCTGGTAACGCCAGAGACTTGCCGCAACAGGCACCTGTCTTTCCTCATAACTTTGTCACATTGCGGTGAGCAATGGCGCAATTATTTTTAGCGAGTGAGGATGGCAACGGTCTCGATGTGCGTGGTCTGGGGGAAGAGGTCGAAGAGGTGAAGTTCGGCAAGGGTGTAGCCGGAGGCGGTGAGGATCTTGAGATCGGCCAGGAGGGTTTCGGGCGAGCAGGAGACGTAGATGATGGTCGGTGCGGCGATGCGAGCGAGCAGTGTGCAGACCTTGCAGCCAGCACCCGAACGCGGTGGATCGAGGACGATGAGGCCGGGGCGGTCACGGTCAAGGACGGCAGTACGAAGGAATTCAAGGGTGGTGGCTTTGATGGCGCTGAGGTTGGTGAGCCCGGTTGATGCGAGCGCGGTTGCGGCGGGCTCTGCGATCTCGACGGCGGTGACCTTGGTGAAGCGAGCGGTAAGAGCACGAGAGAAGAGGCCAACTCCGGCGTAGAGGTCGAACGCCAATTGGCCAGTGCGATGATTGAGGATGAGGGAGAGGAGTTCTGATAGCAGGTAACGGTTGATCTGGAAGAAGGCCCCACGGGGAACCCAGTAGGTTTGAGGTTCGAGGTTTAGGGTTCGAGGTTCGAGGGGAGCGACCGTGTAGTTGAGACCGGGGCTGCCCCAGGTTGGGCCGGGGTACGGCTGCTCGGTGCGGCGGCTGCGCTGGGTGGAGAGCGTGGGGAGCAGGGCGATGCCGACACCGTTGAGTTGAGGGATGCGAGTGTGGAGAGATTCGCACAGAGCGGCGAAGGCAGCGGTGAATTTGTTGGGAAGGGACTTCGCGGCGGCGCGGAGGGCGAAGGTGATCTGGAGGCGGGATTCGTCGGCGGTGGTGAAGAGTTCAAGCTGGTCGGGTATCTGGTTGGAATTGTGGAGCCAGATATCGGGGGATTGGTTACGTAGTGCGAGAAAGACTTCGGTGGCTCGCCAGAGGATAGGTGCGGCAACGGGGCACTCGGTAATGGGGAGAAAGGAGATACCGTATGGTATGGAATGAGATGCAATACCAGATGGTATGGAAACCGGAGTAAGCTCATATCTAGCTTCATGACCCCCGTCTAAGCCTTGACTCGTGGGATTCCCAATTCCATGATTGGCCAAGCTGCGGAGGTAGCCGGCGTGGAGCTGGCCGTCGATTTCGCCGAGGGTGAGGCGGATGCGGTTACGGTAGGCAAGGGGTGGGGATGGGTGAAGTTGGAGTTCGGGCAGCGCGAGGCCGGTGGCATCGAAGAGTGTGCGGAGCCGGCTGGCTTTTTCGCGGAGCTGAGCAGGGTAGGTAAGGTGCTGGAGCTGGCATCCGCCGCATAGACCGAAGTGCGGGCAGGGGGGATGGGCTCGATCTTGAGTCTGGATGGCTGCGGAATTGAGTTCGGCGAGCATCGTTCAGGCCTGGTCTTGGTGGGGCATGTAGAAGAGGCTGAGGCGCGGGAGCGAGTGGGCTTCGAGCAGACGTTTCTGGAGGAATTGCTGCTGGACCTGTTTGATCTGGACTGCCTGCATCTTGCCGCGGTAGGGTGCGAGCTCGCGGGTGGCTTGCTCGCGGAGGGCAACGAGTTGTTCCTCGGGTACGGCGGTGAGGAGTGCGGCGAAGAGCTTTTCTTCGAAGATAGTGAGAGTGCGATCAAGTTCTTCGAGGTTCCAGGTGGGCGGGGACTGAGTGTCCGGTGAAGCCGCCAGCTCGCGCAGGCGAGAAGCGGCCTCCGACGCAATGGTGTTGGCGGGTGAAGGGAGGTTGGCGATGGCTTGGGTGAACAGGTTGGCGTTATGTTGGAGGTAGCGCGCGATGCGAGCGATCTCGAAGCCGGATTCGCGTAATTCGGTGGGCTGGGTTGGCGCGGCGCCGATAGACGCTTCCTTGGACTGTTCGACAACATCCATCACAGCCTGGTGGCACCAGGCGAGGCCGTTGACCTTGCGCTGGCGACGGTTGCCGAGACGGGAGCGCTGTTTGTCATAGTTGTCAAAAGCCGCGTCGATGCCGCGCAGAACGGCTTCGAGCGGGACACCCGCCTCGCGCCAGGTCTCAATCAGCGCCCAATCGAGGGTGGAGAGCATGAGCAATGATCCTCGGCGCTGCTGAAAGCGGGTCTCGATCTCGGTAAAGTAGTTGAAGTAGTTCATCAGGGCAGTTGTAGGTTGTAGGTTGTGAGTAAAGGAGGATGAAAGGCGTTGCCGATGATTGGTTCCCTCCCGCACACGTGACAGGAGTCACTGCTATGTCTCGCAATCCGCCCTAGCTTCTTCTGGAGGACTACAACAATGACTTTACCCGATAGTCATCCGCAATGGCTTCTATGGGCACCTTTGGCAGTGGCGTTGGCCCATATCCTTGAAGAGTTCGTTTGGCCAGGCGGATTTATAAGCTGGTACCGGCGATATCGTGGACCCTCCGTCCATAGCATTACGCCACGCCTTCTGGTCATCGTCAATGTGATTCTTCTGGCTGTCTGCGTCGACGCCGCCCTTGTTACCAATACGCCGTTCGGTGTTGCCTATTGGCTTGCCGTGTCGGCGATTCTGACGTCCAACGGTCTATGGCATCTTTGGGCAGCAGTCAGAGGGCGCACGTACTCACCGGGCATGGTCACGGGACTGGTGTTGTATGTGCCACTGGCGATTTACGGCTGCTATCATTTTTTGCAATCCGGTTCCGTATCGATAGGAAGCGCAGTGCTGGCCTTTCTGATTGGTGGATCGTATCCACTGTGGTCCGCGATGTTTCATGCTCGGGGAAAAAGCGCCGCCTGAATCGCGGGGCTTGCCTGTGGCAGATTCGCGGTCCTGGTTGGGCCAAGGCTGAAGCCTTGGTATACCTAGAATCAAGAACATGAGAGTCCGTAACCTGGCCCCCTACAGCGACGGTGAAACGACTCTAGTCGTGGTGGGGCTTGGGGTGGCGGGGACGGTCGGGGCGATCCTGGTTGCGCTCGTAGATAAGGCGGAGACCGGTAAGGGTAAGCAGTTCATCGACCTGGCTGATGAATTTAGAGCCGCCTGCGATGAGGCGGGCGAGGCCACCGGTGGCAATGGTGCGAGTGTCTGGGCCTAGCTCGGCGATCATGCGTTCGAGAATACCGTCGACGAGACCGATATAGCCGTAGTACAGGCCAATCTGAAGGTTGTCTACGGTGCCTGTGCCGATGACCTTGGCGGGCTTGCGAACGTCGATTCGAGGCAGGCGAGCAGCGCGGGTGAAGAGGGCGTCGGCGGAGATGGCGAGGCCGGGAGCAATGGCTCCGCCGAGGAACTCGCCACGCGGGCTGATGCAGTCGAAGGTGGTAGCGGTGCCAAAGTCGACGACGATGACGGGTGGGTGTGGGGAAATTGGATCTTTGAAGAGGTCGTATGCGGCGACGCAGTTGACGATACGGTCGGCCCCGACCTCGGCTGGATTGTCGGTGAGGATGGGCAGGCCGGTGCGGATGCCGGGCTCGACGAAGAGCGGCTTAACGCCGCAGTAGATCTCGGCAGCGCGGCGCAGGGTGGAATCGAGTGGCGGGACGACCGAGGAGATAACGATGCCCGTGATCTGAGCAATGTCGAGCGAGCGCAGAGCGAAGAGGTCGCGGAAGAGGACGCCAAGCTCGTCGATGGTGGGATTGCGATGGGTGGTGATGCGCCAGTCTGCGAGCAGGACGGCGGGAGCCTCGGGTGTGGCGAGGCGATAGAGACCGAGAACCGTATTGGTGTTGCCGACGTCGATGGCGAGGAGCATGGGAAGTTGTGAGTTGCAGGTTGCCAGTTGTCAGTTGAAAAGCAGAAGCAGATTCCTTCGCTGCGCTACGGAATGACAAACTCAAACTGTGGAATGACAAACAAAACTACGGAGCGACAGAAAAAATTAGGGTTCGCGGAGGCCTCCGGAGAGGACGGTGTGGAGCTGGCCGTCGTAGCCGTTGACACGCAAGAAGCCGCGGGGGTCCAGTCCCGCGGTAACGCCAGTATAGTCGCCGGAACCGTCGTCGCGGGCTTCGACGCGGACGCGCTTGCCGGAGATCCAGGAGCTGTACCGGGTAAGGTCTCGGGAGTTGTCGGTTGCAGGTTGCAGGTTGTCAGTTGTAAGACGGTAAATTTCACGGTCGAGCGCGACGAGGATGGCGGCGGCGAGGGGCTCGCGGCGCAGCGGTTTGAATGGGGTGGGAAGTTCGCGGCAGAGAGAGGTGGCGATGGAGTCGAGTTCAGGCGGAAAGATTGTGTGATTGAGGTTGATGCCGATGCCGAGGATGGCGTAGCGGAGGGTCGCGGGTTGCGTTGGCGTGGCGAGGTTGGATGCGGTGTCGATGAGAATGCCGCCGCACTTTCGTCCGTTAAGGAGCAGGTCGTTGGGCCAGCGGATGTCGATCTGATCGCGAATGTGGAAGCCTGAGATGGACGCAATGGCCGACTGCACCGCAACTGCCGTAGTGAACGAGAGGCTGAGCGCGCTCTGCATGGGGATGGACGGCGATATGAGCGCGGACATATAGAGGCCGTCGCCGGGACTGGAGTGCCATGTGCGGTTGCCGCGACCGCGGCCTGCGGTCTGTTCGCCTGCGATCCAGACGCCGTGGAGAACGCCGGATTGCGCGGCGGCGAGTGCGAGATCGTTGGTTGAGGGGGTAGTGGCGAGATGGGTGATGTGACCAGCGAAGGAGGTGTTGGCGATAGCCTGCTCCAGTGCGCGGAGGTCGAAGGGATCGGTTGGCGTCATCAAAGGAGGGTTGCGGTGATCTTCATGCTTAGGTCGATGCCGGTGGCGGAGTGGGTGAGCGCCCCGACGGAGATGAAGTCGACACCAGTCCTGGCGTAGTCGCGGACAGTCTTGAGGGTCACACTGCCGGAGGCCTCGATGGTGGCCTTGGGCAGCGCTTTGCGCACCTGCTTCACCGCCTTCTTCACCTCTTTGGGGGTCATGTTGTCCAGCAGGATGGACTCAGCTCGACCTGCAATGGCCTGATCGAGTTCGGCTGGAGTGCGGACTTCGATCTGGACGACCTGGCCGGGCTTGCGTCCGGCGAGGGCGCGCGCAAGCACAGCGGGAAGACCGCCACCGAGCGAGATGTGGTTGTTCTTGATGAGGATGCCGTCCTGCAAATCGAGCCGGTGGTTGGTGCCTCCGCCGCAACTGACGGCGTACTTGTCTAGTGCGCGCAGTCCGGGGATGGTCTTGCGCGTGTCGAGGATCTTGGTTTTGGATTTGGCGGCGGCCACGGCAGTGACGTACTCGTTGGTGAGCGTGGCGATGCCGCTCATGCGCTGCATCAGGTTGAGGATGACACGCTCGGTGGAGAGGATGCTGGCCGCGTTGGCGCGTATGACTGCGATGGCCTGGTCCTTCTTGACTCGGACTCCGTCGAAGATCTCGGGGTGGGAGACGACCTCGAAGCGGCCGGAGGGTTTGAGCTTGCCGTAGAGGCTGAGGAAGGCGGAGATACAGCCGATGCCTGCGACCACGCAAGGCTGCCGGGCGATGATGGTGCCGGTGGCGCGCAGGGCGGGATCGATGGTGAGCGTCGGTGGTGATGTCCTGCGCCGCCTTGTCCTCCATAGGGCGTCCTCCAACAGAGCGGTGATTCGGCGGGATTTCCAATCCATAATGGCTTAGATTCTACGCTGGGATGGTTCGTCGCAAATTGCGGGATGTCAGTTGGCTGGAGGCAGGGCTTCGAGGGCGGCACGGGTCTTGTCGAAGAGGGTGCGGGTTTCGGCGGCTTGCTTGCGCAGGCCTTCGACGATGTGGGCGGGAGCTTTGCCGATGAACTTGTCGTCGGCGAGACGGGAGTCGTTGGCAGTGAGGAGCTTTTCGTATTTGGCGAGGTCTTTGCTGAGGCGCTCGCGTTCGGCGGCAACGTCGATCTGGCGTTCATAGAGGACGGCAACGTCGAAGCTCGAGGTACTACGCGCGTTGTTGCCGGTGAGGGCAGTGGCGGAGACCTCGATGCCGCTGACGCGGGCGAGGCGGGCTAGGATGTCCTGGCTGAACTGGAGAGGATCAAGCGTCTTGGCGTCACCATGGATGCAGATGGGAGCGGACTCTTTCTCGGGAACGCCAAGTTCCTTGCGCAGGGCGCGGACGGTGGTGATGAGCTCCTGCAGGGTCTGCATCTCGCCGATGGCTGCTTCGTCGCAGGCATAGTCGCTGCGGCTGGGGGTAGCGGGTGAGGGCGATGGATTTTGCAGGCGGAAGGCCGGCATACAGGGCATGCCATATCTCCTCGGTGAGGAAGGGCATGAAAGGCGAGAGCAGTCGAAGGGAAGCCTCGAAGACAGCAACCAGGGTGGTGAGGGCGAGGGTGGTCTGCGAGACGGCCTCCTCGGCGGCGTCACTGGTGGGGAATGGTAGATCGTTTGTGGGCTCGAAGTTGAGGCGGAGCTTGACGATCTCGAGGTACCAGTCGCAGAGGTCTCCCCAGAAGAACTGATAGATGGTGTTCGCTGCTTCGTCGAAGCGGTATTCGACGAGTGAGTTGTTGACTGCGGTAGCGGTTTGGGAGAGGCGGGTGAGTATCCAGCGGGATTCGAGGGCGTCGGTGTCCGATCCCACCCATGACGATGAAGCCGTCATGAATGGGGCACCCGGATCTGTGGTGATGACGGAGTTATGGGGAAGAGGGATTTCGATGCCGGATTGGCGGGCGCGGTCGAGGTTCATGAAGAGAAAGCGGGCGGCGTTCCATATTTTGTTGGCGAAGGCGCGATTGCCTTCGGTGCGGGCCTCGGTGAAGGCGATGTCAGTGCCGGGCGAGGCCATGCTGGCCAGGGTGAAGCGGACGGCGTCGGTGCCGAAGCGCTCGATGATCTCGATGGGGTCGATGACGTTGCCCTTGGTCTTGGACATCTTCTGGCGGTCGGCGTCGCGGACGAGCGCGTGGATGTAGACGGCTTTGAATGGGACTGCTTCGGCGAGGGTGCGCGGGCTACCGTCGGGCATGGGGACGTCGAGCATGAAGTGGGTGCCGAGCATGATCATGCGGGCGACCCAGAAGAAAAGAATGTCGAAGCCGGTGACGAGCAGGGAGGTAGGGTAGAAGGCGGCGAGGTCGGGGGTCAAGTTGCAGGTTGCAGGGAGCAGGGTGTCAGTTGAAGACAAATACGGGGATTCTTCGCTACGCTCAGAATGACAATCTCTCTCTCCTGTGCCGGGCCAGCCGAAGACGGTGAAGGGGAGGAGGCCGGAGGAGAACCAGGTGTCAAGGACATCAGTCTCCTGCGTGATGCTGGCGGAGCCACAGGCGGAGCAGACAGCAGGTGTCTCGCGGGCGACTGTGATGGCGGTGCAGGCGGTGCAGTGCCAAGCCGGGATGCGGTGGCCCCACCAGAGCTGGCGGGAGATGCACCAGTCGTGGATGTTGTTCATCCACTCCATGTAGGTCTTCTCGTACATGGCTGGGGTGAATTTGATATGGCCATCGCGGACGGCGGCTATAGCATTGGCGGCGATGCTCTGACCCCCAGATGCAGGCGTCTTGTTGACGGCGAGGAACCATTGCATAGAGAGGCGTGGCTCGATGACAGCGCCGGAGCGCTGCGAGATGGCAGGTCAGGGGTGATCCTTCATGGCACCAGAACACCTATCGATTCGAGGTCGGGCGACGATGCAGGTCGCGGGCCTCGTAGCGGTCTTGACCGTGGAAAGGGCTAGCCAGGAAGATCGATTTGTGCGGTCTCGTCGAGGATAGTGAGAGATCGGAAGGTTGTGGCGTTGACCGATCGCGAAATCGTTGGGATCATGCGCAGGGGTTACCTTGACCGCGCCAGTGCCAAACTCAGGGTTAGCCCATTCGTCGGCAATGATCGGAGATTTCGCGGCGGCGTAAAAGACGGACTAGTTGGAGCTGTCACCATCTTGCCGATCAGGTGTTTGTAGCGGTCATCGGTTGGGTTCACCGCGACGGCGGTATCGCCGAGCATCGTCTCCGGGCCGCGTGGTAGCGACGACGATGCTGTTGCTATCGTCAAGCGGCCCCACTCGCCTGCAAAGGGATAACGGATATGGTAGAGCTTCCCGAGGCGTTCTTCGGAGGTGACTTCGAGGTCGGAGACGGCGGTCTGCTGGACGGGGTCCCAGTTGACGATGTAGCTGCCGCGATAGATGAGGCCCTGCTCATACAGGCGGACGAAGGCCTCCTTGACCGCAACCGATAACCGGTCGTCCATGGTGAAGTACTCGCGGAACCAGTCGACAGAGGCACCGAGTCGACGCATCTGGCCGGTAATTGCCGAGCCATACTGTCGCTTCCACTCCCAGACGCGCTCGGTGAAGGCTTCGCGACCGAGGGACTTGCGGCTGGTCCCTTCGGCTGAGAGCTGGCGTTCGACCATCATCTGCGTGGCAATGCCAGCGTGGTCGGTGCCGGGAACCCAGATCGAGGTCTGGCCGTTCATGCGGTGCCAGCGGGTGAGGATGTCCATCTCCGTCTGGTTGAGCATGTGGCCCATGTGCAGGCGACCGGTGACGTTGGGTGGCGGTAGGAGCATGGTGAAGGCGTTGGCCGGGTCAGGTGTCGCAGGAGTGGCGATGTCGAAGAGGCGTTCATGTACCCAGTACTCAGCCCACTTCTGTTCGATGAGGGAGGGATCGTAGGCCTTGGGAAGGTTGCCGGCGGAGGCTGTTCCGGTTGGCTGGGCGGGCGATTTTGGCTTCTCTTCGTGACTCATGGGGATGATTCAAGGGTAGCACTGGCGGACAGACAGGACGCGCCAGGGACCAGCACCGCGTCTGCAAATTGGAAGATCACAGAGTTGCCAGATGCCGGTCATGCCGTGACTCATCCGAGGGCTGCGATAACGATCAGTGGCTAAGGCTTCGGCGGCGAGGTATCCTTGCTGCGCGTCACAATGGGGGAGTTACCTATGAACACTTTAATTGCAACCGTAAAGGACCGCCAAAATCGCCGCGAGACCGTTGCCATGGCAACAATCGCCGCATGTGTATTCGTACTGCTCGCCCAGCCGTGCTTCGCGCAGTCGACCGTTGCTCAGCATCCCTGGCAGAAGATGCAGATGCCTACCGCAGCCGAGGTAGCCAAGGTTTGGAATGCGCCGCCGCCTGAGTACGGCCCTGAGCCCTATTACGGGTTGAATGGCGCGGTGACGCGCGAAGTGCTGCAACGCGACCTGGATAAGGCTGTGCGGCTCGGCTTCCACGCGGTGACAGTGCAGCCTGGACGCAATCCCGAGGCGTATTTGTCGCCAGAGTACTTTGCGATGTTCAAGATACTGGTGGAGGAGGCGAAGAAGCGCGATCTGCGGGTGTGGATCATCGATGACGCGGGGTATCCGAGCGGGTTTGCGGGCGGGCTGATTACGGACAAGAAGCCGGAGTTGCGTATGCAGGCGCTCAGCATCGGTCAGCGGATTGCGGTGAAGGCGGGTGAGACGCTGAACCAGGCCGTAGGTCCCGATGACGTGGCGGCAGTGGCGGTGAGCACCACAGGCATGCGCGTGCCGGTTGCGGTGAGGGACGGCAAGATTGCATGGACCGTGCCAGCAGGTTCTGACTATACCGTGGATGTCGTGGAGCACGTCTTCCGTACATCGCCCACCGCTAGCGCGACGAATTCAACGCATTTGAAGGACACAACGCAATCGGTGGAAGACTATATGGACCCTGAGGCGACTGCGGCGTGGATCCAGTTTACGCACGAGGGGTACTACAAGGCGATGCCGGAGGAGTTCGGCAAGACGATCATCGGCTTTCGTGGGGATGAGCCGGACTACTCGATTAGCGGACTTCCCTGGACGCCAAAGTTTTTCGATACCTTCCAGCAGGTGAAGGGCTACGACATTCGACCGTACCTGGGAGCGATGCTGCTGTCGGCGGGCGGCGGCGGCGGGCGTCCGAGGCCGGCGGCGGCTCCGGCGCAAGGCGTGTCCACCCCACCAGCCGCTCCACAAACAACGCAAGCGGCGACGACACCACCTGCTCCTCCAGTTCAACTGACGGATGCCGAAGTGCGCGCCAAAGGAGACTACTACGACGTCTTCTCACAGATGTTCCGCGACGGCTTCTTCAAGCCTCAGGGCTTGTGGTGCGCTGCGCACGGCGTCGAGTACCAGGTACACCTGAACCATGAAGAAGCGGAGATGCAACTGGTGCGGTCGGAGGGTGAGTTCGAACGCGACATGAAGTATGTGGAGGTGCCGGGGATCGATGCAATCTGGCACCAAATATGGACGGACACGATTGCCGACTATCCGCGGCTGGCTTCCAGCACAGCGCATATTTACGGACATCCGCGCTCGTTTACGGAGAGCTTTGGCGCCTACCGGCCAGCGCCGGATATCACCATGGCGCGATACGTGTTGGACGAGCAGATCGTACGCGGGATCAATATAACGGAGGGGATGTCGTACGGGGCGTCCTCTGCTCAGGGGCCGCCAAGGGTACCGCCGCCTGCGGCGGCAGCGAGTGGACAAGGAGGGGCAGCGCCAAGTGCGGCGGCGGCAGCTCCGCGCCCGCCGAGTGCAATGTCCGATCCGGGGTGGCCAGCGTTGATGGATCATATCCGGCGGTTGAGCTATGTGATGAGCATGGGGCGTCCGGCGGCGTCGGTCGCGCTTTATATCCCATCGAGTTCGATGTGGCTGGGTGACTCAGCGAGCGATACTGCGTTTGTGTCGGTCGAGCGGATGCTGGCGGAGCGGCAGATCGACTTCGACATCATCAATCTGGATGCGCTGGCAAACGATTTGAAGGCCGGACCGGGGACATTGGAGACGATGAGCGGAAATAAGTATCGCGTGGTAATCCTGCCGTCTCTGGCGGTCATTTCGCAGGCGGAGTTAGATCGGCTAAAGGTATTTGCGAAGGAAGGCGGAAAGGTCCTGTTCCTGGGACGGACGCCGTCGATGATTTCGCAGAAGACGATAATGGATTCGCGTATGGCAACGCCGGTGGATTTTGTGTGGGCGACGGTGGAGACCTCGGTGCAGCTACCGCCGACGCCAACACCCCCAGGCGCACCGCCGGCCACGCCACCCGGACCGCAGGTGGTTCCGGCGGCGATCGAGACAGCACTGAATTCAGTCGTTGGGCCAAGGGATGTGGCGCTGGATATGCCTGATCCCGGGCTGAAGGTAATGACGCGGCGGCTGAAAGATGCCAACGTCTACCTTTTCTTCAATGAGGGAGCGCAGGCCAGCACGCACGCGGTGACGCTGAAGTCGGCGGGGAAGACGGTTGAGGCGTGGGACACTGAGACTGGGAAAATCTCTACTTTGTCTTCGACGGCAGGCAAGGGCACGATAACGGTGAAGCTGGATCTGAAGCCCTATGAGACGGAGCTGCTGATTGAGCGATAGAAGGCTTCGGGATGTGATTCCAACATGCGCAATGTGTACGCGTGTGGGAAGATTAGAATCTCCGATGCTTGTCATCCACCTTATGCTTCATAGGGATAGGCCGTACGACATACTTCTTCCGCCGGTTGATTTTGACGACACATGTCCATGAGGACAAGGAATTTGCACCTCTGCCCAAGGTTCCTAGCCCTCGAAAATTGGTCTTGCCAATCGTCACGCAATGAGCTTAGTATCCGAATCGATCCCGAATAGAAGCACGCGCAAGAACTCTTGGTTAGGTTGTAACCGGTATAGCCCGCATGGCTCGGACAATTCCCGGACAGGTTGGCTTGAGTAATTAGACACCCTTATCCACAGACAAGGGGTTTGAATTGCAGCGCGTTTGGAGTGCGAAACAATGACCTGGTACGCCTACTGCATTGCAGAAAGAAACGCCTTTCCTGAGCTTTGCCGTCATCGCCGCCCAATGCCGCTCACTGGAGTTTCCGGTCTCTTTGGCAACCAGACCTTTCTGTTTCCAGCAAGCGATTTGGCTGTCATCGTCTCAGAGCACACACCGGAAGACGCTGCTCGGATGGATCTGAACGCAGCCAAAGACCACGGTCGCGTAATTGCGGACTGCTTCAAGCTCTCCACCGTGCTTCCCTTTCGCTTTGGCACCACATTTCCCGACGATGACGCTCTGCGCCGGTCTGTCCGCTCGAACCAAAGGCACTTCACGGCGAATGTGGAGCGGCTGCGCGGCAAGGCGGAGATGCATCTGAAAGTGCTGATGGACGATACCTGCCCGGGCAATGCCGCGCGCGACATGACGGTGGGCCAGCAGTACCTGACCAGTCTGCGCGAGAGCGCGGCGCGACAGAGGGAGCGCCAATCGCGGGCCCGCGCCCTTTCGGTGCAGATGCATCGCATGTTCCTGCCCCTCGCCGAGGAGATCACTTGCAAGCGGACTGATTCTGGCAAGATGCTGCTGGACATCGCCCACCTGATCGACAACAAGACGGTGGAACGGTATCAGAATAAGTATTCGTCGGCAACGCTGGAGATGAAGGAGTGCCAGATGCAGTTGTCCGGCCCCTGGCCGCCGTATCACTTTGTTCAGCGCCACACACCGTCCGCACAGCACAACGCATAAAATACTTCTCCGGTTATGTCCAAGCCGGATGTTATGCGGCTGCGGGGCCACCATTCTTGTCTATCCAGCATCCCAACAACAGGCCCATCCAGGGTTTTGGAAGCGCCATTCGCACCTGCGCAGTGCGAGAGGTCCCAATACGGACTCGGCGATTGGATCGCCAGGAGATCAACATCATGTTTCGATCAAAGTACTCAGCGCCATCCTTGGCGCATGCGCAGATTCGTGTGCAAAATATCGGCAGCTCATTTCGCGGTCTATGGTTAAGCGCGCTTCCGGCTATGGCTATCAGCGGCGCATTCGGCCTTCTGGCAAGTATCACTCCGGCAACTATAAAGGCGCAGGAGCCAAACCCGACCTCGCAGCCGGCAGCTGTGACCGATACAAATACAAACCCAATAGTGGAGCAGAATGGCATCTATATCTACCGGGTGAAGGTAGTGGAGCGCAATCTTGACTGCGTGAACTACCTGCATCGCAGCGACTCGACGCATATCGATTTCGATGGTACGTCGCTGTTAGCTGGAGCGAAGGGCGACGCGAAGGTGACCAGCGAACGCGGGAAAATTGCGATCGACGCGCACTTCGATGGGTTGACACCGGCCAATGGATTCGGCAGGGAGTATCTGACCTACGTGCTGTGGGCGATCTCGCCCGACGGGCGCGCACAGAACCTGGGCGAGGTGCTGCCCGCGGGAACGAAGAACAACATCAAGGTGACCACCGCGCTACAGTCGTTCGGCCTGATTGTGACCGCCGAGCCGTATTATTCCGTGACCGAGCCGAGCGACGTGGTCGTACTGCAGAACGTGATTCGACCTGACAAGACCAACGGAGTGATGGAGAAGGTGGAGGCGAACTACAGTCTGTTGCCGCGTGGCATGTACGCGGAGACAGCAGGCTCACATACTGTAGCCAACCCGATCACGCGCAATGAGCGCTCACCACTGGAGTTGTATGAGGCGGACAACGCGGTGCGCATTGCACTGGATGCCGGTGCGGACAAGGACGCACCCAAGATCATGGCGCAGGCTACGCTGGACGAGCAAAATGCCAGCGCGCTCGACGGAAGTAAGCATGGCGACCTGAAGATGGAGATAACTGAAGCTCGCGAGGCAGTGGAACGCGCCGAGGATGCGCGGATTGCATCGCTGCGTAAGCAGGCAGCGGAACGTGCGCAGGCCCAGGTAACGGCGAAGGAGCAGGCCCAGGCCGATGCAGCTCTGTCGCAACAGCAGGCGGCACAATCGCAGGCTGATGCTGCGCAGTCGCAAGTTGTGGCACAGCAGGCGCAGCTGGATGCAGAACGGGCGCAGGCTGCAAAGGCCCAAGCCGATGCTGCTCGCGCACAGGCTGAGGCGGAGACAGCCGCAGCGCAGGCAAAGGCGGTCGAGGCCAACAAGAACGCTAAAGATGCGAATGCGGTACGCGAGAAGCTGCGCTTGCAGTTGAACTCGGTGCTGGCAACCAGCGAGACCGCACGAGGGCTGATTGTAAACATGTCGGATGTACTCTTCGATACCGGCAAGTACACTTTAAAGCAAACGACACAGATCAGTCTGGCCAAGGTTGCGGGCATTCTGGAAGCCTATCCGGGATTGAATGTTCAGGTGGAGGGCTACACCGACTCAACCGGCTCAGACGAACTCAATCAGAAGCTGTCTGAAAATCGCGCTTTGGCGGTGAAGGACTTCCTGGTCTCGCAGGGCGAATCGCAGGGCAGCATCAGCTCGACGGGCTTTGGGAAGAACGATCCCGTGGCCGATAACGGTTCGGTGAGCGGACGCGCGCTGAACCGGCGTGTCAACCTGGTGGTATCGGGCGATGCGATCGGGATTGCAGAAAGCGCGTCCTTGTCTATACAGTAAAGACACAACTAATCGCCGTCTTCCATCGAGAGGGTCGCCACAGGCGGCCTTCTCGATTTTCATGGATGGAGGTCAGGGTTTATAAGAGAAGTATGAGATCTCTTGCAGGCAAGGTTGTTCTGATCACCGGGGCGAGTTCTGGAATTGGCCGTGCTACGGCGTTTGCATTTGCGGGCGCGAGGGCTCGGCTGCTACTGTGCGCCAGGCGCATGGAACTGCTCCAAGAGTTGCAAGCGCCGCTGATCGAGGCCGGCGCCGCGGCCGTTTCGTGCTTCCGGCTGGATGTGCGGGAGCGCGACGCGGTGGAAGCAGCGGTGGCTGGACTGCCAGCGGATTGGGCGGCGATCGACGTTCTGGTCAACAACGCCGGTCTGAGCCGCGGACTCACCAAGCTGTTCGAGGACGACCCGGAGAACTGGGACGAGATGATCGACACCAATGTGAAGGGGCTGCTTTCTGTCACTCGCGCGGTGGTTCCCCGAATGGTAGCGCGGGGAACGGGGCATGTGATCAACCTAGGCTCGACTGCTGGGCACCAGACCTACGCCAATGGTGCGGTCTATTGCGCAACGAAGGCTGCAGAGAAGGCCATCAGCGAGGGACTCCGGATCGATCTAATCGGAACCTCGGTTCGGGTCACATCAGTCGATCCGGGGATGACGGAAACAGAGTTCAGTAAGGTACGGTTTCGCGGCGATAATGAGCGTGCGGCAAAGGTCTATGAGAGGATCACGCCCCTGACACCGGAGGACATCGCGGATGCAATCCTCTGGGCCGCCACGCGTCCGGCACATGTGAACATCCATACCATCGTGCTAACCACAATCGACCAGGCAAACTCTACCGTTTTCCATCGTCACGATTAAGCGCTTACAGGTGGATGGTCCAGCCAAGTTCCGCTAACTTTTCCTCGATGTCGGCTAGCGCGTTGGTCAGTGCCGTGCGCCGATGCGGGCTGGCCGTTTTCTCAGACAAAATGCGTTCGCGCTGTAGCAGAAGTTCCTGGCGTTTCCGGGTTTGCTCAGCGTCGCGTGCGTGGGCGATGGCAGGATCTTGCCTGGTTACAGCGGCCTGCGTCTTCTGCTTTTCTGTTGATTTGCCTTCCAATCCTTGTGACATACTCTGATTTTACGCTAACACGCAATCCTTGCATTCGACCTGGTGTCGTTCGACTGGCATGAGACTGTGCGATCGGCAATCTGCCTAGTGTGTCGGACGCGCCGATGCCTATAATCGGAGACACGAGATCGATGAAATTGAGTGGGGAGAGGTTTGGCAGACATCGTCCAAGTACAGGACCTGCACAAGGTCTATGACGGAAAACAGCGCGTTGTTGCCGTAGATGGCATCGATCTGGGCGTGCGCGAGGGCGAATTATACGGTCTGCTCGGCCCCAATGGCGCGGGCAAGACGACAACCATCGGCATCTGCACCACCCGTGTTCTGCCGACCTCGGGTAATGTCACCATTGCGGGCGTGGATGTGGTTCGCTCGCCGGCGCAGGCGCGGCGAGCGATGGGCGTCGTGCCACAGTTCAACACCCTCGACCGTTCCTGCACCATTTACGAGAACATCCACTTTCATTGTTTGTACTTCGGCCTTTCGCGCTCCGAGGCTAAACAGCGGACTGACCATTTGCTGGACCAGTTCTACCTCACGGAGCGAGCCAATGCTTATCCGTCACAGCTCTCCGGCGGTCTGGCGCAACGGGTGCAGATTGCCCGCGCGATCGCGCATCGGCCCAAAGTGCTGTTTCTGGACGAGCCGAGCGCGGGACTCGATCCGCAGAGCCGGATGGCGATGTGGGACGCGGTCAGCCGTCTGCGCGAGGAGGGAATCACTGTAGTCCTGACGACGCACTATATGGAAGAGGCTGACGCCCTGTGCGACCGCGTGGCCATCATCGACCACGGCAGGATTCTTGTGGAAGACACGCCCGCCGCGCTCAAAAGCTCGGTTGGAGCGCAGAAGGTCTACGCACTCGAACTAAGCAATCGCGCGGGCGCAGCGCCGCTCGCAGATCAATTGAAACAGATGCAGGGCGTGCGCGACATTGAATCAACGCCCAACGGCATTCTTATCTTCGCCGACAATGTCGATGGCCTACTGCCAGACATCGTTCGGGCCAGTAATCCGTATGGCCTGCGCGACCTCACCATCACAGAGACTAGCCTGGAGACGGTCTTCATCCGGCTCACCGGACACGATCTGCGCGAATAGCTATGCAGGAGTATAGGCTTATGGCGGCACCGCAATCCAAGAGTGAACCAGTCTATCGACCGAACCCGGTGCATCGGTCCGCCGCGCCTATGGGTGTGTTGTACGCGCGGGCCTTCGCGGGGCTGTTTCTGCGCGACCTGCACGTGCTGCGCCGCGAGATGGTTCCGTTTCTGGTGCGCGTCATTATGAATCCTTTGCTGTTTCTCTTTGTATTTACCTACATCATGCCGCACATGAGCGGCGGCGCGACGATGAACCCCACGGCCTCGATGGCCGGTGCAGCTGGAGCTAACTTCTCCACCGTTCTGTTACCTGGATTGATGGCTGTGGCCATCATGTTTTCGGGGATTGCGGCAGTGGCGCTTCCCTTGGCGCAGGAATTCGGCATTACGCGCGAGATCGACGACCGAGTCATGTGCCCTTTGCCGGTCGCCGCGGTTGCCATCGAGAAGATCGTTTTCTCCGCGGTACAGAGCATGATCGCGGCGGGGGTGGTCTTCCCTCTTGCTTACTACCTACCCGCGACACCGGTTTACGCGCACGTCGAGAACTGGCCGTACCTCATTGCCGTGCTCTTGCTGGCCAGCCTCACGGCGGGAGCGCTTGGTCTGGTGATAGGCACCAGTGTGAGGCCGCAGCAGATTGGTCTGATCTTCGGTGTGGTGGTGATGCCAATCACGTTTCTGGGATGCGTGTACTATCCGTGGGCAGCGCTGAAAAGTATCAAGTGGCTACAGATGGGAGTGCTGATCAACCCCATCGTGTACATGAGTGAAGGACTGCGCACAGCGCTTACGCCAGGGTTGCACCACATGAATCCATGGATCATTTTGGCCATGCTGACATGTTCCTTCGCGGTGCTCACCGGCTTCGGCATCCGGGGATTCCTTCGTCGCGTGATCGACTAAGTTGTCCAACCACGAGTCGTGTGTGGCGACGCTTACGCCAGATCGAATAGCAGAAACTCCGCGCCGGCATCGCTGGCGATAGTGATGGAAGATTCGCCCTCAAGCGCGAGACCATCGCCTGCCTGGAGCGTCCCTCCGGCAACCGATACGGCGCCGCGCGCAACCTGAAGCCATCCATTGCCGAGCTTGAAGGCGTGGCTGACGGAGCCACCCGCGTCTAGCCTGGCAGCCAGCAACTCCGCGTCGGAATAAATCTTGAAGGAGCCATCGCGCGCGTCGGTAGAGGCAAGCAGATGCAGTTGGTTCGGCTCATCCTGCACCATGAAACGTTTCTGCTCGTACTTCGGCGGGATGCCAAGCTGGTTGGGTAACAGCCATATCTGTAGCAGGTGGAGGATCTCGGCGTCTGAAGGATTCATCTCACTATGGCGCACGCCCGTTCCCGCCGACATATGCTGGAGCTCGCCGGGAACCAGCGTCTCGCTCGACCCTGTGCTGTCCTCGTGCTTCACCGCCCCTTCCAGGACGTAGGTGAGGATCTCCATGTCGCGGTGGGGATGCTTTCCGAAGCCCGATGCAGGGGCGACCCGGTCTTCGTTGATGACTCGCAAGGCGCGGAATCCCATGTGCGCGGGATCGTAGTACTGGTCAAACGAGAAGCTGAAGTTGGAGTCCAGCCAACCGTGGTTGGCATGGCCGCGCTCGGTGGCCGGTCGTATGGTTAGCATCGCATATTACCCCGTATATTCAGATGCTCCAGGGTGAGCACGGATGCAGACCGGTTGGATCGATGCATTGAACTTCTGCCAGCCGGGCGTTACACACTTTCCATGTCCATGAAAAGGTAATCCATCGGCCAGCCTGGTTTGGTCCCGTGTTGGCGAACCAGGGTTGCGAGTTGTGCGTAATGGCGAATGCTATGAAGCAAGGCATGGAAGAGCACGGACTTACGCGAGGACCGAGCAGGACCCCTGGACCTGGTAACGAAGTTGAACTTGCCGTTCCAATCCAGATCGGAAGCGAGTAACTCTCGCAGCGTCTTCATCGCGCGTTCGTGGGTATCATAGATTGCTGCCGCTGAATTGAACGGGATCGACGCATATTCGGTGGGGGGCAGTCCTGAGAGCTGCTCTGCATAACGCAGCTCCACGGCAACAATGTGCTGTAGCAAGCCGCCCACTGTAGAGACGCCCATAATGTCGCACGGCAGGGTCAGAATCTCGGGATGCTCTTCGATGAATGCACACCAGTTGGTAGAAGTCTTTTCAAGCCAGGCGATTAGTTCGTCAGCGGTGAGGGCAGGTGGTTGAGGCATCGGACTCTCCTTCGTTGAAGGTACAAGAGAGTGGATGCTTAAGGGTTACAATCCGTCGCGCAGTGCTCGCCAGCCGATATCGCGACGGAAGTGCATTCCCTGGAAAGAGATTTCGCTGAGTGCGCCGTAGGCTTTGCTAAGCGATTCCTGTAGCGCCGAGGTCGAGGCGGAGGTGCTGGGGCCGGAGACTGCGGTTACGCCGAGGACACGCCCTCCCGCAGTAACAATTGCGCCGTCTTGGGCCGCCGTTCCCGAATGAAAGACCACAGTGTCCTGAACGAGAACAGCATCGAGACCTGATATGGGCAGGCCGGAGGGATATTTTCCGGGATAGCCCTCGCTGGCCGCGATGACGCATACGCTGGCGCCCGGCCACATCTGAATTGTGAGCTTGTTCACTGACCCATCGATCGCCGCGTCGAAAAGATCGACGATGTCGGTCTGGAGTCGCACGAGGATGGCCTGCGTCTCTGGGTCGCCGAACCGGGTATTGAACTCCAGCACCATGGGCAGGGTTGTGCCGTCGTGCTGAGGAACCATCATCATGCCGCAAAATAAGATGCCGTGGAAGGGAGAGCCTTCCAGCGCCATCTCGTCGACCACGCGTTGCGCGACGTTTTTCAGCAGCCATTGTTCCATTGTCGCGCTGAGCAAACCGTCGCCAGTGTAGGCTCCCATGCCTCCTGTGTTGGGCCCGGTGTCACCCTCGCCAACGCGCTTGTGGTCCTGCGCCGCGGCCAGAGCAACAGCGTGCTTGCCGTCGCAGAGCGCAAAGAAGGATAGCTCCTCACCATGCAGGAACTGCTCGAGAACAACATATGTCTCGGCCGCTCCTAATAGAACTCCTGAGAACATCTGCGCGGCAGTCTGTTCCGCCTGGAGATGCGTGTGGCAGATGACGACGCCTTTGCCGGCGGCCAGTCCGTCGGCCTTGACTACGATGGGCAAGGAGAAGCGGGGGAGTTCCTGGCGCACCTCGGCGAGCGAAGTGCATACGGCATGCGGTGCGGTGGCAATGTCGTGACGCTGCATGAACTCCTTGGCAAAGGACTTGCTCGTCTCCAGCCGCGCGGCGTTCTGCGTCGGCCCGAAGACGCGGAATCCTAGGCGCATGAGCTTGTCGACCAGTCCAAGCGAGAGCGGCAGCTCGGGGCCGACCACTGTCAGCTCTGGCCTTTCCGCCTGAACGACGCGCAGCATGGCAGCGAGGTCGCCGGTATCGACCGGAACACAGCGCACAGGCCGGTCGCCATTCTGGACATGGGCCCGACTGATACCCGCATTTCCAGGCGCGCAGACGATTTCGGAGACACGCGGGGACTTAGCCAACGCCCAGACGATCGCATGCTCCCGCCCGCCGCCACCGATTACAAGAACCTTCATTGCGCGATCCTCTCCATCATGCGCGAACTCTCGCACATGTTCTTTCTTCCCTTCCATCCTATTCGTGAATTCATCTGGACTCCACGTTCTCTATATGCCCGGTCAGGCTCGACCTGCGCGCGGTTGGGCGATCACAAGGCCGCGCGGCGTCGGGAGCAGGACGACGGAGATGAGACCCTCAGACTCCATCTTGAGCGCGGCCTGCCTAACGGTCTTCAAATGGGAGCTGGCATCATGCATCAGGATGATGCCATGAGGATTGATTTGAGGCAAAAAGCGCTTCACCTCGGCCTCGCGGATGTCAAGGTCGGAATCGGAGAAGAAGAGGTCAATGGTGCCGTCGACCTGCATCTCCAGGCTGGACTGGTTGCGAAGCTCGATCCATGGGGCTAGGGGTGAGGCTTGGATGCGGGACTTGGCCTTGGCGTAGACGACTGGGTCGAACTCACAACTGATGACCCTGGCCCGGGAGCCGTCGGGGAGAAGGCCGTTGCCGGGCTGGCTATTTCTTTGCAGGCCGCGCGCGATCCACTCGGTGGAGACGCCGAGGAAGGAGCCGGTCTCGACGACCAGTCGGGGCTTCAGGGTGGTGACCAGGGTGGCGATGAACTCGAGGACTTCGACCTCGGCGGTCATTGAGTCGATCATGCTCCAGCGCTGGGGCTGGGGGCACTCTGGCGTGGCCCTGTGATACTCCGGCTGCAACGCTCCGGCAGAGCGCTCGTGCTGGAGCATGACTTTGTGTTCCTGCTTCATCTTCCGCGCGAAAAGGCCCATGCAGTCAACTCTATCGCGACTAGACCTCGCATGGCGTTAAACTAGGTGCGCGTGCAAGGATGAGACCATGCTACTGGAGGTCGCCAAGCCGATCGCTCTGATGCTGTGCATGCTCTCTTTATGCGCCGTGTTCTATACGGCCTTCATGGCTCCAGCGATCAATTTGGAGCAAACGACATGGAACTCTCTGGTCCTATTGTCTCTCGCGGCAGGAATCTGCCTGACCAGCGGATTGATATTCAGCGAATCCGGGCAAAACGGCAACGCAAGGCTGACTGCTACACTTCCAATGCAAATGTTCCTCTGGGCTTCATGCTGGATGCTGGTTCTCTTCCTCGTATCCTGGTATCTGGAAACCCACTGCATCTTCTATAAGGATGTGCGGCGCTTCTAAGGTGAACGCCGGATACGAATCGCGACGTTTGCCGCCCAGTGATTCAACTATCCGGCAATTGACGATTAATGAGTTGAAGAGCCTGCGCGTTCCATCTGGATCGGTGCTTCAATGGTTGGTATGAGCGGAGATGGAATGGGCAAGTCAGTGGGCAACGGATGGACGGTGGCGGAGATTCCCACCCAGACCGGCCGGCGTGCGTTGATTACGGGAGCGAACAGCGGCATCGGCTACTATGCTGCATTGGAACTGGCACGCAAGGGAGCGCACGTCCTGCTGGCGTGCCGGGATAAAGCAAAGGGCGATGCGGCGCTTATTCGGCTGCGCGCAGAGGTTCCGGCGGCAAGCGCAGAGGTGGTGCTGCTGGACCTGGCGTCGCTGGAGTCGGTCTGCGCCTTCGGTGCGGCAGAGCTTTCACTGGGCGAGCCACTCGATCTGCTTGTCAACAATGCCGGGGTCATGGCTCCCAGACAGCGGCAGCAGACGGCAGACGGATTTGAGATACAGTTTGGTACCAATGTGCTGGGCCACTTTGTGCTGACGGCAGTGCTGCTCCCGGCGCTGGTGCGCGCGGCTGTGGGCCACCCGCAAAGGCCACGCGTGGTTACGATCGCTTCAATTGCGCACAAGCAGGGACGGATTGACTTTGACAATCTGCTATCGGCAAAGAGCTATGGGCCGATGGTGGCGTACCGGCAATCGAAGCTGGCCGACCTGATGCTGGCGTTCGAGCTGGACCGGCGGCTTCGCGCTGCCGCGCCACCGATCTCCGGCGTAATGAGCGTGGCGGCGCACCCCGGCGTGGCCAATACAAATTTGTTCCAGGCGGGCGAATTCAATTCAGTCGAAAGGCTGGTGAGACGCGGGCTGGGCGCGGCCATCGGCGCATTGCTGAACTCTGAGGCACAGGGCGCAGTACCGACACTCTTCGCGGCCACTTCGCCGGATGTGGCGGACGGCGGGTATTACGGTCCACAGGGCCTGCTGGAGATGCGCGGAGGCGATGTGGGGTTGGCCAAGGTGGCGCCGCAGGCGCTCGACCAAGCAGCTACAGCGCGGCTATGGAGCGAGTGCGAGCGGCTGACCGGAATATCGCTGCTCTAGCCCTTAAGGCGATAAAGCCGTCTCAAGTAGGCCTTTCTCATCGTATTGATGCGTTTCAGGCTTTGCCAACCAGTTGGCGGAGGACATATTGGAGGATGCCTCCGTGCTGATAGTAGAGGATCTCCTGTGGCGTATCGATGCGTAGGGTGGCAGAGAACTCGATGGTGCGGCCGGTGGGGGTTTCGGCGAGTATGGGGAGGAGGCGTCCGTCGGAGAATTTGGAGTTGAGCATGGACTGGAGCTGTCCGGGGGCGTCGCCGATGGCGAATATCTCTTCGCCGGTGAGGCCGAGGGATGCGGCGGACTGGCCTGGCAGGAACTGGAAGGGCAGGATACCCATGCCAACCAGGTTGGAGCGGTGGATCCGCTCGTAGGATTCGGCGATGACGAACTGAATCCCAAGCAAGCGCGGGCCTTTGGCGGCCCAATCACGCGAGCTACCTGAGCCGTACTCTTTGCCCGCTAGGATGCAGAGCGGGATGCCGCGCTCAGCGTAAATGACGCTGGCGTCGTATATGGACATGGCCGTTCCTTCGGGGAGCAGCCGTGTGACTCCGCCTTCGGTTCCTGGAGCCAACTTATTGCGCAAGCGCACGTTGGCGAAGGTCCCGCGCACCATCACCTCGTGGTTACCGCGGCGACTGCCGTAGCTGTTGAAGTCGGCGGGGGCGACGCCGTTGGCGGCAAGATACTGTCCCGCGGGGCCGTTCTTCTTGATGGAGCCAGCGGGGGAGATGTGGTCCGTGGTGACCGAATCTCCCAGCACCGCTAAGCAGCGAGCGGCCCGAATCTCTTGGATGGGGGAAGGCGTAGCGGACATGTCGTCGAAGTAGGGGGCCTTGCGGATGTAGGTCGAGTCAGGTTCCCACCGGTAGGTGTCGCCGGAAGGAAATGTGAGGTTCTGCCAGTTCTGGTCACCATCGGCTACGGTAGCGTACTGGTGACGGAACATCTCGGAGTCAATGCAACGGGCAACAGTAGCTGAGACCTCTGCCTGGGTGGGCCAGATGTCTTTTAGGTAGACGGGCTGACCGGATTTATCCTTACCGATGGGGTCGATGGCGAAATCATGGCCGATGCTCCCGGCTAGCGCATAGGCGACTACCAGCGGCGGCGACATGAGGTAATTGGCGCGTACTTCCGGAGAAATTCGGCCCTCGAAGTTGCGGTTGCCGGAGAGGACAGAGACGGCGACGAGCGAATGGTCTTCGATAGCCTTGGAGACGTCGGTGGGAAGTGGTCCGGAATTGCCGATGCAGGTGGTGCAACCATACCCAACGGTATTGAAACGGAGCGCGTCAAGGTATGGAGTGAGGCCTGACTTGTTGTAATAGTCGGTGACAACGCGGGAACCGGGAGCAAGGGAGGTTTTGACCCACGGGGGCGTGGAAAGTCCCTTCTCGACTGCCTTCTTAGCGAGTAAACCGGCGGCAATCATGACGTAGGGGTTGGATGTGTTGGTGCAGGAGGTGATGGCTGCAATGACGATAGAGCCGTGGTCGAGGTATGGAACGGGATCGACACCGAAGCGGGCTTTGACGGAGCTGGGAGCAGCGATGTGTTGGGACGATGCTCCGAGACTGCCTTCGAGGTTGCCGTTGGCTGAGGCGTGGCCACCTTCGCCCTCCCAGCGAAGGACCTGGCGGGCTGCGGACTTGTTGGCGTTGGGGCCGAGCAAGGTGGGGAGTTGCTGGGTGAAGCTGGCGGCGGCCTGTGAGAGGAGGACGCGATCCTGCGGGCGCTTAGGACCAGCGACAGATGGCTCGACAGTGGCCAGATCCAAGGTCAAGGTGGACGTATAGTCGGCCTCTGGCGCAGCTGATGTGTGGAACAGCCCCTGCTCGCGGAAGTAGGCCTCGACGAGGCCGATGTGGGCCTCGGTGCGTCCAGTTAAGCGCAGATAGCTCAGGGTTTCGGCATCGACGGGGAAGATGCCGCAGGTAGCACCATACTCAGGAGCCATATTGGCGATGGTGGCGCGGTCGGCCAGCGGCAGTTCGCAGATGCCCGAGCCGAAGAACTCAACGAACTTGCCCACTACACCGTGCTTGCGCAGGGCTTCCGTAACGGTGAGGACGAGGTCGGTGGCTGTAGTTCCTTCGCGCAGCTTGCCGGTGAGACGGAAGCCGACAACCTGTGGCACCAGCATGGATACGGGCTGGCCGAGCATAGCCGCCTCCGCCTCGATGCCGCCGACACCCCAGCCGAGGACGCCGAGGCCGTTGACCATCGTCGTATGAGAGTCGGTGCCGACCAGCGTGTCCGGATAGGCTGTGACTTGTCCGTCGGGGCCGGGTTGGGTAGTGAAGACAACACGGGCCAGATACTCCAGATTGACTTGGTGACAGATTCCCATACCAGGTGGTACGGCTGAGAAGTTGCGGAAGGCGGTCTGGCCCCACTTGAGGAAGGCGTACCGCTCCCGGTTGCGGGAGAACTCCAGAGCGGCATTGAGGTCGTAGGCATTGGAGGAGCCGAACTCGTCGACCTGGACGGAGTGATCGATGACGAGTTCGGCAGGCTGGAGCGGGTTGATTTTCTCGGGGTTACCGCCGAGGGCGCGCACGGCGTCGCGCATGGCAGCCAGATCGACGATGGCTGGTACTCCGGTGAAGTCCTGCATCAGGACGCGGGCAGGCATGTAGGCGATCTCACGCGATGGCTCCGCCTTGGAATTCCATTTCGCCAGAAAGCGTATGTCATCCGCTGTGACGCTGTGTCCATCTTCGTGGCGGAGGAGGTTTTCGAGGAGGATGCGGAGGCAGTAGGGCAGGCGCTCGAGGTTAAGGGTGGGATCGGATTCTGCGAGAGCCTTCAGGCGGAAGAAGTTGACGCTGGTCGTTCCGGAGGTGAGGGTTGCGGCGGAGTGGAAGGAGTCTGGGTGCTGTAGAGGAGTCGTCATCGTATTCTCCATTTCTCAAATTGGAGCGCGGGGTCGATGGTTAGCACCGAGCGCGAGTTGAATGCCGTGAGCGCGTCTGAATGGAAGTGGGAGCGCAAATCGGCGAGACGAAGAGAGCGTATCAAATATTTGGGATGAAATGAGGCGGGCCTTCGGCGGGGCGCTCAAGCTCACCTGAGCGCTGGACTACATACGACCGCGGTCGCGGCGGCCAAGACGGAAGCGCTTTATCCTGGGCATACCATCCATGGACGCAATTTTACGACAATTGGGGCGACGCGGGAAGAGCTCCTCGCAGGCTAGACGTGATCTGCAAGGTCCCTGAACGCCCGATATATGAACGACCCCAGATACCAGCCATCGAGGTACTTATAGGGTGTCTCACCGGTGGTGTAATGACCGCAGGGCAGGACCTTGGAGACGAAATCGATGCCGTGATGCTTAAAGTTCGCCAGCACGTCCAGCGAGAACTCGCGCAGGAATGTGAGGTCGTAGGTCGCGTGGACGACGAGAACACGCTTTGGATACGCAGCAAACCGCTGCATATAGGCCATTGGGCTAATGCCCAGGAACATCTGTCTGACCTGGCTCTGCGTAAGCCCTGCCTCTTCAAAAGCGGTGCGGACGTGCCGTGTACTTTGCCCAGTCCATGCAACATCTCCAAACCAGGTAGACGCATGGTTGAAGGCGCAGACTCGCAGGCGGGGATCATGAGCGGCTGTGATAAAGGCATAGCAGGACCCCAAGCTCGTTCCAAGAACGCCGAACTGCGAATAGCCCAGGGTCTCAAGCCAGTCAAGACAGCTGCGGATGTCTACGACAGCCTGCCGGCATGCGGCAATGGTGCGTCCTACGTTTGCGCTGACGGCGTAGTCTGATCTCTCCAACTCTGCTGGGCGGCGAATGTCGTGATATGGCTGTGAAAGCCGTAAAGCAGAGATTCCAAATCGGTTGAAGAGCGTGCAGAGTACATTGTGGCTAATGGCGTCGGAGTTCCATTGAGGTAGGACTATGATTGCCTGCTTCGGCTTGGGGGGGCCTCCCACTGGATCTTTGTGGTCTGGTGCCGGGTACCATCTTGCATTCATCTGGTCGTTTTCGGGATAGGAGGTGCGAACGGCGGAGGTAAATCTCAAGAACTGGGCCTCCCCAATCTCACCGGCGGCTGACTGACGTTTCATTTCCGCATCCTGGGCAAGGGTCTCGGGTCTGACGTTGGTAGGGAACAACTCCGGGTGCCTGTACTCGATGCGAAAGTCTTGGGGCACCTGATAGCCAAAAAAGACATCCGATAGGCGCACGATCTCTTCGTTCAGGGCGATCATGCGGTCGAGATCCTGGAACGCGGACCGTTCCTGGGATCCAACGGAAAGATGTACCGCCTGAGTAGGCGTTGCTGGGGCATCGAACCGCGTTGAATCGGCTTCGCTGAAATCCTTCAACCAGTCGAATCCCCATTCGAGCGGCCTTACGATTCTGTTTGTATCGCGCGTCGTGAGCTTTGTCTCCCACGCCGTCATCCACTTTCCATAAAGACCCGAATGCATCTAACCAGTTTATCAATCGGTTGCCCGAGATGAGAAGCGCAACTCATTCTGGTCTGGACAATGCGGGGGCGGATTAAAGTTCGGAGACAACAAGACACACTCGGCCTACGATGTAGTCCGCAGGAGTTTCGTGTGGTCCGAGCGTAAGAAGCTGCACAGGATAATTTATAGAGAGCGGGCGGAGGATGAGCGTTCCATCGTCGAATTCGACATAACGGAGGAGGAGTCCTGCGCCGCAACGGACTGCAAAGAGTGTCCTCTGATGAGCGCGGTAAGGCGCGAGCGAGGTGTAATGACGATCCAGTAGAATGATGGACCCGCTGGTGAGCATGGGCTCCATAGCGGCAGTCAGCTGTGCATCTGCGCGGACAGCGAGAAAGCGTTGCCAGTGCGCGCACCTCGGGGATGGGCGGGAGCGATTGTCCTGAAGCCGTGATGCGGAGACGTACATTGTCTCAATGATCGCTTCGGGCCTGACTTGGGCATCGTCCATCGCAGTGGAAGGCGAGACGACGGGGATTGCATCCATGGGATCGTTCGTCTGGGGAAGCACCTCTGCGCTGAGCTCGAGTGGCATGATCTGCTCCACCGTGAGGTGTTGAGCAGCAAGTACTCGGTCAAGCCCGTCGAGAGATAGGGCGCGCTTTCGGTTGAGGAAGTTGGAGATGTGGGCCTGGCGGAAACTGGCTTGCCGTGCAAGACTGGTGCCGGTGAGGCTACCGTGTTCGACACGACGCAGAAGTTCGAGACGGAGAAGCTCGTGGAGATCCTGAAAATTCATAGGGTGGGGTCATCCTGTTGCCGAACCATATCATTTTGCAAGACGAACATTACGCACAATATTTGTTTTATGCAATGTTTTTCTATCAGCACCTCGTTTGTTGAGTTATTTTAGGAATTCTAGCGAACATATTATTTATAGTTGACATAAAAGTTGTCTAAAGATATAACTCTTAGACTTTCTATTCTTGTATCGGGAAGGGCCTAGGAGACGCGGATGGATATGCGTGAGCTGGTGCCACTGGATGCGAATGGAACAGGAATGCAAGGGTGGATGAGGAAGTATTTCCTAGGTAGCTAGAAGGCGGGTAGAACGACGGTAAATAAGTGTCGACACAATTCCGATGGGGCCGAAAGAGCTTCGCGGAGTAAGTATCGACACTTCATAGCAACCTGAGCGAGCCCCTCCGACCGCTGAAAAATATTGAGGCTCGCCGGGGGATGACTGTGCCTTGGAGAATACAAAATGAAGTACTTGCGCTTGGAACTAAAGGTTTGTGAAGGATGTGGAGCGCTTTGGCTCCGGAGGGGAATCGGGGATGGTGTGTATTGTTCAGCATGTTCTTGCCATCTGTCGATATTTCCTGAGGCAAGAGGAAGGCACCCGGGAGGACGACCGCATCGTCTTGCGCGGGTTTCTTCCTGCTTTGCCAGTCATAGGCGGATGGGAGGTGCGCGATGAGTGCCTCTGCGGTCATTCTTCCGTTTGTCTGGGCCATAGGCAATGAGCGCGTTGGTCAGCATAGTCCGGAGCAAATGCACAGAAAGCCTGTTGAACCCCATATGGCGTTTTACCGGAAGTATACGGAAGCGATGCTGCGACGGTATATGCGTATGTCCATGGAGGCAGGAAAAGTGCCATCGTTACTGGGCCAGGAGATGTTTCATGGAAATGTAACAAGCTATCGGGTTGAGAGCTTCGAGGATGTTGTGATCTTCCTACACGACGTCGGGAAGTGCTTAGAAAGGCTGGACGCGGAACAGCAGAATCTGATTTCGCGGATCGCCCTGCAGCAGTACACACTGGGCGAAACAGCGGAGTTGATGGGGCTGAAACCGAGAACCGTGGTCCGCCGGTATGGCCAGGCAGTCGATAGCCTGACTAGGGTCTTTCTTGGGGTGAGAATGCTCGAGCCCTTGAAATGTTGTCAAGGGGGTGGATCGGGACATTTTGACGTAAACAACTGAATTCAGAACTTATAAAAGTTTAAAATAGTTGGCATAGTAGTTTTGGTCAACCTGCTATTCTGTATAGGTGAGTTAAAGGAAACGGGAGGGCGCCGCGAGGTGCCGCTCCCGTTTCGCTTTTTTGGGTGCTGCAACAGGGAGGACCGAACGGTGGATCGGTTGGCCTCTGATGGAGATGGGAAGAGTGCGGCAAGAAAGACCGGGATACAGGGATAGGGGCTTCACTCAGCGCCTGTTTGTGAATTTGGGGAAGCGCGTCTGCGATGTGTTGTGGAACAGATGACTTCGACCAACATTATTTTGCAGACGAGGCGGCGAACGAAGGCAACCGAGGAGGGGGCATGGAGTATGCAGCGGAATTTCATCGGCGATGTACCGGTGGAGCGAGGACCAGGGCAGCGGGAAGCAATGTCCGGCTGCGAAAACCGGGTGAGTTGGCGATGCATGCCATGGCGGTGGAGTTTCCCCTAGTGCATGGGCATCCAAACCGGCTTCCGTTTGAAGGGGTTCTGACGCTTGTGGACGTTGCAAGCGACAAAGCCCCAAGCGGGGCAAGGGGGCACCGTGTGGTGCTGACGAGAGCAGCCGCCGAGGCGGCTCTGCCGAGCCTGCTAGGTATGGCGGTTGACTACAAGTCGGGGTGGGATGGACATGATGCACGCCAGAAGTGCGGCATTATCACATCGGCCGAGCTAGAAGATGGACACCTGACGGTAGCAGGTTTTCTCTTCTGTAGAGATTTCCCCGAAATCGAGCAGCGACTGGGGATTGAAGGCTCGATGGGAATGAGCTATGAGCTTGCGGAAGCGCATGTGGCGGATATGCGGGCACAGGTGTGGACCTTGACGCGGGCAACATTTACCGGCGCTGCGATCCTGCTTCGGGAGAAGGCGGCTTACCGGGGAACCAGCTTCCGGCTGGGATGCGTTCCGCTGGAGAGCAGACGGCAGCGTCCCGGCTAGCGGGGTCGAGACGTTAGAAGTCATCTCATAAACCTGTTTTGAAAGGGCACGGCTTCAGCCGTGCCGCAAAATGCCGAATAGATCTGCGGGCTTTAGCCCCTGAGGGACGTTTTGCATGGATTGAGTGGTGTGTATGAGATGGCCTCTAGCCGTGTGGCATCAATGCAAATACCAAACAAGTTGGCAATCGAAAGGATCAATGTGACATTTACAGGTGTTTTGGAAGCAATCGGAAAGGGATTTGAAAAAGGGCTGTTATGGGCGGTCACCTACGCAGTTCCGGTGGAGAAGCTGGTGGGATTGCTGTTCCCAGCAGCATCTCCGGAACTAACTGTGCTGGCTGATGCTACCGGGCTAATTCAGAATGCAGTGATCGAAGTCGAGCAGAAGTATTCTGCGGCAGGTATGCAGAGCGGTACGGGGACGCAGAAGCTTGCAACCGTGATGACTTTGGTTGGGCCTGTTGTCACATCGCTGCTTGCGAAGGCGGGTATCGCGGGGGCAAGTACATCTTACGTTCAGAGTCTGGTCTCAGCGGTGGTAGCCATTCTCAATGTTCAGGCAATGCCTGTGACAACCGCAACAACCGGAGCATCGGCTTGAACGGAATTCCGTGGACAGAGGATGGTTTGCTCGATGCACTTGTTGGACCGGATGGACCACGGAACCGGCAGGTGGTGCCGATTCGGAAGAGGCCGGCAGGATAGTGTAAGCGGCAATAAAAGGAGAGAGCATGGAGATGGAGATGAAAGACGAGTTGGGGTTGACACTGGATCGGCTGGCAGCAGCCGCTAGCTTGCTTGAGCAGGCAGTGGAGCGGCTGGCCCAGAGGCAGAGCGCGTTTGCCGAAGACGCGGAGGCGAGCATCGGCCGTATTGTGGCGACGGTTGAAGCACGCCGCGAAGCTGAACTCGAGGAGAAGCTGGCTGCGGCCGAGTTGAAGATTGCGGAGTTGCAGGCACGATGCGTCACTGGAGCTCCTGCGGTGGGGCGCAAGACATTGCCTGCGGCGATGACGAGTCTTCTGGCAAAACAGGGTGTGACGGTGGACTCCCTAGAAGCTGGATCTCTCGACTCTGCGCTCGTGAGCCTGAGTCTGGAGCAGAGGATCGCCGTGAAGTCGCAATTGATGCGGGCCGGATTGCTGGGCTAGGAGGCCTGGGCGAATCGATTAGTCCGCTCACTACAACCGGACCGGCAATGGGTCCAGTTGTGAGACTGGCATTGGCATAACGATAGATGAAAAGACGTGGCTGAGGCTGCGTCTTTTGAAGTTAAAGGGGATGAGGATGAACGCGAAGTTTACTCAGATTCATGCGGCAGCAGATTACATCGGGCCTGGAGCGATTGAAGTTCCGTTGTATCAGACGGAGATTCTGGATATTGTGCGGCGGCGCGGTATTTTTGGACAGAGGATCAAGCAGGTCCCAGCAACCGGCCACCCTTCACGGTACTTTGAGGAGCGAGCGATTCCGGCTCCTGCTGCCTCTACGGGCTTTGTGGATCCGCGCAATATTGTTGCACCGATCGTCAGCCCGACGCGGGTGGAGAACAGTGTTCCGCTGAAGGCCCTAGTAGCGCAGATCAACTACAACCTGTTCGATATGGAGTTGGGCCAGCAGCAGACCCAGTTTGCGTATCTACAGGCAAAGGACCTCGCCGATACGGTGGATGGCGTTCTGCGGACGCATGACGTTGCTCTGTGGAACGGCACGGACACCAGTATGAGCTCGCCGACGACGGCGGAGTACTTTGGCGCGGTGGCCCAGATTGCGGGCGGCGGCAACACGGTGTCGATCGGGAGTACGCAGAGCATTGTGGACGGATTCAAGTCGACGGTCGCACAGATGGTTTCTAACAGCTCCTTCGGAGTGCGTCCGACGGCCATCTACGCCAACCCGGTCCTTCTCGACCTGATCGATCGCGAGATGAAGACCGAGTTCAATGTGGTACTGCAGACCAAGGACATCGGGGCTGGCTTCACAGTCAAGACGCTTTCTACGCAAGCGGGCGATCTTCCGCTGATTCCGGAGTGGACGTTGAGCTATACCGGAACGCCTGGTAGTGGCTCGGCGGTGCTGCCGGCATACATCGTGACTGAGGACCTGATCGAGTATCACTGGCTGAGCGACCCGAATCCGCGAATCTTCCAGCTTGGAGTTCCGGGTTCGCTAGCCTCGCAGTATGTGGTGGTGAAGTTCGGCGGGCTTGTGGTCAAGGGTGCGAGCTATGCACATTACCAGGTGCTGGTCGACCGCTAGATGGCATCGGTTTGCGGCTGACCGATGGGGTGTCGGCTAGCCGCAACAACGCGCGATGAGGATCGACGTGCCCGTGAATGGCTGCTTGCATCGCTGAGTTTACGCGAGGGAGCGCGTTGGTCAGGGGGCTGACCAACACCGGGCTGCGGCTTCGATCCTTCGTCGCGCACTTGAGAGCGGGGCCGGTTGTGGTGGCCGGCCCCCTCTTTTTCCTGAAGAGTTTGGAGGCGGAGCACGATGGGTTACTTGAATCCAACGGAGTATGTCGAGTATGGATTGACGGCGGAAACGACCGACGACTGGGTGACGATGGCATCTGCCTTGATCGAGGCGCACTGCCGAAGGCCGAGTCTGCTGGTGACTCAGTATGTGGAGCGAATGCGGCTGACGGCTGGCTCGCAGGCGGTACGGCTGAGCTATCTTCCGCTAACACCGCTGGGAGCGGCAACTTCACCGTTGGTCGGGGTGCGGGTCCGGTATGGCCGGCCACGCCGCGGCGAACTGCAGGACCCCATGCTGGCCCAGGTGGCATGGGCGTTCAGCATTCCCGGCAGCTGGAGCGCGCTCGACCTGACCAGTGTGGACTTGAATGTCGTCACGGGAGACGTGGCCTTTCCCATGAACCTTCTCGGACTGAACTACAACGAGGCCGAAATCACCTACACCGCTGGGTTGGCAGTCGTGCCGCCAGCACTGAAGGTGGCGTGCGCACAGATTGTGAAGAACGCGCAGGCGACTCCGGCAATGAATGTGAAGGGCAGCAAGATGGACACCTTACAGATGCAATACTTCGCCGGATCGCTGATCGACACGAATGTGCAGATGATGCTGGCGCCCTATATGGCACAGAGGATCGGGTGATGCGATGAGCGATCTGGTGAATGCGACGGGTGCGGCGGCCAGGGCCGCGGACGTTTTACTGCGTGCGATGGGCGGACGGACAGTGATGTTACGAATGCCGGCGCCGGCGGTCCCAATGGATGTAACCGAGCAGTTGGGGATTGCGACACCGACGTTTCAGGATATTCCGCTGGGGCCTGTTGTATATCGCAAAGCGCGAGCGGCTGTAGCTGAAGGTAAGGCAGCGAAATGGGAGATGCTGGTATCGGCGACGGTGGTGGAGAGCCTGGTGGGGTCTCTAACGTATGCCTCGGCGAGTGTGCTGTTTGCGACAGCTTATGGCGTTCTATCCGACGGCGAACTGCTCGAAATTGAGTCCGCTACGCAACAGCAGATCTTTGGACAGCCCTATGTGTACCGGCTTGTGCTGCGCGCTCCACTGGCGCAGATGGTCTAGCGGACGCGTGGAAATACCGATTCTGCGAGTGGGAGGATTTGGGCTGGATATGAGAGCGAGGACGAGATGCAAAACGCGAAAGATACATTTTACGTGACGCTGCAGAGCCGTCTGGCGGCGTTGAATCCAGCACGGGCGATTGTGCTGCGCGGCGTGGTGCGCCCGGGGGTGCTGGTGGAAGAGAACGAACTGCCATCGGCGGGGGTTTCCGTGGATGCTTTCTGCCTACAGTGGACAGGGTTACAGGTGATTAGCTCGGGACCACTGCCACTGGTGGCGATGGAGTGTTCCATCCAGTACGCCACGGATGGGACGTCGGGCAATGGCGGTATGGACCGCGGACGACAGCTGGCGGCGATGGATGCGGAGCTGGCAGCAGCAATTGGGGCCGAGCCGCATGCGGTCGCAAAAATGAATTATTCAGCCGCTGAAGCAGAAGGCGCTCCCACAGCGATGGGAACGAACGTGCTCTGGGCAGATCCGGTGTTCAGTGCTGCAAAAGCAGTGGGCGAGCGTTTGGGACGGACTTCAACGGTGCTGGTCTTTGCCTATCAGGAGGCGGGTGAACTGTGAGTACAACAACGACAGGAGCTGGAGTTGTGGCGTCCGTGGCTCCGGTGACAAGGCGGGTGCGCGCTTACTTCGCTCCGGTGAACAGATCGACTGGCGTGCCTACTCTGTTCGACGCGGCGCGGCTTGGGAGGTTCGATCTGCAGTCGCCACCAGCCCCTTGGGTAGACCTGGGGTGGGTCTGCGGATTTACGAGAAAGTGCGGGACAAAGGTCGATGCGCTTCGGGCCGGCGCTCCGGCGATGACAGTGGGCCAAGTTCGTTCGGAGGTGGAGGCGACGGTGTCGCTTGAATTCGAAACCTGGGGAAAGCTGCAGGTGACACTGGCATCGGGATCGCAACAGACCAATCTGTTGACAACGGCTGCGGGTGCCTCGCCAAACGGAAGCGGTGGTGTGGCTGCGGCACCGGTCCCCTTGCTAACCGGCACGGGACCGGAGTCCACCGCGACCATCCTGAACGTGGGTATTGCAGCCGCGGCCGGATTTAGCGTTGGCAGTCTGGTTGCCGTGGATGTCGATTACATTGGTCAGCTTGGATACATCGGCACAGGTGTGAGTTCGGCCTATGTGCAATCCGCGAGTGCGGTGGGCAGCGATGTGAACTATGTGCGCAGAGTGTCGCTGAATGTCGGCGTAGTGGCCGCGATCACGGCCGGCGTACTGGAGCTGGCGAGCCCGCTGCCGGCGGGAGTTCCAACGGCGGGGATGCAGGTAAGCCAGTTCGTCGGATTCTGCGATCGCGAGGGTGCGAGTTTCTTTCAGGAGTGGTCCGGGCTCTTTGTAATGCCGGGTGCTCAGGGGGATAGGGTTCTGGTTCACTATCCGCGTCTACAGGCGATGCAAGGTTCTACAGAGACGGAAGATACATTGGCAGCTCCACTGGAGAGGATACGCCTGGCAGGTGCATTTCGCGCGCTGCCGGTGAAGGATACCAACGATGGAGAGACAGTATTGTGCTTCCGGAGCTATCTGCCGGCAGCGTTGCGGGGGGTTTAGGTGCGCGATTGCGGATATGAGGAGAGTGCGATGCATTGGAAGCCTAGAAACTGGATGTTGATTGGTGTTCTGCTGGCGGGGATGACGATGACCGGAGCGGCCCAGGTGGCAACCACCCAGGTGGCGGACACGATCTATCACGCGGATGGAACGGTGGCCACGGGAACAGTGCTTATCAGTTGGCCCGCCTTTACCACGAGTGACGGCGATTCGGTCCCAAGTGGAAGTACATCCGCGGTCATAGCAGTGGGTGGAGCACTGAGTGTGCAACTAATTCCGAACGCAAGTTCAACGCCAATCGGCAGTTACTATACAGCGGTCTTTCATCTGGACGATAGCAGCGTGAGCCGGCAGTATTGGGTGGTACCGGTAAGTTTAACTGCGGTGAAAATTAGTGCGATTGAGTCTACGGTACTGCCCACAACGGTAGCCATGCAGACGGTAAGCAAGAGCTATGTGGATACTGCGATCGCAGCGGCGGTGACTGGTCATCCGTTGGATTCCACGCCTTATGTGCTAAAGGCTGGCGATACGATGACCGGTCCGCTTATGTTACCTGCCGACCCGGTTTCGGCAACCCAGGCGGCGGACAAGAATTATGTGGATGAGAGCGTCGCAGCGACAACTAGCGGATTGGGACAAAAGGTTTCCACACTGCCGTCAACGACGCAAGTCGTAGCGCAACCTGTAGGCACTCAATTGGAAGTCAATAATCTGAACGGGGTGGAGTACGCCAGTCAGTATGTGAACGGGCGAGGAAACAATGGGATCGCCAATGCAATAGCCAGCCCGGATTGTACCAGTGGATGTGAAGTAAAAGCGGAACAGGGCTACACCAATGAAACATATTCCGCCGATTCATTCAACAGCCAAACTCACATGAAGGACGCTCGCGGTGGAAGGCAGGTCGACAGTTACAAGAACCCGCTCGACGTAGTAAACCACGGTCTTTCAACCGCTCAGACGATCGACGACGTCTCGACGCAGAGCGAGGCGAGCCTGCTTCAGCAGACAGGAAACCATATTCCCGGCGCAATGGGTCTGGCAATCACTCAGGAGGGACTTGCCGGCGGCTCTAACCTATTTCCGGAAACGATCGATAGTCCTGTCCCCTATTTTAAAATGGGATATAGTGCGCTGACTGTGAGTGGCACATACAACACACAGGGACAGCATGTTCTGGTTCCAGAGCAGAGCGATTGCTTTGGCGTGGGAGACTGCCTGATCGGTTCGCGCTTTATCTATACATCCGGCGGCTTTCGGGATTCGGCAGACGAGGGAGCGCATTTATTCGATCTACAGGCCCACGAGGATTCCAGGGTCTTTGTGGGGACCTGCACTGGTGGCTGCACGACCGGCTCAATGTCTGTCATGATCGCCCAAAATTCCGGAGGTGGCACGCAGGGTGACGGACGCTTTCTTATCGACACGAATCCGGCAAAGACGATCACCAGCGCCAGCACCGGCGGAGTAATCGTAGGCGGCACAAATGGGGGGCCTCATGCGGTTGCTCAATTCAGTGGAACGAATCTTCCGCTGAGCGTGTTTTTAAGTACTGGCCAAGTCATTCCATCGCAAGCCGACAACATGGCTCCCGGAGTCGTCACAATCGCGATTGCGACTACCGGTATGCCAACTGGATATGCAGCAAACACCGCTGCAATCGGCACCTCCAGCGGCCTGGCTTGCGTGGTCGATCAGAACGCTAGCTACGCTCCGCACAACTACGAGATGGCACCTTACAGCGTCGTCGATGCGACCCATCTACAGATGACACTGAACAAGCCGCATCAGAGTATGGCTACGCTGGCATTTGGAGGACTATGCGGCTATGGCCTGGAGCAGACTGTCGATACTGTGAGCGGAATCCGTCAGCTCTTTCCGGTGGTTGGGGCTTACTCGGCAACAGGCTTGTATTACGCAGGAGGGTTGACCCCAGTAGTTGGGGTCATGAACAGTACCTCAGGGTTTATAAATTTGAGTGCATCCATCGCATCCGCGTCCCGGGCCGGAAACTTGGTGACCGTGACCACCAGTGGGAATGTCCCAAATCTGAGTGGGCTGAACGTAACGATCGCCGGTGTCGCCGACAGCAGCTACAACGGGAACTATGTAGCGACCACTACCGGCATCAATTCATTCACCTATGCGCAGAGCGGCGCAAACAGTTCCAGTACGGGAGGAACGATGTCCATACTCACAGGTGGATTTGCGTTCTACCCGATGGCCGAGGTCCTCAGCGTATTCGATCAGGCAACGAATAGCGTGGACGGACAGATGACTCTTGCGTCAAACAACGTGACGTGGGCTGCCAACGACCCGGTGGAAGAGCCCCACTACTACCAGGAGAATGTAGCCGCAGACACGGAGTATGTTGGACAAACGGTGCCACGACCGCTGACCGCCGAGCAGGCTGGACTCCAATATCAGCAAAATAATGGACCAGGGTTGACCGGATGGTCGATTGCAAATGCGGCATCGACTCAGAACTATCTTGGATACGGCGGTACGCATAGCGTACCCACAGCAGCATACGAGGCTACCGGGATATGGCTCCGCACCATGAACCTTACCGCCGGAGAGGAGGCAGTGTTCACGGTTCACTGCAACATGCATGGATGCGGGAACTGGAACTCTGGCTATGCGCTCTTCGAGTTAGACAGCAGCGTAGGCGGCGATATCGTTTCCTATTCCCCGACGCTCAGTTCATTGACGTTGAACATGCGGGGGACGCCCTACAGTTTCAGTCCACAATCGTTCTCCGCGGGAACAATCAATGCCGGGACCTTGAATGCGACAACCATCAATGGGGCAGTAAGCGGGGCGAGCATCAACTCAGGAACAATCGCGTCAGCGCACTTACCGTTGTTTGGCCCTTCGGGAACGGCCCACGCACCTGGCATCGTGCCTGATCCCGGTGCAACCGCCGGTAGCACGCGGTTCCTGCGCGAGGATGGCACATGGGTCGCACCAACCGGAGGTAGTGGAGGAAGCGGTACTGTTACGGCGGTCACGGGTACAACTCCCGTAGTTTCGAGTGGTGGGGCGACTCCGGCGATCTCGATGCCGGCGGCAACTACTTCTGTAGATGGCTACCTTGCCCACACTGACTGGAATACATTCAACGGCAAGCAGGCGGCGCTTACGAATCCAGTGACAGGACCGGGTTCTGGCGCAACAGTCGGTCATTTGGCCGTGATTGGCAATACGAGCGGCACATCCATTATCGACGGTGGAGCAGTACCAAGTTCACTTCCCCCCAGTGGTTCGGCTGGTGGCGACCTGAGCGGGACATACCCAAACCCAACTGTCGCGCAGGTAAATGGTGCAGCGGTTCCAGCATCTGCTGGATTTATGGCAACCAATTCAAGCAAGCAGTTGATTGCAGCGGCTTACACACCGGCGCACAGTGGAGCGAACGCGGACATTACATCGCTGTCCGGCCTGACTACTCCGCTTAGCGTCGGACAAGGCGGTACTGGAAACGCCGGCGGCGCATGGACGCACACGACGCCGACACCGACATGCCAGAGCGGAAGTTTTACCACGGCAGCGGCCAACCTGGGTGTTCTTCAAATTGGAAAAACTGCTACTGTATCGATCTCTGTCAATGTGACGGCAATCGGTAGCTGTACTACATCGTTGGGCACTGTTGTGCCCTTGACATTCACAGGAAATGCACAGGGAACAGGTACGGCGCCAGCCGGAGTCCTATCATGCATGAACTACACAACGGGCGCGGGCGGATATGCCTATATCCCGTATAACTCTTCAAACGCGTACATCTACAGCAACGCGGGAGCAAATCTGATAGCGGCTTCAGGGCAGGTAATAAATTGCGGCGGTGTGGTAGAGACACAATAACGAATGATGGCTTAGGTGCTCTTTCTCGGGTAACGGGGGGAGGGACAGAACTCGGTATTAGCTGTACGACTGACGGAAGCACGATTCCTACATTGGCAACCACGACCGTGGGTAAGCAGCCAGTGTCGCCAGTAGTGTGCTTCCGGTGCAGATTGAGTACTGCTCTAGAGTTGTAGCAAGCGACGCAAGTTGCACCTATTACTGAGATCCGTGTTCTAACGCAAAGGATTGCGCACGATTACCAAGTCGAACAAAGAGCTAAAGCGACACGATGGCCTTGTTGGGGCCGGTATCCCCCCGTCTGCCCGATTGGGGAAGGGCGAGGCTTCCGATCCGAGGGTGCGAATGATGGTGTTGCGATGAGTGAGGTGGAGTATCGTCTTGAAGAGTTGCTGGACTTCGGAAAGATTCTCAATGAACGATGGGGAGGACCGAACGGAATAACGGTGTCCATAAGTCTTGCTCACCAGTTGCTCAGGATTAGGGACCGCGCCGGCAAAGTTACGGCACTGAACGCGAACCCGGTGCAGGCTAGATTCGAGCGAGAGCGGGGGCGTCAGAACATCGTCGTCAAGGCGCGACAGATGGGCATCACAACATGGGTGGCGGGACGCTTTTTTCTCAAGACCGTTACAGTTCGCGGTGTGCTGACCGTGCAGGTCGCTCAGACGCGCGATGCGGCGGAAGGGATCTTCCGCATGGTGCAGCGATTCTGGGAATGCCTGCCCGAGAACATGCGCCGGGGATGTCTACGGCGGAGCCGGGCAAACGTCGGGCAGATGGTCTTTCCAGAGCTGGACAGCGAATTCCGTGTGCTCAGCGCTTCGGATGAGAGTGCCGGCCGGGGTCTGACCGTACAGAACATGCATTGCAGTGAGGTGTCGCGCTGGTCTGGCGACGCTTCGGCAACTTTGGCAGGACTGCGGGCTGCGCTCGTACCCGGCGGTGAGATGGTAATTGAAAGCACGCCCAATGGGGCATATGGCTGCTTCTATGAAGAGTGGCAGCAGGCGAGCGAGAAGGGAGTGGTGAAGCACTTCTATCCCTGGTGGATGGAGGAGGCTTACGTAGCGGCGGCAGTCACGGATATGCGCGATGATGAGCTTGTGTTGGTGAGACAACATGGCTTGACCTCCGCGCAGATTGGTTTTCGCCGAGGCCTGGAGGCGAGCTATCGGGGGTTGCGGACGCAGGAGTTCGCCGAAGATGCCGAGCTTTGCTTCCGCGCTACGGGTGAATGCTGTTTCGACATGGAAGCGGTGGAGCGGCGTTTGGCCGCAGTGCAGGACCCAGTGGAGACACGACGCGGTGGCGCATTGCGAATATGGCTGCCGCCATTGCCCGGTAAGGAATACATCGTTGCCGTCGACACCGCTGGAGGTGGATCCGATGGGGACTTCGCTGCGCTGCAAGTGATCGACATGGCCAGCGGAATGCAGTGCGCCGAGCTACAGCAGCGGTTGGGCACTCTTGAGCTGGCGCGTATTGCCGCTTCGCTGGGCCGCGAGTACGGCGGACCCGGTCACGGGTCCATGGTTGCCGTGGAGCGAAATAATCATGGCTCCGGCGTGCTTGCATATCTGGATGCAGTGGAGCGGTACACGCGAGTATACGAACAGGCTGGAGTGGCCGGATGGTTGACTACTGCCGGCTCGAAGCCCGCAATGATCAGCCGCATGGGGGCGCTGCTGGTAGAGTCTCCCTGGTTGTTTCTGAGCAAGAGGCTGCTGGAGGAGTGCCGGACGTTTGTCAGTCATCCCGGAGGAAAGACGGGAGCGGCAAGCGGCACGCATGACGACTGTCTGATGGCAATGGCGTTGGGACAAGCGGTAAGGGCGGAGAGGTTGCAGACCGGTTCGAATAGGATGTGGGCCGCCTAGAGGAGTTTCACACTAGGGTTCTACAAGGGGAAAAGTTCGTATTGCTATCCCTCAAGGAGAACAGCCTTGCGCATCCTGGTCCGGCGGTGGTACCTGTCAAACTGTTCTCGGTGCAGTATCCTTCAGGAACGGGGTAGGCTTCGTTGGCGGTGCTTGCGGTCCAGGCGATTCGGAGAATGCGAGGCGGAGCTCAGAGTCAGTTGATGCTCGGCGCGGACGGTAAGCTTTGGGTTGTCAAGTTTCAGAATAACCCGCAGCATATGCGCGTGCTGGCCAATGAACTGATCGCAACGCGGCTGGCCCAGGTCGCCGGATTGACGGTCCCGTCCAGCGATGTAGTCGAGGTGACGAAGTGGCTGATCGAGAATACCGCCGGCATGCATATTGAATTGCCGCACGGACAGAGGGAGAAGTATTGTCCAGGATTGCAGTTTGGCAGCCAGTTCGTCGGTGGATTGATGCCCGGCCAGGTTGTGGACTACCTTCCCGAGCAGCAACTGGATGAGGTCCGCAATCTGCAGGAGTTCGCTGGAATACTTGCCCTCGATAAATGGACCGGCAACTGCAACGGCCGTCAGGCCGTCTTCGATCGCAAGCCGCGCGAGCGGAAGTATCGCGCGACGTTCATCGACCAGGGTTTTTGCTTTAACGCCGGGGAGTGGACGTTCCCCGATACACCGCTGCGCGGTATTTACGCGCGCAACCGGGTATACGCCACCGTGACAGGCTGGCAGAGTTTCGAGCCCTGGCTCAGCCGAATGGAGACGATGGAAGCGGACAAATTGTGGGCTATCGCGGAGATCGTTCCTCCTGAATGGTACGGCGGAGATATCGCGGTGATCGAACGATTGACGGAACAAATGTTGGTACGGCGTGGACGGCTGCGAGAGTTGATCGGGTCGTTTCGGGATTCAAATCGGGAACCGTTCCCGATGTGGGAGAAGAAGTTGAGCGTTCGCGTTCCGGCGCAGTTCGGCGAAGATGGAGTTGGAAAATTCGTGATGTAAGTCTTTGCCCCTTGTAGGCGAGATTGGCTCATTGGAGTTGCGTCGGTTCCCCAGGAAGTGGGGAGAAATGCGGTAACGGTGCCGGAGGCAGCAATGGTCTTTAAATTGCTGCCTCAGTATAGGAGGTCGAATGTGAATGTCCGTCTGCCATGCGAGTTCTTCCTCATCCGTTATGTTCCGGATGCGGTGAAGGGCGAGTATACGAATATCGGCGTCCTGCTGCGAGAGGCAGGCCGGGAGGAGACCGCGCGGGTCCGTTTCACACGCGACTGGACCCGGGTAAGGTGCATGGATGCGGACGCGGATATTGGACTGCTTGAGGCATTGGAGGGCGAGATCGATACGCGCCTGCGACTGGGATCGGCGGACAACAAGCCGTTGGTCGCAGTCATCGAGGATACGTTTTCGAACTCTCTCCAGATGACGGAAGCACATGCTTGTCTCGCGGAAAACATGGTTACGGAGATGGAGCTGTTGATGCAATTGTATGTAGAGCCGTTGCGTGTGAAGCCGCAGCACACGCGGACCGGCCGTGCGATGATCGCGGGCGCCATGCGGACCCAGTTCGAACGCGCCGGCGTATGGGCCTTGATGCGCAAGAGGATCGCCGCTTCCATGTACACGCTGCCGGGCGATCCCATGAAGATCGACTGCGGGTATCGTCCCAACGGCGTGGTCAAGATGTTTCACGCGGTGTCGCTCGATGGCGATGTGGAGGCGGCCAAGGTCCTTGCCTATACCGCGCATGGATTGCGCGATGGCGTCCTTCGGGTGGAGGGGGCCAGGCTGGAACTGACCGCCGTGGTGGAACCGCTGCGCGCCGTATCGGATGAGGATGAGGAGAAGCATGAGTTTGAAGAGGAGAGCGCGGTGCGTTACCGGTTCGGCCTGGAGACCATGGAAGGCCAGGGGATTCGTGTATTGACGACGAACGATCTGGCGCGTGCCGCGCAGACAGCAAGAATCGACCTTCGGCTTTGATAGAAAGGCTTAACAACGCTGTACGCCGCTCTTACGGATTTAAGAAGAGGCAACTGTGGAGTTGGAGGCTACCGATTCCTATTCGGCATTGAATTTGTTTTCGATCGGTCGAATCGGCGTAAATCGGTGTTAAGTATTTAGGTTTGAACCAGACGAATGGCAGGGGAAGGCACAGCGAGTTGGCTGTGCCATTTTTATTGCAACAGTGATGGAAAGGGGTGGAGACGTGGGTCTTCGAACAAGAGTGACGGGTGCATGGCAGAGGCTGACAGGAGTCGATGCGGCAGCGGTGAACGCGGCTGCGGGAGACGCAACCAGGGGCGAGAGGAAGACGGCGATGCTGCCTTCCATCCTGAGTCCGCTGAGCCAGGGCAGAGCTGGACAGAACGCGACGCCCAAACCAACTCCCGCGAACCTGCGGAAGTTTGCCGAGACACCAGTAGCCCGGCGCGCGATCAACGTCGTCAAGGACAAGATCGCCAGCATGGACTGGAAGATCAAGCTACGTCGCGGCTATAGCAACGTCGAGGTACCGGATGCAGCGGCGCGCATGCAGGTCTTGCGTCGCTGCCTGGAGGAGCCAAACGTATGCGACAGCTTCCGTACTGTCTTCGAGCAGGTGCTCGAAGACCTTCTCGTCGGGGGCTTCGGAGCGGTCGAGATGGAGGCCACCGAAGACAATCGGCGCCCCTTCCATCTCTGGGCAGTGGACGGCGCGTCGATCGAGATCGATGTCACCTGGGATGGAGACCCCGGCAAACCTCGCTACGCCCAGGCCCAGGGCGGACTCGGGAAAAAGACCCTCATCCCTCTGCTCGACGACGAGCTCATGTACATTCGCCTGAATCCGCGCAGCCACACGCCGTTCGGTCTGGGACGCCTCGAAGTCGCCTTTGAGACCGTGAATCAGTTCCTCTCGGCCAATCGCTATGCGGGCCGCCTCGCCAGCAACTCGGTGGTGCAGTACGCCCTGTGGTTGAACGAAGCGACCCCGGAGCAGCACGACCGCCTTATCCGATGGTGGCAGGACGAGATCGAAGGTACAGGCAGGGTCCCCATTCTCAGCAGTGAGCAAAAGCCGGAGGTGCTCCGTTTCGCCGGTGGCACCGACGCCGACCTGCGCATCCAGTGGCAGGAGTTTCTGATGCGTATGATTGCCAATGCCTTCGATCTGCCCCCAATGCTGCTCGGACTCCAGGCCGACGTCAATCGGTCCACAGCCGGTGAGATGGCCGATGAAGCCTTCCAAAGCTCGATTGTGCCCGTCGCCAAGCTGCTCGCCGAACATATTACCCGCGATCTTTTCGCCAAGAAACTCGGCTGGCGCGAGTTTGAATTCAGTTTTAACGACCTTGCAGCGCGCGACGAGATGGAAGAAGTACAGATCCAGACCGAGCTTCTGAAGGCCGGCGTGCTGACCGTGGAGGAAGTGCGCGAGATGCGTGGACTGCCAAAACTGGGAACGGTGGTGGCGTCTTGATCCTCACCATTGACAATCTCGACGGCAACGGTGCCATCGATTACAACGCGTCCCTCTGCGCGGACATGCCTTTGACCATCGAGCGCGTGCTCAACATGCCTTCACGTTGCGCCGGCACGCTGGACGTTGGCTCATCGGCCAATCCCGGCGCCTCCTCCGCGCTGCTTGTGCCTGTCCGGCGAGGGCGCGTCGTGGTCTCGTCAGACAGCGGCGCCGTGCTCTTTACCGGATACCTCGCCACCGAGCCGGTCCCTGTCTACGTCGGCACTGGGCTTGCCGGGCCGGTCTATCGCGTCGCCTTCACCGCCATCAGCGACGAGTGGCTGCTCGACAAGCAGTCCCTCACCCTCACCGCGGACGGCTTCACCGTGCCCGCCGGCTCGCTTCTCCAGACCCTGACCGCCCGTACCGCAGCCGGTCGATTCACAACTTCGCAGGTGCAGAGCGGCAAACCCATCGGCGTCTTCACCCCCGAGCCGGCGAAGCCCTGGTCCAGCAACGCTGGCAACATCGCCGGTTCCACCTATGCGGCGTATCGCGTGCTCGATGGCGCGCTGGTGCTGCAACCGGTCGGCTCCGTCACCCACACGCTCAACTTCGATGCAGGTCAGGGCGGTGGCTGCTTGCAGGTCGCAGCGTTGAAGACCTCGATGGTCAAGGAGCTGGCCAACGACGTCACCCTTAGCGGCGCGATCGAGCCCACCGCCTACGTCTCCGAGATATTCGCAGGCGATGGCACCACCACCCTGTTCACACTCTCAGGCAAGCCATATCGCGTCGGTAAACCAGTGCTTCTCAGTGACAGTTTCAACCAGCCTGCCTTCAACACGCAGCTATGGAACCTCACCGACCCCGGCTCGCATCTCTCCCTGGGCGGCGCGGGCCTCGTCCTTTCCGGTGGCAACGGCTTAGACGGTCAGACCACGCTCGTCGCCATCGACCAGGTCGAGATGGGCGGCTCCCTGGTCGTCGAGGCGGGCAACCTCCAACTCACCTCGCCGTCGGACGGTGTCCTCTGCGGCCTCTACTCCGGCAGCATCCAGCGCGCCAACTGCTTCGCCGGATACAATGTGCGCCAGAGCAGCGGCTCCACAGTCGTCACGCCCTACGTTAATGGAGCGGAGGTGGGCACCACCTACACGCTGCTCTCCGGCCACTCCTACACCTTCCGCATTCGGCTGCACAGCCCGGAGATGCAACGCGTACTCCAGACCTACTACGCTCACGTCGATGGGGCCATCGAGGCCTTCGGCGGTGGCCTTGTCAGCTCGCCAATACAGCTTGTCTTCGACCTACAGGACCTGGGCAACGCCTCCAACACGCCAGCCACCGTCCTATACGACAGCGCGGTTGCCGGTGCGGTCACAAGCTCGCCCGCCAGCTGCTCCTTCGCGGCAGTGGACAGTGTCGAGCTTACCGGTTCGTTGGGCTTCTGCACCGTCACTCAAACCGGCTCCGCATGGGTCGTCAGCACGCTGCCCGGTGGCGCCACCCAGACACGCCTCATCGGAGTCGCCGGGGAAGGCGTCGACTGTAGCCTGAACGGCGCAGGAAAAGTCACCTTCTTCGCCGGTCGCGTTCCCGTCGCCGGAGAACTTGTCACCGTCTCGTATCGTCTTCGCTCGCGCGCCATCGCCCGGTTGGAAGACGCCACCAGTATTGTTGCCGAAGCAGACGGCGGAATACCCGGTACTGCGCGCTGGCTGGGCAAAGTCCTCCGGCCCATGGCTCGCTCCAGCACCGACTGCGAGAGCGCCGCACAGGCCGTGCTCAGCTTCGCTTCCAGCCGCGCCGCCGCCATCGCAGGCAGCTTCACCTCCATCAACCCAACCTCCGATATATGGCCCGGCGATCTACTGTGTATCACCGCCAACCGCCAGACCATGAATGTCGTTGTGCGCCAGGTTGCAATCACAGATGGAAATGCACTCCCCGAACTTCTCACCTACCGCATCGCCTTTGCCAACGACTGGGCCGAGTCACTAGGCGTGACCCTCTCCGAAGCGATTGCACTGGATTCCTTTCTGCCGACAATCGCACAGGCCGCGCCAGGGCGAGTCCTTGCCAACCTACAGCAGCTGAGCGTGGTCAGCGTCACCACAACCGCGTTGCAGTTGGATGCAGGGAGCGCACCTCCTACCGGCGGTGGCTTCGAGGTGCGCCTGCGCGATTGGGACTTCGGCCCGGGTATCGACCAGAACCTGGTGCTGCGCAGTCCGCTTCGCAGCTTCTCCATTCCGCGGTCGGCGCAGGTGGAGCGCTACTACATCCGTATGTTCGACGCATCGGACCCGCCTCTCTACTCGCGGTTATCCAGCGCCGTTTTCACAAACTTGCCGGTCGCTTGAACAGGCTGCTGACGCAACCCGGCTTTCATAAGTCACAACGCAACATCGCAGCACAAGGAGCAGCAAGATGACGGACTTCGAGGGACAGGTCCTTTCCGATTTAAGTGCTTAAAGAGCCAGATGCTCGAGGTCTTGGGCAATGGACAGCCTGGCCGGCTCTCCCAACTGGAATGCCGCATGCAGGAACACGAGAAAACGGTGCAACGGCTGAAAGGTATGGCTGGCGCCTTTGGCGCTCTGCTCACCATCGTCCACTTCGCCATCGACTTTCTCGCAGCAAAACACTGATCGATACACAGCGGCGATCCGCATTTGCGTTCATGGTTTGTCATCCTGAACGGAGTGAAGGATCCCCGCATTTTCTTTGGTGTGTTCTTAAACCGCATTCGGAGGCAATTCATGGAGTTTTTGAAGATATTTTTGCGTAGTATCTCCCTGCTGCCCAGCGTGGTGCAGGGAGTCGAAGCTCTTTATGGAGCAAAGTCCGGCGCGCAGAAGAAGGATGCTGCCCTTTCCATCGTCAGCTCCAGCATCAACATGGCCGACGCGGTCAGCAACAAACAGATCGCCGACTCGGCCAAATTCACCTCAGGCCTCAACCTCATCGTCGATGGCGTGGTTGAGTGTCTCAACGCCAGTCTCTGGGCCAAAGACCTTCCGGTGGAATGAGCCGATGATTACGTGCATACTGCAGGGATTGATCCATAACATCTTGATTCTGAGCATTTTGCCAGGACAATATCATCCTAGAATGAAGTATGCTGGAGCCGTGATCCTGGTAGCGATTGAAGGCGAATATAAAAACGAAACTCAAAGTAACCTTTTTAGGCTCCGATACGTCTAATGTGTAGTTGCAATTTGACGCGTACTCGGTTACGCTCAGGGCACGCGCAACCGAGTGGGTTGGAATGAGTGTACCCAAAATCGGAGGAGGATATGGCGATTACATCAGTAAAAGACGTATCCAAGATCGTCATTAAGAAGTCCGCAGAACCGATCTCCAACCTGAAGCTCCAGAAGCTCCTGTACTACGTACAGGGCTGGAGCCTAGCGATTTATGACCGTCTCGCCTTTCATGAGGAGATTCAGGCTTGGGTTCACGGTCCAGTTGTACCGGCTGCATTCTACGAGTATAAGCATTACCGATGGAATCCGATTGAAGTCCCTACCGAGGATGTATCGGGGGTCTCGGAAAGCGAGATTAGTCATATCGTGGATGTGCTTGCCGTATATGGCAAATTCACCGCTACTCAACTGGAGCGAATTTCCCACGAAGAAAGCCCATGGAAGGATGCAAGAGTGGGTTTAGCGGATGATGCAATTTCGCAAGTTGTTATTACTCCCGAATCGATGAAAGCGTTTTTCTGTCAACTTCATGGCTAAGATAGCCATACAGCAACCAGTTGCAAAACCGAACCCAAAACGGGTTCGGTTTTGTTTTGACTACCTCCAACCTGACCATGACAAATTTCCTCATTAGTGAATGCCCGAAGGAGTTTTTCGAGGCCCTCTTGAAAGATATTCTTCGCTATGGAACGTGGACTATTGACCAGTTCATGGATATGCGCAACGACGAGCACCGCCATCGTATTTATTTCAAAGATACGACGGAACCTGAGGGGTTCAAGGACATTGATCCGTATGATGACTCCCTTTGGACAGAGACCGCATGGCAATTTGCATTGCCGGGAGTAAGGGGCCAGCCCTCGGATGGATGGCGCGTTCATGGGTTTATAGTGGACGAAATGTTTCACATAGTTTGGCTAGATCCATTGCACAAATTAGACCCTACAAAGATTACAAATTATGGAGCATAGAATGGTAAGTATGAAAAAACAATAGGACGACCCAGCCAAGAAACCCGCCAGTGCGTGGGACGCTATGAACACGCCAGGGGACTTTGTGCAGTTCACCGATTTTACGCGTGTGCCAGCCTTATTTCCGTAATACCATGATTTCAAACCCCTTACCGCTAAGTCCTTTCCCAAGTGAACTATACCTTGGGCGAATACATAACAAAGCACTTTCATCCGGAAGGCCGATGGGGGGAGGGGGGTGGGGGTACACCATAATTTATAGTGGCTCAGTTCCATGCTCTTGCGTCCTTGCAACGGGAGCAAAATCGTCTCGGCGGGCTGTTAAAATCCTGATAGTTTGACCCGTATAATTTTGCCATGAGTACAAACTCGCAAACTGAAAAACCACTCGTCGCCGTTCTCATGGGCAGCCGCAACGATTATGCGCTGATGCGTTCCGCCGTTGACATCCTGCGCGAGTTCGGCATCCCTTACGAGGCCCGCGTCGTCTCGGCGCACCGCACCCCCGACCAGATGTTTGCTTATGCAGAGTCAGCCGAATCTCGCGGCCTGCGCGTCATCATCGCCGGCGCGGGCGGTGCCGCCCACGTTGCCGGAATGCTCGCCGCTAAAACGACCGTTCCTGTCCTTGGCGTGCCCATCGCAGCGACTGCTCTGCAAGGTCTCGATTCGCTACTCTCCATCGTGCAGATGCCGAAAGGCGTCCCTGTGGCGACATTTGCTATTGGGGCCGCTGGTGCAGCCAACGCTGCCATCTTCGCCGTGCAGATCCTAGCAGCCACAGACTCCAATTTGAAGTCGAAGTTCCTGGCTTGGCGTGCTTCACGACGCGACGAAGTCCTCGCCCAATCCCTCGACGAAGAGGCCACAGCATAAGCCGCCACCTTCACCGGCCCTAGACCTTGTAATCCCACTCCTTGCGATAGGGCATGTCGACGTAGCTGTTGGCAACGTCGTCGTTGGTGAATCGCATGGCCTTCGAGTCCCACAGGAGTACCTTGGAGCTTCGCCAGTAGCGCGGGGAGTTCGCCGCGGTGGGAGTTGGAGGCGGAGCGTCGGGCGCATGCACATGGCCGTCGCTGGACGCTGGAATCCACACAACTGCGGAGTCCGATCTGCTATTTTGCCCATAGCCCGCTCCGCTGCGCACACCGGGCGTGCCGTATCGGCGCTCGGTCACGCTTCCCAACAAAGCGAATTCTGTCAGCCCGCAGGCGTATTCCACTGGCGTGATGGACTTCTTGCCGGCCTTGCAGCTCCGTATCCACTCGGCGTAGTGGTCAGGCCTCTCGCAGCGAGTCAAATTCGGCTCCGGCTGTTTGAAGTCCTTGAAGCGGCTCTCCGGTAGCAGTTGGCCGCCGGGCAACCCTCGCAGCGCCTGGCCCGGCTGTGGTAGCGTGTGGTCGGGAAGCCACGGACTGCCCCCATAAAACGCCGACACAAGAACTCCGTCGTCACCGACAAACATCACTCCCCGTCCCGGCATCCCCATATCGGGAGGCATACTCAAGGGCCGTGGCGGCTGAAGTCCGCCATCGTAGAAGTACACCATCGTCTCCGGATGCTTACCACGCGCTGGCAAATGCCACTGCACGAAGTTGGCGATGCTCGCGCATTCGCTGTTCTCCACCACGCCATTCAGCGAGAAGGACTGGCAGGCATTGGCCGCTACCCAGTCCGGTGCGCCTAGTTCCAGTTCGTCGTGGAACACGTGCAGCGAATGGCAGGCCACGTCGCCCAGGTTGCCGGTACCAAAGTCCCACCACGGACGCCAGCTTCCGTAGTGATAGGTCTTGTGATATGGCCGTACGGGCGATGGTCCGCACCACTGGTCCCAGTCCATCCCAGGGGGTGGAGTCTGCGCCTCGGCCGGTCGCGCCAATCCGCTGGGGCTGTGTGTTCCGGTCCAGAAGTGGATCTCGCGGACTGGGCCGATGGCCCCGCTCATCAGCAGCTCCGTGGTGGCCCGCGCAGGCGAGGTGCACGAGTCCTGAATGCTCGCCTTGGTTGTTACATTCGATGCAAGGCACGCGGCCTTCACCCTTCTGTCCTCTGCGATCGTGCGTGTGATCGGCTTGGCGCAGTAGATGTGCTTGTTCATGGCAAGGCCAGCCAGTACCAGATGAGAGTGCCAGTGGTCCGGCGTGGCCACGATTAGCGCGTCAAAGTTCTTCTCTTCCTTGTCGAACATCTGGCGGAAGTCCTTGTACAGCCGCGCCTTCGGATAGAGCTTAAACGCAGGCGCGGAAAACTCGTGGTCCAGGTCGCACAGCGCAACGATCTCTTCGTCCTTGCATCCGGCCACATAGTCCTGCCCCACGCCGCCCACGCCAATGCACGCGATCCGTAGTTTCTGGCTTGCATCCTGGGGAACTGCACCTGCGGCAAATCGTGGCGCCACGAGCGCCGCAAGACCAGAAGCAATCGCCGTTCGCCGAGAGATACCACCGTTCCTTGAATCGTTTGAGTTCATGAGACTGTTCTCCTCTTTGTGACTCAGTTCCTATATCGCCCCTGGTTGTTTCCGCATTGCCTACGTAAAGAAGTACAGCGTAAGGACATTCGATCCCATCGTGCGCTATGCCACGCCATGGGAACAGTAGCCGATTTCTGCTTTACATGGCATCTTCGCGTGTCCTCGAAGTTCCGTTTAGCTCGATAAACAGAGTAAACACCATGCACATCCAACAAACCACCCGTTCTTTGTCAGTTCAATAATTTAGCTGCCAAAGGAGCAAAATGAAAGCTAAGGAAATGCGGCCATCCAGCCATTTTCCGGGTGGCACATGAGGGAGACATACATCATGCACGGAACTTGGGCTAAAGTTGTCGCGTTGAACGGTAGCGCCAGAAAAGGCGGAAATACAGCCATCCTGCTTCGAACTGTTCTCAAGGAGCTGGAAGCCGAGGGAATCGAGACTGAACTCATCGAGCTGAGCGGGGCCAAAATCCACGGCTGCCTGGCATGCCGCAAGTGTTCCAGCACAAAAAACCGCCGCTGTTCGCAAACCGACGATATGGGGAACGTCTACATCGAGAAGATGGAGGAGGCGGACGGCATACTGCTCGGTTCTCCCACTTATGTTGCGGACATTTCGCCGGAGATCAAGGCGCTGATGGACCGCGCGTGCCTGGTCTCCAAGGCGAACGGCGGCATCTTCCGTCACAAGGTTGGCGCGGCCGTGGTGGCCGTGCGGCGAGCGGGAGCAATCCATGCTTTCGACGCGTTGAACCATTTCTTCCTGATCAGCGAGATGATCGTGCCCGGTTCATCGTACTGGAACATCGGCATCGGCCGCGAGATTGGCGATGTCGAGAAGGACGAAGAGGGTATTCAGACGATGAAGACCCTGGGTCAGAACATGGCGTGGCTGCTGAAAAAGATCAAGAACCAGGACGACGGACTACGTTAGTCCTTATAGAGATTTCTCATTGACTCGGACGACCGACGCTTGTTAGAAGCCTTTATCGCAGCTTCATGCGGAGTTCGGCTCCGGTGTACTGCGCGGACTTGGCTGCGGGTGGCGTGGGCGAGAAGGCGGCTGGGTGCGCGGCGGAGACCAGCACGATCTGGAAGGTGCGCTGGTCGAGCATGCCGTCGAAGCTGCCGGTGCGTTTGCCCAGAGTGAGGGTGCCTGACTTGTCGTCCCAGCGGATGGGAATTTGCGAGAAGGCCCCGTTTTCGTAGTCGAAGGTGGTTCCCTGGTCCTCGTAGAGGGTGAAGCTGCCGTTGGCCCCGGCGTAGACATAGAGGGTGGTGGGGTCGGAGGGCTTCTCACCGATGTACTGCATGGGCTGGGCGTAGGGGATGATTGACCCGGCGCGCACGAAGACGGGGATGCGGTCGAGCGGCGCGGCGGCGGAGATGCGACCGGATGCGGCGGGACGGCCGGTCCAGTAGTCGTACCACTGGGCCGAGGCGGGCAGATAGACGGGACGCCTGCGCTGCTTGTATTGGGTGACGGGGGCGACGAGGAGAGCGGGGCCGAACATGTACTCGTCCGGCAGCTCGCGGGCTATGCGGTCTGCGGGGAAGTCCATGACCAGAGGACGCATCATGGTGTAGTCGGACTGGGTGGTCCAGCCGGCCAGCGAGTAGATGTAGGGGAAGAGAGCGTAGCGCAGTCGGTCGAAGCTGAGTTCGGCGTTGAAGGCTGGGGTGTCGTCGCCGAGGGTCCACATCTCGCGTGGGCGCAACTCGCCATGAACGCGAAGGAGCGGGGTGAAAGTGGAGTACTGGAACCAGCGGGCGTTGAGCTCGCGCCATTCGTCCTGATTGTCGAGCGTCATGGGCTGCTTGGAGAACTTATTCTGCATGGTGTATCCGCCGGTGTCCATGGTCCAGTAGGGCAGGCCGGAGATGCTGGCGCCGAGTCCGGCGGCGACCTGCTTGGCCATGGCGGTCCAAGTGGAGGTGATGTCGCCCGACCAGGGGACGGCGGAGTAGCGCTGCTGGCCGGAGAAGCCGGAGCGGGTGAGGATGAAGACGCGCTGGTTGGGCGCGGCCTGGCGCTGACCGGTGTAGACGCCTTCGCTGTTCATCAGGGCGTAGCCGTTCAACATGCGGGAGCCGGTGCCGAGGAAGGTTGGGTTCATGTGGGTCTGCTGGCCTTCGAGCGAGGGCGGCGAGGGGGTGACGTCCGGCTCGGTGGCGTCCATCCACCAGGCATCGACGCCTTTGGAGAAGAGGCCAGTGTCAATCTGCGACCAGAAGAGCTTGCGCGCGTCGGGGTTGAAGGCGTCGTAGAAGGTGTAGGGCTGGCCAATCCAGTCGCGCATATGCTCGGTGAGGTTGGGCTTATAGAGGAAGCCGTGGGCGTCCATCTCTTTGGCGTTATCGGTATTGGGATTGAACTTGCCCCAGACCGAGATCATGAGATGGGAGTGCAGGTCGTGGATGGACTTGATCCAGCCGACGGGATCGGGAAAGCGGGTGGGATCGAACTGGTGCGAGCCCCAGGCGTCTGTGCGCCAGTACTGCCAGTCCTGCACGATGTTGTCGAAGGGAATCTGGCGCTGGCGGAACTGCTTGACCACGTCGAGGAGTTGGTCGGCGGTCTCGTACCGCTGGCGCGATTGCCACAGGCCGAAGACCCAGTTGGGCAGCATGGTGGCTTTGCCGGTGAGGAAGCGATAGCCGGCGATGACCTGATCGGGGGAAGGACCGTAGACGAAGGTGTAATCGATGCCGTCGCCGACCTGCGACCAGAAGGAGGTGTCTGCACTGGGCGGCGGGGTCTTCCACTGGAAGGTGAGGGTGGATTGCTGCTCGGGATCATTCTCGATCTTGATGGGGTACTTGTGCCCGGCGAGAAGATGGACGAGGACCTGATCGTTGGTGGGGTTCCAGTTCTGACGCCAGTGGTTCATGACTAATTTGCCATTGAACCAGACCTGAATACCGCCGTTGGAGTAGGCCTGAAACTGGTAGTCGCCGGTGGTGGGCGCTAGGATGGAGCCTTGCCAGCGCTGTGCCTTGAGCGGAGCGGGACGGCCTCCGCCAGCAGGACGATTGCGGCGCATGTCGATGCCGATGTCAGCGGTCTGGGTGGGTGGCTGGGATGCGTCGATGGGCGTGAGCGTCAACCCTCCCTGCTTGCCGTCGGCGTCGATAAGGTTGGCGGGCGGGATGGCGGCGAAGGGGCGGAGATCGCCGAAGCGGGTGAAGGAGGTGTTGTCCCAGAGAATGCCGTAGCCGCGCGAGGAGACCAGAAAGGGAACCACGATGTTGGTGTTGTGCTGCCAGAGGTCGAGGTCGTAACCCTTGATGTCGGTAATGCCGAGCTGCATCTGGCCAAGGCCGTAGAGCGACTCATCGGGTTGGGCCTTCCATCGCTGCTGGATGTGGGATGTGTCTTCGCCCTGCACGGTGGCGGGCTCGATGGTGCGGCTGCCCGCAGCCTCGGAGAGGATGGGATAGCCTGCCGCGTCAGCGAAGGAGACGGCTCCGGTCCTGCGGTTGACGATGACCTGTAGCTTGGCCGTGGAGAGGACATAGGACGCGGGTCGCTGCGTAAGCTTCCAGCCGGTGGTCATGGAGTCGTGGGGAATGACATCGATGGAGGCGCGGGTGAAGAAATCTGGCGGATTGGGCGAAGGCGACGCGGACGACAGTGTCGGAGAGGAGCTGGACGCGGAGATCGCCGGAGTCGATGTGGAGGGTGAGGCCATCAGGCTGGCGGTCCATCTTCACCGGCGCAGCGGGAGCCGCTGACGTTGCCTGGGCTGCATGAAGGGTGAGCGCGGAGAAGCTGAGTGCGGCTGACAGGATTGCGGACTTGGTGCGGGTAGAAAATTGCATGGGAAAAGTGTACGCGTTGCGATCCCGCCCTTTCACGGTAAAAACCGTGAAAGGATGGGGCACCCGAATTCACCGGCATCGTAGCGCACAGGTATGATGGAAGTCCGGCGCTTTGCCGCGGAACGATATTGCTGAAAGGACACTTTCGGCTCGGGAACAGGGACCGATGCAGAAGACCAGAAGTAGAAGAGTGGAGCTATTCGACACAAGCCTGCGGGATGGACTGCAGCAGCCGAACCTGGACATCTCCGTACCCAATGCGGTCCGCCTGTTGCAGCAGATGGGCGAATTTGGCGTCGGCTACGCGGAGATAGGCTTTGCCGGGGCAAACCAGTTTGTGAGCGATCTGGCAAGCGCTCTGCATTCGGCGGATACGGGGGCGATGAAGCTGGCGCTGTTTGGCAGAACGCGCGGCCGCGGCAGCAAGGTGGAAGAGTGGTCGGACGTTCGCTTCATGATCCGGCACAAAGAGTGTGTACCGGCAGCGGTGGTGGTGGTGAAGTCCCGCCTGCTGGATGTTGCGAAGTCGCTGGAGACGACGCCGGAAGAGAACCTGTTGATGGCGTACGAGACCATTGCGTGCCTGCAGGACAACGGACTTGAGGTGCTGGTGGACCTGGAACACGCGCTGGATGCATTCTGCGGACGACGCGAAAACGGCGAGGCGTGCGAGGCGGATTTCGCCAAGAGAAGCGTGGAATACTTCCGCCAGATGGTGGCGCAGTGCGTGGAGCAGAAGGTGAGCCGGGTCATCGCGTGCGACACTACGGGCGGGGCCAGTCCGGAGGAGGTTGGGCGACTGTTTGAGGGGCTGAGGCGCGAACATCCTAAAGCAGGCTTTGGCTTTCATGGGCACACCGACCGCGGGCTTGGAATCGCCAATACGCGCGCAGCGATTCTTGCCGGGGCAGAGCAGATCCAGGGCACGATTCTGGGCACCGGGGAACGCTGCGGCAATGTGAACCTGACCACCGTAATCGGGGCCATGCAGCTACGCGGCGAGGCGGAGTTTGTCTCTGCTGAATCGCTGCGCGGACTGTCTGGCCTCGCCCACGCAGCCTACGCAGCGTTCTCGCTGGAGGCCCCGCACGGTGTCCCCATCGTTGGGCCTGGGGCATTCGGTACATGGGCGGGAATGCACGGAAGCAGCGAGGGCAAAGACCCTGGGGCATACCTGTGGTGCGATCCAGCGAGGGTCGGGGCCAGCCCGCGCATCGGGGTCAACGCGCAGTCCGGGCGGGCCAATATCCTTCTGCTGTCGAAGTCGCTGGGGGTTCCGCTGAATGCTGCACAGGCGCAGACCCTGTTGGACAGCAACCAGGGCATGATCGATGGCGGCGGGTATACGGCCAGCGAGATCTCGTTCACACTGGCCTGCATGAAGGTGCTGGACACGCTGGGGCATAGCTTCAGCGTGAAGGGCTGGCGGGTGCTGGACGAATCGGACGAGGCAGGCCATCGATACGTGCAGGCATCGATGTCGCTGGTGGTGGGCGATGGACAGGTAACGACGACACGTGCCGAAGGCTCCGGCCCGGTGGATGCGCTGACCAAGGCAATGCGGCAGGAGTTGGAGAAATTCTATCCGGCGGTGGCGCAGTTGCGGTTGGATACGTTCAGCGTGACCGCAATCGACGTGGTGGCGCATGACACGGCGGCGCATGTGCGCGTGACGGTAAGCTTCCACGCCGAGGGCCATCCATCGTGGACCACGGCGGGCGTGAGCAGCGACCTGAACCAGGCCGCGCTGATGGCCATCGTGGATGGCTTTCATTATTGGTTGCTGAAGAACCCTGTGTAGGGCTGATTGCAAAGGCATGAGCAGAGACAGATGCGGGGATTCTTCGCTGCGCTCGGAATGACATGCAAAAAAGACAACGACGGAGATTCTGGCTGCGCCAGAATGACGAGCGTAAAACAGACAACCACAGGTCCTTCGACTGCGTTTGCCGCATGAATGCGCCAAACTGCGCCAGAATGACGAACAACAAATAGAAACCCCACCCTTTCGCAAGAGCGCGAAAGGATGGGGCACCCAGTTTCGATGAATCGGTGGGTGGCTATTTTGCGGTGAACTGCGCCTCGATGGGGGGCATGGCGTCCCAGTCGTCGGTGCGGAAAGGCGCAGCCTGCAGGCCTGCTCCGTTATACAGATTGGCGGTGTTGGGATAGTTGTCCCATGCGTAACGAACCGCTGCGGGCGCGCTGACCGTGGGGCTGCTGACCACCACCGTGTCGCCAACGATTTTGGCGTCGGCATCGACGAACTTCTGGTCCGCACCGGCGATCTGGAACCACTTGAGCGGGCCGCCATCTTTCGACTTAAGGCCCGCGGCGTGGGTGAATTTGACGACGATTGCGTTGCCCTGAACTTTGCTGGAGGCATACATCGGCCCGGAGAACTCGATCTTGCGGCCGTAGACGTTCGCCAGGGCGATCCTGTTGAGTGCGTCGCCCAGCGGCTCCTTGTTCTTGGGATGAACATTATGAATTTCGCCGGTGTCGAGGACGACCGCCATCCCGGTATTGTGCAGGGAAAGAATCTTGGCCTGCTGCTCGCGGACCAGGGGGTTGTTGCTGACGTTCGCCTGTCCGGGCAATTGGACGACGTAGAAGGGGAAGTCTCCCTGGTGCCAGCGAGCGCGCCATGTGGTAACCATCGTATCCATGACATGACCGTAGAGCATGACGCCGTGCGCTCCGCCAACGATGGACTCTCCCTGATACCAGATGGCGCCGCGAATGGCTAAGGGAATAATGGGGTTGATCATGCCGTTGAACAAAACGGTGGGCTGGTGCTGATCGCGCGAAGGATCGCGCATGGGGCCGGGGGCCGAGGCGCGCGCGTTGATGGTGAGGGGAGCGGGCGGAGCGCCGGCATCGGTTGCACCGGGATGGGCCTTGAAGTAGTTCTCACGAGCGTCAAACTTGTCGAGCATGGGCTTGAGCAGCGGGTCGGCGGCCATGGCGTCGCGTGGAATCCATGCCTCGGCGGTGCTGGCCCCAAAGGCCGAGACCACGATGCCGACGGGGAGCTTGAGCGCCTGGTTGAGATTGCGACCGAAGAGATAGCCGACGGCGGACCAGTCGGGCACTGTCTGCGGAGTGCAGACCTGCCATGTACCCGTGACATCCGACTGCGGCTCCAGCGCCGATACGCTCCTTGCCTGGAACATGCGCAACTGGGGATAATTTGCGGCGGCGATCTCCTTGTCTTCGTTGAGCAAGCCATAGGGCGGGTGGCCCTTGGCGGAGACGTTGAACTGCATATTGGACTGGCCGGAGGCGAGCCACACCTCGCCGACCAGAACGTCTTTGACGACGATGGGGGCTTCGCCCGCGGCATCGCCGGCGATGGTCATCTCGAACGGGCCGCCGGCCTTGAGGCCGTAGAGGCTGACCGTCCACTTGCCCTGCACGTCGGTGGTGGCGGAGCGGGTCTGGTCGTTGAGGGTGACGGCAACCTTCTCGCCCGGCGTGGCTGTGCCCCAGATGGGCACCAGCGTGCCGCTCTGCAAGACCATGTGATCGCTAAACAGCGCGGAGGGTTTGACCTGGGCGCTTGCGATGGAAGCGAAAGACAGCGCGATGCAAAGGGATGCCGCAGCACCAAGAGATGCGAAGCGATAACGTGATTGGATCGATATCATAGATTCCTCGGTGGGTCGATTGCAGAGGTTGTTTTGAGCAGACTCATATTACAGGTTTTGTATGGAATAAGACTACTGGGGCCGGCGAAGCGGGGCAGTTTTGCTTATGGCGCTTTATTTTCAACAGGATTGTATTGGCGGTTGACTCCCGGGCAGAAGATTGTATGAATAGCAGCTATATGGCCAGCGCAATTTCACCGTCGATCGAGACAGGGGCGCCTGCCTCTTTCAGCGTCCTGGTAAAGCCCACGGGAGCGGTGTGCAATCTGGACTGCAAGTATTGCTTCTTTCTTTCCAAGCAGTCGCTGTATCCCGAAAGCGATTTCCGGATGGCGGACGAAGTTGTGGAGGAGTACATACGCCAACTGCTGGAGTCGCAGCATGGACCGACGGTGGCGATTGCATGGCAGGGCGGTGAGCCCACGCTGATGGGGCTGGATTTTTTTCGCCGGACGATCGAGTTGGTTGCGAAGTACCGGAAGCCTGGGCAACAGGTGGAACACTCGATCCAGACCAACGGAACGCGCCTGGACGACGCATGGTGCGAGTTCCTCAAGGAACATAACTTTCTGGTGGGGCTGAGCGTGGACGGGCCACGCGAGATGCACGACGCATATCGCGTGGATAAGGGCGGCAACGGCACATTCGACCAGGTACTGCATGGGTGGCAGATGCTGAAGAAGCATTCCGTGGAGTTCAACATACTTTGCACAATTCATGCCGCCAACGTACGGCATCCGCTCAAGGTTTACCGGTTCTTACGCGATGAGCTGAAGGCCAAGTACCTGCAGTTCATCCCGATCGTGGAGAGAGGGAACGCCGATCTAGTATCGATTGCCAATGTGGGCTGGGGAGAACGCGGAAGCGACCCGCGGCCACTGTACACGCAGAGCGGCGATCAGGTTACGGACCGGTCGGTGCGCCCCGAGCCGATGGGGCAGTTCCTGGTGGAAATATATGAGGAGTGGGTGCGCCGCGATGTTGGCACGGTATACGTGCAGATCTTCGACACCACGCTGGGAGCGCATCTTGGCCAGTATGGTCTATGCATTTTTTCACCCACCTGCGGCAATGCGCTTGCCATGGAACACAATGGCGATCTCTATTCCTGCGATCATTACGTGGAGCCGGACTATAAACTGGGGAACATCCGCGATGAGCACCTGGCCGACCTGGTTGCCTCGGAGAAGCAGCGCGACTTCGGAAGCAGCAAGCAGACAACCTTGCCTGGATACTGCCGAAGATGCGACGTGCTCTTGGCCTGCAACGGCGGCTGTCCTAAAGACCGCTTCAGCGTAACTCCCGATGGAGAAGCGGGCCTGAACTACCTATGTGCCGGCTATAAGAGATTCTTTCAGCACATCGATCCCTCGATGCGAAGGATGGCCGAACTTCTGCGGCTGGGACGCGCCCCGGCCGAGATCATGCAGTGGGTTGCCGGCGAGGACAAGGGGTGGAAGGCTGTGGCCGCTAAGATTGGCCGCAATGAGGCTTGTCCTTGCGGCAGCGGGAAGAAGGCAAAGCATTGCCACGCAGGTTGAAGGAGCAGCGTGCGCGGGACGCTTGGTCGAATCTGGACGTATCGGCATAAAACATGGCGATTCCAAATCTAAAGTAACCCCGCTTATCGTCTGTGAGTAACCGGTTCTAGCTGCCTGAAAACAAAATGGTTCGATTACCATTGATTGCTACTAAATCGACAAACAAACCTCTACATTGAGTGGAACAGGAACGGAGAACTGCCTTCAAGGCAGTGATGGTTGATCGGGCCATGAAGCGAGTTGGCTTAGTCCGTCAGCAGTACGCATCTCAGGAGTTTCACTATGCGATGGAAGACGGTTGCAGTTGCGCTGAGCTTCTCCCTAGTTTTTCTGGTTTCCCGGGTAAGCTTTGCCGATACTCTCACACTGACCGGTGTGGGGGGCCAAACTACGGACGGCGAGTATGTCTACCCGTACTACTTCACGGCTTCCGGTGCATCCGGCAGCAAGACGCTGGTCGCTATGTCCTGCCTCAACTTCAATCGCAATATCAGCATCGGGGAGAGCTGGAGTGCGAACGTCTTCGCTGTGTCGAGCATCACGACCAGCACCGCGATCGATGGCGAGTCGGGGCTCGACATTCTTGCCGACGCCTATCTTTTCAACCAGTACTCTGCCGCCACCGGCAATGCGCAACAGATCTCCGATCTACAGTTCGCCATCTGGAGCATCATGGATCCCGCAGGCGTCTATGGTAAAAGCGGCTTCGACTCCAATGCACAGGCCCTGGCCGCAGTGGCCCTCAGCGTGGCCCCCACCCTGCCCTCCAGCGCCTTCGCGACTGACGCCCTGTATGTCCCGAGCGACAGCTATCCCAACGGCGGCGAGCCGCAGGAGTTCTTAGTCGATCCACCAGCTCCTGCCGGATTCATCATTGCCACCCCCGAGCCTGCCAGCCTGGTCCTGATGGGAACCGGCCTGTTCGGTTCTGCCATTCTGATGTACCGCAGGCGGGCGAAGGCCCCGTGGACCGCTCGAAGGGAACCACGATTCAAATGTAGTAGCAAAACTGGCCGACCCTATGGCGCCGGGGGCCCATCTTGGTTGCACAGGCCGGTACTGAGCGCCTATCGCAGCACCAACACACGCGTCTCATAGCCTTGCAATGCGATGCTGACCTTCCATCCATCGGTCGATTTCTGAGCCATCAGGGGTGCAATCTTTCCCGTCTGCGGATCCCACACTTCTATCATCTTGCCTCGCCCCATAAGACCCACTGTATGGGACGAGGCTGCGGCCCCCTCGTTGAAGAAGAGAATGACATCGGCATCCTTCCAGCGCCTCTTCATGATGCGCCATGCCGTATCCGGCCAATCCAGTGTTACGTCTCGCACAGGGAGCGCAGCGAGAATGACCGGCAACATCGAAGGTGGAACGACCTGGGCCGCGGGCGGCTGATCCGGTGGATTGTCAGACGGCATAGGAGTCGCTGACAACTCGCCCGGGACGACGGTGGCCCAGGAGAAGTCGTTCGGGCCGGGGGTGCGGGCATTCAAGATGGTCTTTCCCGCAATAAGGGATGGCGTCCTGCCCAGGAACAAGACATGCCCACCTCCGGCGGCGAAGCTGCGCAATCGCTGAAGGGCCGCCTGGGAGAGCAAGGACACACTGGGCAGAATGATGGTACGGTACCGATTGCCGCTCATGGTTTGGAATGTGCCCTTGCCCATCACAAGGTCCTTGGCAAGTGCGTCTTCGCCGACGATGTCGAAGTCGATCTGATGTTCGGAGAGGAACCGTTCGGTCGAGACAAACTGGGTATCCGCTGCGCGATCCTTCAACCACAACGAACTGGACGGGAGGTACAGCGCCACCGCTGCGGTGGGCCTTCCCATGGACATGAGATAGCTCAGCCGGCCTATATAACGCATGAGCGACGGTAGGCCTGGGTCGACCATAAGCGTCGTCGCAGGCCGACCTCCGACGCTGGAGGAGGGGAAGTACATCAACTCCGCCAAATTGACACCGCGAACGAACTGCTGGTTGAGGACGTATCGCGCCATTGCGACATCGGCCGGGGGTTTATAAGAGGCAAAACTTTCGGTAAACGCCCTCGGCTTGCCATAGACGTGAGAGGCCGAGGAGGCCAGGCGCGGAAAATCGGAGATTGTGTCGGTCCAGATTTGATGTCGTGTGGTGTCGATGCCCGGAACCTGCACCGGCCGCATATCGCGAAAGAAATCTCCTTCGCTCTGGGTCAGTTCCAGCTCCGCCTCTTCGTGGTTCAGGTGAACCTGATACTCCAGGCGATTGGCCGCGCACCAGTCTGCCTGGACCTTGAAAAAACTTTCGGCAAACATGATGGAAAAAACATCCCAATAGTCGGCCCTGGCCCGCTCCTGCTCTTGCGTAATCTGAGTTGCCCTGGGCAGAAGAAACGTGGCCACATAGGGCCTGATGTCATACCCCTTGATTTGTTGAAAGCGATCGAACATGGACTGCGTCCATGGCAAGCCGGAGACAGAGTAATCCGGCTCATCGCCTCGGAATCCAAGGACCGTCTTACCGAACTCATCGCCAAGATACTTTTTGTACTGCTCATGGGTGAAGGCAAGAAACTGCCTGGTTGCCTGCGGATTCAGATAGTCCTCAAGCGACTGCGATTTGTCCTTGGCCTGAACATTATTGGTATTGGGTCGAGGCTCGGTCGCCAACTTAGGGTTCGTCCCGGAGCGTGTTGGCGCGGTATCGAAACGATGTTCAATGAAGAGCACCTGCCACTTCCCTACAGGCGCCGTCCAGTCGATTGAGCCATCTTTTACAGGCACCGCAATCGCGGTTTGATCGCCGTCAATCGCCGTCACAGCGACCGTGTCCTGTGAGACCGCATGGTGTAGAGTACTGCCGCCCTCCACCGCAATCCGCTCAGCCAGCACAAGCGTCTGCATGCGCAGACCGGGCTTCTCGCGAGAGAACCTGCCGCCGGCAAACCCGCTTGGATAACCGATGTCGTCCACGATCCAGACGCGCATGTCGCGCTTCTTTGCCTCCGCCACGAGCATCTGGAAGAACTTGAAATACTGCGGCGACAGGTACTCGAAGGGCATGCCGACTCCCGCCTGAGGCGTGACAGCACGAAAACCGAGTGCCTTCATTGCATCGAGGTCGCGTTGCACCTCTGCCCGATCGACGGCCCCGCTCATGTCGAAGTACGGCTCAGGGCCATATTCCGGCGGGGGATTCTTCCAGGTTGCCGATACTTGGTCTGCGGTGGGCATTTGCAGCCTTTGCCACGAGTACTTCGCGCGCCCCTCTGCCGCTGCGCGGTGGCTATGATTGGGCGGGTTCTGAGCCGCGGAACTGGCGCAGAGGATGGTGGCCGTGACACACGCGAGGATAGACGAGGGATGTGCTGCCAACATAACTCAAACACTAGACCAAATCACGGAACCTCAGCAACCTCTTCCATCGTGACGGCTGCCGCACCGATCTGTGTGCCGGTTTTGCGCGTATGAGATTCTTAGAATGGCGTTGCGACATTAATCTTTTGCGGTCCAGCTAGGGCTGTGAGGGCTCAGTCTACAATCAGGTTAACGATTTCGGGTCACGGGTACGGATCTGTGCGGGCTGGTCTTGGATTGAGTTTGCGGATGAAGACGATAGTTTGGGTTGGGTTGTACTGCGGACTCATGGGTGGAATTGCCAATGGGCAGGCCAGCAAGCCGGCCGTGATGCCGAATTCTCCGCCGAAGCTGGGGACCGGGACGGACATAGATGTTCCTCTGCTAGAGCGCGGTCTTCGGTTGTCGGATTTTGTGGGAATGCAGCCTCAACCGGAACTGAAGGGCCGGTTGACCGAGGTTGATGAATTTATCCAGAATTCTCCGGTTGACGGAAGACCTGCGACCGAAAAGACGGTTGCGTGGTTTGGCTATACATCGACTACGCTATACGTTGTGTTTGCGTGCTACGACCACACTCCCGCGATGATTCGCGGACACCTGACACGGCGCGAGAACATTATGTCGGACGACAATGTTGCGGTCCTGGTGGACCCGTTTCAGGACCGGCGGCGAGGGATATTGTTTGAGCTGAACCCCGCGAATGTGCAGGCCGATGCTGCGTGGACCGAAGGTAACGGGGCGGACTTCAGCTACGACCAGGTATGGAACTCCGAGGCGCATGTGACAGGGCAGGGATGGATGGCCCTGTTTGCCATCCCATTTCGCAGCCTGCGGTTCAGGCCGGGAGCGCATGGTTGGGGAGTAGTGTTACAGCGTAGCCTGCCGCGCAATAGCGAGAACGACAACTGGCCGCACATCTCAACTAACATTACCGGGATGCTGCCGCAGGAGGCAACGCTGCACGGGATCCAGGGCGTGACAGGATCGCACAATGTACAGATCAATCCTTATACCGTGGGGCAAAATGAGCATACGTTGCTGAATCTGGACCCACTCAATCCGTATTTCAGTACGCGGGCGTTTGAAGGTACGGCGGGCGGCGAGGCCAAGGCAATACTGAAAGACAGCATCGTCCTGGATGCGACGATCAATCCCGACTTCAGCGATATCGAGAGCGACCAGCCGCAGTTCACGGTGAACCAGCGTTATCCGGTTTATTTTCCGGAGCTGCGGCCGTTTTTTCTGGAGAATGCGAATTACTTCGCAACCCCCATCTCGCTGGTGTACACGCGGAATATAGTGCGTCCGACGTTCGGCGCGCGGGTGACTGGAAAGACTACAGGGACGAATTTTGGTTTCTTTCTTGCCGACGATCGCGGGCCGGGAGAGACGTTCGCTCCAGGCGACCAGAACTACGGGAAGAAAGCGACATTTGCGGTGGGACGCGTCTCCCAGGACCTGGGCAAGGGGTCGAGTATCGGTGCAATCTATACCGACGAGGAGTTTGCCGGCAGTTGGAACCGGATTGGCGGTATCGACTTCACAGCCAGACTGAACGATAAGTGGACGGCGCAGGGGCAGGCGGTGGAGAGCTCGACGATGACACCCAACCTGACGGCGAATGGAGGCGGCGCGGCAGCCTACGCGGCAGGGCCGGCGAGCATCCTGGAGTTCACCCACCAGTCGCATACCTGGTTCTTCGATGACACGTTCAGAGACTTCAGCAAGGGATTTCAGAGTCAGGTGGGGTTTATCCAGACGGCGAATATCTACGACGACCACAACCACGCGAGTTACAACTGGTATCCGAAACATAGCTTGATTCTGAACTATGGGCTGGAGGAAGACCAGCATGTGGCGTTCGACCACGATGGCAACAGGATTTATCACTACTCGACGTTCGACCCGTTCTTCCTGTTGCCGGGCAATGTGGTGATTGCGCCGATCATGGGCCAAAACTCGGACACAGTAGGACCGCAGAACGGATATGCGATTCCCCGAAATATCAACTTCACGGAGAACTTTGTCGGCCTTATACTTCGCGGAGCACCGCTGAACTATTTGAACCTGAATATATTTGGTTCACGCAGCGGTAATGTGAACTATAACCCTGCGGGACCTGCGCCGACCTTGCTGGATGAGGAGAGCTTGTCGGCGCTCATCACGGTCTACCCGACCCGCTCACTGACGATCGACAACACCTATCTACTGGACCGCGACCATGAGGCGCATGGCGGGCAGGACGTATACGAGAGCCAGACGTTCCGCACCAAGATCAACTACCAGTTCACGACAGCGTTTTCAGCCAGGGTGATTGTGGAGTATGACTCGACGCTGGTGAACCCGTTGGAGACGTCCCTGCCGCGGACGAAAACTATCGGTACCGAGGCACTGCTGACATGGCTGCCGCATCCTGGGACGGCGGTCTATATCGGATACAACAATGACATTCAGAATTTGGACAGGTCGCTGTGCAACCGGCTACCGGGCGGCGGTTGCGATCCTGCCAATCTTGTCGCGCCAAGGTCTACGAACAACTACCTGAACGATGGCAGGCAGATATTTATCAAAGCCAGTTATCTGCTTCGGTTTTAAGGGGCTGGGTGGGAGAGGCGAGACCCAAATGGGTGGGCACAGATCTGGACACAGTGAGAAAATCGCTGCCTCTGAGAATCAGAACTGCTGGCCCCCACAGCGATCAGCATCATGCGCGGCATGGCAGCCATGGGCCAGTAACCAGAGCGGTACCTGGCAGGAGACCAGGTTCAGGCGAAGCTGAAGCCGCTGCCCGCGCTCATGGCATGAGGTCAGGGGCTGGTTATGGTTGAGAAAGATGCACGCTGGCCCACTCCTGGGTCCCGGTGATTCGGGACCCAGAGATGGTTGAGTGGCAGGATGGGCTTTACGGCGTGTAGCTCACGGTAGTCTGAACGTAGTCGTTGTTCGTGTCCATGGTTTGAATCGACCAGTTGTACGTTGTCCCGAGGCTCAGGGGGCCCGTAGGCGTGTTGGTGTTGTCTGTCGGATCCGTACCCCAGACGAGTGGCGGGGTGATCTGCGAGTTGGTGAAGCCCTTGGTGTTGGCGTTGTTGCCGGGAATCTGCCAGATGGTATTGCCCCCATTCTGGGGATTTATGTAGAACTGGTAGGTGTAGTTGGCGGCATTGGTGGGGTAGGTCCAGCTAAACGAGGGAGTCGTGCTGGGCCCGGTGGTGGGAGAAAGACTGGTGGCGGCCGCAGTTGAATTCAATACCGCGGTAACCGTGGCTGGCAGGGAAGCGTCCGACGTGCCGTCGCTGTAGGTAACCTTGATACCGTAGCTATCGTTGACGACCGGAGCGGTGGTCTGGGTAGAGTTCTGCCACTGGAACCCATGATTGCCGCAGTTGGTGCAAAGGGCAATGTCCTGCGGAACAATCACATCGGGGTTGGTGGCGGAGATCAGCTCAGCTGCTATCGGCAGTTTGGCGCCCGATCTCACGTTGAAGTTTACCGAATAACTGTCGGCCTGGCCAGACTGGATGTTGTGCCCTGTGTATGTAGACAGAATGCTGTTGCCGCTGATCAGCGTCAGGTTCTCGCTGGACGTAGCACCGGTAATGTTTGCAAGTGGAGGGTTCCCCTGACTACTCACATCGTTGATATCGCCCGCATCGACTACGCCGTTTTTGTTATTGTCAATGACGCCAACGAAGTAGTAGGTGGAGGCGATGGGAACCTGGACCGTGAAGGCCTGCGCGCTCGTCGGGTTCTGGATGTACTGCCCATAGAAGACGCCGGTGCTGTAGTTGTAGAAGCCGACGTACAGCGGTCCGGTGACGGTTCCTGGATAGGTGACCGAGCCGGAGACTGTAACGCCGCCTGTGGGTGCCCCCATGGTGACCGGACCGAAGGCGCTGGAATTGGCGCTGGTCGAACTCCCCGCCGTTCCAAAGGCGCGGAAGAAGTAAGTGCCACTGGCGAGCGTGCTGCAGTTCGTGCATCCAGTCGTCAAGTCTTTATTCACGAACCAGATATTGGCGCCACCGCCGCCGGTGGCCGGGAAGGTCATGCTTCCTGCGATGGCGGTGAACGTCGAAGTGGTGCTCCACTGCAGGGTGTAGGAGGTTGGCATCTCGATGCTGTTGCTGTTGGTGATTGCCTTGAACTGGGCCAGTACGCCGTTGTTGAAAGCGGCCACCCCTTGCAGGGTTGGGGCAGTGGTGAGGTTGACGGTCGCGGGATCGGTCAGGGTGACGTTGGCGCTGGACAGGTTCGCGGTGGAGAGCGTCACGTTAGCGGTGCTGCCCGTCGGGTTGGAGGCATTTTGGGAGCCGTAGCCCAGGTTGTCCTGGAACGCCGACAGGGTGTATGTGCCCGGAGCGACGCCGTGGATGGTGTAGGCCCCGGTGGCGGAGAGGCTGGTGCCAGGATTGCTGTTACCACTATTGCAGCCGCCGCTCAGTTCCAGATAGATCGGATTGGCCTGCGTGACAGTATGCGTACCGGTGTAGGCGACCGTGCCGGAGACGGTATAGCCCAAGTTGGAGCCGAAGTTTACGGTGGAGACGTTGGCGTTATTGACGACAGCGCTCAGGGTGGTGGGATAGAAGACGGCGCTTGGCCCCGAGATCGATGGTGTGACCGTGTACGTCCCATTGGGGATGTTCAAGAAGACGAAGTTTCCAGTGCCGTTAGTGGTGGTGGTGCCAATGGTTGTGCTGCCTTGGGTGAGGGTGACCGTATACGTCGGCAGGGTACCCCCGCCGCAACTGTTGTTCAGAACGATTGAGCCTCCGACGCTGTAGTTGGTGGAGACGGCGATGGTGTAGGCGGTGGGGCCGACGGTGGTGTTTGCACTGTCCTTGACCGAGACGTTGAGCGTGATGGTGCCTGCTGAAGAGGGTTGTCCGGTGACGTTCAACGTGTTGCCGCCGCTGCTGGCAGCCTGCATGGTGCCGTTACCCAGGTTGACGGAGCCGGTGGTGGCATTGGAGCCGTTGACCGTCCAAGTGTAGGTCGGCGTCACACCGCCGATGGCGTTGATGGCCCCGGTGTAGCTTGCGGTGGTGGTGGCAGCCGGCAAAGAGTGGGGTTGGCGGCAGGCAGAGAAAGCGGCGTGTAGGCCGTGATGGTGTAGGTGGCCGTGGTTGTACGGCTGGCTGAATCCGTGACCTGGACGGTGAAGTTGGCGGTGCCCGTGGTTGCCGGCGTGCCGGTGATGACGCCCGCGGCGGAGACGGCCAAGTTGAGGGTTTGGAGGCTGTTGGAGCCCGTCAGGCCCGAAGTGACCGACCAGGTATAGCCTGTGCCGGAGCCGCCGGACGCTGCCAGCGTGGTCGATGGGTAGGCCAGGCCGGAGTACGCTGGCGGCAGGGTGGATTGGGTGGTGGTAATGGTGAGCGGGTTGACGATGTTTAGCGGCAGGACGGCTGTCTTGGTCTGCTGCTGGTTGGTGGCCGAGTCCTGGGCCTGGAAGGTAAGGCTGAGTCCGGTTTCCACGATCAACGGTGTGCCGGAGAGCAGGCCCGAACTGGAAAGAGTCAGCCCCGTGCCGGAGAGCGAACCTGCGCTCAGTGACCAGTTGACGGTGCCGGTGCCACCGGTGGATGTCAGTTGATAGCTGTAGGGAGTTCCAACCGTGCCAATGGGCAGCGTGGTGGAGGTGATGGCCAGCGTGACCGGGTTGACGACGATGGTAATAGAGGGAGAGTTGATTGTTTGCGGTATAGGCGTGGTGCTGTCCGTGGCCTTGAAGGTGACGGCTGTACCGGCGACCAGAGTGGGCTGCGTAGGCGTTCCGGTGAGCTGGTTGCCGACGATGGAGAGTCCCGCAGGTAGCGTGCCGGAGTTGAGCGAATAGGTGAGAGAGCCGGCGCCTCCGGTGGCCACCAGGGTGATGGGCGTAATGGCTGTGCCTACCGTGAATGCCGCTGGGCCTGAGGTGGGTGACGACCAGGCCAGCGGCGCGGCTGTGACAACGATGGTGAATGTACCGTTGAGGATTGAGGGGTTACTGGACTGGTCTGTGGTGCGCACAACGAAGGTAGACGAGCCGGCCCCGCCCGTCGGCGAACCGGTGATTGCTCCGGTCGAGCTATTCAAGGAGAGCCCAGCAGGAAGCGTGCCGCTGGTTACGGTATAGGTCTTCGATCCAGTGCCGCCCGCCGTCACAAGGGTGTAGCTGTAGGCCGTATTCGTCTGCGCGCCGGTCAACGTAGCTGTGTTGCTGCTGGGCGTGGTCCATGACATGGCCGGGTTCAGAGTGACAGTGAAGACGGCGGTCTTGGTCGGGTCCTTCACGCTGGATGCAGTAATCGTGGTGGTGGTCTGCGAGGCTACGGAGGCAGGCGAGTAGTAAACGGGGGTAAAGGGTGAGGAGGCAATGGTGGTGCTGGTGGTGCTGCTGCTGCCTATATCGCCACCGCCCGACGCAACGGTAAAGGCAATGCCGGAGTTGCTGGCGTCGTTGGTGATGGTGGCGGCTACACCCGCGTACTGCTGTCCGGCATCGAGCGTTGCGGATGTGGTGGAACCGAAGGAGACCACGATTGGGTTGAGGGTGATGGTGGCGGTGGTTGACTTGGTGTTGTCCTTGACGCTGGTGGCCGTCACGGTGACCGTGACAGGCGAAGATCCGCTGACAACCGCCGGTGCGGTATAGGCGCCGGTTGCGGCGACGATGGTTCCCGCACCGCTGGCTGGGCTGATGGTCCAGGTGACGCCGGAGTTCGATCCGTCGTAGGTAAGCGCCGCGCCAGTGAAGTTCTGCGTTCCGCCTCCGTTGAGGGACGCCGTCAGCGGGCTGATGGCGCCGATTGCGATGGGATTCAGCGTGATGGTGGCGGTGGCCGACTTGGTCGGGTCCTTCACACTGGTGGCCGTCACCGTCACGGTTGTTACTGAGCTGATGACAGAGGCTGGCGCGGTGTAGGCGCCGGTTGCGGCGACGATGGTGCCCGCGCCAGTGGCTGGGCTGATGGTCCAGGTGACGCCGGAGTTGGAGGAGTCGTTGGAAACCGCGGCACCCGTGAAAGCCTGCGTGCTGGTGGTGCCGAGGTTGACGGTCGCCGGGCTGATGGCGCCCACGCTGATGGGGGTGAGCGGGATGGTGATGGTCGCGGTCTTGGTGGTATCGGTCTTGCTGGTTGCGGTAATGACGGCGTTGGCCGTAGTGACCGGCAGCGGAGCGGTGTAGGTGACGGAGGTGGTGGTAACGGCGGAGAGTGCGCCGCCGCCGCTGGTGATGCTCCAGGTGACGCCCTGATTCAACGTAGCGTCGCCGGTCACGGTCGCGGTGATAGCCTCGGTTGCAGCGCCGGCAATGGCGGTCGGCGTGGTCGGAATGGACACGGCAATCGGGGTCAGGGTGACGGTGGCGGTGTTCGTCTTAGTGGTATCGGTCTTGCTGGTAGCAGTGATGGTGGCCGTGGCTGTGGAGACTGGCGTGGGCGCGGTGTAGACTCCACCTGCGGTGATGGTGCCGACCGAGGCGGACCAGGTGACGCCCGCGTTCAGCGTGGCATCGCCGGTGACTGTGGCGGCAAAGGTCTGCGTCGCGCCCGCCACCATGGCAACCGGTGTGGTGGTGATGGTGACGGCGATCGGGGTCAGGGTGACGGTGGCGGTGTTCGTCTTAGTGGTATCGGTCTTGCTGGTAGCAGTGATGGTGGCCGTGGCTGTGGAGACTGGCGTGGGCGCAGTGTAGACTCCGCCCGCGGTGATGGTGCCGACCGAGGCGGACCAGGTGACGCCTGCGTTCAGCGTGGCATCGCCGGTGACTGTGGCGGCAAAGGTCTGCGTCGCGCCCGCCACCATGGCAACCGGTGTGGTGGTGATGGTGACGGCGATCGGGGTCAGGGTGACGGTGGCGGTGTTCGTCTTAGTGGTATCGGTCTTGCTGGTTGCAGTGATGGTGGCCGTGGCTGTGGAGACTGGCGTGGGCGCAGTGTAGACTCCGCCCGCGGTGATGGTGCCAACCGAGGCGGACCAGGTGACGCCCTGATTCAGCGTGGCATCGCCGGTGACTGTAGCGGCAAAGGTCTGCGTCGCGCCCGCCACCATGGCGACTGGCGTGGTGGTAATGGACACGGCAATCGGGGTAAAGGTAACTGAGGCGGTGGCGGTCTTGGTGGTATCGGTCTTGCTGGTGGCGGTGATGGTGGCGGCAGTGGCTGGAACGGGCGTGGGCGCGGTGTAGACTCCGCCCGCGGTGATGGTGCCCGCTGAGGCAGTCCATGTGACGCCTGGAGTGGCGGTGGAATCATTGGTGACCGTCGCGGTAAACGTCTGCGTTGCTCCCGCCACCAAGGTGGCAGTTGTCGGGGCGACGGCAACACTGACCGGGGGAGGGGCCGAACTGCCGCATCCAACCATGAGAGCTAATGCTGCGAAACCGGCGAATACGCGTGAGAATAGGCGGACGTTTGACATGTAGCCCCTGACTTTCTGAATTGGTTAGACATCGACGAGCGTATCGACAATCAATCGTATAGAGGACTGTAGATCAAAAGATAGCCGAGCGCAATACATGCCTTATCCTTCATGCCGCACGGTGACGAATTCATTGACGATGGATGGTTGGATAAGTGCGTATGTTGTCTATTCTATTGGAGAAAGTGGGCAAGCCGGCCTCTGTCTATACGCTCGTGCGTAACGAGAACATTCGCTGCAATCACTGGCTCTTTGGGGGCGCAATTGCTAGGGGCCACCCCGGTCGCTGACCTTGCATGGCCTCTTTCTTGTCTTGGCTTTTGATCGCAATATCGGTCAACGTGGTGGCGCTCTCACCCTGTCCAGAATATATACCCGCACACAAGGCTGACTTTCAGGAATCCGTATTGGACACTGAAGCACAAACCCCCAGTATTTACTGGGGATTTGCGCGATGGTTTGGACGGTGTTGGATGTCCTAAGACAAGGTGATGGTGGGCAGTGAGGGACTCGAACCCCCGACTTCCTGCTTGTAAGGCAGGCGCTCTAACCAGCTGAGCTAACCGCCCATGGTGTGCGGGACAGAGCCCAGTGTAGGTCAGGGCCATGGGGCGATGCAACGCGCACTGTGACCCACTCGTGGACAGGGAACGGAAATGGAGCACTCCATTTGCCGATCACACATCAGACGGCCGGCGCATGACAACCAGCGTGAACATTCCGACTAGAATAGCGTCATGTCCTACGTTGCAGCGGTCGACCATCTGCACAGCCTCGGCCAGGAGCTTGCCGGCGCGGCCCCGCGGCGGAAGTTCGACCTGGCAACCATGCGGGTGCTGGCGGCTGCGCTTGGCGATCCGCAGAAGCAGTTCCCCGCGGTCCTGATCGCCGGAACCAACGGCAAAGGGAGCACCGCGGCTACGCTGGCCAGCATCTGCGCGGCCGCCGGAGTGCGGACGGGGCTGTATACTTCGCCGCATCTGACTCGCGTGACGGAGCGTATCCGTACCACCGAACCGGGGGATGCCTCGAGGCGGCGCGGCGGGCGCACGCAGGTTGATCGACATTGCGGAGGAGGAATTTGCACGACTCTACTTCCGCGTCGACCAGACGGCGCAGCGGCTGGTTGCGACCGGCGAGCTGCCATACGCGCCCAGCTTTTTCGAATCGCTGACCGCGCTGGCCTTCCTCTACTTCGCCGAACGCAAGGTCGAGATCGCGATCCTGGAAGTGGGTCTGGGCGGGCGGCTGGATGCGACCAACATCGTGGACCCGATGCTTTCGGTCATCACCGACATTGCGCTCGATCATCAGGAGTATCTGGGAGACACGCTCGCGGAGATTGCAGGGAAAAGGCTGGAATCCTGCGTGCGCGTGGCACCGCTGGTGACGCTGCCGCAGCATCCCGAGGCGAATCAAGCGATCGCACGAGGCTACGCTTGCACTCGATGTACGTGGCATCGATGCGGCGGAGTACCTTCCCGGACGCAGTATTGCGCATGGCAGCGACGAGCACGCATCGACTTCCCCGTTGCACCCGAACCACTACGACATTGCGCTGGGAGGCGAGCGACTGCGGGTACACTCACCGCTGGCCGGCGAGCACCAGCAACGCAACCTGGCGCTGGCGATTGCAGCGGCGGTCGAACTACGTAACAATAATAGTTACAATATTACAAACGCAGCGATTGAAGCGGGGATTGCCGCACACAGCGTGGCCTGGCCGGCTGGAATTCCTGCCGCCCGACGCTGCTGCTGGATGTGGCGCACAATCCAGCGGGCGCATGGGCGCTGCGCGCGGCCATTGCCACGCTACCCGAGTACCGGCCGCGCACACTGATCTTCAGTTGCCTGCGCGATAAAGACCTGACCGAGATGGCGCGAATTCTGTATCCTCTGTTCGACGCGAAGGAAGGACGGACGCACGACCACATTGTGTTCACGCTGATCGACAACCCGCGCGCGGCAAGCATCGATGTCTTGCTGAACTCCGCGCGGTCGCTAGGAATTCTGGCGCATGCCACACAGAATGCAAACGAAGCCTTGATTTTGGCCAGAAGCCTGACGCCTGCCGGCGGCCTGATCGTGGCGACCGGCTCGATCTACCTGGTCGGCGCTGTGCGCGAGGCGGTGCTGGACCATGAATGAGAGCATGAGCCAGGAGATGACACCCGCCGCCGTTCCTCAGGGCAGTGCGCCGCCGCCAGTACACAGAATTCCTGCCCATCTGCGCTATCTCACGATGTTTGTATTCATCCCGCTGATGTCGCTGGTGACCGCCGGCTTCGGATGTCTGTCCCTGATCTGCGGATTGTGGGACAGAAGCGGCCGCCAGCAACACCTGGTCGCGCGCATCTGGGCAGCTGCGATGCTGCGCTGCGCCCTATCGCCGGTGCGTATCGTGGGCGCGGAGAAGCTGAGGACACTACCCCGTCGCGGTGTATGCCTCGAACCACCTGAGCTATATGGATACGCCGGTGCTGTTCGCCAAGCTGCCGTTCCAATTCCGCATTCTGGCCAAGCAAGCCCTTTGGAAGGTACCATTTGTCGGCTGGTATCTGAAGCGGTCGGGCCAGGTGCCGATCGACTCGGGAAGCTCCCGATCCGCAGTTGCCGGTCTGTTGCGCGGGGTTGCAGCGCTGAAGGCGGGAATGCCTCTGGTACTGTTCCCGGAGGGCTCGCGAAGTCCGGACGGTCACATGCAGGCTGCCCACTCCGGTTGCGCCTTCATGGCGCTGCGGGCGGGCGTTCCCCTGGTTCCGCTGGCCCTGATCGGAACGTATGAGCTGCTGCCGATCCATGTCTACAGCCTTCGACCGCGACCCTTGATGATTATCGTGGGCGACGCGATCCCCACTAACGGGCTGACCACACAGGACGCCGACGCGCTGACCGCGCGCCTCTACGCCGAGATCGGTAAGATGTACTATCATATTCGGATTTGCGTGCCGGCGGAAGCCGCCCGAGCGCGCGGCGGAGTCCAAGTGCGACTGACGGAGCCCAGACCACGCCATGACCAGACCCCGCATCGCACTTCCAATCCCGAGCACGGACCCTGAGTACAGCAGCCAGGCCTGGCAACAGTACGCCAGCGCCATCGAGCGTAGCGGAGGCGAAGCCGTGGAGGTGCCGCTGGGCGAGCCTCCCGCCGCAACCGCCCGGTTGATTGCCGGATGCCAGGGAATCCTGCTGCCGGGCAGCGGAGCGGATGTGAATCCGCAGAAGTACGGGCAGGAGCCGGTTGCGGAGTGCGCGCCGGCCGATCTTGCCGCGCGAAAACGTGGATGAGCTGCTGCTGCAAGACGCGCACAATATGGGCAAGCCCATCTTTACCATCTGCTTTGGGACCCAGATGCTGAACGTGTGGCGGGGCGGAACGCTGGTGCAGCATCTGACCCCCGGGCCGGTGAACCACAAGGCGGGGCGCAAGGTCCCGGTCGCCCATATCGCGGCAGTGGCGACGGATTCTCTGCTTGGGGAGATTGGTGGCTGTCGATGAGATCTCCGAGCGCGATGGGGCCCTTCTGCTGCCCGTCAACTCCAGCCATCATCAGGCCATCGAGAGTGCAGGCGACGGGCTGCGTGTCACTGCCCGCACTCCCGAGGATGGCGTGGTTGAGGCAATTGAAAACGCGCCGGGGGATTGGGTGGCAGCTTTGTGGTCGGCGTGCAGTGGCACCCGGAACGCACCTTCGACGACAGTGCCGTCTCCCGTGCGCTGTTTGCGCGGTTTATTGCGGAGGCAGCGGCGTGGGTTCCACGTCCGACGTCACCCCCTGCGGTTTAGAAGGTTTCCTTTGACTTCCACTTTGATCGCTGAACTGCTCGAGCCTTACATTGGCTTGCCAATCGGACAGGCTGAGGGTGAGGCCGCAGAAGGCGTACACTGGCCTGCAATTCACAATAAACTACTTATTTATCTTGAACTTATAATAAAATGGAACGCGCGGATCAATCTAACGGGGATTCGTACTCCCGAGGAGATTGTACGGCGCCACTTCGGCGAGAGTCTGCTGGTTGGGGCCCACGTAGGCGCATGTGGAACGCTGCTGGATTTCGGCTCCGGTGCTGGATTTCCTGGGGTCCCGATCCAGTTATTGAGACCGGACGTGCATGTGACGCTGGCAGAATCGCAGGGCAAGAAAGCAGCGTTTCTGAACGAGGCGGTACGCAGTCTGGGTTTGCGGTCTGAGGTCTGGGCTGGCCGGGTTGAGGCGCTGCCGGTCGCGCAGCGATTTGACGTGGTGACGATGCGTGCGGTGGACAATATGGATCTAGCAGTGGGTGAAGCTGGGCTCCGCGCCAAAGAGCGAGTGTTGCTTGTTGGGACGGCAGACCAGATGGTCTACTCGGGCCTTACAGAAGATTTCCGTATGGCTGAACCTGTGCGGATGCCGGGGTCGAGGGAAGGCGTTCTATGGATCGCGCACCGGTATTGAGCAACGAGGTTGGATTTTCCTGTCTTGATGCATGGCAATGTTCCACGTGGAACATTGCCGGTACAGGTACACGGCGAAGTATCTCAGGACAATTTAATGGCGAAATGAGGGGCGATGTTCCACGTGGAACACTCCTCATTTACATCTTCCAGCATAAAAGATTTCCACACCGCCTCCACGCAATCCCCGCCGTGGCAGCCACTTTATAAAACCGTCCACAGTTTCTCCACAGGGAAGCAACCTTCTGCACAGCCTGTGGCATTGCCATGCATAGGTATCGCCCGATAGTCTTCCTTCAACCGTGTCGACCCAGCCTTCAGACCTGATGACGATCTCCAGCCAAGCTGGCGCACCTGCGGCCAAAGTGATCGCCGTGGTGAATCAGAAGGGTGGGGTGGGCAAGACCACCACAGCGATCAACCTGGCTGCCGCGCTGGCGCTGGAAGGGCTACCGACACTGTTGATCGACTGCGACCCGCAGTCCAACGCCACTGGCGGTCTCGGGGTTGTCCGCAATGAGTCCCGCCTGAGCGTCTACGATGTTCTTATGGGATTGGCGACCGTGGAGGAAGCACTGTTGCCGACCGAGATCGCGTCGCTGGTCCTACTGCCCGGAAGCAAGGACATGATTGGCGCAAACCTCGAACTCGTCTCGCAGGAGCGCCGCGAGTTCAGTCTGCGCAAAGCCATTGCATCTGTCCGCAGTTCCTATACCTTCATCGTGCTCGACTGCCCACCGGCACTCGATCTGCTGACTCTGAACGCTTTAGTCGCCGCAGACGGCCTGCTTGTGCCGATGCAGGCGGAGTATTTCGCTCTGGAGGGCATCACGGAGCTGATGCAGACGCTCGACCGGGTGGCCCAGTCCTTCAATCCGACGCTGGCACTAGAAGGAGTGCTGCTGACCATGTACGACGATCGCACCAATCTGTCGCAACAGGTCACCGAAAACCTGCAAGCGTTCTTCGGGGAAAAGCTGCTGACCACAACCATTCCACGCAACATCCGGCTGGCCGAAGCACCCAGCCACGGCAAGCCCGTGCAGCTCTACGACCCCCGGTCAAAGGGCGCGGAGGCGTATACCGCGCTGGCGGCCGAATTGCTGCGCAGGAACGGAATTGAGACCCCGAAGTCGCAAAAGGAACAGAATGATGGACATGAAGCGATAAGGGCGGTTCCCCGGTTCTGGCCCTATTCGAAGTAGTCTCCGCTGGCGTTTTGTCAGCTTTCAGTGATGAGCGCTCGATACAACGAAGAAAGAGGTTTATACGATGGAAACAACCACGACGCCCGCCGACCCGAAGCGCCGGCCTGCTCTGGGCAAAGGGATTGAATCGCTGCTTGGACCGCGACCGCAGGCAGCATCAGCACCCGAAGCGACAGGTAAACCGCTGGAGATCGCACTCGACCGGATCGACCGCAACCCCAACCAGACGCGCAGCCGGTTTGACGAGGTCCAACTGGGAGAACTGGCGCAGTCGATCGCCTCAACCGGCGTGGTGCAACCGGTAGTGGTGCGCCAGATGCCCGGAGGACGTTATCAGCTCATCATGGGAGAGCGGCGCTGGCGCGCTTCCCAAGCGGCGGGCAAGGCGACGATTCCGGCGATCGTGCGCCAGGTCTCCGATGAACAGTCGCTGGAGATGACCATCGTCGAGAACCTGCAGCGCGAGGACCTGAACCCGATGGAGCAGGCGCGGGCCTTCGAGCGGCTGAGCCGGGAGTTCAAGTTAACCCAGGAACAGATGGCTGTGCGCACCGGAAAGGACCGCGCCAGTGTCAGTAACTTCATTCGTTTGTTGAAATTACCGGAAGGCATTCAGGGACTGGTGGAGCAGGGTGTGCTCAGCTTTGGCCATGCGCGCGCGCTGCTGGCGCTGGGGTCCACCGAGCAGATGGCCAACGCCTCGAACTGGATCGTCGGAAATGGGCTTTCTGTCCGGCAGACCGAGAGCTACATTCAGGGGTTGATCAGCCCGGAGCCGAAGCCGAAGAAGCAGCTTGCCGCGGCCGCACCGCAGGACCCCAATGTCCGCGAAGCGCAGGATCGGCTGCAGCGCCGCCTCGGGCTGAAGGTCCACATCGAGGATCGCAAGGGCAAAGGCCGTGTGATCATCGAGTACGCCGGAGTGGAGGACTTTGACGCGATCCTGTCAGCGTTGGGCGAGAATTGAGGAACGGCCTGCGACTATGCACTCCACCCGGCAAGTTCATATTAGTAACATAATGTGTTACAAATATACCATGACGCCGCTGCCTCATTCCGGCAACATATAACTAACAACTCACAACGAACTCCTTATTGCATTCTATGAAAGCTACAGCCTTCGAGTTCCGACACCGCTTCTGGATCATCATGGCGATCTATGTCCTCGGATTCGTGGCGCCGTGGAACGCGGTGTTGCCGCTGGATGGAACGGGATCGAACGCGCATCTATGGGGAGTGCTGGCGGCGCTGCTGTCGAAGACCGCGATGATGAGCATCGGACCGGCCTTCAATGTGGTGCTAGTAGTGGGGATTCTGTGCGCGGGAATTGGCGCGTGGCTGCGGACCTGGGGCTCGGCGTACCTGGGCACGGACGTGATGCGCGATACGGCACTGCGCGCGGAGGGAGTGGTGGCGGATGGGCCGTATCGGCATCTGCGCAACCCACTCTACCTAGGGGCATGGATCCATACGCTGGCGCTGGCGCTGCTGATGCCGGCCAGCGGAGCGGTCTTCACGATTGTGGTCCTCATCGGCTTCCAGATGCGACTGATCCTGGGCGAGGAGACGTTTCTGGCGGGGAAGCAGGGCGAATCTTATCGGGCATACTGCGCGCAGGTACCGCGGTTGTGGCCGTCGTTCAGACCGAGGATTTCAGCTTCGGGGGCGCGGCCTCGATGGGCGCAGGCTGCGCTGGCGGAGATATTTATGTGGGGCGTGACAGTATCGTTCGCGGTGCTTGGCTGGCGGTACGACGCCTTCCTGCTGACGAAGTGCGTGCTGGTGTGGCTAGGGGCTTCGCTGGCGGTGCGGGGGTTTCAGATGCAGAACCGGCCCACCGCCTGAGCGGTCTCACTGTTCCTGTGGCTTTGCGCAGGCTGTCACCGTGGCCTCGTTGAGAGACCGTACCCATCCTTTGCTTTGCCTCCACAGAACCCGTGAAACCGCTCTCATCCGCGTAGAAACCGCGGGCGGCGGGCCGGTCTGCTTCTGCGTGCCTCTTCCGTCAGGCCGGGGAAGGGACTATTTCTTTGGCGGCGCGATTGCGTCCTTGGCAGCCTTGGCGACGCGGAACTTGACCACGGTCTTGGCCTTGATCTTGATGGTCTCGCCGGTCTGCGGGTTGCGTCCGAGGCGGGCCTTGCGATCTGCCTTGACCAGCTTGCCGATGCCGGGGATGGTGAACTCGCCGTTCTTCTTGGTCTCCTTGATAGCGGTATCCGCCAGCAGCTCCAAGCCGGCTGCGGCTTCCTTATTGGTGATTCCCAGCTTCTCCGCCATGTGGCGAACGAGTGCGGTTTTGGTCATACCTTTTGCCATGTGTGTTGCTCCTTAATTCCACGTTGGTGGTTAAATATCGTGCTACGGATGCATTGAAGACCCGATATGCTCGCCTGACATACCCGCGTTGAACCAGCGATCGAGACGTACTGTGTTATGAAATCGCCGGTGTTTATGCGGGTATCAGGAAACGTACCGCAATTCACCTTCGACCATTGGAGATGTTTTGTCAATGGGTTTTATGCGGTTTCCACAGATATTTTGCCGTTTTCTTCGGGTTTTGTCCCATTTTTGGCACATATGCAGGAATGTATGGGGATTTTCCAGGAATATCACGGGATTTTTGCAGTCCGGGCCGAAGCAATCGCACGGTTCAGGAGGTGGACGATGGGGGCTGCGAGCGCGAAGCGCGAGGTGATGTCGCGGAGCAGCGTGGGCCGGGTTGCGCGCTCGGCGGGAAGCGTGGCCGAGACGCCCCACTGGCGGCAGAGAAGGAGGTCGAGCGCGGGCGAATCGGCGCAGAAGCCGCGCGGCGGACGGGTGAGGCGGTTGCCGTCGAACTCGCACATGGCGGCGCGCAGCTTGCGGCCGGCAAGGAGGGCGCGGAGTTCGGCGTGGTGGTCGACCAGATAGCGGCGGATGGCAAGGAGCTGTTCGGGGGCGGGCATGTAGGCGCCGGCCGCGATGACGGTCTCGGTGGAGCTGACGTGGAAGTAGAACCCCGCACCGGAGGTCTTCTGCATTCCGCCGCAGGCCCACCAGGCGGCGATGTGCGTCTTGTAGGGACGCTTGTCGGAGGAGAAGCGCGTGTCGCGATAGATGCGGAAGAGGGATTTGTGCGGTGGGCGGATGTGATCGGGCGCGAAGGCGGCCATGGAGGCGTTGACCTCCTCGATGAGCGCAAGCATGGGGGCCTTGAGCTCGCGCTCGTAGAGGTGCTTGCGCGGCTCGAACCAGGCGCGATCGTTGTGGCGCGCCAGCCCGCGCAGAAATTTGAGGGCCTCGGGGGTGAAGTGAGTCGGCATGGGGGTATCTCTAAATTCTGAGGCCTCTAAAAACATTAGCCTGTCGAATCATGTCAACCGATGGCCAATCTGCCCGCATCTTCGGCAATGAAAGCCGACCAAGCGATGCGATGAATTTTGCTTCGCCACCTCGGAGGTTGAGAGCCCGGAGTTGATCTAGCTTCCTCTCGTTTGCCTTCACGATATAGCTCTCGTCGATGTATATGATTCCGAGGTCGTACGCTCGATGATATGTCGGAGCTAGGCAAACGCCATTCTGAACCCGGTCGGAGCTCCCCTTCGCTCCTACGGGCAGAATATGTGCTGCGTCCACAAGCTGGAGTTGAGTAGCACTGACAGCACAAGTGTTGTTGTATGAGGACAACACCGCTTTTCTAAAGGAACTGTCACGACTAAGCGTGCTGATCGTCTGTACGACCCTCATTCTCTCCAGCGGAATCTCGTCCATCTTACTTGTCGGGAGCGGTTTCAAATCAACCGCCAATCTCAGCAAATTTACGGCTTTCGCGTCAGCTCCCAACGAGTGCAACTGGGCGGCATTGAGTGTGTAGCTGAATAGTTGATCCGGCCGAATTCCTATCGCAATCTCACTATTGGTTTTCTGAGCAAACGACAGGCCTGTCACCTTCGCGTCTTCAACCGCGCGGATATCAATCTGCACAGACGGTGAACCAACAGTAAAGGTCTGTGCTGCGAAAGGTCGAAGCCTGCGAACATTTCGATTGCTGGATGATATCCCAGCAAGATCGTTGGCCCCTTCGGATTCTGAGGTAGCGGAGATGCAACTGACGTCATCTGAATGCGGTACTCGAAGGGCAGGCTTGGTCGTCCGCCAGGGGTCAATGTCCAAGCGTAAATCCAAACCTCAGTGGCCTGAGAGTCTCGCTGGCTCACGAGGATAAACTTTCGTGGGTTACGGCGCTCGCGAGTCGCGTTGAAGACTGCGGCTCCGGACGCCTCGTAGGCAGCAACGAGGGCGTCTAACAGGATGGAGTTCTGAATTGCGGGCATAGGCAGTTCCCAAAATGGTTCGTCAAGCTAGGATATCCACATCTCCGTTATTGTGTTACGAAAACGCCTGAGCTAATCTATTTCTGTAAGACAAGGAGAATTCATTTGGCGAGGCCGCGTTCCGCAACACCACGCTCAGCAATTACAAATGTGAGGCTGACAGAGACGGAGCGATCTGAGATGGAGGTCTCTGCATCTGCGATGGGGTTCGCGTCGATTAGCGAGTACATACGCCATTTGCACAAGAATTCACAAGCCGAGCAGGTACCTATCGACACGACTGAACCTCATATAGATGTTTCGCCTCCAAAGGTTTTTTATGAAGCATCCCACGGAAAAATCTACCACGGTGACTCGCTTGGCCTCCTCCACAAGACACTTAAGCCCAATGGGACAAATCTAATCGTCACATCCCCACCCTTCGGTCTCGTTAGAAAAAAGGCTTACGGAAACGAAGATGCTGATCGCTACTTGGAATGGTTCCGACCCTTTGCAGAAGGGTTCAGGAGAATTCTGAAGGACGATGGAAGCCTAGTAATCGATATTGGCGGAGCGTGGAAACCGGGTATTCCAACGCGATCACTATATCATTTCGAGCTGCTGATGATGCTATGCAAGGATTACGGATTCCATCTCTGCCTCGAACACTTCTGGTGGAATCCTGCGAAGCTCCCCACTCCAGCCGAATGGGTAAATATTCGGCGAGTGCGAGTGAAGGATGCCGTGAATTGTATTTGGTGGCTTTCACCTACACCCTTTCCCAAGGCGAGCAACCGGCGGGTTCTTGCACCCTATAGCGAATCGATGAACGGCCTCATCGCTAACGGCTACCGGGCTAAACTTCGACCGTCAGGGCACAACATTTCGACGAAGTTCCAACGGCACAACGGCGGTGCGATACCCCCGAACTTATTAGCGGTTGCGAATACCGAGTCGAACGGAAAATATCAGGAGTATTGCAAAGAGCGGGGAATCGCTCCTCATCCGGCTCGCTTCCCATCAGCTTTGCCCGAATACTTCATAAAATTCCTAACCGATCCAGGCGATCTTGTGGTTGATCCCTTCGGTGGGTCGTGCGTGACAGGGGAGGTTTGCGAATCGCTCAAGAGAAAGTGGGTGTGCTGCGAGTTCGATGCCGACTACCTCGAGGGCGCGCGCGCGCGATTTGGCGAAGGTCATGTCAGGCGGAGGCCGGTGTCAACGAGCTATAAGATCGATTCCCCTTGTTCTCTGCCAATACGGGAGAAGGACGCGCCGTTAGTTGCGGACGGGGGGCGGAAGAGACCCCTCCCGATCAGCACGCCAATCAATTCATCCTTTCCCAAATTCATAGAGGAATCCCCATACGCAACGACGCTTTTCGAATAATGAAGGGCGGCGACTCCGATGTTGCGGATCCTAAGATTTCAATGTTACAAGTAATACTCCCGTCACCGCATCTATCATTCTGGACTATGCGGGAGAATCTGGCCAGCCTTGTGGAGGAGTTTCGCAGCCACGCCGGGGAGACGGCGGTGGTGGCGCATCGCGGCAACCGGCGCTATGCGACGACGTATGGCGAGCTGGCCGGGATTGCGGGGCGATTTGCGGCGGAGCTGGAGCGGCGCGGCGTTGCGCCGGGTGAGCGCGTGGTGCTGTGGGGCGAGAACTCCGCGGAGTGGATTGGGGTCTTCTTCGGCTGCCTGCTGCGCGGGGTGATTGTGGTGCCGCTGGACGCGGCGGGAACGAGCGAGTTTGCGGCGCGGGTGATTAAGGACGTTGCGCCAAAGCTGATCGTGGGCGATGCGGGGCTGTTGAAGACGCTGGAACAACAGGGGACGGGGATCAGGGACCAGGGATCAGAAAAAGCTGTGGGATCGCAAATCCCTGATTGCCTACCGCTCATGGGTATCGCGGCGCATCTGCCGGCGGAGCCGCTGTTCGAGGTGAGCGATGCGGTGAACCGGGAGACGCCGTTCCAGATTGTATTTACCTCGGGGACGACCTCGGAGCCGCGTGGTATTGTGCATACGCACCGCAACGTGCTGGTCAGTCTCCAGTCGATCGAGAACGAGATCGACAAATATATTAAATACGAGCGCATCTTTCATCCGCTGCGATTTCTGCACAGCATTCCGCTGAGCCACGTGTTTGGGCAGTTCATGGGGCTCTGGTGCCCTGCTCTGCTGGCCGCGGAGGTACACTTCACGGAGCAGCTTGAGCCCGCGCGAGTCGCAGAACTGGTCCGGCGCGAGCGTATCTCGGTGCTGGTGGCCGTGCCAAGGGTGTTGCATCTGCTGCGTGTGCATCTGCTGGGGAGGTTTCCGGAGTTAGAAACCCCACCCATCGGGCAGAAGCGCGCGATGAATGGGGCACCCGCTGAGGATGACGGCGGGGGTGGGGTGAAGGGGGTACTGCGGAAGTGGTGGCGGACCAGGCGCGTACACAGCGCGCTGGGTTGGAAGTTCTGGGCAGTGATCTCGGGCGGCGCGACAATGCCGGCGGAGCTGGAGGCGTTCTGGAGCCGGCTGGGATTTGCACTGATCCAGGGCTATGGCATGACGGAGACCGCCGCACTGGTGACGCTGAATCACCCTTTCCACATTGCGCCGGGGACGATCGGGAAGGCGCTGCCGGGACGCGAGGTGAAGATCACCGAGGAGGGGGAGATCCTGGTGCGCGGCGAGATGCTCTCCGGCGCGACGTGGGCGGGCGGCAGGATGCAGGCGCGCGATGGCGATTGGATGGCCACGGGCGACCTGGCGGAGAAAAATGCGGCGGGCGATCTGCGATTTCTGGGACGCAAAGGCGATGTAATCGTGACCGGAGCAGGGATGAACATCCATCCCGCCGACCTGGAGGCCGCGTTGGTGGCGCAGCCCGGCGTGCGAGGCGCGGTGGTGGTGGCATGCGAGATGGTGGGCGGCGCGGAACCGGTCGCCGTGGTACTCTTTTCCGGCGCGGAAGATGATTTGCAACACACCGTGACAGAGGCCAACCGCGAACTGGCCGAGTATCAGCAGATCCGCCGCGTGCTGCGCTGGCCGGAGATTGATTTTCCTTATACGTCGACCGGGAAGCTGGTGCGCAGGCAGGTGGCGCGATGGGCCAGCACGACGCTGGTAGGACAGCAATCCGCTGCGGGCGGTGTTGCGGCGGACCGCGATGCGCTGCTTACAATGATCGCTGAGGTGACGGGCGAGGCGATCCCAGCGGTTGATTCTGGAGATGTCGAACAGATGCGGTTGTCGGAAGACTTGCATCTGGATTCTCTGGGCAGGGTGCAACTGCAGTCCACGCTGGAGCAACGCTTCGGCCTGGAGCTGGAGGATGACGCTGTGGCGAAGCTGGAAACTGTTGGCGATCTGCGCGCGCTGGTTGAAGTTGCGGGTTGCAGGTTGCAAGATGCAGGTTCGAGTGCGACAGAATGGAGCGGCGACCCCTCTGAGAACAACTCCCAAGCTACAACGGGCAGCGAAGAGCGAACGTCCGATCCTATCTATCCGCGCTGGCCGTGGAGCTGGCCGGTGCAGGCGGTGCGGGTGGCGTATCTTGAACTGGTGCTGCGGCCAGTGGTTTGGCTGCTTGCCGCGCCGCGCGTGGTTTGCGAAGCGGCGGAGCTACCGGACGGGCCGGTACTGCTGATCGCCAACCATGTGACGGCCTACGATGGGGCGCTGATCTTATATGCGCTGCCGGCAAAGTTGCGCAGGCGCGTTGCGGTGGCGATGTCGGGCGAGATGCTAGTGGACATGCGCCACGCATGCAACCAGCCGAACACGATCGCAAACTTCTTCGGGCCGGCGGCGTACTTGCTGCTGACGGCGCTGTTCAACGTCTTTCCGCTGCCGCGCGCGAGGGGCTTTCGGCGGAGCTTTGCGCACGCGGGCGAGGCGATGGACCGCGGCTACTCGGTGCTGATCTTCCCCGAAGGAACGCGCAGCCGGGATGGCAGACTGCACGCGTTTCGACCAGGGATCGGGCTGCTGGCGGCGGAGTCGCGCGTACCGATTGTGCCGATGGCGCTGGTCGGGTTGGGGGAGATTCGTGCAAGCGGCGCGCGCTGGTTTAGATCGGGAAAGATCGAAGTGCGGATTGGGCGGCCGATCGATGCGGCCACTGAGCAGACCGATCCGGCAGAGTTGACTGCGACGCTGGAAGAGAACGTTCGGGGGCTGGTTGGCGCAGACCGGTGACGAAACGTACTTCGACTGATAAGCTGGTGGGCACTATGCGCCTCTCACAACAAATCGCTCGCAACTTCGTATTGCTCGCACTGCTGCCACTTGCCTGCATAGCGCAGGCCCCCAACCCAACGCTTCCGGCTGCGCAGACCGCGCCGACGCAAGTTGCGCCGAGTGCGGTAGGGGCCGTCTCGACGGCACCGCGCACCACGATTGCCAGCAACTCCAACTCGCTCTCGCACCCGGCGGGCTACAAGAACTGCAACGACCGCATTGCGGCGGCGAAGGGGCATCCGGTCGACATTCTGTTTGTGGGCGACTCGATTACGGAGAGCTGGACCTCGGCGCCGTGGGGCGGGGTGAACCGCGGCGCGGCGATCTGGGACAAGATGTATGCGCCACGCAATGCGTTGAACTTCGGCGCGGGCGCGGACCGCACGCAGCATGTGCTGTACCGGCTGGACACCATGGACGTGAAGGACATGAAGCCCAAGGTGACGGTGCTGATGATTGGCACGAATAACAATATCGATACAGCTCCGGACATTGCGGCGGGCGTGAAGGCGGTGATCGCGAAGCTGGAGACGATGTATCCGATGACGAAGATCATTCTGGTCAGCATTCTGCCCAGCGCGCGGGCGGCGGAGTTGATGGCGCAGGCCAACGAGCTGATCAAGACGTTTGCCGACAACCAGACGGTCTTCTATCTGGATCTAGCCGCGAAGATGCCGCCGGTGGGGGATAGCTGGCTGGGGCTGGGGCCGGACAAACTGCATCCGACGGACGTGGGGTATCAGATCTGGGCGGACACGATGGAGCCGCTGCTGACGAAGCTGCTGGCGGCGCAGTAGGAACGATCCGGTGGCTGAAGCCCGTCTTCTGTGGTAGCGATTCTCAGGGGCATGAAGGCCCCTGCTCCCTCCGGGTCGAGCTTCGCTCTAGCTCTTTACGATGGGCGGTGGCGGCAGCGGGATTGACCACGGGCAGGCCCATGCCTCCTGCGCCGCTGCCGGCGTTCATGCTGCCCTTTCAGTCCGGCCAGAATCTGGGTCATGAAGTCGTTGGCCGCGCCGGGACTGTTGGGCAGGAAGACGGTGTTGTTGCCGGACTTGGTGCCAATGTCCTTGAGTGTGTCGAAGTACTGCGTCAGCAGAACGAGGGCCATGACGTCGGAGGCGGTGGCGCCGGGGACCCCCTCGCGGAAGTTCTCGATGGACGAGCGCAGACCATCGATGATTGCCTGGCGTTCGGCCGCGATTCCTTTGCCTTGCAGCGCCTTGGACTCGGCCTCCGCCTCGGCCTGCTTCACCTTCAGGATCTTCTCCGCCTCGCCGCGCGCCTGAGCCGCAACCTGCGCGCGCTGGGCGGCGTTGATGTCGTTCATCGCATCCTTCACCTTGGAGTCGGGAATGATGTCGGTGACCAGCGCGGTGAGGATGTTGTAGCCGAAGCCGGACATGATGGCGTCCAGCTCGGTCTTCACGTTGACCGAGATGCCCGACTGCTGCTCGAAGGTTTCGTCCAGGGAGAGCTTCGGCACATGACCCAGGATCGAATTGAAGACGAAGCTTTCAATCTGCTTCTGCGGCGAACTCAATTTGTAGAATGCGTCGTAGATCTTGTCCGACAGGATCTGGTACTGCACACTGACCGGAATCTGGACGAAGACGTTGTCCCGTGTCTTGGTCTCCACCGAGAACTGTGCCTGCTTCACCTGCAGGTCCACGAAGAAGACGCGCTCGGCAAACGGCACGAGGGTATGCAGGCCCGGCTGCACGATGCGCGTTGAATTTGCCGAAGCGCTCCACCACGCCCGCCGTGTAGGTGCGCACGGTATACAGCGTCTTGACCACCAGGATCAATACCACCAGCGCCAAAAGCCCTACGATCACTAAGCCCACATTCATATCCATTGTTCAGTCCCCTTGTAAGCCGATAGAAACCAGCGCGCCCAGCATACACCCGCCGCGCGCAGCGAGTGTTAGCAAGCTGATTTAAATAGGTATGGACAGAGTTATCGCGTTGTAAGCGGGTCTGAATTGACATCGGCGCAATGCCGTCTTAGCGTGATGGCACGCGGGTTGGAGGGGAAAGTATGTCCCAATGGGGCGGCAATCGTACGCGAAGGGAATTTCTTGCGCAGGGCGCTGCTGCACTCGCCTTGAGCGGTACAGCGCTTGGCCGCGCTGCCTTGGCCCAAACCACCAAGCCCTCCCAGGTTCCGCCCCTCCCAGTGCCTTTGGGCGACATCCATGCGGGCGGCGATCTGGCCCACCGCACAGGCCAGAACTTTACCAGATTGCAAAGCGCGCTCTACCGGCCTCCGCAGCTCTTCAATGGACAGAACGTGCATTCGTGGCCTGGGGACTTCGAGGGCCGCGCTCTGCTGGCCATCACGCTCTTGTCGCGCGCCACTGGAGAGGAGCCGGAGTACTTTCCGGCGATGGTGGCCGAGTACAAGAACCACTTGAACGCGCAGCGTTACTTCGGACCGGCGCTGGATTTGCACGCCATCAACGAGCAACAACTCTCCGGCCACGGCTGGACTCTGCGCGGCCTTTGTGAGTACTACGAGTGGAAGCGCGATCCGCAGACGCTGGCGCAGATTCGCGCGGTGGTACGGAATCTGGCGCTGCCGCTGCGTGGAAGCTATGCGAAGTACCCGATCGATCCTTCGTTACGGACGCGGGCAGTAACACCGGCGAATCCGGGTGCGGTGGATGGACAACTGAACGGGCAACACGGCGATTGGGCGGTATCGAGCGACACGGGTTGCGCGTTTATATTTCTGGATGGACTGGCGCACGCCTGGTTGGTGCTGAAAGCAGGGAATGATGGAGACGCAGCGGCGTTGAAGGAGCTGATCGACGAGGCTGTGGAGCGATATCTACAGATGGACCTGGTGGCGATCAAGGCGCAGACCCACGCGTCGCTGACAGGGATGCGCGGGCTGCTGCGGGTCTACGGTGAGACGGGCGACGCGAAATTGTTGGCATGCGGTGGAGGAGCGCTACCGGCTGTATCGCGCTACAGGGATGACGGCGAATTATGCAAACACGAACTGGTTTGGGCGGCAGGATAGCTGGACGGAACCATGCGCCATTATCGATTCGTATATGGTGGCGACGCAGTTGTGGCAGCACACCGGGGACGCGGCGTATCTGGAAGATGCGCATCTGATCTGGTTCAATGGCGTCGGACGAGGGCTGCGGGGCAATGGCGGGTTTGGGACGGATACCTGCGCGGGATTTGGGTCGGCATGGGTTAAGGTGCGGAGTTATGAGGCGAACTTCTGCTGCACGATGCGCGGCGGCGAGGGATTTGCGCGCGCGGCGCAGTACTTGTACTTTGCACGCGAGGGTGAGCTGACGGTGCCGTTCTTTTCAGATTCACAGGCGACGGTGGATATGGGTTCAGCTTTGAAGCCCATGCCGATTACATTGAAGCAGACTGCGGCGTATCCATATCCAGGGCCGGTGCGGATCGAAGTGGTTGCAAGTTCCACGCGGACGCAGATGGCGATGCGGCTGTTTGCGCCGAGTTGGACGTCGGACCATCGCCTGACGCTGCATGGCAAGCCGGTGCGGGCAGTGATGGAGAAGGGCTTCGTCACAACGCGAGTCGTACCCAAGGCGGGCGATGCGTACCAGTTTGACTTCGATATGAGGGTGGGCGCGAGTGAGCCTGTCAATCCGGCGGCAATGCCCGGCTACTACTCGTTCCAGGCTGGCCCGCTGCTGCTTGGGTACAAACCCGCGACCGATCCGGCGGCTACTCTCCGCTCGCCCGATCCTACAGAGGCCCACATTCCGCGCACGGCGACTGCTCACCCTGACTAAGACTCCCGGCGTCTATGCCGTTTCTGGCACTGAACTTAGCCTGTCGCCGATCGACGACCTGAACGATAGTTCAGCGACACAGCGCGATCCGTGTCCGCGGCAGATATTGTTCCGGGGGTAAAGGGAAAGGGCTTAACGCGGATTGACACGGATAGAAGCACGGATTAAGTACATGTGGGGATTAAGGACAACTACAGAGATTCTGACTTTTCGAGTCAGAATGACGGCGGGGGGGGGTTGCCTAAACCCACCCATGTCGCGATGCTTCATGGATGAGGCACCCAAATCTACGCCAGTGTTCGCGCTGCATCCTTCGCAAAGTAGGTGACGATGAAGTCGGCGCCGGCGCGGCGGATGGAGATGAGGGACTCGAGGATGGCGCGCTCGGGCTCGAGCCAGCCGCGCTGGAAGGCGGCGTGCAGCATGGAGTACTCGCCGGAGACCTGGTATGCGCCGAGGGGGACGTCGAAGCGCTCGCGGGCGGTGCGGATGACGTCGAGGTAGGGGAGGGCGGGCTTCATCAGGACCATGTCGGCGCCCTCGGCGATGTCGAGGTCGATCTCGCGCATGGCTTCCCTAAGATTCGCCCCGTCCATCTGGTAGCTGCGGCGGTCGCCGAACTGCGGCGCGGAGTCGGCGGCCTCGCGGAAGGGGCCGTAAAAGGCGGAAGCGAACTTGGAGGCGTAGCTAAGGATGGGGGTGTCGGTGAGAGCTGCGGCGTCGAGCGCGCTGCGGATGGCTTCGACGCGGCCGTCCATCATGTCGCTGGGTGCTACGATGTCGGCACCGGCTTGTGCGAGGGAGACGGCGGTTTTGGCGAGCAGCGCAACGCTGGAATCGTTCTCAATCTCGTAGTGGTCGCCATCTTTGTGGACAATTCCGCAGTGGCCGTGCGATGTGTACTCGCAGAGGCAGACATCGGCGATGAGGACGAGGGAGTCGAGGGCGCGGGAGGACTTGAGGGCGCGCAGACCCTGCTGGACGATGCCGTCGGACGCGTAGGCGCCGGTGGCTTGCTCGTCCTTTTCTGCGGGCAGACCAAAGAGGAGCAGGCCGCCGAGACCGAGCGCGGCGCAGGATTCAGCCTCCTTCACCGCTTCATCTATAGACAGATTGAAGACGCCGGGCATGGAGCCGACCTCTTTGCGTACACCTTCTCCGGGGCAGAGAAAGAGTGGATAAACGAGCGCGCCGGGATGCAGATGTGTCTCGCGGACAAGGGAGCGCAGAGCTGGAGTACGACGCAGACGGCGCAGACGCGTGGCTGGAAAGTTCATGCGTCCAGTCTACGACGGACGGGCATCCATCGCACCGCATCGAATACATTCGGGTGAGCGGCCAGATACCATAGCAGATGTGCCTCTACTGCCCAACATTCCTTTGCCGCTGCCCGAGTCCAGCTCCTCCACGCTGGAGTGGCCACGGCTGCGCGAGCACATTGCGGGCCTTGCCGCGTCGCCGCTGGGGCGCGGGTGGGTGCAGGCGCTGGAGCCGTGCGCAGACCGGGCCTGGATCGAGGCGCAACAGCAGCGGACGGGCGAGATTCGCGACCTGCTGACTGGCGGCGGGAGCTTCGAGTTCCACGGGTTGTTCGATCCGACGGAGCAGTTGGAGCAGGCTCGGATTGATGGCGCGGCGCTGGAAGCCCTGGAGATCAATGCGCTGCTTACGGTGGTGGAGCGGATTGCGGCGTGGCGGACGCTGCTGATCTCGCCTGCAAGCCGGGCGCGTGTGTGGCCGGGGATTGCCGGGCTATCGGCGGCGCTGGTGGAACACGACTTTGCGCCGCTGCTGCACGCGCTGCGGGGAAAGATCGAGCCGGACGGGTCGCTCTCCGATGAGGCGAGCCATGAGCTGCGACGCATCCGGAGAGCGATGGAGCGGCAACACCGCGCGATTGAAGAGAGCCTGAGAAAGTCGCTACGCGCGCTGGCCAGCGAGGGCTCGACCCAGGAAGAGTTGATTACAGTGCGCGGCGAGCGGTTCGTGATTCCGGTGAAGGCGGAGTTTCGCAGACGCGTGCCGGGGGTGGTTCATGGGGCGTCCTCGTCGGGGCAGACGGTGTTTGTGGAGCCGCTGGAGACCATCGAGCAGAACAACGAGTTGGTGCGGCTGCTGGACGAAGAGCAGCGCGAGATCCATCGGATCCTGGTGGCGATGACACGGGCCATCGGCGAGCAGGCAGACGCGATTCTTTCTGGGGACGTCGGTGCTGGCCGAGGTGGAGAGCCACTTTGCACGGGCGCGGTTTGCCAATGAGCTGGAGTGCGTGCGGCCGATGTTTACCACGGACCCCACCCGTGACGGTGAAGCTGTCACGAATGGGGCACCCAAAGGCGGCGGGTTGTCGCTCGTCAATGCGCGGCACCCACTGCTGGAGCTACGGCTGCGACGCTCCGGTGCATCAGCAGTGCCAATTACGCTGGCGCTGGAGCCCGATGCGCGGCAGCTTATCATCAGCGGACCGAATACCGGAGGCAAGACGGTAGCGCTGAAGACCGTCGGGCTGCTGGCGATGATGGCGCAGGCTGGAGTGCCCGTGCCCGCGGAGGCTGCGACGCTGCCGCTGTTCCAGGCGATCTACGCGGACATTGGCGACGCGCAGTCGATTGAGACGAACCTGTCGAGTTTTTCAGCGCACGTGCTCAACGTGGACCGAATCGCGCGGGTGGCGAATGAGGAGTCGCTGGTGCTGCTGGATGAGCTGGGATCGGCGACCGACCCGGAGGAGGGCGCGGCATTGGCGGTGGCGATTGCCGGGCACTTCCTCAGTACGCGCTCCTGGAGTTGTATTACAACGCACCTGACTTCGTTGAAGGTGTATGCGGCGAATCGAACTGGTGTGCTGAATGCGGCGGTGGGATTCGACCAGGCGACGCTGTCGCCGACCTACCAGTTGCGGCTTGGGGTTCCAGGAGCATCGGCTGGGCTGAACATCGCGGAGCGGCTGGGGTTGATGGCGGAGATCGTCGCTGCGGCGCGGGCGCAACTGACGACGCAGGCCGCAGATATTGGGGTGCTGTTGGATCAACTGCACGCACAACTGACCGCAGCCAGTAGCGAGCGCGAGGCGCTGCGGTTTCGCGAGCGGGAGATTGCGCGCGAACGGCTGCGGCTGGAGACGGAGGGACGCGCGGAGCAGAAGACACGGACGAAGGAGCTGGAGGCAAAGCTGAATTCGCTGATCGGGGATTTTGAATTCCAACTGCGCGAGACGGTGAAGGCAATCGACGACAAGGCAGTGGCAAAGAAGATTGCGCGTGAGGCTGGTTCGGCGGTGGCGCGGGTGCGGCGCGAGTTTTCGGAGCAATTCAACTCAACGGTGGTGGCGCATACGACGGGCGCGGATAAGAACGATCCAGCGGCGCAGGCGGGCGGGCGTGTATCTGGGCAGCGCACGGTGAAGGCCGGCGACATGAAGGTTGGCGACAAGGTGATGTTGAAGAGCTTGGGGCGAGAGGCGCGCGTGGAGCGCGTGATTGACAGCAAGACCTTCGAGGTCATGGTGGGGACGATGAAGATGCGTGTGGCGATCGCCGATATTGCGGAGGTGACGCCGGTTGCCGTGGTCAATCCGGCGGAGGCTGCGCGGCGACGAGGTGGAATTACGGTGCAGATGAGCACCGACTCGGACTCTGTACCGATGGAGATCAACGTGATTGGGCGGACGGCGGAGGAGGCGCAGGACGAGGTCTCGCGCTACCTGGACCGCGCGTTCATGGCGGGGCTGCCGCACATCCGCATTGTGCATGGGACGGGGATGGGGGTTCTGCGGAGGACGCTACGCGAGTTTCTGAAGAACCATCCGCAGGTCACCAGCGTGACCGAGCCGCCGCACGATCAAGGTGGGCAGGGCGCGACCGAGGTGGAGCTGCGGCAGTGAGGTTGGCGCTCAACACATTCCGAGGATCTCGCGCAGGCTCTCTTCGATGGCTTCCATCTCGGATGCACTCAACGTCCCAATCCTGTTGCCAAATCGTTCCTTCGCAGTCGCACGAATCTGGTCCATCACCGCGACTGCCGGACGACCCCCTGACGAGACTGCAACTGTCAACGGTGGACGAACCGTTGGGGCCGTCGAGAGTGGCACTACAACCACGGTTCTGCGCCGCTGGTTCAGAATGTCTGCGGAGAGAATCACGCACGGCCTCTTCTTGTTGATCTCGCTTCCCTTGGTCGGATTCAGATCGACCCACCAGACCTCACCGTGCAGCAGATTCATCCCACGGCTCCTCGATCGGGTCATTCACAGCCTGCCATTCGTCGACTAATGCGTTCAAAACAGCATCTGCGTTTACTGCCTCGCAAGCCGCAATCAGGGCCTCTTCGCGCTCCTTCAAGGTCCGCCTCAAAGCATCGGCAACAAATTTAGAGCGTCGCGCGGATGGCACAGCCAGCAGGAATGGCCTCGCAACCTCGTCGGGAATCGTAAACGTCATCTTCCGCATCGCCATATCGCCATACTACCATAGTTTTTCTCTGCCAGCGTGCCCGAGCCGCCGCACGACCAGGGTGGGGAGGGCGCGACCGAGGCTGAGTTGAGGCAGTGAGGGGTAGACTGGACGTAAGCCAATGCCGAGAGCCGTGATCAATTCCAGGAAGCCTGATGACCAGTCGCTTATCCCTTACGAGGCGATCTATGCGCTGGAGGGCAGCCTGCGAGAGTTCCCGCTTGAAGTCGACCTTGATGAAGAGCGGCGCGCGGAGCGAAATCGAGAATCCGAAGTGGATGCGCCTGCCAAAGTTTGAGGGGTAACAACAGTAGGCGAACCGCACCCATCGCGATGAGGCTGCGATGGATGGGGCACCCAATTTATATGCGCATGGGCATGAGGATGTAGCGGTACTTGACGTCTTCGGAGGCGTCTTCGGGACGCATTTGGCCGGCGGACTGGGCATCCTTGAACTCCAGGCGGACCTCGCCGGATGCGCCGATGGCCTTCAGGAAGTCGAGCAGGTACTGGCTGTTGAAGCCGACGACGAGTGGGTCGTAGTTGTAGGGCGTCTCGATGGTGTCTTCGGACTCGCCGGAGTCGGTGGAGGAGCAGGAGAGCTTGAGCTCGTTCTGTTCGAGGCGGATCTTGATGGCGCCGGAGCGCTCGTCGGCGAACTGGGCGACGCGCTGGATCGCAGCCCATCAGGTCCTCGGAGCGGACGATGACGAACTTGTTGTTGTCGCGCGGCAGGACGGCCTCGTAGTTGGGGAACTGTCCGGTGAGCTTGCGCGAGGTGAGGACGCGACCGCCGATACGGAAGAAGAGGGTCTGCTCGTCGTCGGCGAAGTCAAGCGTCTCGGCCTCAGTGGAGTTGAGCAGGGAGAGCAACTCGCTGAGGGCCTTGCGCGGGATGAGGGTCTTCTTCTCGCCGGAGACGCCTTCGAGCGACTCGCCGAGCTTTTCAATATGGGCCAGGCGGTGGCCATCCGTCGCAACCATGGCCATGGATTCGGCCTTCAGCACAAGCAGCGCGCCATTCAAGGTGTAGCGGGACTCTTCGTTAGAGATGGCGAAGATGGTCTTGGAGATCATGTTCTCGAGCGAAGCCACGGAGAGCTTGAACGCTCCAGTGGTTGGGAACTCGGGGACCTGGGGGAAGTTGGCGCGCGCCATGCCGACCATCTTGGTGTTGGAGCGGCCAGCGCGGATCTGCACCCAGTGGTTGTCCATCAGCTTGATGGAGATGTCGCCCTCGGGCAGCAGCTTGATGTAGTCGTATAGCTTGCGCGCGGGAATGGTGCATGCTCCGGGCTTCTTGACCTTTGCGGGGCAACTAGTACGCAGGCCCTGGTCGAGGTCGGTGGCGGTGATGGTGAGCGTGTCGTCTGCCGCCTCAAAGAGGAAATTGGAGAGGATGGGAATGGTTGTTTTGCGCTCTACCACGGATTGCGCCGCCGTCAGTTCGCGCAGCAACTCCGCGCGGGATACGGTGATCTCAAGATTTCCGGTGGGCGCTGCTGCTGTCGTCATCTCGGGCTCCTGGTTTCTTGCAGGGGTAGCTACAGACGTTGCATCCTGGATTTCTTTCGACAAGGCGGTCTCTCCGGGTGTTCCTTCGATGAAACGGATGCTGGCCAAACTGTACACCGAATCCGGCGCGCTGTGTACTGCCCAGACTTGGCCTTCTTGATTTTAGATTGGTTGGCTTTACGTGCGGCTGATTTCTTTGTGGAAAGCGCGGCCACTTATGTGTGATGTCGGCAGGTGCTGCTTTGTGAAGGCTGGGTGTACTGCTTCTGCTAAAAACAAGGATTAAAAAGAGAAAGACTAGTAGCAGTAGCCGTTGTGGCTGGAAATGTGGATACCGGGACGATGTATCGCGATGATGGGCAGTTGCGGTGTGCCCTCAATTTAGAAAACGGCGTGCGGGTTCTCGAAGAAGGAGCAAGAGTGGCGGACGAAAGCACCGAGACGACCCACTTATCGCACTTGTTCACAGGGAATCGGCCAAGGCTGCAGCGGGTACTCGTCCGATTCGTGGGAATATAGTACAAAAAAAGCAATATCAACAGGATAAGGGTCCCTATTTTTGAACAGAGGGACAGTTGGCCTAGAGGATAATGAGGCATGGGGAGAAGAGGGGCAGGAATGAAGATCGCACTCTTTGGAGCAAGCGGGGCCACGGGGATGCTGCTTACCGAGCGCTGCCTGGCAGCCGGATACGAGGTCACGGCGCTGGTGCGGAGGCCTGCGGAGTTTGCCTACGCTGGGCAGGTGCGCGTGGTGGAGGGCAACGCGTTTGATGCAGAGGTGGTGCGGCGGACGGTCGAGGGGGCCGATGTTGTGCTATCGGCGCTGGGGGCACGGTCGCTGAAGAAGGAGGATGTGCTGGAGCGAGCTGTCCCGCTGATTGTAGCGGCGATGAAGGAAGCCGGGGTGCGGCGGATCATTGTGCTGGGGTCGGCAGGGGCGCTGAGCGATTCACTAAAGAAGCAGCCTGCCTGGCGGCGGTGGTTTGTGCAGAAGATCGTGTACAACACGTTTCTGAAGTGGGCGGTTGCGTCGCAGGTGGATCAATGGAGGGTGCTGTCTGCATCGGGACTGGACTTTACGATGGTGATGCCGCCGATGCTGCTGAACAGCCCAGGACGCGGGACGTACCGTGTCGATGGGGAGGCTCTGCCACGGCATGGGGCACGGATTGCGCGGGAGGATGTGGCGGACTTCATGATGGAGCAGATCGGCAATCGGCAGTGGGTCGGAAGGGCGTCTATATCGCGTGGTAGGTAGATGAGGCAAAGGCTTAACACCGATGGACACCGATTGAACCGATTCAAAATAAGAAACACCCGCTTCGGGCAGCGTAAAATCGAGCTGTTGCGAATTTGAGATTAACGATTTGGATAGGAGCCTGCCGTTGGCAGAGACGATCTTCGATGTGGTGGTAGTCGGCGGGGGCCCGGCCGGATATACCTGCGCGATCCGCACGTGCGCAGTACGGCCTGAAGGTGGCGCTGGTCGACGCCAACGACCGGCTGGGCGGCACTTGCCTGCTGTGGGGCTGCATTCCCACCAAGGCGATGCTGTTTACGGCGGAGATATGGGACCACCTGAAGCATGCGAGACGCTACGGCATCGCGGCGTGGCGGAGCCCAAGCTCGAACTGGAAGGGCGTGCTGGCGCGCAAGGACGATGTGATCACGCGGCACACCAAGGGTCTCGACTTCCTGATGAAGAAGAACAAGATCACGACCTTCAAGGGATTCGGAAGGCTGACGGGCGCAGCGAAGGATGGTGTGCATTCCGTCGACGTGAAGCTGGCGGACGGCAAGACGGAGACGGTCAAGGCGAAGAAGGTGGTGCTGGCGACGGGCTCGGACGCTCGGATGCTGCCGGGATATGAAGGCGGACGAGACGATCCTGACCAACTACGAGATTCTGAAGATCGCCGAGATGCCGAAGTCGCTGGTGGTGATTGGCTCGGGCGCGGTGGGCGTGGAGTTCGCGTCGATCTTCAAGAGCTTTGGCGCGGAGGTGACGATCCTGGAGATGCTGCCGCGCATGGTGCCAGTGGAGGACGAGGAGATCGGCAAGGAGCTGCTGCGGCTGTTCAAGAAGCGCGGCATCGATGTGAACCTGTGCGATCAAGGACACGAAGATCGAGAAGAACAAAGACGGCGCGCTGGTCTCTTGGACCGACGCCAACGGCAAGCCGCAGAGCAAGCAGGCGGAGAAGGTTCTGGTTGCAGTGGGCCGCGCGCCGCGCACCGACGACATCGGGCTGGACAAGACGAAGATCGTGCCCGACCGCGGCTTCATCATGACCAATGAATGGATGGAGACGACCGAGCCGGGCATCTACGCGATCGGCGACATTGTCGGCGGGCTGCCGCAGTTGGCGCATGTGGGCAGCATGGCGGGGCTGGTGGTGGCGGCACGGATGGCGGGCAAGTTCGCCAAGCCGGTCAACCAGCACGCGCATTCCCGGCTGCACCTACTGCGATCCGCAGATCGCCAGCGTGGGGCTGACCGAGGCGCAGGCCAAGGAGAAGGGCATACCAGGTGAAGGTGGGCAAGTTCCCGTTTGTGGGCAACTCCAAGGCGACGATTCTGGACGCGCACGACGGCTTCGTGAAGGTGGTGGCGGACGCGAAGTACGGCGAGATCCTCGGCGTCCACATCATCGGGCCGTATGCGACGGAGATCATCGCGGAGGCGGTAACCGCGCTGGAACTCGAAGCAACCGTCGAGGAGATGATGTTCACCATCCACGCGCATCCGACGGTGGCCGAGGCGCTGCTGGACGGCTTCAGCAGCGTGGAGGGCATGTCCATCAACGTCTAAGGCTTCAGTGTGGACATGTCGATTACGAAGCGGTACTTCACGTCGCTACGGACGACGCGGTTGTAGGCCTCGCCGAGCTTGTCGATGGAGATGAGCTCGATGTCGGAGACGATGCCGTGGTCGGCGCAGTAGTCGAGCATCTCCTGGCGTCTCCTTCATGCCGCCGATGTTGGAGCCGGCGAGCGCGACGCGGAAGGAGGTGAGGGAGAACGGCGCGACGGGAAGCTGGCTCCTCCGCGAGGCCGACGAGGCAGAGCGTGCCGTCGAGGCGCAGCAGCTTCAAGGTAGGCGTTGAGGTCGTGCGGGGCGGAGACGCAGTCGAGGATGAAGTCGAAGCTGGCGGCGTGGCTGGCCATGGCGTCGGGGTCTTTGGAGATGACGACCTCGTCGGCGCCGAGACGCTTTGGGCGTCGTCGATCTTGCTCGGTGGAGGTGGTGAACTGCACGACATGCGCGCCGAAGGCGTGGGCGAACTTGAGCCCCATGTGGCCCGAGGCCGCCCAGGCCGACGATGCCGACCTTGTTGCCGGGGCCCGCGCCTCCAGTGGCGCAGCGGCGAGTAGGTGGTGATGCCGGCGCAGAGCAGAGGCGCGACGCCGGCGAGCTTGCCGCTGAAGTTTGGGCGAGATGGAGTGGACGTAGCGCTGGTCGCAGACGATGTTGTTGGAGTAGCCGCCGTAGACCATGCGCGCCGTCGTAGCCGCTGGCGTTGTAGGTGCCGACGAAGCCTTTCTGACGCAGTAGTTCTCCAGGTCTGGCCTTGCAGTTGGCGCAGACGCGGCAGGAGTCGACCATGCACGCCGACGCCGGCCAGGTCGCCGGGCTTGAAGCGGGTGACCTGGGCGCCCACCGCCGTGACGCGGCCGACGATCTCGTGGCCGGGGACCATGGGATACATCGAGCCGCCCCACTCGTTGCGCACCTGGTGGATGTCGGAGTGGCAGATACCGCAGTAAGTCGATCTCGACGACCACATCGCGCGGGCCCGGATCGCGGCGCTCGAAGGTGTAGGGAGCGAGGGGCGACTTATTATCGTGCGCGGCGTATCCATGCGACTTCATGGGGGAGACTTCCTTTGGTTGCTGAACCGTTTGCTGCAGGCGGGATGCCGATTCACGTGGGTGAAGGATCGTTCCCGCGAAAGTATAAACCGAGTCAGTTGAAGAATATCAGCCGCGGCCTTGGAGTCGACGGTGGCAGCATCGATGCCGGGAATTGATTTCAGGTCGGCCAGGCCAGTGAATTTTTTTGTCTCGCGCCGCGCAACGATCGCCTGCGCCGTTGCTTCCGAAGCATTCAGAACGATCTCCAGTTCGTCGGGACCGGCGGAGTTCACGTCGATGGTTGTCATGGTGCGGTGGAGATAATCCATGATGTCGTCGTACTGCTGGTCGGTTCCTTTTGCGCCCAGGTTCACCATCTTCTGCATGGTGCCTTGCCATGCGTCGAAGCTGCGCGGCGTGTCCATTACGATCTGCATATCGTGGCAGTGTGGCGCACACGGCTTGTGATTGACTCGCGGACGTAGTCTGGAGCCTCGCGCGCCTGGACGAATTTTGCGGCGCGCCCGCGGCCCATGCAGCGGCCAACAGGGCCGGCACCAGCAGACCCAGCGCATAAGGGAATCGCCCAACTCTTCATTGCTTGTTGACGCGGTTGACGCCGGTCATCGTGATCGGCGCGCTGCCCGGCATGGGCGTGACATGCGGCCCAACGCCCAGCTTGCTCCGCCGTCAGGTAGTCGCCGAAGCTGTTGGCGAACTGGTTGGAGACGCGCTGGGCGTGGCCGTTGTCGAAGGTGATGTCCAGCAGCTTTTCGCTGAACATGGTGTGGCCGTATTCGTCCTTCATCTGGCCGACGATCTTATGCGTCTTGACGTCGATGACGTCGCCCGACGAGGAGTAGGCGAGCTTGCCGTCCAGGCCGAAGGTGAGCCAGTACGTGCCCTCCGGCGTGTCGATGGTGTCGATCTCCTTGGGATCGTCCGTATTGGAAAAGATGTGGATCTTTTTGAAGATGCCGTCGGCGAGCCATATCTCCTTTTCATCCGGCGTGAGCGCGATGCCGTGGCTGGGGCAGCCATGGGGAATGCGCGGTGTGGGCGTCACGTTCCACTTCGACTTCCAATCCTCGCTGGTCACCTCCACCGTCTTGACGACCTTGCCGGTGGCGACATCGGCGATGAGGAAGCCGAGGAAGTTATTGTTGTTGGCGTAGATTTTGCTGGAGTCCTTGTTCAGCACGAACACGCGGATGTTGTCCGGGAAGCGGATGGTCTTGATGACCTTGCGCGACGCGACATCGGAGATGGTCATCACTTTATTGTTGGGCGACATGAATGCCGTCTTGCCGTCGGCGCTCAGGTTCAGGTTGTGCGAGTTCGGGCTCTCCGGCGCATCCAGCTTGCCGATCAGCTTGCCGGTTTCTGCGTCCACCTCGTACCAGTAGTCCTGCAGGTCGCCGCCGACCACGACGATCTTTCCGTCAGGAGTCACCTGGGGACGCTCGCAGCATTTGCCGTCCAGCGTGACGGACCAGACCATCTTGTCGGTGCCCATGTCGATGGCGCCCAGGCGTCCGCGCGCAGCGACGTAGATGAGGTTGGTGACCGGGCTGGCGGCCATGCCGGAGACCTGCTCCGGGCTCATGCTGCCGGCGTACTCCCAGGTGGGAATGCGCTTGACGAAGCGGTAATTGTCGTCGGCGTCCAGCACCACGATGCCTACGCCATTCAGCCAGCCGGCGCGCTCCAGCGATCCGGGCAACGCGACATAGATCAGATGCCGGCCGCGTGGACGGAAGCTGTTATTCACTCTGGGCGCGGGCCTGGCGGGTGCGGCGGGTGCGGCGGCGGCTGGCCTCGCGGAAGATGCGGCGGCGGGCCTGGGCGTTTGCGCGGGCGCTTGCGGAATGGACACTGTGGCGGCGCAGAGAAACAGAGTGGCGGCGCATAGGAACCGAGTGGCTGAAATTTCCGGGATTGACTTGAATTTCATTTCCTTCTCCCAAGCTGACGATTTGGCGCAGAGTGTGCTGAGAATTTGGCGCAGAGCGGTGGCGCGGGCCTACGTGCGCCGGCCAAGGCTATGGCCGGTTGAATCACCAGGGGTCTTTTATAACGGGGGGCCTGTGGGCGTCGAATCCTCAAATTGTACCCATCCTGACAGCAATTGCATACCAGGGGATGTGGGGAAGGCGCACGGGGAGCGAATGCACGGAACGCTCGTTACTCGTCGTAGTGGAGCAAGCTGAAGACGTCGTATTCGGGGAATTTGGCGCGGCCTTTGAGGAAGTCGAGCTCGACGGCGAAGGCGAGGCCGGCGATCTCTCCGCCGAGCTGCTTGACGAGCTGCACGGTGGCCTGCATGGTGCCGCCGGTGGCGAGCAGGTCGTCGACCATGACGACGCGCTGGCCGGGCTGGATGGCGTCCAGATGGATCTCTAGCGAATCCGTCCCGTACTCCAGGTCGTAGCTGACGCGGGCGGTGGGCGCGGGAAGCTTCTTGGGCTTGCGCACGGGGACGAAGCCGGCGTTGAGGCGGTAGGCCAGCGCGGGGCCGAAGATGAAGCCGCGCGCCTCGATGCCGAGCACGAGGTCGATCTTGCGGCCGATGTAGTGCTGCGGCCAGCGCGTCGATGAGCTGCGCGAAGCCGGCCTTGTCCTTCAGCAGCGTGGTGATGTCGTAGAAGAGGATGCCGGGCTTGGGGAAGTCGGGCACGGTGCGGATGAGCTTCTTCAGCGGCTCACAATCGATTTGGTGGTCGGTTGGGGATCATTACCACGCTCCTTCAATCTGAAATGATTGCAACTGCTCGCCCTCGCTCTCGGCCAGGGGGTGGACTTCGACCTTGTCGACGCGGCTTCCGCGTGTGCCGCGGTGCAGTGCCAGCACCAGCTCCTGCATCTGCTCGGGTCGATCCGGCGGCAAGCACTTCAACGTGGCCATCGTCGGTGTTGCGCACCCAGCCGCGCAGGCCAAGCTCGGCTGCCTCGCGCTGCACAAACCAGCGAAAGCCCACTCCCTGCACCCGGCCTTTGACTAGAAAATGCTGGACCATGGATCGTTATTGAATCCGATACACGTATGCGTTGTCGATGAATCTATTTCCGATCGTTTGGCCACCCAAGCGCATTCCGGTTACATCTTTTGCTTTGCCGAAAATCTTGCGTAGCTCACGAATAAACGGATCTTTCGTGGGTAGGATCAGGATCGGCGGCAGCCTATAGACGAAACGTCCGGCCAATATCTCCGCCACTTTTTCGTACGCCTTGAGTTGATGAGTTTGGTCGAGTGATGGAGATGAAAGCACAAGCCGCCAATCGCCATACTCCGGCGATACCATCAGCAATGCGGCGACCGGCTTAACTCCAGCCGCATCGAGTTCCGCCAGGGCTTGGCTACCGGCGTTTACATCAGGACTTACCAGCGTTGCTTGATCCATGGCAGCACTCCATCCCTTGTTCTGGTTATCGCGTCGAGGATTGCATCCGCATCGTCTCTGGTAAACGTTGAATAGCGACTCTGTTCAGTCCATTTAAAGACCACATTCCAGCCTGCTTCGAATCTCTTGTTGATTTGCGTCGCCGCAGACCGCTCTTTCTCCAGATTTACCAGTTTGACTAATACCTTTAAATCGTGTGTGTAAACGGTATTCGTAGTGTTTTTTTCTGGAAAATCGAAGCGCTTCACGCCCCTGGCAAAACAAGCCTTCAGAGCACACTCTACCGCATATCCTGCCAGATAGTATGCACCGCTATACTCTCCCGCCTTGAAGAGAGTCTTGGCTTCGCGAATTCTGATCCCGGTAAGTCTCTGCAGGTTGTTCCGGTTCATCTATCTCGATTCTACGCCCTGCTGAGGTATGCGCCTTCGGCGGTGTCGACGCGGACTTTCTCGCCCTCGTTGATGAACGGCGGGACCGCAACGACGAGGCCGGTCTCCATGGTGGCCGGCTTGGTGACGGACGACGCGGTGGCGGACTTGATCCCCGGCTCGGTCTTGACGACGGTCATCTCGACGAAGGTGGGCAGCTCGATGCCGACTGCCTTTCCATCGTGAAAACTGACGCTGATGGAGAGGTTGGGCGTGAGGTACTCGACGGCGTCGCCCAGGGTGTCGCGCTTCAGCACGGTCTGCTCGAAGCTCTCGTCCATGAAGTAGAAGTCGTCACCATCGTTGTAGAGGTACTCCATTTTGATCTCGTCGACCTTGACGCGTTCGATGGGGTCGGGGGAGCGGAAGCGCTCGACGAACATGGCGCCGGTGCGGATGTTCTTCAGCTTGGCCTGGATGAAGGCGCGCAGGTTGCCGGGCGTGCGGTGCTCCACCGAGAAGACAAGGTGGAGCTGGTCGTTGTGCTTGATGAGCATGCCCGGGCGCATCTGCGTGGCGGGAATCGACATAGGTTAAACCCCTGATTCTGGTAAATCTAACGGACTTTGCCGCGGAATGCAGCAGCTTCGATTGTATCGCAGCAGCGCGCCAGTCGAGCCAGCGGCAACTTCTCGTACTGCCTGTTGCACAGGCGAGCAGAAAAAAATTCGCAATCTGCCGATAAGCAAAGTACAGCGGCATTGGCAGGCAGAACGGAGACCGACGGGCGACCGGCGCGGTGCTGCGGACCTGCGCGGTGCTGCGGACCTGCGCGGTGCTGCGGACCTGCGCGCGGAGGCGATGGATGATCGGCCAGGCATACGACGATCGCGGCTTTTGGGAGACAGTGTTGCTGAGCAGCGCTGCGCTTGAGCCAAACCAGACCGAGCACGCATGGGCGCTGGCGGAAGAGATTCAGCGGTTGATGGGAGACGATGCGCAGCCGGACAGCCTCTTCTTTGAAGAGAGCTGGATACACGGAGCGCCCACGGCGGTGGAGAATCTGCGGCGCAGACGGCGGCAGCAGGCAGAGAGCGCGACGGGGAGCCACAGGTTCCGGGAGTTTGACAACTTTGGCGCGCAGTCCTATATGCAACAGAGAGAGTTGTATGCCGACCTTTTTCCGTCGACAAAGGACGGCGTAAATGCGGAAAAACCCATCGCGGAGTGGCCGAAGTGGCATGGTGAAGAATCTGACGCGCGGACGGAAAACGCTACAGGGCATTGGGAGCGGTTTGCAACGGAGCACGACAGCCGGCGGACAGTGAGCGATGCGATTCCGATGACGCTGCACATGGCTTGCCGCCTACTGGGAGTGGAGGCGGACAGCTCGTGGGCGCAGATCAAGAAGGCGTACTGGCGCATGGCTGGGAAGTGGCATCCCGACCGCATGCAGCACAGCAGCGAAGAGACGCGCCGCCTGGCCAACGAACAAATGATCGCAATCAACCAGGCGTATTGCCTGCTGCGCGAGAGGAAGATGCAGCGGGCTGCCTGAGGCGGTTGAGTTACTCCGCATCGAATGAGCGCACTCTCTGTCGATTCTCTACAAGCTTGCCAGAAGAGCGGCGAGGAGCGCGGTGCGGGGGACGAGGTGGTCGATCAGGATGGATTCATGCGCCGCGTGCGCACCTTCGCCGACAGCGCCGAGGCCGTCCAGCGTGGGGACGCCGAGGGCGGCGGTGAAGTTGCCGTCGGAGCCGCCACCGGTTGAGGCCTCGTCGAGCTGGAAGCCAAGCTCGGCGGCCAGACGGCGGGCCCGTTTGTAGAGCGCGACGGTGCCGGGTTTGCGCTCCATCGGCGGGCGGTTAATGCCGCCAGTAATCTCCAACTTGCAACCAGGGTCTGTGCAGCGCAGGCTGCGGAAGAGCCGGTCGACACGGGCAGCGTCGCTGGCGCGGGCGATGCGTACATCGATATCCGCGAAGGCGTGCTCGGCGACGACGTTGGAGCGCGTTCCGCCGGAGATGACGCCGGGATTGACGGTGCGACCCAGTTTAGGCTCGGTGAAGCCGGCGACGGTCTGCAGGAGTCGCGCCAGCTCGAGGATGGCGGAGTGACCACTAGTGAAGTCGACGCCGCTGTGCGATGCTACTCCGGTGACGTGCAGGCGGTAATCGCCGACACCCTTGCGCGCGGTCTTGCAGGCGAGACCCTGCGCAGCTTCCAACACAAGAACGCACATAGATTCCAAAGCGAGCCGCTCGGTGATAGGGCGCGAGACGGGGCTGCCGACTTCTTCGTCAGAGTTTAGGAGCAGAGTGACGGGGCGGCTAACGCCGAACTGCGCCAGCGCACGTATGGCGGCGAGCGCCATGACAACGCCGGACTTCATGTCGAGTACGCCCGGGCCGTAGAACCGTAGCTCCCCCCCCCGTGCTTCCGTGTTCTCCATGGTCGCAGGAAGAACTCTGTGCCGGCCAGCGGGAGGACGATGCGAAGCGGTAAAAGGGCGTGCGAACGCCTTGCGCCACGGCATGGTGCGCAGAGTGCCAAGCGGCCATACGGTGTCCAGGTGGCCAAGTAGGAGAATGGGCTTGCGCGGGCTGCGGGCGGGGCCGAAGCGGAGTCTCGAGTACGTCGCCGAAGTGCTTTTGCTGTGTAGCTTGACGTGGCCACCGATGGACTGGACGATGCTGGCAACGAGACGCACGGCCTCGTCGACGGCGGGCTTGTTGTCACTGGGCGACTCGACCAAGACAAGGTCGCGCAGTGTGGTTGCGAGCCAATTCGACTGAGACTGTACAGCTTTCAGAATGTCTGCTGGTTCTTTCATGGAATGTATGGATAGTACCGCAGGCAACTGATTCCACGCGTGGAAGAAACCGGAGGAGTTGTGCTATGTGTGGTGATTTTGCCACACTTCCGAGGTGCATTCCCGGTTGTAATCTGGATGATAGGGTTGATGGGAGCCCACTAGTTTGGCCCAGAACGCTCACTGTGAGCAGACAATCCGGTCGGAGATCGAGTTTCGCGGCGTGGGATTGCACAGCGGCGCGGAGGTCTCAATGCGCCTGGTGCCCGCGCCCGCTGGCTCCGGCATCGTCTTTCGACGCACCGACCTCGACAATTTTGAGATTCCCGCCACTGGCCGCAACGTCGCCAAGGTGAGCTATGCCACCAGCCTGATGCGCGGCTCGGTGCTGATCTCGACCACGGAACACCTGCTGTCGGCGCTGATAGGCTTCGGCGTGGACAACGTGATCGTAGAGGTGGACAACCTGGAGCTTCCGATCCTGGACGGAAGCGCGCTGCCCTATGTCGAGGCGTTCCAGGCTGTCGGGTTGAAGCAGCAGAGGCGGCGGCGCGAGTACCTGCGCATTCTGAAAGAGGTGGAGGTGCGCGAGGGCGGCAAGTTCATCGGGGTCTACCCTGGCACGGGCTACGGCATTGACTACAGCATCGACTTTCCCCAGCCCATCGGGTCGACGCGGTTCCAGGGCGATCTGGAGAGTGGCGACTACGCCAGGCTGATTGCGCCGGCGCGGACCTTCGGCTTCCGCGAGGACGAGGCGAAGCTGCGCGATATGGGGCTGATTCGCGGTGCCTCGGAGGCGTGCGTCATTATTTTGACCGCCCAGGGCGTGCAGAATGGTCCGCTGCGCTTTGCCGACGAGTTTGTACGGCACAAGGTGCTGGACCTGATCGGCGACCTGGCGCTGGCCGGGCGGCGCATCCAGGGCCGTGTGATTGCGGAGCGCGCGGGCCACGCCATGCATACCGCCCTGGTGCAGCGGCTGATGCGCGACCGGAGTGCGTGGGAGCTGGCGCATGTCTACGACGAAGTACCCCACTCCGCGAACCCACCCATGGCGGAGGCGGGCGCGTTGGCGGAGACTCTTGCCGTCCATGCATAACGCGCCAGCACGAGGGAACGCGTGAGCCGGATTGCAGCCATTGCGCTGGGTTCGAACCTGGCCTCGGTGTGGGGCGATCGCGAGGCCAACCTGCGCGAGGCGGTGAAGCGCGTGGCGAAGCTGGGCACGGTGCGCGGGGTGTCGTCGTTCCATGACACGGAGCCGGTGGGCTTCACCGAACAGCCGAATTTTCTGAATGGAGCGATGCTGCTGGAGACCAAGCTGGAGCCAGTGGAGCTGATGCGCGCGCTGCTGGCAATCGAGCGGGCGATGGGGCGGGACCGGACGAGCGCTCCGGCGAAGGGGCCGCGCGTTATCGACCTCGACTTGCTTCTGATGGACGATGTGATTTTGCAGACGGATGAATTGACGCTGCCGCATCCGGCGATGGCGGAGCGGCGATTTGTGCTGGAGCCGTTGGCGGAGATTGCGCCCGCGATGGTCGATCCCGTGTCGGGGAGAACAGTGTGGGAGATGCTGGCCGGGGCTGACTGATTAGAATGCGGTTCAGTCGACGGGGGAGTGGTGGCCCCAGTCGAAGTGGCGGCCGAGGATACCTTTGACGATGAGGTGGTCGGTGCCTGCGGTGGGGCCAACTCCGACGCCGAAGTTGATCTCCCATTTGGGTGAGACGTTCAGGTCGGTAACGGCGAAGATCTGTTGTTGCTGGTTGTGCAGGGTATCGGGCGAGGTAATGCTGCCGTAGTCAGCGTAGTACTCAATGCCGGCGTTGACGACCTTGGTAATGTCGTAGCCGATCTTGACGCCTGGAGAGAAGGCCATGCCCTGTGCGACATCAGGGCCGTGCCAGGTGCGCTCCAGCGCGGGGTTGAAGGCGAGGTACCAGCGGCCAAGGGTCTTGTCGACGATGGGGCGAATCTCCCACGTCCAGGTGTCGGGCGAGTAGACGGCGCGCTGGTAGCCGGCCTCCATGGAGAGCGAAACGCCGACCGGCCAGTGCCACCTGTCGGGGACACGGACGCGGGGACGGATGTGGTCGCCCACCCACTGTACGCCGTGGCCCGCCTGCTCGGAGGTGAAGATGTAGAAGCCGACCTCGGACCAACTGGTGAGGCCCTCGGTGAGCTCAATGGTCTCGTGCTCCTGGTGGTTCGTAGGATAGACACCGTCGATGAGGTTCTTCTGGCCCTCGGGGGTGAAGTTAGAGTGCAGTTCGACCATGAGGGTTTTGGGTTTGACGGTGTCTGCTCCGTACACCTGGATCTCGTAGTTGCCCTGCGCGCGGGCGGGAGTGGCCAGTAGGATGGCTAACCCACTCATCGCGATAAGGCTGCGATGAATGGGGCACCCATTTCGTAGGGAGGCGATTCGCATGTAAGGTTAGACATCCTGGCGTCCCAATTAGACTCCTGCGATCGTGACTATTCCGCCGGCGACCGCGCCCAGGATGATGAGGGGTTCGAGCGTCCGCTGACGATGGCGACGGGGAGCGGCGCGTCGGGGGAGTCGAGCGAGATGTCCTGCTGGCAGGCGAAGAAGCGGAGGAAGGCGCGGCGCTGGCGGGTCGCCTGGTCGCGGACAGTGCCGCGAAGCATGGGGTAGGCGGCTTCGAGCGCGTCGAGGACGGTGGCCATAGAGGGGCTCGCGGGGACATCGAGCGCGACCTCGTGGCCCGCGATGCGGGCGAGGGTACGGAGGTGCGCGGGGAGTTCGACGCGGATACTCAAGAACGCGATTCCCGCGGGATGACAATGTCATGCGAGGGTCTGGACTTCGACGGAGAGGACGGGGGGCAGGTCGCGGACGATGGCGGTCCAGTGTCGCCGGAGTCTGGCGGAGGCGTAGACCTGGCCGCCGGTGGTGCCGAAGTAGACGCCGCAGGAGTCGAGCGTGTCGACGGCCATGGCGTCGCGCAGGACGTTGACGTAGCAGTCGCGTCTGCGGGAGGCCCTTGGTGAGCGGCTCCCATCGTTGCCGCCGGTGCGGCTGCGGAAGACGCGCAGCTTGCCGTCGGGGACGAAGTGCTCGGAGTCGCTCTTGATGGGGACGACGTAGAGGGTCTCGGGCTCGTGGGCATGGACGTCGATGACGAAGCCGAAGTCGGTGGGCAGGTTGCCGGAGACCTCGTGCCAGTTGTCGCCGGCGTCGTCGGAGCGCATGACGTCCCAGTGCTTCTGCATGAAGAGCGTGCCGGGGCGCGACGGGTGCATGGCGATGTGGTGGACGCAGTGGCCGACCTCGGCGTGTGGGGTCGGGAATGTACTCCGAGCGCAGGCCGCGGTTGATGGGCTTCCAGGTGGCGCCGGCGTCGTCGGTGCGGAAGGCGCCGGCGGCGGAGATGGCGATGAAGATGCGGTTGGGATCGGCGGGATCGAGGAGGATGGTGTGCAGGCACATGCCGCCGGCGCCGGGCTGCCAGGCGGAGCCGGTAGTGTGGGTGCGCAGGCCGGAGAGCTCTGCCCAGTGTCTGCCGCCGTCGGTGGAACGGAAGAGCGCGGCGTCCTCGACGCCGGCGTAGACGTCGTCGGGATTGGTGAGCGAGGGCTCGATGTGCCAGACGCGCTTGAACTCCCACGGGTGCGGCGTGCCGTCGTACCACTGGTGCGTGCCGGGAACGCCGTCGTAGGCGAAGTTGTTGCCGACGGGCGCCCAGGTTTTGCCGCCGTCGTCGGAGCGCTGCATGATCTGGCCGAACCAGCCGGAGGACTGCGAGGCGTAGAGGCGGTTTGGGTCGGCGGGCGAGCCCTTGAGGTGGTAGATTTCCCAGCCGGCGAAAGTGCGGGCCGGCGACCTCCCATTTCTTGCGGGAGGCATCGGCGGTGAGGATGAAGGCACCCTTGCGAGTGCCCACGAGAAGGCGAACCCCAGAGCCATTCGTGGTCATATTTCCTCCGAAAAGTGCGAAACCTACAAAACAGCTTATCGCAAATCCGCCATGGAGGATGGGACGGGCGCACCGGCGGGATTCATCTTGAGGCCGGTGATCTTCAGCGTCCAGGCATAGTCGCATGGCTTGTCGGTTGGAAGTTTAACCTTGAGGCCGTCGGCATCCTGGGTGAACTTCAATTTTCCGGGGCTGCCCAGCAACGTGACGCTCTTGATCCTGCCTTTGGGAACCTGGCCGTCGAGGGCCTTGCCCTTGGCGAGCGATGCGATGACGGCGGTGTCGCCGGGCCAGGACTGCGCGATGGCGTAGAGATTTTCTGCCTTGACGGTGAAGCGGTACTCCACCGGCTTAGGCCCAGCGGTTGCAGCGTCGGCGGCGGGTGGGCGAGGCGGCCTTGGCGGACGCTGCGCGGGTGTTGCCGCTGCGGCTGGTACTGTTGGTGCGGCTCCCTGCGCGACTCCGGCATTTAGACCCGCTTCCGTAGCCGTGGCCAGCGCTGCCTCTGGTCGGCGCATGGCGGCTGTGCGCGAAGGCAACGGAGTGAATCCTTCGCCATCGACGATCCAATTATGCGTGCCGTAGACAGCCTCGCCATTGACCGCCAGCCATTTGCCAACCTCCTTCAGCGTGCTGCGCTGCTGCTCGTTGATGGCGCCCTGGCCAGTGGGCGACAGGTTCAATAGAAGACTTCCATTCATGCTGAGGATGGTGCATAGCTCGTTGATGACCGACCTTGGATTGCGGAAGGTCTCCACTGGGTTGGCGGCGGTATAGCCCCAGGTGCTGCCCAGCGTGTCCTCGGCGTCCCAGATGCCCTTGAGTATCTGCGTTGGCCCGCGCGGATTCAGCCTTTCAAACTCCAGCACGCTGCCGGCGGGGAAGGCGGTGCTCTTGGTGAGGAAGGTGACCGGCTTGTTCCACTGGATTGCGCGGTTGTAGTAGTACGCAGCCACCTTCAGCTTCAACGGGTCGAAGTCGCGCCCGTCGATGCCGTTGTCGAACCAGAAGATGTCGGGCTGATACTGGTCGATCAGCTCCATGCACTTCAGCACCCAGTCCTGCAGGAACTCCTGCAGGCGCGCGTCGCTGTGGTCGGTCCAGTAAAAGTTGGCGAACTTCGGATCGTCCAGGTCGGTCTTCAATCCGGGCGTGGGGTGGATGAAGGTGTAATGCTCCATGTTGTGGCTGGCTACGCCGAACTTGAGTCCGACCTTACGAGAGGCCACGGCCATCTCGCCCACCAAATCGCGGTGCGGGCCCATGTTGTATGCATTGAAGGGATTGGTGGCGCTGTTCCACAGAGAGAAGCCGTCGTGATGTTCGACAGTAGGAGCGAAGTACTTCGCTCCGGACTCCTTGATGAGCTGGGCCAGGTCGTCGGCGTTGAAGTCCTTGGCCTGGAACATGGGGATAAAGTCCTTGTAGCCGAATTTGTCCGGCGGGCCGAAATTCTGCGTGTGCCAGGCGGAGAAGCCGGCATACATGTACTTCTCGTACCACTCATTGTGATAGGCGGCGACGGAGAAGAGGCCCCAGTGCATGGTGATGCCGAACTTGGCGTCGATGAACCACTGCGGCACGGTGTAATGGTCGCGCACTGAGTCCCAGGTTGGCTGGACGGGGCCGGGAGCGACGGGAGTCTTGGCTGCGACGGCTGCGGCGACGATCTCCGGGGTTACCTGGGGGCCGGATTGTGCAGGCGCAAGGCGTGGTAGCAAGGCCAGCAACAGAACTACGAAGAACGCAAGAATCAAGGAGGTGCGCAAGGATGAGCGGCTGGTCATGGAACTACTCCAAATGGCTTTCCATCGAGGGTTTAACATCATGATTCCGGTGCAGCAAAGGATGGTTCACGGTACTCCTGCCGCAGCGGGTGAGGCAAGAGCATGACTGGCGGCGCTGGCTGTAAGTACGTCCAAGACATATCTGGAACCGGTGGGACAAGGCAGGTTGGTACCCCGCACTGATCATATCCATCCACGCTTGCTCCAGAGTGCATCTCATTAAAGATGACTAGAACCCAGCGAGGACAGACGGATTCGAGGCAGGCTGGATGTTGCATGGATGGGAGCAGAACAACAAGGATTGGCAAGACGGACGTGCGCGGCATAGTGAAAATATGCTGGGCGGTCGGCGGCTCGATACTGACACTGATGCTGGCATCTACCACCTGCGGCGCAGGCGTGCCGACTGACGAACCGCATGAGGCCGGCTCGGCGAAGCAGATTGTAGCTGCGATGCTGGCCAATGAAGATATGGCTGCGCAGCACCGAGACCATTACTCGTACCTGTCGAAGGAGCGCTCCGACCGTACCGGAGGCCATTTGTGGACGGAAAAACTGGTAGAGACGAATGCGGGCAAGGTACGTATGTTGCTGGAGGAGGATGGCCAGCCATTGAGCGCGGACCGCATCGCTCAGGAGCGCGGACGGCTAGCCGGCGTGGTTGCCGATCCGGCAGCGTTCCAACGGAAGGAGCAGGCGCTGAAGGACGATGAGGCCCACGCCCGGACGATGCTGACGCTGCTGCCGAAGGCCTTCCTGTTCGGCGATGTGCGCGAACAAGGGGACGAGCTGCTGATCGACTTCCGCCCCAACCCGGAGTACCAGCCGCAGTCGCTGGAAGAGCGCGTGCTGCATGGCATGTCCGGCTCCATGATGATCGACGCAAAGTCGATGCGACTGCACCACATCGAAGGGCGCATGCCCACGGACATGAGCATCGGCTTCGGCCTGCTCGCCACTATCCACGCCGGAAGCAGCTTCGCCACATCGCGCGACCCGACCAGCAACTCGGCCACGCCGGAGTGGAAGACCACGCTGATCGACAGCGCGATCGACGGCAAAGCAGTCCTGTTCAAAGTCATCGCCAGGAACGAGCACGCCGAACACAGCGAGTTCGTCCGTGTGGCCAACGACCTGAGCGTCGCCCAGGCGGTGGCGATCGCAGAGCAGTAGGGTCTGCACCCTACGTCTCAAAATCGAGACATGGGACACATGCACGACATCCTGTTCAGTAAGTGCCGAGCTTGACGTGCAGGACGGCGCCGGGGGAGCTAAAGAAGAGCCCGCTGTCGGCCTCGTCCCCGTTCCAGAGGCGTCCCCCCTTCCACTCCGTTCCCTCATAGCGGCCCTCCTGCACATGCAGGAACTGGGTCTGCACGGTCTGTGAATGGACCGTGCGGTGGAAGCTCACCTGGGCGTCGATGCCGATGACCAGAAACTCGTCGGTGGCGATGGGCGCGATGAGGACGCGGCCCATCTTAAGGCGGGCGGAAGGGGAGCCACCGTCGTTTGGCACGGCGGAATCGAAGGCTGGCGGGAAGCTGACCAGCGCGGTCCAATCGCCCAGGTTGAGCTCGATCTGGGCCAGGCCGGGCTCTTCGACCGCAGTCTTCATCTTGCCCTCGTACTGTAGCTGTGCGATGACTTCTCCGGAGGGGACGAGCAGGCGGTTGTTCTCGGCCAGACCCTGGCGTTCCACATCCAGCTTGCCGTCGGGGCCTAAGGCGATACGGTCGATGCCGAAGGGCGAGAAGCCGAAGGAGCCCGCGCCCAGGGCGAGAAACTCGAGGCGGCCCTGACCGTCGTTGCCGCGCGTGGCCCCGTAGCCATCGGTCTCCGGGATGAAGAGCGGATTGTCCGGGCGGGTAAACTGCTGCATCACGTTCTTGAAACCCTGAACACCGGGTACATGGATGTCGGGTGCGATGACGTCGATGTGGGGGCCGGCGGCCTTCCAGATGTCGAGCATGTTGTAGGTGGGACCGCCGCTGGGATAGTCCACGCCGGGAATCGAGCTGACGGGATAGGCACGCGGGCTCTTCAGCCAGTTGTTGACGTACATAGGCAGGGCCATCTGCTTCTTGCCGGCCTCGGCCACCTTGTCGATGTAGTTGGCAGTTGCGTAGGCGGCGAAGGACTCGTCGGCATCGTCGCCAAAGAGCGTCTTCCAGTTGCCGGCGGGTTTGTGCAGTGCCTGGGCTATCTCCGCTGGAACATTGGCTTCAAACTGCTTCTGCGCCATGGGGGAGAAGTCACGGACCGCGCCCAGCGCGCCGGACTCATTCTCCAGTTGCATCATGATGACGGTGTGCTGCGTGCCGTCGATCGCGCGCAGGTGCGCCATCAGGTGCGCGAAGGCCGCGGCGTCGGCGTTGTAATTGGACGGCGAGTTGGGCGAGAGCACGTCGATGGGCAGGCCGGCGGGAGTAATCACGCGAGGAAAGCGCTTGGTGTCGCTCTTCACCCACTCCGGTGCATAGTGCATCTTGCCGTTCTTCCATGTGGCAAACCACAGCAGGATGAGGCGTACATGATGGGCGCGCGCCTGATGCACCACGTCATCCACCACGGAGTCGTCGAACTTGCCCTCGCTCGGTTCCAACTGCTCCCAGTAGACGGGCACCTCCAGCGTGTTCACATGCATCAGGTCGGCCATCGGCCATAGGGCCTGCAGCTTCTCCGGCCATCCGCTGGAGTTGGAGACCTGTGCGCCCAGCATCAGATACGGCTTGCCATCCACCATCAGGGCATAGCGGCCATCCTGATGGGCCATACGGGGCATCTCCTGCGTAGACTGCGCCTGTGCTGCCAATGTTGCGGGAATCAAAAGGCTGGAGAGGAGGAGAACGTTCAGGCGGGTGACGCGGGCAAAGCGGGAAGAGATCATGGTTCGGGGCCCCTTGTGAATCTGGTTCTGGATCGGATGAAATTGTACACGCGCTGCGAAGGCTGCGCTGCCACCGAAGCGCCATGAACGGGCATACTGGAGGTATGGCCCTCAGCTTTGAAGTTGGCGCGGCATCGCAAAATGGCGGACGGCGCGGTATGTTGCAACTACCGCATGGAGCTGTGCAGACGCCAGTCTTCATGCCGGTCGGCACCGTAGCCACAGTGAAGGCCGTCCCGCAAGACACTCTTGAGCAGATTGGCGCGAACGGCGCGGGGGCCGAGATGATCCTAGCCAACACCTATCACCTCACCCTGCGGCCCGGCCATGAACTGATCCGTCGTATGGGAGGGGTGCATCGCTTCATGAGCTGGAGCCGGCCTATGCTTACCGACTCCGGCGGATTCCAGGTCTTCAGCCTGGCCAAGCTGCGCAAGGTGACGGACGAAGGCGTCGAGTTCCGCTCGCACCTGGACGGGGACAAACATTTCTTCTCACCGGAACACTCGATGGAGGTGCAGATCGCGCTGGGCGCGGACGTGATGATGACCTTCGACGAGTGCGTGGAGACACCGGCGACGTGGGAGCGCACGCGCGACTCGATGGGACTGACCCATGCATGGGCGAAGCGGTCGAAGGAGTACTTCGAGGCGCACAAGAATGAAGTCCCCTGGACCAAACTTGAAGATCGTCATTCTGAGCGCAGCTCAGAATCTCAGTTTTTGGGATTGCCCAGAACCTCGACCGCCGCACACAGTCCCTGTTTGGAATCGTGCAGGGCGGTATGTATCCCGACCTGCGCCGCGAGTCGGCCGAGCGGATGGTGGAGATGGATTTCGACGGCTACGCCATCGGCGGACTGGCTGTGGGCGAGCCGCCCGAGGTCACGCGCGAGATGATTGCGCGGACGCTGGAGGTCCTGCCGCGCGACCGTCCGCGCTACGTGATGGGCGTTGGCTATCCGGACCAGATCGCTGAGTACGCGCGCATGGGCGTGGACATGATGGACTGCGTGCTGCCCACCCGCGCCGCGCGTCACGGGCTGCTCTTCCGCGCCCCCGAGCCGGGCGAGCAGACCTCCGACTCTGGGTGCCCGATTCACGCAGGTTCCATCTGCGTGGGTGGGATTGATGCCGATGCATCCTTCGAAATCGAGACCGCCAGCCGTACCGCTGTGCGCATGAACATCAAGCGTGTGGAGTATGCCGAGGACCAGCGGCCCATCGATCCCACCTGCGCCTGTCCAGTCTGCCAGCGCTACACAAGGGCGTATCTACGGCACCTCTTCATGGCGCGCGAGCCGTTGGGCGCGACCCTTAACTCCATCCACAATCTGGCGTTCTATCTGGACATCATGGAGCAGGTGCGCGGCGAACTAGCGGCCGAAAGCACTATTTGATCCATATAGGATAGGTAGCTTTCGGCGATATACGCATAATACAGATAATATGTATAATACGTATGAAAGAGAAAGGTCATTCATGGAAACGATCAGTGCAACCGAGTTGGCTCGAAATACGAGCAAGATACTGGATCGGGTCGTAAGTCGTGGCGAGAGCGTTGCTGTGGAGAGGAATCGCGCGGTGATTGCCCAGATTGTCCCTCCTGTGCGAGCCATGACCGCCTCTCAGGCGCTCTCCGGACTGGAGCCGGGCCTCTCCCGAGAGCAGGCCGCACAATGGCTTACAGACAGCCGGGATGAGTTCGATCAAGCGGTGCGCGATCCGTGGGCATGATCTTCGATAGCTGTATATGGATGGGACTGGCGGCCGGGCAGTTCGACCGGAGAGCTGTGATCGCCGCAGCCGGAGATCTCCCGGTGTTTATCTCGGCGATCTCTCTGGGGGAACTCGGCTTTGGTGTGGAATCGTGCGCCGATCCGGTGGAGCGAGCGGCCCGTGCGGCATACCTGCGTCGGCTGGAGAGCCTTCCCGTACTGGAGGTCTCGCGGTCAACCGCGGCGGCGTTCGGTGTGCTGGCGGCAGCAGTCAAACATGCGGGCCGTTCTCCGCGTCCACGTTACAACGATCTATGGATCGCGGCCCAGGCAATCGAGCACGGTTATACGCTGCTTACCACCAATACGAACGACTTCGCCGATCTTCCTGGGCTGAAGCTTGTAAGTCCATAAGCTCGCGGAGCATATTAGGAGCAGAATGAAAGTCGCGATCGTTTTGGATCCCAACTACGCGGAACTGGACCGGCTCGTGGATGAAATGGGTTCGCGATCTTCGATACGACATCGGATGGATTCATAGCCGTAGCGCTTCCTCAATCAGCCGCACCACCCGCGCGATGGGCAGGCCCATCACGTTGAAGTAGTCTCCGTCGATGCGCGGAATCCAGCGCGCGGCGTAGCCCTGGATGCCGTACGCCCCTGCTTTGTCGAGCGGTTCGGCGGTGGCGCAGTACGCCGCCAGGTCGGATTCAGGAATCTCTGAAAAGGTAACCTCGGTGGTTTCCACCCCGCTCAAGACGCCTGCGCGCGACACCGCAGCCACGCCGGTCAGCACCTGATGCGTCCGTCCGGAGAGATGGCGTAACATGCGCATCGCATCGGCGGCGTCATCCGGCTTGGCCAGGACATGGCCATCGCAGACGACCGTTGTGTCCGCGCCCAGCACCACCAGCGTGTCGTTGTTCAATCCCACCCATGACGATGAAGCTGTCATGGATGGGGCACCCGAGTTTTCTGAGTAACGCGCGAAGACAGCCTGTGCCTTCTCAACGGCCAAGCGCAGGACGTACGCGGAGGGATCTTCGCCATCGCGCGGCGACTCGTCTACGTCGGCGGATTCCACCGTGAAGGAGAAGCCCGCCTGGGCCAGCAGCTCGCGCCGCCGCGGAGAAGCTGAAGCAAGAATCAGCATCTGCGCAAGCCCTCCACGACTGGCAACGGCCTATCTTGCCACGGGCGCCAGCTTGCGCCGTTCGGTTTCAAGATAGGTGTAGCGGATGCGGTGGATGACGGTGATGGTGGAGAAGACAGCCAGCACCCAGAGGCACGGCGCCATGACGCCCCAGCGGTTGAAGAGGGCGCCCAGGATAACGGTTACAATGCGTTCCGGCCGCTCCATGAATCCCACCTTGCAGTTGCCGATCAGGGCCTCGGCGCGGGCGCGGGTGTAGCTCACCATGACGCAGGCGGTCATGACAAAGGCCACCAGGCCGACGTAAAAGAGGCGGTTGCCGCGAGCGTAGTAGATGAGCAGGCCGAAGAAGATGGCCACGTCGGAGTAGCGGTCCATCACGGAGTCGAAGAACGCGCCGAAGACGGAGACCTGGTTGGTTATGCGCGCCACGCGTCCGTCCACCATGTCGAAGATGCCCGCGCCGATGATGATAAGCCCCGCGTAGAAGAACATGCGGTCGGCGTTATGCCCTCGGGCAAAGCCGAAGAAACATGCCGCGATGGCATTGATGACCAGCCCGAGGAAGGTGAGCACGTTGGGCGAGATTTTGGTCAGCGCCAGACCGTTCACGATCTTCTGTAGCAGCCATCCGCTACCCTTGCCAAATGCACTTGTCCAGGTCATTGAAGTGCCGTCATTGAAAACTCGTTTTGAACTCTGGTTGCTGGTTCGCCGCTATCCTTTAGCCGTTAAAGGTATTGGCGGCACTTGACTATCAGGTCGCAGCATCCGCGCCCGCAATATCTTCCTCCACCACATCGTGGATGGTGGTTAGCTTGAGCACCTCGAGCTCTCGCTTGCCGTTGGGCGTCACCACGGTGGCCACATCGCCGACCTGCATGCCCAGCAGCGCGCGACCGATCGGGGAGGTAGTGGAGATCAGCCCTTGGGTGACGTCCGACTCCTCACTGGTGACCAGCTTGTAGGTGATCTCCTCGTTCTTGCTGGAGTCGAAGACCACGACGGTGGCCCCAAATCCAACCTTGTCGCGGGGAATGTTGACCAGGTTGACCATGGCCAGCTCGCCCATGCGCTTCTTCAACTGGCCGAGGCGGGCGTTGACGAAGACCTGGCGCTGCTTGGCCATGTGATACTCGGCGTTCTCGCTGAGATCGCCCAGCGCGACGGCGCGCTTGATCTCCGCCGGCAGCTCGGTGGTGAGCTCACGCTCCAGCAACTTTAATCTCTTCCACCAGCCGCTTCATGATCTGTTCTGGCATTGGGGCCTTCCGGAATCTTCTTGTGCGCGCTCAGTCGCCTGCACCGCTGCTGCATCGAAACTTCATTATACGTCCCCTCCCCCGCCAAACCATGCACTACCCGCCTGTGCTGCGCCGGTGCGGGGGGGAGTCCAGGGGATCTGCCAGTGCCGGTTAATGCGGTATGGCAAGAATCTACCTGAACTGAGCAAAATTGAACAGACAGCCTCTCCCCCGACCTAGAAAGCTGCTTATAGTGTGCGGACGTGGGTGCTATGCAGAGCCTTATGTCGATGCGCATCCATCGAGCTCCCGCTCCGCGCGCTGCTGTCGCATGAGCGGTGTGCGTGTGGCAGGGTCTATGCCATTTTTGGCACAACTTATACACACAAAAATGGTTTCTCTGGGTCTGCTCTACATCAAACCGGCAATGACGGGGAGGGATCAGTTCGACTGGGAAGAGATCAACAGACCACGCTCAGCCAGGAAGGACCGATCATAGCGGTCACGGGTGTTATCGTCTGCGGGGCGAGCTTCTATGGAATCTAGCTTGGAAGCGGTCGAAGCGTCCGGGCTGCAATCATCATCCAGATTGCGTCGGCGCATGTCGAAGTTGGTGCGTTTTCCATCCATAACCGCCTCCAGTGAATATGGATTCTAGCTGTTCGGTAAGGGTTGTCTGTTCCATATTGATCGTTTCGTCCGGGAGGCTGAAAATTTGGGCGGTTGGGAAAATAAATTCACGCAGAACCGTATCGAAGGGACTAAATTATGGCTTAGGGTCTCCCTGTCCGCTCGGGTGTCCTAATTTTCAGGATGTCCGCCCCTCAGGGAATGGGGCCTGTGGGTACCCAGGCCATTCGGCAAACCTCGGGGTCAGAGCGCCAAGATCCATCGCGACCTCCAGCACTGACTCCAAACCCACACGCGGGAACGACTGTAGAGAATCGTCCCACGCAGTTCACATCGGCACCGAGGCTCTTGTATGACCGAACTCGAACTACCAATTCCCAATCCAATTCCCATGCAGAAGTTCGATCCTGTCGCCTTTCTGGCCAACGCCGGTCTGGGACGTAAGCTGGTGATCCTGAAGGCCAAAGAGTCCTTCTTCTCGCAGGGCAGCCCAGCCGACTGCGTCTTCTACCTGCAGACCGGTCACGCCAGGCTTACCGTCGTCTCCGAAAGCGGCAAGGAGGCGACCATCACTCTGCTGGCCCCCGGCGACTTCATCGGGGAGGACTCGGTTGCCGCCATTCCCGGCCTACGGCTGGCCACTGCCACCGCTACCACCGACTGCACTGCACTGCGGATCACGCGCGACGAGATGGTGCGCGTGATGCATGAGGAGCATGGCTTCTCCGACCTGTTCCTGAAGTACCTGGTGGCGCGCGGCATGCGCACCCAGGCCGATCTGGTCGACCAGCTCTTCAACTCCAGCGAGAAGCGCCTGGCGCGCATCCTGCTGCTGATGGCGGAGTTCGGCCAGCCCGGCGAGCCCGAGCCGTTCATCCCCAAGATCACGCAGGAGACGCTGGCTGAGATGATTGGCACCACGCGCTCGCGCGTCAGCTTCTTCATGAACCGCTTCCGCAAGCACGGATTCATCGAGTACAACGGGCGCATCCGGGTACACAAGTCGCTGCTTAACGTGATCCTGCTGGACCAGCCTGCCGGACGTGGCGCCTCCGGCCCCGCACTGCTGGGCACCGCACAGGCCAAGGCAAAGGCCAAGGTCAAGGCCCGGGCAACGGCCAGCGCGAAGACCCCAGCCCGCCGGCGTAACGGTCAAAATTGACCAGACAGGAAGGTCCTAGAGGGGGATGCTGCAATCAGAGCTGTCTCTTCGATGCTCGAAGAAAGGCATCCAATGCTCACTCTCGAATCAGATTCCATACTCGCTCTGGACGAGTCGCCTCCCAAGCCCAGGCTTCTCCTGGTGGACGACAATCAAGCCCTCCTTATCACTCTCAGGCTGGTGTTGGAGCACAACGGCTTTGATGTGGTTCCTGCAGCCAATGTCAACGAAGCACTCAAATATATCGGCTCGCAGACCTTCGATGTCCTGCTTAGCGACCTGCACATGCCGCAGCCGGGCGACGGCCTCACCGTGGTCAGCGCCATGCGCAATACCAACCCCAAGGCCGTCACGATGATCTTCAGCGCCTACCCCGAGATGCAGCAGGCCACCGCGGCCATCCTGAAGCAGGCCGACGAAATTCTGCTGAAGCCGCTGGGCGCGGAGGTGCTGGTGCATGCCATCCGCGAGCGGCTGGCGATAGGCGCAACGCCGGAACCATCCCCGGTGGAGGACGTGGCCAGCATTCTGGAACACGCGACGCAATCCACCATCGACGACTGGCTGCGCGCGGTGCAGCTCGATCCGGATGCGATCCTGGTGCGCATGAACGACGAAGAGCGGTGCGCCCACCTGCCGCAGCTCTTCCACGACCTCATCATGCGACTGCGAACGCCGCTTCCGCTGGGCACGCACGCGCTGGTATCGAAAGCCGCCGTGGAGCACGGCCAGCTCCGCCGGCAACAGGGATACACCGCCGCCATGCTGGTGGAGGAGTCTCGCATGTTGCAGGTCAGCATCTTCCAGACGCTGCAGAACAACCTGCCCAAGATCGACTTCAGCCTGCTGCTGGTCGGGATCATGGCCATCGCCGACGAGGTCGACTCGCAGCTCGCGCAGCAGATGGCCAGCTATGTCTCTGAGTCAAAGACGGACGCTCTGCCTGTCCAGGCGTATATTCCACCTGACCAGGCTCTTCGGCCCGTCGCATAACCTGGCAGGCTGCGGAATCGATTCAAGCTTCCGAGGCACGCAGGCTGTGAGTCTCGCTTGCGGTGCGAGCATCGAGGTTGGCGCGCGCCTCCAGAAACGATTGCAGAATCAGCACCGCGGCCACCTGGTCGATGATCTGTTTGCGCTGCTGCCGGGCGGATGCTCCGCGCCGGCTGTGTCCGGCCTCATCCAGCAACTGATGCGCCTCCCACGTCGTCAGTCGCTCGTCTATCAGGTGCACCGGGATGCGGAACTCCGCATGCAACTGTCCCGCAAACTCCTTCGCTTTCCGCGCCCGCGGTCCAACCTCGCCGGACATGTTCAATGGGTTGCCGACCACGGCCTCGGCGACCGCATGCTTGCGCAGCAACCGCCCGATCGACTTCAGGTCCGCACGCGGCGTCTTTCGGTAAAGCGTCAACAGTGGCTGCGCATTGCCCAGCGGGTCGGAGAGCGCGATGCCAATGCGCCGGTCGCCCACATCGAAGGCCATAACGCGGGATGGAAGTATGAGATGAGGTACTCATACTTGCGCAGTCGGCTCGTACATATTTCCAATTCCTCCTCGGTAAATAGAGGATGCCACTTAGGGTTGTCGTGAATGACAGCTTCAACTGTTAGGTCAAGGTGGTTCCGTTCCCAAAGGGCTGTATAGCCGTCGGACACTGCAGAGGTATGAATCAACCGACGAGCAGGTTCCAATCCGCCATAATCGTTCAACATTCGCAGGAAGATTGTTGCGTTGTAATTCGCTTCACTTTTTGCCAGGATTATATTCCAACGTCCGCTCGTGGAATTGCTCTTGGAGCGCGGTTGATGGCATAACATTCTCCAATCAGGACTATACCTCGCCGTCTTCCACGGCCAGCGCCACGCGCAGCATCGTTTCTTCGTTGAAGTGGGGGCCCATGATCTGCACGCCGATAGGCAGGCCGGATGCGGTTTGGCCGCAGGGGACGCTCATGGCGCAGATGCCGGCGAGGCTGGCAGCGACCGAGTAGATGTCTTCGAGGTACATCTGCAGCGGGTCGGCGGTCTTCTCGCCCAGCTTCCAGGGCGGGGTGGGTGTGATGGGCGCGACGATAGCGTCCACCTGAGCAAAGGCGGCGAGGAAGTCGCGGGTGAGCAGTGTGCGAACCTGCTGCGCCTTGCGGTAGTACGCGTCATAGTAGCCGGCGGAGAGCGCATACGTGCCAAGCAGAATGCGGCGCTTGACCTCAGCGCCAAAGCCCTGGTCGCGGGTCTCGCGGAACATGGCGGAGAGGGTCTTCACCCCATCGGCGCGCAGCCCGTAGCGCACGCCGTCGAAGCGCGAGAGGTTGGCCGAGGCCTCTGCCGTCGCGATCACATAGTAGGTGGGAATCGCATATTTGGTGTGCGGCAGTGCAATCTTCTTAACCTCGCAGCCTGCCGTGCGCAGTCCGTCCAGCGTGCGCTCGATGGCCGCGCGAATCTCCGGGTCCAGCCCTTCGCCGAAGTACTCCGCTGGCACACCGATACGCAGGCCCGCGACCGGCTTGGCCAGCGCGCCGACGTAATCCCCAACGGGCCGGTCGGAGCTGGTTGCGTCCTTCGCATCCTGCCCTGCGAGAACGCCGAGCATGGTGGCCGCATCGCGCACGTTGGTCGCAAACGGCCCCACGCGGTCCAGCGACGAGGCGAATGCGATCAATCCAAAGCGCGAGACGCGCCCGTAGGTGGGCAGCACGCCAACCACTCCGCAAAAGGCGGCAGGTTGGCGGATAGATCCGCCGGTGTCCGAACCCAGCGACGCGACGGCGAAGCCCGCCGCGACCGCCGCTGCCGAGCCTCCGCTCGACCCGCCGGGCACGCGATCTAGAGCGCGCGGATTGCGCACCGGCCCGTAGGCGGAGTTCTCGTTGGAGGAGCCCATGGCAAACTCATCGCAGTTCAGCTTGCCGAGCAGCACCGCTCCAGCGGATTCCAGACGAGTTACCACAGTGGAATCGTAGGGCGGCATGTAGCCTTTGAGGATCAGCGAGCCCGCAGTGGCAGGCGAGCCCGTCATGGTAAGCACATCCTTGATCCCCACGGGAACGCCGGCCAGCGGTGGAAGTGGATCGCCCTTGGTGGCCAGCGCATCCATCTTCGCTGCCTGCGTCAGGGCGCGGTCGCGGCTCAGCGCTAGAAAGCTGTTGATCCCCTTGCCGCTGGGCCCATCCTCCGCCGCGATCCTCGCATAGTGCTGCTCGGCCACTGCCGTAGCCGTCGTCACGCCACTCGCAACTGCCGCTCGTACTTCTTGAATCGTCTCGCTTGCCAATCCCATCTCCTGCCTCGAACCTATCTCTCGATCACCTTTGGCACCTTGAAAAAGCGGCCATCGCTCTCCGGCGCCGAAGCCATCACCGCCGCGCGGTCGAGTGATGGAAGCACAGCATCCGCGCGCAGGTGTGCGCCAGTCGATTCGATCTCTGCGCCCAGCATTTCGCCGACCTGGGACATGGCCGGAACGCCGGTGGTGTCCAGCTCATTCAACTGCGCAATGTGGCCCAGGATTGCGCTCAGGTCGCGCTGCATGCGCGGCACCTCCTCGGCGGTCAGGTCCAGGTTCGCCAGCTCGGCGACCCGCAGCACCTCTTCCATGGTTACGCCAGCAACGTCCGCCATTGGTCCCATCCTTTGTCATTCCGCAGCGCCAATTGTTGTCATTCCGCAGCGCAGCGGAGGAATCTGCTTTTGCTTCTGCTTTTGTCTTTACCGCTGCCGCTCAATTTTTCTTCAATTCGAAGTGTATCGCGGCGACCGGCAGGCCGGAGATGCGCGCCATCTCGCGTTGCAGCACGCCGCCGAGCGAGATCATCTGGCGCATCCACATTGCGTCGGCCACCTCGACCCGCACGATGCCCTCGGCGTAATCCACCACTGCGCCGTGCTCCGCCATCGCGCGTCCGCAGGCCACGGTCCAAGCTGCGGCCAGCCGGTCCTGCTGGCGAATGCCGCCAAGCGTTCGCTTCAGACTGCCGCGCAACAGGTCCCTGATCGCCTCCATGCCGCCCTGCCTTGGCGCGCCGCCGCGCGCTGCTGATGTTTCCCTGGAAACGGACTACTTCTTCTTCACTGGTAAGCGGTAGATGATCCCACCGGAGATGGCAAAGAACTCGCGAGTGTTCGAACCGAATTCGTCGAGGATTAGATCGGGGGAGAGCCGGACCGCCCAGTTCTTGGAGCGGTTCATATCGATGCTGCCTCCCAGCGCGAAGATGGGAGCGGTGTGATTGGCGTACAGTCCGGCCTGATTCGCGTTAGAGGAGGCACTGGGTCCTGGAGTGGGCCCGGCTCCCGCTGTTCCGGCGTCGAAGACACCATACGAGGGCCCGCCGTAAGCGTGCAAATCGAGGGCCGCGTGCTGGTTCTGGGCCAAGCGGTACTGCGCGCCGAATAGCACCATGTTCATATACACCAGCGGACGGTGAATTCCATAGATGTTGGCTTGCGGCAACACGGGTGATGTGCCCGCCTCGCCGCGATACTCCGCCGCCAGTCCCCACTTGCGGGTGAGCCAGTAGGTGCCTTCAAACTCGCCGCCGCCGAAGTCCATGCGCCTGGTCAGGGCCGGACCTGCCATGAAGTTCATGAAGTTCAGGCTCCCGTACACCTCGTATTTGTTGTCGTAGGTGACGGGCGCGGCTGGGCCGAGCTTGGTCTGGGCCTGCGCGCTGCGTAGCGTGAGCAGACAGGCCACCAGCATCGCGGCAAACGTAATCTTCTTTCTCATCATTCTGGGCATTGATCTCCAAATCTGGATCCCCGGCGGGTGTTTCTGTCCGCTGGGGCATAAGTCGTATGCGGATTGATCGCGCATCGGCGCGTTGATCCTGACACTGGAGCGAGTGCATGGTCCAGACACCTTGTCCTGAGATCTGCCTCGCAACACTTCCTCATCCAAGATATAACGTCCGGACACATCCGGGCTGGCGGAGACGAAGTTGGTGGATAGAATCAATGGTTTCTACTGCCCCTGTTGGGGGGACAGGGAGGCGAAGCCCTGCGTGCCGGTTGCAACGGCGATATTGGTGATCTCGGCCATGCCCGCAAGCTGCATCGGGACCACGTCAACCAGCCCGTTGGCGTCTGAAACTGCCGCTACGACTGAGGAGGTAAGCAGCGGCAGCGCCGGACAGCGCCCGCGCGCTGGGCACGGCATGGCAGCCGGATTGACCGTCTGATAGACGGCGACCGGAGCGCCGGCCACTGGATCGCCGCTTCCATCCGTCACAATCAGCACGACCGGCGCGAAGGTCCCGGCCACTGGCACGGTTTGGCCCGCGCCGTCAATCACGGCAATCCGCCAGGCCGGTGGAGCCACTGCCACGGCTGCGAAGTTCGCGCAGACCGTCGTCCACACGCATATCTGCCCCGTTGCCTGCGCGCCTGCCGCCAGAGGCCCTGCGACCGCCGCGACCTGCGCCATGCCCTGCGAATTCACCAGGCCCGATCCCGGCGAGACCGTCATCCCGCCCGTAGCCGTCCACGCCACGGTTGCGCCCGCCGTCGGCGCGCCATTCTGCACGACGCTCGCCTGCGGAGTCCAATTCACCGTCGCGCCTGCCGCGATATATTCTTCCGGATGCGCCATCACCACGCTGCGCGCCACTGCGTTGAAGGTTGCCACCAGGGCGGCGCCCGCCGCTGCCGCCTGTATCGTCACCACGCCGAACGCCATCGGCGTCAGCAATGTGGAAGCCAGCCCGGTTGCGTCCGTCAGGAGCATACAGGTACCGCATATTGCACGCCCCGAAGTTCACCGCCGCGCCACTCGCCGTAAACGTAACAGGCAGCCCCACCGCCGGCGTCACCCCATCGCCCTGCAGCACGCGCACGGCGAACGGCACTGTCGCGGTTGTTCCCACCTGGACAGTGTCCCGATGGCGCGGAGACCAGCTTCATCTGGTCCGGCGCGGAACCGCCGTAGGTGAGCGCGCCATACATTACGGTGGTAGCTCCGGTGGAGAGATCGAGGATTTCGATGTCAACCGGCCCAGCAGGGTTCGATGGGAACGCACTCTGCGACGGTGCCACCGCAACGATCGTCGATGCCGTCCAGCTCGTCACCTGTGCCGGCACGCCGTTCACCTTTACCTCATTGCCCGCTCGAAATCCCATTCCGCTGATCGTGATCTGGCCGCCGGTGAGGCTCGTCGTCGCCGGCTGGACCGTGTCCGCATAGAGCACCCGCGCCTGGTAGGCGAAGTCTGGCCGGCCGTCGCCGCGCGCATCCGCGATGACGAAGCGCAGACCTTCAGCCTGTGACGTCGCCACGCCGGTTGCCGTCATGCCCAGGGTGATGGTGTTGAAGGCCGATGGAGTCGCGGCTACCGTGGGCAGCGTTCCCGTGGGGTCGGACGAGTACCAGGCACCGATCAGCGGCATCGCCTTGGCGGTGGTGGCGAATCCGCTGTCATCGAGCGCCGTCACTTCCAGTGTTGCCGTCCGACCAGCCTTCGTGTTGAAGCTGGACCACGCCGCGTGCCCATGCGCGCACAACACTCCGGTCCACCATCCGCCCGAAGCAACCGGCAGCGGCTGCGACTCCGTGCCATCGCTGCCGGTGTTGCAACTTCCGGCAGCATCGCTGGGCGCAAGATTGGTTACCACCACGGCGTCAGGGTACTGGTAAACCCGATACGTATTGCTCCCGTATACGCTCTGCGGAGTGCCCGAAGGCGTCACATCTCCGGCAACGTATGGCCCCACCGAATGCTGCCCAATGTAGAGAGGATTGATCGCCTCGGTGGTTATGAGGCCCTCCATGGGGCCGTTGTACGAACCTGTAGGATCGAGGTTCGGAATCCATGCCATGTTGTAAAATCCCTCCCATAGGAGGCTGCTGGAGCCCATGCTCCCAGCCAATCCGGAGGCGGCCCCGGTCACTGGGTTTCCGACATTCTGCTGAAACAGGCTGCCGGTGACGGCGGAGACGTCGAACCAGGGTTCCGGATTGGCGACGCCGCCTTGCAGGCGCTGCAGCAGAACATTCACGCCCTGCATGCCCTGGCCGGTGGGAAAGCTCATCGACCCTTTGGCCGAACTGGCCTGCTGATAGGTCCAAATCTTGCCGGGTGCGGGCGGAGTGGGTGGAAGTCCGTAAAAAATTGTCATCGGATAGAGCCCCGAGACCGCCGAGACATCGTCGTCGCGCAGGGTGAACGGCTGGGGCAGACACTGGTAGGTGTACAGGCCGCAGACGATGTCGATGGGATGCAGGATCGGCCAGTGCATCGCCTGGTTGGTGGTAGGCTGCGGATTGCGGGTGAAGACGTTGTCGTTGGTCTGCGACCATCCCAGGCCAAGCACCCTGCCGAAGGCACGCTGCAGCTGGTACTGCATCTGCAATTGCTGCTCGTGCGCGGGCCCAGTACAACGTCCGTTCAACACCAGGATGGCGTGCTGGATGAACCCGGCAGGAACGATGGAGTCCACACTCTCCGTCACCGCGTTCTGGAGGCACTCCGCCGGGCTGCTGGCGCCACCGCCCAGCAGCATGTCCGTTACGGAGCCGTCGCTGTCATAGATCACAGCAATCTGCATGGCTGCATAGTTGCTGTTCTGCACGTCCGCCGGAAAGATCGGCCCATTGCTTCCAAAGTAGGCATTCGCTCCGCTGACATGCTCCGCCAGAGCGCCGCCGTAGGCGATCGTCATGGCCGAGGTCGGCACATTCCAAACGCCGGCCGCCGCGGCCACCAGAATATTCGCAGACGCGTTGTTCACATACGCGCTCAGGTCACCCGGATCGGTGAAGTAGAGCGGGTGGGTTGTGTACCATGTGACCGGATTGCCGCCGGGGCCGGTGAAATACGGTGGCCCGGTAACCCAGCGCGGCCCGCTCGCCTGCGCCACAGCCGCGCCCAATAACAGGCCCAGGGCAATCGACAATCGCCGCGAAAGTCCAGATCGTGTCCCGGGAAATATTCTGCGTCTCATGGCTGCATCAGCGTGCGGCATGATCGGTCTTCTCCCAACCGCGCAGCATTCCCAGGACTGTGCCATACGCCGTGGTCTGCGAGGTGGAAGCAGGCGCCGCGTCGATAGGAGTAACAGACGTTCCATCCTCGGAAGCCCCAACCGTGGCGTTCTGCGAAGTTGGGGGAGAATGCGATATCACCGCGACTACATCCACGGAGACAGGCAGCACGGTTGGATTGACAGTTGGAGTAGTTCTATACGACATCGGCTGAACCACCCTCGTTCCTACCCAGCGCAGGTCCATCGCGCGGACCTCTTGCGACGCGGATATCCCCGCCGAACCAATGTTGGCCGCGACGGTCCTCGCAGAAGCCGTTTCTACCGGGCCCGACGCCTGCGTCTGCCCGATACCATGAATCGGAATTGCCCCATCCATCCCGCCAACCGGCGAACTCAAGCCTGCCACGCTTGGCGCATGGAGCAACATGAGGAACCGCTGGCCCACGCGAAACGGCTCTTCTCCGGCCGGCCAAAGGCCCGCCCACTCGCGTAATGTGTAGACGCCGCCGCTAACACCGCGGACCGCGTCCTCTACCGCAAACTGAATCTCGACTACGCCAGTAGCGTCGTTCCCACCATCGATGCGGCGTACCGCGACCACCTGCCCGGCAAAGATCACGCCCGCCAGCCGAGACATCGCATGAAGCGCGTCCGTTATGCCCTGAGGAGGCACGGCCTGGGGAAGAGCGGCCGTGGGAGGTTCCTGCGCAACCCCGCATTCAGTCGCGCGGAAGCCGAAGACCAATGCAAGTGCGTACGCAAATCGCACTGCCCCTCGCGACGCCATACCGCATCACCTCCGTCTCCCTGTTTTTCGTCAAGGGTTGCCGGAGGGTGCCGTCTTTGTTGTGTTCCTACACATCTCTGTAGCGGTTTCGGGCAATGAATATGGCGCAGGCATCGAAGGTAATATGCCGGAAGTACCGTGTATGCAGGCGTGCCTTTAGCGCGTTCCACGTCTCTCCTATCATCCGGCCAGAATCATTCGAGAGAACAGTTACTTCTCGATTTTGACCTTTGCCGTTGGAGCGATCTTCATCGCCTCGCCCGTCTGCGGCGTGACCACCACGTCGTCCATGACCACCGTAGCATAGGCGATGGACATCCCGGTTTTCGCCGCGATGTGCACGTTCTTCATGGTGAGTCCCAGCACCGGCGACTCCGGCAGGCCCACAATCGTTCCCGCCGAATCGCTTCCGGTTGCCGTCACATTTTCAATTGTGATGTTGTGGAACTTCGGCGTCAGCCGCCCCACCGGCTCGGCCGGAACTTCGCCCTCGGGCGCAGGGTGCGGGTAGTACTCCGTGATGAGGATCGCCGTCTTTACGTCTTCCATGGTGAGGTCCTTGAAGGAGAGGTTGGAGACATCGTTGCCCCGGTCGCGTCCGGACTTGATGCGAATCCCCTGGTCCGTCCCCTTGAAGTGGATGCGCTCGGCGCGGACGTTCTGCACGCCGCCGGCGATCTCGCTACCGATCGACAGCCCGTGGCCATTCTCGAACGTGCAATCCGTAATCGTGATGTATCTGCTCGGAGCGTCCGGACCCGGCGAGTTGATGGCGCCCGATCTTGATCGCGATGTTGTCGTCACCCGTGCTGGAGAAGACGTGGTCGATGACGACATTGCTGGAGCTGAAGGGATCGATGGCATCGGTGTTGGGCGACTTGGGCGCAAGGATGCGCACGTTGCGGATCACCACATCGTCCGCGTAGTAGGGCACGATCTGCCAGAAGCCGGAGTTCTGTACGGTGACGCCCTCCATGCGCACGTGATTGGTAGTGGTCGAAGACCACGCCCATGGGCCGCGGATGGTCGTTGCCCAGCACACCGGCATCCTTCGCGCCGACGATATAGTCCCACCAGACCTTGCCATTGCCGTCGATGGTGCCCTCGCCGGTAATCGTCACATTCTCCGCGTTCACTGCGCTGACCAGCGGCTGCACCGTCTGGTTGCCGCGCAAAAGTGACCGCGGGATAATCCGCGCGGTCGGGCGAGCCCAGCAACACCGCGCCCTTGGCAATCTCCAGCGTGATATAGCTCTTCAGGAGAATCGGCCCAGTCAGAAACGTCCCGCCGCTCAGCCGTGACCGTGCCGCCGCCCGCGCTTTGCACAGTCATCCATCGCAGCCTGGATCGCCTTGGTGTCCTTGGTTACGCCATCCCCCTTTGCGCCGTACGTCCGTGCATCGCACTGCTTCGTGGCTATAACACCAACGCCAACCACAGACGCGCTCTGCGCCATCATCCCAAGAGGCCAACGCTGCTGCCAACCCCACTCCGACTACAATTCGCATTCCCTCTCCTCGCGCACGCATGCGCTCACAACTTCCGCTCCAAGATAGTACAGCGAAGAGTTGAGCATTGGTCAGCCCCTGAAGCGCGCACCGCATAGACTTCGCAAACGCTATGGTAGACCCGCCTCGAACGCGGCGAACCGGTGCTCCAGCTCCCACTGTTGGGCCGCCCGCTCGCTGGACTTCAGCAGTGCTGTGCAGGAGGCCGTGGGCGAGGCCGAGCCCAAAGCCTGTCCCGCGCAGGCCTCCTTCACACGCGTGAAATCGTCAGGCTTCTGCCACAGACTCTCGCCGGGCAGGAAGCTGTGCTCCAGCGAGGTGCGTACCATCGCCTTCAGGTCGAGATAGTCCAGGCCGTACTCCATCGCCGCGCGCACATATTCGTGCGTCAGGTCGATGCGCGAGACGCCCTCGTCGTCCGTAGAGAGTGCCACCGGCACATGCGCCGCGCGGTACTCCGGCAGTGGGTGGTAGTGAGGCTTAATGCCGAGGATCACATCGTTCGACGTGAGATTGATCTCCACCATCACATGTCGGTCGGCCATCTCTTTCAACAACGAATGCGGATTCGTCTCGTACATCACATCGACACCGTGGCCGATGCGCTCCGCGTGGCCCAATTCGACTGCCTCACGAATGTGGAAGGTGAGGTCCTCGGGTGGAACCAAACCTGGGGCGAGCTCGCCTGCATGCAGCGTGATGTGGACGCGCGGATAGAGGCTGTGAAGATAGTCCAGCATGTGCATCTGGCGGTTGTACTCGCTCATAGCCAGAATTGCGTCCTCCGGCTGCACAAAGTTCAACCCCACTACATTCAGGTCCGCGCTGGCTACCTCGAAGGCCAACAGTGTTTGGGCAAAGACCTGCTGCGGCGGAAAGGCGCGCAACACTTGGTATATATAGCGAATCTTCACAGCGCAGGCCGCAGCAGCATTGGGCAGACCGCAGTGCTCGATCCGGTCGCGCGCGGCAAGTGCATCGTCAAACTCCTTCATATCCAGCTCCGCCTCATTGCGCAAGCCACCCGCCAGAAGCTTCGCCCGCAGCGCGTCAAGTTCAGAGCGGGAAGTTCCGGTTGTATCGCCCTCGGAATCCGTAGACGCGCCAGCCGGCGTTGCAGGCCAGCCCAGTGAATTCCAAAGCGGCGCCAGATCGAAGAAGCTCGGTGTAAGCATCACCTCCAAATACTGCTCGTTCTGCATGGCTGCGCGCGTGGCCACCTCATCCAGCCACTGGCCGGCGTGTGAGTTGTCGAGCGCATCGAAGCGGTCGAACGTCGCGAAGAACTGGTCGTGCCCGTTTACACCTGCCGAGGGCACAAAGCCGCGCATTGAAAACGCATCGACCAGCGCGTCGTAGAGCTTCTGATTCTGGAAGACACTAGCCGCAGCTACATCTGCTGGCAGACAAATCGGCCCGGCACTGGTCAACCCTAAGTTCTTTACCAGAGTCAGCGCCTTTGTATCCACGCAGAGATTGTCAGCCGCGGCTTCCTTGAGAAATGTCTCCGCGTAGACCGCGCCGGAGAGGTGCATATGCAGGTCGCCGCCCTTGGGCATCCTGGCGAGGAACGCTTCGAGAGCGAGCGCGTTGGCTCTGGCATGCCTTGCGGCGTCGAAGGCTTTTACCGCGCGCCGCTCGCCCGGCGTAGCTGCCTGCGCAAGCAGTAGGGCTGACGGGCAGAGCCAGAAGCAACGACAGGCGCAACGACCAAACGTAGGCGTACAGAGCTCCGGAGTGCCGGGATCAGGCGTTTTGGGATGCGGTATAGGCTTGGCATGGAGGCTCACCTCTCTGTGGACTGCAACGCAGACACCCAGCATATCGCGGATAACAGCGATCGGGAGCGTTCGGTTTGGCGCAGGCATCTGGGGTTGCTATACTTTAGCTGCATGTTTGAACCCGCCGGAGTTGACCGCGCGGCACCATTCTTGCTCTCGCCCGGGTGCTCTTGGCTGTCCCGATTCAGGCGTTGCATATCGCCAAGGCCAGATAGCTCAGTGGTAGAGCGCGGCCCTGAAAAGGCCGGCGTCGGCGGTTCAATCCCGTCTCTGGCCACCACATTTTAGAAGACTTAGCAATAACGGAAGATCTTTGTATCTGGGCAATCTGTACCCCCGCATTATCAGAGATGATCCAAACTGAAACAGAGGCCTGACCGTAACACTGTTTTGGATTTGTGTTTGCGAGAGAATCGAGAACTACGCTGGAACCTATTGCAATGCCGGGCCCCCCTTCCTCCCAGAAACTTCCTCGCCATCCTTTAATTGACAAGAATAAGGGACTGAGATTCTCCATCCTTGTGTTCAGCATTTTAATTGGCCTGGTTCATATCGCGTCCGGTCAGGCAGACCAGGGTTCGATTACGGGTGTAATCCAGGACACGTCCGGCGTTGTAATCGGCGACGCCAGCGTAACCCTGGCCAACCAGGACACGGGCCAGGTGCTGAAGACCAGGACGAATGGCTCCGGCGTCTACTTCTTTTCGCCGATCAAGATCGGCAACTACGGCGTAACCGCCAGTTCGCCAGGCTTCGGTACCACCACGCTGACCGGCTTGAAACTCAGCATGCAGCAAGTGCTTAACGCCGGGATCACTCTCAAACCAGGCAGTACTGCCGAGACAATTGCAGTGGCCGCGACCGTGCCGGCGATCCAATCGCAAGAGAGTACAACCAGCCAGACGACAGGCGCGCAGTCCATCAACAAGGTACCGCTCAGCGGCGGCAACTGGGTGTACATCGCGCAACTGGCCGCGGGCGCGGCCCCTCCGCAGGGCTCGCACGGCGCGGGCACGGGCGACTTCAACTCCAACGGTCAGCGCGCGGAGCAGAACAACTACATGCTCAACGGCGTGGACAACAACAATCATCTGGTCGATTTCCCGACCGGCGCCAGCTTTGTGGCACAGCCTCCGTCGGAAGGCCTGGCGGAGTTCAAGGTGCAGAGCGGCGACTATTCGGCCGAGTTCGGCCACTCCGCCGGAGCAGTCATCAACACCAGCATGAAGGCCGGCACAAACAATGTGCATGGCAGCTTGTGGGAGTTCGTGCGCAACACGGCCTTTGACGCGCGCGACTGGAATGCGTCGTCCGTGCCTGCGTACCATGAGAACCAGTTTGGCGCTGCCCTCGGCATGCCGTTTCTGCGCAACAAACTGTTCTTATTTGCCGACGTTCAGGCCAATCGCATCGACTATACCGGCGTAACCATCACGACAGTCCCGTCGCTGCTGGAGCGAAGCGGCAACTTCTCCGAGTTGTACAACCCTGCGCTGACCGGAGCGTCCGGGCCGATACAGCTGTATCACCAGAGTTCCAGCGCGTCGCCCCAGCCATTCGCGAACAACAATCTGGTTACAGGCATCTCCGGAGTTGCGCCGAACGCAACCGCGCTATCGGTCCTCAACCTGCTTCCGCTACCGAACACCAACAACGGACTGCTCTACAACAACTACCGGTTCAACTCGGCGGCGTACGACGATACCACCCAGTGGGACACGCGCCTGGATTGGAACATCGACACAAAGGACACGGCGTACTCCAGCTTCAGCTACTGGCATGAGCCGTCGTACCAGCCCCCTTTATTTGGCATTCTGGCTGGAGGCGGCAACATCAGCGGCAACCTGAGCGGAAGCTTCATGTTCAGCGAGACCCACATCTTTACCCACACACTGACCGATGAATTTCGCGTCGGTTTCAACAACATCCGCTCGCACAGGACGCAGTTCAATGCCGCGAACGCGGGCTTTGCCGCCAGTCTTGGGTTTGGCGGTATCCCTGCCGGGTATATGAACGGTGGAATACCGCAGATTTGGTTCAGCGGCGGAGCATTCAACATCGCCAACTTCGGCAGCGGCGGTTACACGCCTGGCACCGAAAAAGAGAACGTATACCAGATCATCGACAACGTAACAAAGATCGTCGGCAACCATGCCCTGAAGGCTGGAGTAAACTTTCTGAGCATACGCTTCTCCAGTCAGGAGCCGCCCGCCTCACGCGGCAACTACTACTACACCGGTGAGTACACCAGCAACCTGAACGCGCCCAACACCGGTTTTGCCGCGGCCGATTTTCTGTTGGACAGCCAGAACAGCGCGGTCCTCTCCAGCGAATTTGTCAGCGGCCAGGCCCGCTGGTACGACGGCGCCTACCTTCAGGATGACTGGCGAATGACAAAACAGATCACCGTCAACGCAGGCCTGCGCTGGGAGTACTTCCAGCCGTATCAGGATGTGGGCGGCTACCAGGCCTCCTACAGCATGAGTGGGCCCTTCCACGCTGAATCCGGCGACCGGAGTTGGCAGCGGCTCGGCTGTCCTGCAGTTTCCCGCAGAGATCCAGAGCACAGTGCAGTCCATCTTCGCCCAGACCTCCAATGCGTTCCCCAACCTGCTGGCCAAGGACAACATCGCCCTGCAGTTCAACCCCGATCCGCACCTGATTGCGGCGCAGAAGGCCAACTTCGGGCCGCGTCTGGGCATCTCGTATTCGCCGGACACGAAGACCTCCATCCACGCCGGGTATGGGTTCTTTTACGGCGGACTGGAGAACGCCGGTTACATGCCGAACCTGGGGCAGAACTATCCCTTCCAGTTCGATTCAAACTTCCCCTCCGGCAACTGTTCCGCAACCTCCTGCCCCACCGACGGGATCACCATTGGCAACGGCTTCTCCACCATCCTGGCCCACGGACTGACCGGCAACGTGACCGACTTGTCCATGCGCGGCACCCCTCCTGCGCTCAATACGCCCTACACGGAAGACTATAACCTCTCCATACAGCGAAGCCTGATCGATGGGATGCTTGCCACCGTCGGCTATGTGGGCGATGCCTCGCACCATCTGGGCTCTATAACCGATCCGAACAGCCCTCTAGCGCTGGAGAATCCCAGCAACAGCACGCAGAACGCCCGGCCGCTGCCGGACTTCGGCAGCACGGATTTTATCGACCACGTTGGCAACAGCAACTACAACGGGTTGCAGGCCAAGCTGGAGAGGCGGTATAGCAATGGGAAGAGCCTGCTGGCCACGTACACCTGGTCGCATTCCCTGGACGATGCGCCCGCACTGATGATCTCCAGTGCGGATGCAGGATTCCGGCAGACGAACCTGGTTCCCGCCAAGGCGGAGTATTCCAACTCCACGTTCGATACGCGCCAACGCTTCACCTTCAACGCCTTGTTCGATCTGCCCTTCGGTGCGGGGCACAAGTTTCTTAACAAGAATGGTTTGCTGAACAATGCGGTAGATGGCTGGTCCATCAACCTGATGTTCGCGGTGCAGACAGGCAATCCCTTTTCGGTTACCCCGACCGCCATCAGCACCGTGAGTGGCGGCAAAGCGGAGGCGGTCAGGATCAGGAACCAGTCGGCGACAGGAGGCACATTCAGCAGCCCGAATCCCGGCATCCAGGTTGCCTGCGCCACTAAGACGCGCACACGCAAGAACTGGTACAACCCCTGCTCGTTTCAGGACCCTTGGAACCCCAACGACTGGACCAACGAGCCGCAACATTACATTCCGACCGGGACCTCCGACCCGCACTATGCAGCGGCGTCGCAGCCTGTCTATGTGACCAACCCCACGTCGGCCCTAGGATTCCTGGGCGGCAGGCGCAACGATGTCTACGGTCCCGGCTTTGAGCGCATCAATATGTCTGTCTTCAAGGTCTTCCCGGTCTTCCGCGAGCAGACCATGCTGTTCCGCGCCGACATATTCAACCTGTTCAATACCCCCTCCCTCGGCCAGCCGAGCGATATGTCGATCGACAGCGCGGGAGGAACCATCACCGGCCCGCGTAGCTTCCAGAAACTGACTCCGGATGCGCGCTTTATCCAACTGTCGTTGAAGTACTCGTTCTGAGTCTTCTGCACACCTCTACTCGTGCTGATCCGCTCCAGGGTGGTCCAACCTATTCCAGAGTCGGATAGTCCGGCCTTGGAGTGTCGGGCGGAGCCGGGTAAGTCTTGCTGCCGTCGTTCAGTTCAAGACGGAGGTAATCCCAGACGACTCCGGTAGTGACGTCTCCGGCTGGAACCGTGAATGTCATCTCGTTTTCGCCCGCCTTCATCAACGATGCGTCGAACTTCTGGATGTACTGGTTCCACACGCCCTTGTTCGTGTTATAACGCAGCGCGTTGGTGGCGACGGGACGGATGGTTCCAACCGTCTGTCCGTTGACGCCGACAGTCAGTGAAGTGCCATCGGCTCCAGCCAGCGCTATGCGCAGCACAGCCGTTCCTGTCGAGGCCTTGGCCATGTTGAACTTGACCGTCCAGGTTGTGGCCCGTCCGCGACCCCACTGAGGCCACGGGTCCGCGTTGGTCGGCGGAATATTGACCCAACCGAAGTGCTGGTTGTACGGGTCCTTGGCGTCGGGATTCAGCCATCCACTAGTCGTCGAGTGCGGCACCTCCTGGAAGAACCAGTCCTTGCGGTAGTCGCTCTTGCCGATGGTGTAGGTGATGTCGTTGGGGAACAGGCCGCTGTATCGCAGCCCCCAGCCCCACAGCCAGTAGTTCGCGCCATCGCCCTTGAAGAACTTGTCGGCCGTGCGGTCCGGATAGCCGATCTCCCAGACCTGCTTGCCATAGCGAACAGGCTTCCATTCGATCTTGCCCAGATCGATTTTCTTGCCGGCTTCCACGGTAACCTTCGCGGTCCGGTCGTATTCACCGAGCACTCCCTTGGCAAAGGCGCGCAGAACGTAGGTACCGGGCCGGATATTGGCGATAGTGAATCGGCCATCCGCTGAGCCGTCCGCCCAGAACTCGTAGTAGTTCCCATCGTGCGGCCAGGTGACGATATTGCCGTTCCCAGGCCGCAGTTGAAATCCGCTCCCACTTCCTGTGTAGTTTGCGTGCGTGAGGCCCACGGTCAGATTGGGCAGGCTCTTGGATGCAGCCTGCGGATCGTCCAACACCAGTTGACCGGTGACCGTACCCCGTTCCGCCTTGTGCGGGTAATCCATGCCCTGAACCCAGTCAAAGGGCCATGCGGCCTTCACCGACTTCGCCTTCACCATTGCGTCATTCCATAAGGCGAGTGCGTTGTCATGCCATACCTTCGGCACTGCCAGCGTGCCGCTGCCGTAACTGGCCGTCACCTTGTCAAGTTCGGCCTGCGTCGGGTCCTTGGGATGATCCAACGCGTTGAAGTAAACGAAGATCGGGCCAACCACCCGGTTCCAGTCCTCTCCGGCGGCTATGTCGGTGTTCGCTCCGCCGCCATAGTGGCCGGAGGTCCAGTAAATCTGAATGGTGTTATTCGAGCCCCATGCGTAGGGGCCGTTCAGGTCCAGTTTTTCTGCGCCGCCCCCAATATATTCGGTGCTCGGGTTAATAACATAAACTCCGATGTGGTCCTTGGGACTGGAAAATCCCCACGCAGGATGCTGGTACATGACCCCGCTGTAAGTGTATTTGTGCTCTACAGAGTTCTTGTACAGACCGCTTTTCAGAATCGTCTGCTCCGGCGCGTGAACCATGATGCCGGCGCGCATGTCTTCTGTGGCGGGCGTCAGCATGTTGCGGTCGGCGTCGACAGAGAACCAGTTGAAGCTCGGATCGAGCTGGAGAATGATCTGGCTTTCTCCCACATGCGCGGCGGGATACGAGGCCGGATGCGAGAACTCAGCAGTGGCGTAAATGCCGCTCACGCCGCGTTCCATGGTGTAGCGCGTCTCAATATCCATGCCTTCGCCACGACCGCCGCCGCCGCCGGGATTGATGCCTTTAATGGCGACCTCCGCGCGCGCGCCGCCGTTCTTCGCCGGGTCGATGGTCACCGAGGGGGTCACAGTGCCGGATGGCATCTGTTCCCACGACGGGATCGGGCTGCCGGAGGGCGTCGGCGGAGAATGGAGATTATCCGAACCGCGCGAGATCGATGGACGCAATGTTTCGATGCCGCGATAAACCACCTGTAGCAGGCTGCCGTTCTTCTTGACGATGGTAGCCTTGACGATGCCGTTGTCCAGTGTCCAAGTGTCGCCGTTGTCGGTAAGGGTGACCGGATCGTTGACCGTGACTTTTGCGATCTTCGGCAGTGCGGCAGCGGCAGTCTGCCCTGGGCCGGAAGCGGCAGGCTTGGCTTGAGAGGCAGGCTGTACCTTCGCGGACTGCTGTGCCACCAGGTTGTATGTCAGGACGATTGCCAGGGCAAGAAACAGGGATAGGAAGAGGGGCCGTATTTTGGACATGACGAACCTTTCAGGACAGACCTTAAGGATGGCGTGCTTATGTTTCCTAAAGCGATAGAACTATAGGCGTAGGCCCGCTCTTCCGTCAATGCGGACAGGCCGTCATGGAAAAACGGTCCTCGGAAGGCGCGTGCAGCTGTGCGACTTCCGAGGACCGTTTCAACAGCATCTCAACTCTGGTTGAACCACTCTAGGCTGGTTCAACTATTCGAGAGTCGGCATATCCGGCCTTTGATTGTCGGGCGGAGCCGGATAAGGCTTGCTGCCGTCGTTCAGTTCGAGGCGGACGTAATCCCAGACAACGCCGGTGGTGACATCTCCGGCGGGAACCGTAAACGTCATCTCATTCATACCCGGCTTCATCAGGGATGCGTCGAATTTCTGAATGTATTGGTTCCAAACGCCCTTATCGGTGTTGTAGCGGAGCGCGTTGGTGGAGACGGGACGGATGCTGCCGACGTCCTGTCCGTTGACGCCGATGGACAAGCCGCCGCCGTCTGCCCCGGCCAGCGCAAGGCGCAGCACGGCCGTACCCTGCGATGCCTTCGCCATGTTGAATTTGACGGTCCATGTCGTGGCGCGACCGCGTCCCCACTGCGGCCACGGGTCATCCTTGCTGGGCGGGGTGTTTACCCAGCCGAAGCGCTGGTTGTAAGGGTCCTTGGCCGCGGGATTCAGCCAGGCGGTGGTGGTGGAGTGGGGCACCTCCTCGAAGAACCAGTCCTTGGCGGGATTGCTCTTGCCGATCGTGTAGGTAACGTCGTTGGGGAAGAGGCCGGCATAGCGCAGAGGCCAGCCCCACAGCCAGTAGTTGGCGCCGTCGCCCTTTAGGAACTTGTCGCTGGTGCGATCGGGATAGCCGATCTCCCAGATCTGCTTGCCAAAGCGAACGGGCTTCCAGTCCAGTTTGCCCAGATCGATCTTCTTGCCCGCTTCCACGGTGATGTCGGTCTTGGCGTACTCGCCTAGCACTCCGTCGGCAAAGGCATGCAGCGTGTATTTGCCTGGGCGGACGTTGGGGATGGTGAACCTGCCGTCCACGGCGCCGTCCGTCCAGAACTGGTAATAGTCGCCATCATGCGGCCACGTGACGATGTTGCCATTGCCGCTCCGCGACTGGAACCCTCCACTACCGTTCACGTAATTTGGGTGGGCCAGGCCGACGGTCAGATGCGGAAGCGTCTTCTTCACTGCCTGCGGATCGTCGAGCACGAGCTGCCCGGAGACGGTGGCGCGTCCGTCCTTGTGCGGATAGTCCACGCCCTCCACCCAGCTATAGGGCCATGCGGCCTTGACGGACTTCGATTTGGCAACCGCGTCATCCCATAGAGCCATGGCGTTGTCGTGCCATTCCGCGGGCACGGCGGGCATTCCGCTGCCGGAAGTAGCCGTCAGCTTGTCCAGCTCGGCCTGCGATGGGTCCTTGGGGTTGTCCAGCGAATTGAAGTAGACAAAGACCGGGCCGACAACGTGCTTCCAGCTCTCGCCGTTGGGGATGTTGTTGCCCGCGCCGCCACCGTAGTGGCCGGAGGTCCAGTAATCCAGCAGGGTTGCTCCCATGTGGGCGACCAGATCGAGCTTCTCCGGCCCGCCGCCAATGTACTCGTTGGACGGGTTGATGAAGTAGACGCCGATGTGGTCCTTGGTGCTGGACCAGCCCCAGGCGGTAAGTTTGTCCATGACAGCGCAGTAGCTGTACTTGTGCTCGACAGAATTCGCGTAGACGCCGGCGAGAATGATGCTCTGCTCCTTGGCGTGAATGACGACGCCGGACCGCTGGTCCTGATTGGCGATCATGAGCTGGTTGCGGTCTTTGTCGACGGAGATCCAGTTGAAGGTGGGATTCATCTGTAGGATGAAGCGGCTCTCGCCCTCACCTGCGGGTGGATAGGAGGCTGGGTGGGTGTACTCGGCGTAGGTGTAGAAGCCGCTGACTCCGCGCTCCAGGGTGTAACGGACCTCAATATCCATGCCGCCACGACCGGCACCCGAAGGAACGCCGGCTCCACGCCCAGCGCCGGGAGCGCCAGGTGCGCCGCCACCGCGAGCAAGGCCACCAGGAGCGCCACCACCAGGGCCACCTGCACCAGGCCCGCCAGCACCGGGGCCACCTGCACCGGGAGCGCCTGCACCCGCAGCTCCACCACCTCGCGCACCGGGGCCACCTGCGCCGGGAGCGCCTGCACCCGCAGCTCCACCACCTCGCGCACCGCGACCTCCTGCACCGGGAGCTGCACCAGGACCACCTGCGCCGACTGCTGGGCCGCCGCCGCCGCCGCGAACACCCGGAGTTCCAGGATTGACACCCTTCACGGAGACCTCGGCGCGCTGACCGCCATTGGTCGACGGGTCAATGGTCACCTTTGCCGTGACGGTGCCGGCAGGCGTCTGCTCCCAGTACTCGCTGCGGGAGTTCGGGACGCTGACGCCGTGATAGATCACCGTCGTCATATTGCCATTGCTCTTCAGAATGGTGGCCTTGACGATGCCGTTGTCCAGCGTCCAGCTATCACCGTTGTCAGTCAGGGTCACAGGATCATTGACCGTGACTTTGGCTACCTTCGGCAGCGCTTTGGCGGCAGGCTGCGCTACAGGCTTCGCTGTTGCGGAAGGCTTTGCTTGAGCGGCTGGCTTCGCTGTGGCGGCCTGCTGCGCCACAACTCCATAGGTCAGGACAACTGCCAGGGCAAGAGACAGGGATACGAAGAGGAGCCTTGTTTTGGACATGACGGCAACCTTTCAAAATGAAGTAGGGGATGTGTGGGCGTGCGCTTCCCGAGGCCAGAGAAGCATAGTAGTCCCGCGGTAGTTCCGTCAATGCGGCAGGCCGCAATGCAAGTACGATTCCCCGAACGGGCGCGCAGTCGAGCATTCGAGAGACCGATCCAACGGCATTTCTAACCGGGTTGGTTCACTCCAGGGTGGCTCGACCTACTCGACCTATTCGAGGGTCGGGTAGTCCGGCCTTTGACTTGGAGTGTCGGGCGGAGCCGGGTAAGTCTTGCTGCCGTCATTCAGCTCCAGGCGGACATAATCCCACGCGACACCCGTGGTGACGTCTCCGGCGGGAACAGTGAAGGTGACGGAGTTCTCACCCGCGTTCAGCAGAGAGGCGTCGAACTTCTGGATGTACTGGTACCAGACGCCCTGAATGTTGGCGTTGTAGCGGAGCGCGTTGGTGGCGACCGGATGAAGGGTACCGACGGTCTTTCCGTTGACGCCGATGATCAACCCGCCTTGCGTATCCGCACCCACATACAGGCTCGTCCCGCCAGCCGCGCCGCCGCCGAACTGCCCGGTGCCGCCGCCGGTGGCCAGGTTGCCGCCGCCGTCCGCCCCCGCTAGCGCAATGCGCAGGATAGCCGCTCCTTGCGAGGTCTTCGCCATGTTGAACTTGACCGTCCAGGTGGTAGCCCTGCCCTGCCCCCACTGCGGCCATGGGTCCGCTGTGGTCGCGGGAATTGCCACCCAGCCGAATCGCTGGTTGTACGGGTCCTTGGCGGCGGGATTCAGCCATGCGGTGGTGGTGGAGTGGGGTACCTCCTCCATGAACCAGTCCTTGCGGTAGTCGCTCTTGCCGATGGTGTAGGTGATGTCGTTGGGGAAGAGGCCGCTGTAACGCAGACCCCAGCCCCACAGCCAATAGTTATCGGGGTCGCCCTTGAAGAATTTGTCAGCTTTGCGGTCGGGATAGCCGATCTCCCAGATCTGCTTGCCGTAGCGGACTGGCTGCCAGTCGAGCTTGCCCAAGTCGATCTTCTTGCCCGCCTCGACGGTGATGTCTGCCTTCGCATACTCGCCCAGCACTCCGTCCGCAAAGGCGTGCAGCGTGTAGGTTCCCGGGCGCACGTTGGGGATAGTGAACCTTCCGTCCGCACTGCCTTCGGTCCAGAACTGGTAATAGTTGCCGTCGTGCGGCCACGTGACGATGGGGCCATTGCCTGCAAGCAAGGTATATCCGCTTTCGGACCCCTTAAAATTCGCGTGCGTCAGGCCAATGTTCAAGTTCGGGAGAAGCTTGGAAGCAGCCTGGGAATCATCGAGAACGATTTGCCCGGTGACGGTCGCGCGGCCATCCTTGTGTGGGTAGTCAACTCCCACGACCCAGCTAAAGGGCCATGAGGCCTTGACCGCTTTCGACTTCTCGACCGCATCGTTCCACAGAGCGATGCCGTTGTCATGCCACTCCGCAGGCACGGCCGGCATGCCGCTGCCATAGCTGGCCGTCAGCTTGTCCAACTCGGCCTGTGAGGGGTCCTTGGCATCGGTCAACCGGTTGAAGTAGATAAAGATCGGGCCAACTACCCGCCCCCACGCCTGGCCGGCGGGGACCTCCGTGTTGTCGCCCGCGCCATAGTGGCCGGAGGTCCAATAGTCGAGAATGGTGGATTGCAGGTGGTCGATCAGGTCCAGCTTCTCCGGGCCGCCGCCAATGTACTCATTGGATGGATTCATGAAATACACGCCAACGTGGTCCTTGGTGCTGGACCAGCCCCAGGCCTGGAGCTTGTACATCAGTGCGTTGTAGGTGTACTTGTGCTCGACGGAGTTCTTATAGATGCCGGTGGTGTAGATGCTCTGCTCCTTGGCATGAATGGTGATACCGCCGCGTGCGTTGCTCATCAGCATATTGCGGTCTTTATCGACCGAGATCCAGTCGAAGGTTGGGTTCATCGACTCCAGGATGAAGCGGTTCTCACCCACATGAACGAAGGGATACGAAGCCGGGTGTATGTACTCGGCGTAGGTATAGAAGCCGCTGCTGCCGCGCTCCAGCGTGTAGCGCGTCTCAATGTCCATGCTGCGCGGGTTGACGCCCTTGACGGAGACCTCCGCGCGTTCGCCGCCATTGGTTGCCGGGTCGATGGTCACTCTTGCAGTGATGGTTCCGGCGGGCGTCTGCTCCCAGTACTTGCCGTGTCCCAGGATGCTGATGCCGTGATAGACCACCTCCGACAGATTGCCGTCACTCTTGGGAACGGTGATTTTGACTATGCCGTTGTCGAGCGTCCAGCTAGTGCCGTTGTCGGTGAGGGTTACAGGCGAGTTGACTGTGCCCTTGGCGACCTGCGGCAGAGGGTGGGCGGCCTGCTGCGCAACTGCACCGGATATCAGGACAACTGCCAGGGCTAGAAACAGGGATACGAAGAGGAGTCTTGTTTTGGTCATAACGTCAACCTTTCACTGCGAACATATAGGAATTTGGGCGTATCTATACCTTAAGCGAGAGAACTATAGGCGGATGCCGAGTCTACAGTCAATCCAACCCACCGTAGTGGAATTCCCTCAATTCCTCGTACTATCGCAAAACTGCAGCTATACAGTCATTCGGTCTGCCGCATTGACGGAGATACGGCGGGACTACTATGCTTCTCTGGCCTCGGTAAGCTCAGGTTCATCCATCACAAGATTCGTTCTGAAAGGTTGGCGTTATGACCAAAACAAGGCTCCTCTTCGTATCCCTGTTTCTTGCCCTGGCAGTTGTACTGACATACGGCGTACTCACGCAGCAGGCCGCCAAGGCGCAGCCATCTGCCGCATCAGTGCAGCCGAAGGTCGCCAAGGTCACGGTGAACTCGCCCGTGACACTGACCGACAACGGCGACAGTTGGACCATGGACAATGGCATCGTCAAGATGTCCCTGCTCAAGCGCAATGGCAATCTGACGTCGCTGGTCTATCACGGGGTCGAGGTGCTGACCCGCGGCCAATACTGGGAACAGGTTCCCTCCGGCATCGTCTCCGCCAAAGTGACCATCGATCCGGCAACCAATGGCGGCCAACGCGCGGAGGTCTCGGTTAAAGGCGTGTACAACGGCGACAACACGCCACCTCCCTTTCTAGGAGCCGCTCCCGCCGCTTCTCCTGCTGGCGGTGGTCGCGGTGCTCGTGGCGGCGGCGCTCCCGGTGCTCCCGGTGGCCCAGGCGGTGCAGGAGCTCCTGGCGCACCCGGCGCACCCGGACGGGCCGGTGTTGGTGGCGCGCCTCGCGGCAGCGTAGGCCTTGACATCGAGACCCGCTTCACCCTGGAGCGCGGTACCAGCGGCTTCTACACCTCTGCCGAATACACCCACAAGGCCTCCTACCCGGCCGCGGGCGAGGGCGAAAGCCGCTTCATCCTGGAGTCGATGAACCGCACGTTCGACTGGCTCTCCGTCGACAAGGACCGCAACATGCTCATGAGCAGCGCAATGGGCGGTCCCGGCGGCCGTGGCATCACCATTCACGCCAAGGAGCAAAGCATCTACACGGGCGGCATCTATAAGAACTCCGTCGAGCACAAGTACACCTACAACGCACAGATGTACAAACTCCAGGCATGGGGATGGTCCAGCACCAAAGACCACATCGGCGTCTACTTCATCAATCCGTCCAACGAGTACATCGGCGGCGGCCCGGAGAAGCTGGACCTGATCGACCACCTGACCGGAACCCTGCTGGACTACTGGACCTCCGGTCACTACGGCGGCGGCGCAGGCAACCACATCCCCACTGGCGAAGACTGGAAGCACGTCGTCGGCCCCATCTTTGTCTACTTCAACTCGCTGGATAACCCCAAGGAGCCAGCCCAGGCCGACCTCGACAAGTTCACCGCCAGCTACGGCAGCGGCATGCCCGCCGTCCCCACGGCCTGGCACGACAATAGCCTTGCTTTGTGGAATGACGCGGTTGCGAAGTCGAAAGAGGTGAAGGCCGCATGGCCCTTCAACTGGGTGCAGGGTATGGACTACCCGTATAAAGATGGCCGCAGCACGGTCACCGGCCAACTCGTCCTGAATGATTCGCAGGCGGCCAAAAAGACCCTCCCGCATCTCACCGTCGGCCTGGCACACCCAAATTACGTGAACGGTACTGGTGGGTTCCAGTCGCGGAGCGGCAATGGCAATATCGTCACATGGCCGCACGATGGCGATTACTACCAGTTCTGGACAGACGGCTCGGAGGACGGACGATTCACCATCGCCAACGTCCGCCCCGGCAAATACACCTTGCACGCCTTTGCCGACGGAGTGTTGGGCGAATTCGCCAAGACCAACATCACCGTCGAGGCGGGCAAGAAGCTCGACCTGGGCAAACTCGACTGGCAGCCCGTACGCTTCGGCAAACAGATCTGGGAGATTGGCTATCCTGACCGAACCGCGGACAAGTTCTTCAAGGGCGACGCCGATAACTACTGGCTGTGGGGATGGGGCCTTCGTTATAGCCTGCTCTTCCCCAACGACATCACCTACACCATTGGCAAGAGCAATCCCGCCAAGGACTGGTTCTTTCAGGAGGTGCCGCACTCCACCACCACTGCCTGGATGAATCCCGCCGCCAAGGACCCCGCCAACCAGCGTTTCGGCTGGGTTGCAATCCCTGCCAGCACGGATGATCCATGGCCGCTGTGGGGCAAGGGGCGGGCCACTACATGGACGGTGAAGTTCAATATGGCGAAGGCCTCGACGGGCACGGCCGTGTTGCGCATCGCACTGGCCGGGGCCGACGGAGGCAACGGCACCACACCCAGCGCCGCCGGCAGCCTGAACATCGGCGTCAATGGAAAGGATGCAGGCGGTATTCACCCTGTCGCTACCAATGCCCTGCGCTACAACACCGACAAGGGCGTGTGGAACCAGTACATCGTCAAGTTCGATGCTTCGTTGATGAAGGCGGGCGAGAATGAGATGACCTTCACGGTTCCCGACGGCGACGTTACCACCGGTGTCGTATGGGATTACGTCCGTCTCGAACTGAACGACGGAAGTAAGGCTTATCCAACTCCGCCAGACAATCAGCGGCCGGACATGCCGACACTCGAATAGGGGGAGCATCCTGGAGCGGTTCAACCCGGGGTAGAGCTGGCGTTGGATCAGCCGCCTCCGAAGGTGCGTACTATGCGCCTTCGGAGGAATAGGATGGAGCGCACGACGCATATGACGCAAGGCTGCGCGTCGAGCCAAGAAGACGGGCAGGTAGAGCTATCGAACTGGACACGAGATAAGATAGTGACCTCCGCCCAAGTAGGCAAGGCGGTTCGGAAAGCCCGGATGCACGGGACGCCGGACGATACGTGAGCACTTACCCGGCTGCGTATTGGCAATCGAGGATGTGCCTCAGGCACTTTGCATGCGTCGCCCAGGAAACCCTGCGCAAGTGCTCCGCTAATTTTGACATATATCGTTACAACGAGTATTGTTATACCAGATGAAACTGAAAGTCCATTCCAAGAGCAAGCCGAAGCCGTCCGAATGCAAGGAAGAAGTCGTGTATCTTGAACTTTGCCGGACGACGGACATGCTTTCCCGCCGGTTGGCGGGGTTGTTGAAGTCGGAGGACCTGTCGGCCAACCAATACAACGTATTGCGGATTCTACGGGGCTCGCCGGACGGACTGCCGTGCGGAGAGATTGGGAACCGCATGATTACGCGGGACCCGGACATTACCCGGCTGCTGGACCGGCTGTATAAGAGCGACCTGATTTCACGCTCTCGGGAGACGAAGGACCGGCGTAGGGTGATGGCGAGGATCGCCCCGGAGGGGCTGAAGCTGCTGGCGCGGATCGACGAACCGGTACGGGAGACGCATCGCAGCCAGTTGGGCCATCTGGGACGGAAGCGGCTGCGGGCGCTGAAGGAATTGCTACAGGCCGCTCGCGCAAAGGCCTGATTTTTCAGTCCGTATATTTGTTGCAACGATTGTCGTCATGACACATCTAAAAGTATGAGAAAGGGGACCGCAATGGCACAAGCAGCGACCGCAACCTGGAATCTTGACCCGGCCCACTCGGTTGTCGAGTTCAAGGTCAAACACATGATGATCTCCAACGTGAAGGGGCAGTTCGCCAAGGTAACGGGCGTGTTGACTCTGGACGAATCGGACCTGACGAAGTCGAGTGTGCAAGCGTCGATCGACGTGGATTCGATCGGAACCAACGATGCGCAGCGCGACGGGCATTTGAAGAGTGCGGATTTCTTCGATGTGGAGAAGTTTCCGGCGATGACCTTCAAATCGACGAGCGTGAAGGTTGCAAGCAGAGGAGAAGGCACGGTCGAGGGCGATCTGACGATCAAAGGCATTACGCAGAAGGTCGTGTTTTCAGTGGAAGGGCCGACAGCGCCGGCCAAGGACCCATGGGGCAACCTGCGGGTGGCGGTTTCGGCGACGACGAAGATCAGCCGCAAGGAGTTTGGCCTGGTCTGGAATGCTGCGCTCGAGACGGGTGGCGTGCTGGTGGGCGATGAAGTGACCATCACGCTGGACGTGCAGTTTGTAAAAGCGGCCTAAGGGCTGGCGCTGCGACACGCTTGTGAAGGGTGGCGGCGCAGAAGGGAAGAGTATGTCGCTCCGACCGGTAAGAGAAGTGATACAGACCAGGACGACGATGGAAGGCGCGGGCGTAAAGCTGGAGCGCGCATTCGGTTTCGGGAAGACGAAGGAGTTCGATCCATTCCTGCTGCTGGACGATTTTCGCAACAATGATCCGGCAGACTATTCGAAGGGCTTTCCGTGGCATCCGCACCGTGGGATTGAGACGATCACCTATGTCCTTGCAGGAAGCGTGGAGCATGGCGACAGCCTGGGCAACCGCGGCAGCATGGGCGCCGGCGATGTGCAGTGGATGACGGCGGGCAGTGGGATTCTGCACCAGGAGATGCCGAAGGGCGATCCGCAGGGGCGGATGCACGGGTTTCAACTGTGGGCGAACCTACCCTCCTCGTTGAAGATGACCGACCCGCGGTATCAGGATATTCCATCGAGTGCGATCCCAGAGGTCACCGAGGACGATGGCACGCACTTACGAATTATCTGCGGGGAATTTTGGGGCAAGAAAGGGCCGGTGGAAGGGGTTGCGGCTGACCCCAGTTATATCGACGTCTCGGTTGCGCCGGGAAAGCGGAAGCGGCTCAAGGTGGAAACGACGCGCAATGCGTTTGCCTATGTCTTTGCGGGCTCGGGTACGTTCCGCGATGCGTCGGCCCCTCAGGCAGTGCTGACCGAGTCGGCACTCGATCCCAATGTGGCGCCGGTATACGACGTGGCGAACCACTCGCTGGTGCTGTTCGATCGCGGAGACGAAATTACGGTGCAGGCTGGGCCGGAGGGCATTCGGTTCCTGTTGGTGTCAGGCAAGCCCATTGAGGAGCCGGTGGCATGGCATGGGCCGATCGTGATGAACACGCAGGAGGAGATTCGTCAGGCGATCGCGGAGCTTCACACCGGCGGATTCATCAAGCATCGCTGAAGTGGACTGAATGAGTGGGGAACAGGTGTCAGCGACGCTTTACAGGCACAGCAGATCTGACCTGACAGCACATACTGGTCGTGGAAATGAGTGCGATGGGGTCACCTGCACGGTGTTCAACCGTTCACAGACCCGGTCCGGTGTTGCGGCCAAACTAGCACGATTTGGGCCAATCGAGCCCGAACGAGCGCGAACTCGAAATTGGTCCTAATCGATTGAATCGGAAAGAGAAATAGGAGAGAAATTGGAGGCGCGGGCCGGGATCGAACCGGCGCATAAAGGTTTTGCAGACCTCTCCCTTACCACTTGGGTACCGCGCCCCGCAGGGCCTGCGCTTTAGCGCACACCCGGCTGATTGTAGGAAGAGTGTATCGCAGAAGGGCTGGTTATGGAGCGGGAGACCGGGGTCGAACCGGCGACATCTTCCTTGGCAAGGAAGCACTCTACCACTGAGCTACTCCCGCTCGCACATGCTGAAGTATATCGGCCCGCGTAGCCACGGTCAACGCGCATCCGGTGCATGGCGAACGTATGCCGGGCTGCACTCTCTGTGTCTCGGCCCAAGAGTGCAGTCATTGAGGGCGCAAAGTGTCGCGCAGCGGAGGAGATCTGGGATTCTTCCGCTTCGGCAAGCCAGGGTCAGAAGGTCCATTTGAACTGGTCCCATAGCGATCCAGAACTTGTCTAATTGGCAGCTTGCGGCGGCACCGCAATCCTCGGGCCGGCCACCAGGTCGGAACGTCGCCGCACCACACGTGGCGTCACCAGTATGACAAGTTGACTGGTGTTCTTCTGTACGTCCTCTGTGACCGGCATCTGGAAGCCCGGCAACTCGCTCAGTCCCGGAATCCCCGACATCGCTGCCGTCTCGGTTTTACTCACACTGCTCACCAGCAATGCGCTCTCTCCCTCGCCCACTGTGATGCTCGATTTTAAATGACCGGTTCTCCAGAATGGGGTTGCCGTCGTTTGTGCTGCCCGATAGCGCCTCGATCTTCATATCCAGAAGGAGACTTACACGTCCCGATTTCAGGATGGTCGGAGTCGCATTCAGGGTTATACCAAGGTCCTCATAGGTCACCTGAGGAATGGATACGCTGCTTCCGCCCGCATACTGCGACAGCAGGCTGGCAACGCTGACGCCGTTGATGGTCTTATTACCCAGCGCGGAGGCCGCGGTGGACAACCCCGAGCTATAGGTGGATGAGACGATCGGATATCGCGACCCCTCGCGGAAGGTTGCGATCTGCCGGTCGCCCACCCTTAGCTGCACATCGTCGAGCGCCTTTGTCTCGCTGGAATTCAAGCCCAGGTTGAAGGCAATATTGCCCGTCTCGGTGATGCCCGTCAGCGTGGTGCCGCCGCCCACAGCGCCAATCGTGCTGGAGAGCAGGCTGCTCTGCACCAGCCCCGACGCAATCAGTTCGCCCGCAATCAACAGATTGCTGGAGGTCGCGGTCAGAGGAGGGTTCCCCAGGCCCTGCGCAATCGCCTGCTGCACCAGACTCTGGTTTGCATTCACCAGCGCCGTGGCGGCCTGGTCCACGTTGTAGATCCCGGCCGCTGTAGGAATGTTCGCCCCGCCGTTGGTGCTGCGCGTGGAAGTCACCTCATACAGCTTTACCTCGACCATCACCTCTCCGGTGGCATCGACCAGGCCCTCGATCACCTGGTTCATCGCTGGCAGGACATCTTGGGGAGCGCGCACCACGATGCTTCCCGAGGAAGTCTGAGCGATTGCCTGCCTCACCTCGAAGACAGTGCGCGCCAGGTTCGCGATGTCGTTGATCTGGTCCTGCGTGGACTCCGGCAGGAAGATCGTCTCCTCCACCATGGGCTCCATCTGCAGCCGGTTCGAAGGCAGGTTGCGGGCTACCAGCACGCTGGTCTCATCCAGGGGCACCACGATGACATTGGCCATATCCTTCAGCACCTTCATGGCCTGCGCGTAGGTCACCTTTTCCAGATCGAAGTCAAGAACCCTGGACGCGACGGACTGATCGATTACGGCGCGAATGCCGTAGGCCGCCGCTACATCGCGAAGCACATCTGAAGCGATACCGCGCATATGAAAGCTCTTCACCTCGTCGCTGGGCTGGAGGGCAATTGCGCCCGCCAGGGCCGGCGCCTGGATGCGCCATGGCTCATGGTCCTCCCCGGTGGAGAGCATCCGGGTCCGGTTCGCGATTGGGTCTGCCGGCGTGTTCGCTGCTTTCTCGCCGGGCTTTCCCGCGACTCGATCGGAAGCAATCTGGCCGGAAGCTGCGTTCGGTGCTTCTGCCGCGCTTGTCTGCAAAGCCAGCCCGCTGTGCTCAATCACCAAGGGATTCTGGGGGTCGATGGCGCGCGCCTGGGCAAGCAACTTCTCCGTCTTACCCTGGTTCCCAGCCAGCTTCTCTTTGCCTGCCTGCTGCACTAACTCCATCAGCCGGTGCTGGCGTGCCATTGCGATGGCGGTCTCATAATCCGGGTTCTGCGGATCAAGTTTCTGAGCGCGTGTAAACTCGCGTTCTGCCCCGTTCATGTCGTCGCGCTCAAGCTTCTTCGCGCCCGCCAGATACGCATCCTCAGCCTCGCGCAGATTCTGTTTGCTGGGCGCAGACCGCACGGGCCGCGAACTGGCATTCATCGGCGCGTTCCCAGCACCCGCTGCTTCGGCCGACTGCGCAGGCGCCTGCTGGGCCGAGGCCATTTGATGCGGTTCCGCCTGTTCTTGCCCCGCCTCGGGTGCAGCCCCCTGCTGTGTCGGGTTTTGCACTGTCTGGTCCTGCATAACCGGAGCTTGCGCCGAGGTCTCCCGAGGCGCAATTGCGAGGACAAAGCAGCCCAGCAAGCACACGGCGAGCCATTGCCCGTTGCATGTTGCGCGAAGATGGGTTGGGAAAGCCATGCTCTGCTATCTTAGACGCGCCATGCCGCAATCCGGGGCGCGCACAGCAGACTAGCTTCACGCCCGCCCGCCGCGGGCCTCCTGTTGTTCCCTGCTTTAGGCTTGCCGGCCAGTCCCCGCAATCAGCATTCTTGGCCGCTGGCCCATCATCGATCGTTGACCAAGCACCAGCCGCTCGCTCATCACTGGCCGGCGCATCCCTTTGCGTATCTGCGCGGAGTCCATATCAAGTTCCGCCAGCGTGCGGCTGAGGGTGTTGCGATGCATCCCCAGCTCGGTCGCGGCCTTGCACTGGTTGCCCTTGTGGTGTGCCAGCACTTCCAGAATATATCGCTTCTTGAATTGCCGCATGGCATCCGCATAGGAGATGCCGGCACTATGCATCTGTGAGATCAGGGTGTCCAATTCGCGCTTCAAAGGTCGTACCTCTCTTGCTGGCCGCACCAGGATGAACTCCTACTGTAATCCACTCCCTGTCCAATGATCCAGTGCGGCGGAATCTGCCGGTCCAGGGAAGATGGTTCTGCTCGAAATCTAATGCGCCGTCACAATATCCGTTGTTGAAGATACTCAGGTATCAGGAAGGATACCTCATGCGCAACGGTAAATAAATAGGGTCTTAGAGCAGATTGAACGACAATCGGAGACTGCGGTGCGAAGGACGATATAGCGATCAGCAGTGAAATCCCGATCAGGCATCCGCGGGCGAAGCCAAACCCCATCCCGAATATGCGGTCGAACGTACCCAAGCCGATCGTCCGCAGCGATCTGCGCGCGGCGCGGCCAAGAAGTTCAAATACCATCACCACGGCCAATACGATCGCCAGGAATGCGACACCTCTCGCCATGTACTGGGATACGATCCAGCCCCGCTCCCTGAACTGCTCCGCGAGGTCGACATAGGCCCAACTGGCAACAACATACCCCGTAATAATACCGGCCAGCCCGGCGATGGCGCGCACCAGCCCGGTGATAAAGGCTCGCACCATCGAGAGAACCACAATCGCAACCAGTACCCAGTCAAAGGCGTTCCAGTTCGCTACGTTCATCGTTCCACCTTAGCAAGGTCTATTGCCCGGCCCCGCTCTACATCCCGCCCAGGTCGTCCAGCCCTGTCAGCAGCCGGAACGCATCCAGATATTTCTGGCGGGTATGCGAGACTACATCGTCGGGCAGCGCGGGCGCGGGGGCCTGCTTGTTCCATCCGATCGATTCGAGATAGTCGCGCACATACTGTTTGTCGAAGCTGGGCTGCGCTCCGCCCGGAGTGTAGCTCGCAGCCGGCCAATAGCGTGAGGAGTCCGGAGTCAGCACCTCGTCTGCCAGCACCATCCCCACCCCATCGATCCAGCCGAACTCGAACTTCGTATCGGCCAGAATCAATCCCTTCGCCGCCGCGTACTCGGACGCCTTGGTATAGATGTCGAGCGTCAGCCTGCGAAGAGCGTGGGCCGTCTCCGGGCCGACCATCGCCACAACCTCCGCAAAGGAGATGTTCTCGTCGTGTCCGCCGGTGTTGTCCTTGGTCGACGGGGTGAAGATCGGCTCCGGCAATTGCTCCGACTCGCGCAGCCCCGCCGGCAGAGGAATTCCGCACACCGCTCCCGTCTTCTGATAGTCCTTCCATCCCGAGCCGGAAAGATAGCCGCGCACCACACACTCCACGGGATACATCTTGGCCCGCCGTACCACCATGCTGCGTCCATCGATCTGCTGCTCAAAGAGCGGCTGCGTGAGCATCTGATCGGCAGAGATACTCTTGCCAAAAATTCTGTCCGAGTAGGGCTCCAGCAGCGAGGCAATCTGTGGCCCCTGGATGGCCAGAAGATGGTTCGCCACCGTGTCCTTGAGGAACTCGAACCAGAAGGCTGAAATCTGGGTAAGAATCTTCCCCTTGTCCGGTATGCCCGAACCTAGCACATGGTCGAAGGCGGAGATACGGTCGGTCGCCACAAACAGCAGTTGATCGTCTAGGGCGTACAGGTCGCGGACCTTGCCCCGCGCCACCAGGGGAAGGCCACCAAGATCGGTCGTCAAAAGCGCTTTCGTCATATTAAAAACGTACCATCCTCTGGGGGGCGAACAAGGACTTCCTATTGGAAGTTTGTATCTTTCTGAAAGTAGGCGGTGAGCACATCGGCCAGCGCGGCAAGGGTGGGTTCGGCTGCCTCCAGGTGGGGTGGCAGGCCAAGATCGCATAGCGCGCGCGAGGTGATCGGCCCGATGGAGGCGCGCAGGACGGAGGCGGGCAGTGCGTGTCCCGCGGCTTCCAGCAGGGCGACGAGGTTGCGGGCAGTGGAGGCGCTGGTAAAGGTGACTGCGTCGGGGACCTTCTCCGGCACCGCGAAGAGGGCTGCGACCGCCTCCAGCGAGGCTTGTGGTACACGGTTGCTGTATGCTGCGGCGACGGTGACTCTAGCTCCCGCAGCTGTAAGCGCGGAGCACAATGTCGCTGGGGCCTGCTCTGCGAGCACCAGAAGAATGCGCGCGGAAGGAACTTCGCAGAGTACGGTCTGGACGATGGTTTGGGCGAGCGATTCGGCGGTAAATATAGGTGGAAATAGATCGGCGTGGAGGCCGATCTTATCAACCGCGTGCGCTGTCGCAGGGCCGACCACGGCGATGCGGCGTGGCGCAGGCGCGATCCCCAGGAGCTGCGCGCGCTGCTGGAAGGCCTCGACCGCGTTAGCGCTGGTGAAGGCGACCAGATCGAAGCCGGAGAGGGCAGCGAGTGAAGAATCGAGCGCCGCAAACGAAGCAGGCGGCGCAATTTCGATGGTAGGAATGAGTATTGGAGTGGCGCCCAGAGCGCTCAGCAGGTCGGCGAGCTGCGATGCCTGATGCAGTGCGCGTGTGATCAGGATGCGTCTGCCGCTGAGGCCACGTCGCAGTCTGACTGTGTCTAGGCGCTCGCTCACGGTTTTGCCGCCTGGCCGCGAGCGATGACGCGCTCGTAGTAGGCCTCATAGAGAGGGACGATACGGGTGGAGCAGAAGCGTTCGCTGGCCGTATTGCGCGCCATCGCAGCCATCGCAGCCAGCCGGGCCTCATCGCCCAGCAGCGCAATCGCTGCCTCGGCCATCGCCTCTGTATCGCCCAGCGGAAACAGCAGGCCGTTGACTCCATCCTCGATCAGCTCCGCGACGCCGCCAACGCGAGTGGCAATGCTGGGAACGCCGCACGCCATGGCCTCCAGAGCGGCCAGTCCGAAGGACTCCATCTCCGAGGGCATCAGCATCAGGTCGGCCAGCGGCAACAACTCGTTCACATTGTCCTGTTTGCCCAGGAAGTAGACACGGTCGGCAACGCCAAGGCGCATGGCCAGGTGCTCCGCGGCGGAGCGGTCGGGCCCGTCGCCGATCAGCATCAGGCGCGCGGACAGGATGGAGGCGACCCTGGCGAAGACCTCGATCACATCCAGAACGCGCTTGACCGGGCGGAAGTTCGAAAGATGGACCAGAAGTTTTTCGGTGGCATTGTCTCCGTTCGCCGGCGCGGTGAATCGCGGTCGCATGGCGGCTACCTTCGCCGGGTCGCGGACGTAAACGTCGCAGTTGACGAAATTGCGGATGACCTCGATCTCGCCTTTGATATTGAAGGCTTCGCGGGTGCGGTCGCGCAGGTAGCTGGAAATGGCCGTGACGCCATCGGACTGCTCGATACCAAACTGGGTGATCGGAAGATAAGACCGGTCGATACCGACCAGGGTGATGTCCGTTCCGTGCAGCGTCGTGATGATGGGCAGGTAGCGGCGTCGCTCAACTGCCTGCTGCGTCTCCGTCATCTGGCGCGCCAATAGCGCGGAGATGGAGTGCGGAATGGCGTAGTGGACATGCAGCAGATCGAGCGAGTAGAACTCCGCGACCTCCGCCATGCGCGTGGCCAGCGCCAGATCGTAGGGAGGGTGCTCGAAGAGCGGGTAGTGGTAGACATCGACCTCGTGGAAGTGGATGTTGGCCTCGCGTCCGCTCAGGCGAAAAGGCAGCGAGGAGGTGATGAAGTGGACCTCGTGTCCGCGCGCGGCTAGCTCGATGCCAAGCTCCGTGGCAACCACGCCCGAGCCGCCATAGGTGGGGTAACAGGTGATTCCGATCTTGCGGCGGGGAGATCTGCCGCTGGGCGTGGGGGCTGCAAGTTTCATGGGGATATTCGTCTCCGCTGTCGGGGTGGGGAGGACTTGCCCCCGCCTCGTGAAATCTTACTCCCGTGCCCTTATCCCCCGAATGGAGTCCGATTGATTTAAATGTCGAGGCCGCGAAGGCCGCGATTTCCGTGCCATCCAACCGAGATGTTATGCGAGGGCAAAACCGCGGGTGTTTATCGCCTGAGTTCCGCAACGGACACATCCAGCTGCGATGCAAAGGCCATAGTCAGCACCGGGCATGGGGCCTCGGTGATGATGCGGTATGCAATATGCAAGGGCGCGTGAGAGTCCGCCAACGACGCTTTGCGTACCCCAAGGACGATCAGCTTCGCTTTCTGCTGCCTGGCGTAGTCCTCCACCGCACAGGAGACCTCGCTGCCATAGGTCGTGGCGCATATCGGCGACTTAAAGATCACGCCACTTTCGTTGGCAAGCTGTTGCAGCGCCTCGGACATGATTGCCGGAACAACCTGGCACTGGGTACAGGCTTCCAGTGTCCGCGGCATCACATGAAGGCAATGCAGGGGCGATGCGGTCAACTGAGAGAAGCATGCCGCAAAGCGGATCGCATGAATGGTGATGAAGTGAAAGTCGGTCGCGAATATGACTGGCCCATCCGACTGCAGCGCCTTCTCAGGGTTCATCGCTCGAGGCCCCACGGTCAGTACTGGACAGGGCGCCTGACGCAGGACCGCCTCCGTCGTGGAATCGAAGACGATACGATCCAGGCCATGCAGCGCGCTCGTCCCCATAATGGCAAGATTGATCTTCTTTGCGGAGATGGTGTCCAGAATTGTCGAGGTAGTGTTGCCACTGCCCAGAATGGCCTCACAGTCCACGCCTGCCTGTACGGCCTGCCGGCGCATCGCCTCCAGTGCTCCCAGGCACGCGTCATGGTGGGCCTGCGCCTCCGGCGCCTGTCCACCCGTCTCCTGCGGCGTGCCGGACTTGACCGGTTGGAAGACATGCAGAATAAAGAGACTTGCCCGAAGCGCAATACAGGTATCAATGGCCGTGTGGCAGGCTGCCTGGGACGCAGCCGAAAAATCGGTTGCGACGAGCAGTCGGTCGAAGGACGGCATTGTATCGTTCGTGGATGTGGGCATCGGAGGCATCTCTTTCATATGCGCGGCGGCGTATCGGGCCGGTCGCTAGATACTATGTAGCCTCAAACTACAACGGGTCGTGTCCGGGATCGAGCTCTCAAGTACCGGTCGTTCCCCTTCCGGGGTGTCCTGAATATGTTGCACGGCATGGGCCACGAGACGGAGACAGGCTTCGGGGCGCGGTAGATCTGCATGGCACTGTTCGCCCCGGAGTCTCGGTACTATGCCGCCCAATGCATCCAGATGCAGTTCAAACCGCAATGCGCACTCGGGGCATAGCCAGTAGAACTCAGTATTTGCGGTCTGCCGCTCCAGAGCGTAAAAGTCACCGCTATCGAGGAGTTTGAAAGCAACACGGCAGACGGGATTAGCGCAGTTATTGACCATCACCGCCCCTAGAATCCAAATGTTAGGGGGTCTCAGGGTTGAAAGCTGTGATACTGGTCACGGCTCTACAAAGGTCAAAGTGGAGGTCGGCACAATTAATACGCAGGCGCGCTCCAACCCAACATGGGCGTGGCCCAAAGTATGAGGCAAAGAGAAGCAAACAAAGGATAAATTCAGTTCAATGTTGAGAGGAAGAAGGAGAATACCGATGCGCACTGCTTGCTGCAAAGGCTAAACGGAGATCCGTTCCAGCCTCTCCGGGGAGAGAATCACGATGGAGACGCCGTGGATCTGGATCAGCTTCTCGCGCTTGAAGCGCCCAAGCATCCGGGTCATCGTCTCGCGCGAGCAGCCCACCAGGTTGGCCAGCTCCTCATGGGTCAATGCCATGGTGAAGCGCATCTCTGTCTTGCCGCAGGACTCCGCCCTGCCCCAGTCCAGCAGCACCGCTGCCAGCCGCCCGGCCGTGGAGCCGGAGAGCGCCAGCCGCCGAGCATCGAAGAATGCCGCCTTGTACTCTTCGGAGAGTGCCTTGGCAGCATGCAGACTCGCCTGCCCATGCTTCTTCAGAAACGAGAGAAACTCCTCCCGCCGAATGCTCTTGATCTCGGTAGGCTGTACTGTCTCGGCGGTAACCTCGTACTTGGAACCGGAGATGACCGCGCCCAGTCCTAGAATGTCGCCGGGCATGGCGATCTTCAGAATCAGCGTCCGGCCCTCCTTCGAGGTACAGGACAGCTTAACCTGTCCGGTACAGACGACAAAGACTGCCTGACTCGGCGCATTCTCCAGAAACAGCGTCGCGCCGCGCGGAAGCGTCGTGCCGGTGCCAATCAAATCGAAGTCTGCGAGGGCCGCATCGTCCAGGCTACAGAACATGCGCAGCGATCGGAGATCGCAGTTGCCGCAATGGCGCGCTGGGCGAATTATGGGCGAGAGAGGCATGGTGAGTCTGGCCTCCCCGCCATGACAGACGGGGGGATGCGACCGTGGCGGTTAAGATGCGACTGAGCTTGGGCCCCTCGATCACATCGTCTGTGAAGGCGAGATACAACTGTCCCGTCACGCGATTTTAGCACACCGTCATCACGGGACAAGTGGCCTCGGCCAGCAGGTCGGGCGTCAGGCCATGTTCCACATGGGTCAGCCAGAACGACGCCTTGCGCGCGCCCAGCACAATCAGGTCCGCCCCAACCCGGCCGGCCAACTCCAGTATGGCTTTGCTGGCATCGCCGTGCTCCACCACGGTCTCCGGACTGCACCACTCGTAGGTGGACTCGGGAATCATTCGTTTCAGCGCGGCCTTGAAGCTGAAATCCACTGATTTCCGCTCCCCGGGCGCGGCCTCCGCCCCGGCCACATAGCAGAAGTAGAGGTGCGCGCCGCTGTCCTGTGCAAAGGAGAGGGCAAAGACCGCTGCCTTGGCCGCCTTGGGCGAAAAGTCCGTGGCATACACCATGGTGCGGAAGACCAGAGGCCCATCTGCCAGCTGCTTGGCGTGTGGCCCTACCGTAAGAACCGGGCAGGCCGCTTTGCGAATCAACTGTTCCGCGACCGAACCCAACACCAGCCTCTCCAATCCCGACCGGGAGTGAGTGCCTGCGACGATCAGGTCCGTCTCCTGCTGCTTTGCGGCCTTCAGCAGGGCGACGTGGGGCATGTGTCCCTCCAGCAAATCACTCCCCGCCTCCACTCCACCGGCGGCAAAGTCTTTGCGCAGCCGCTCCAGGCCCTGGACACAGTCGCGCCGCCTCGGCTCGGATGGCTTCCCAAGCACCGCCTCCAACGAAGAGATGACACGGGACGGTTCAAAGACATGGGCAATTTCAACCGCGGAGCGGAAGTTCAGAGCCAGTGCCTTGGCGTAGCTGGCCGCCTTCTCCGACACCGGAGAGAAATCCGTTGCCAACAGAATGTTTTTAACAGAAACCGAGACGCGTTGCAGAACCGGCATGGGACACCTCGATCGCTGGATCCCCAGGCTCATGCAAGTCCTGGGTGAATAGCTGCCCGATCCTTATTCAACGGCGTGCGCGAGGTGCCTGTCCGTGATGTACGTCACTCTGCTGCCCGCAGAGTGCGGAGAGCTGGGCGGCAATATGGCCGGACTACCGGGCAAACCATTGAAATAAAAAAACTTCTTCAATCCAGAGATGCCCGAGGTGATAGCGCGAGCAAACCTATACTGCGGTAAGTTCGGTCGGTTGGGGCGCTCTGTTCGCCATGGCGCGGATCGACTCCGCGTAGGGTGCGCGCAGCACACCGCGTTCGGTGACGATCGCCGTCACGTACTGTGCCGGAGTTACATCGAAGGCCGGATTCTCGATTCCCACGCCGTCCGGCGTCATCTGCCTGCCGTTGATGTGGGTCACCTCGCTAGACGCCCGCTGCTCGATCGGGATCAGATCGCCATTGCTTGTCGCCATATCGATCGTGGACCACGGGGCCGCAACGTAAAACGGAATCCCGTGCTCGTGGGCCAGGATCGCGACGCCGTAGGTGCCAATCTTGTTGGCCACATCGCCGTTGGCCGCGATGCGGTCCGAGCCCACAATCACCGCCTGGATGCGTCCCTGCCGCATCAGCGCGGCGGCCATGTTGTCGCAGATCACGGTGGTCGGGATCTTGTCCTTCATCAGCTCCCAGGCGGTCAGGCGCGCGCCTTGCAGGAACGGCCGCGTCTCGTCGGCGAAGACGCTGATCTTGTGGCCGCGCTCGATGGCCGCGCGAATCACGCCCAGCGCCGTGCCGTATCCGCAGGTGGCCAGCGCGCCGGCGTTGCAGTGGGTCAGCACCGTGCCCTCCATCGGCAGCAGTTCAGCGCCGTGCGCTCCCATCCGCTTGCACGCGGCAATGTCCTCGTCGTACATCTGACGCGCGCGGGCGATGACGGTGGATTTGATCTCCGCAATCGGCGTGCCCTTCGCGGCCAGCGAGTTGAACAGTCCACGAATCTCGTCGATGCCCCAGAAGAGATTCACCGCCGTGGGCCGCGTCTCGGCCAGCGTCTTCGCCATCACCGCAACCTCGGCAGTCAATGCGTCGATCGTTGTCGCCGATGCTGCGGTCAATGCCCAGCGCCATCCCCATCGCCGCCGCCACGCCAATCGCCGGCGCGCCGCGCACGATCATGTCTCGGATGACGGTCGCCACCTGCCAGTAATCGGTCGCAAGGACGTAGGTCTCCTCCAGCGGGAGCTTGGTCTGATCGAGAAAATTCACGCCTTCCGGCAGCCACTCAAGGGTAGGAATCATGTGTTTCCAGTTTATCGCGGATCATGTAGAGGGTAAGATGAAGCATGGGTTCGTTGCGGTTTGATGGTGTCCGGTTCTGGATTTTTGTAGACGACCACCCACCGCCTCACATCCATGCACGTTATGCAGAGATTTCAGTTGTGCTGGATCTTCTGCCGAATGGAGGAATCGCCATTTCGAGCAGGGCCCTTGCGGTCAGGCCGCCCGACGCCAAGTCGAACGACCTGAATCGAGTGTTACGAATCGCCCGGTTGCACGAGAACGCCTTGCGAGAGTTATGGCGCAGCTTGCATGGGGAGGGTTGAGATGACTGATCAGGAATTGGAAGCCCCGCTCGACGCGGAGACGCAAACGATGATCGACGCCGCTCTGGAACGCGCGAAACACGCGCCTGCCCCTGTTACTGCCGTCTCCGTGAGCTTCGTCAAAGACCTGAGGGTGCTGATTGTCGTGCTCAACAATGGGCAGCGGCTGGCTATTCCACAGGAAGACCTGCAGTACCTGGCAGACGCAAGCGTCGAAGACGCATCCGATGTATCGATTGAGATGCTTGGAATGGGGATTCACTGGGAGAAGCTGGACCTGGACTTCTCCGTCGCAGGCCTCATCGAAGGCAGACGCGGCAACGCTAAATGGATGATAGAACTCCATGAGCGGTGGCACCGTTCCACTCGCGCGAACCTATTAATGACAGCATAGGCGCGAGTGTTTAGGCCAATTCTTCCACATCGAGATCGCTCTTCCCAATATTGCACACATTGCACGCTGTTCGCAGGTTGTCCATTGTGGTCGGCCCATCTTTCGACCATGCCTTCACATGATCGATATGCAATTCAAGGCCTGGGTTGTTCGATGGGCTGCGCCCGCAATACCCGCACTTGAAATCATCGCGCCGCATCACCAGAAATCTTGTCCGCCAGTTGATGTGACGCGTGCTGCGCGTGGAAGTCTTCACGGCATCCGATGGTTCGACGCAAGAGATTTCTTTAACAGAAATATCACTATCCTGTTCTGCCTTATTGATGAAGGTTATGAATGCTTCAAGCGCCTTACGCCATGATCCAAAACGCTTGTCATAGGCTCCTGCCGAAAACATTGACAACGGCTTGCATATCTCAACATATCGTGGCTGACGGCCTAGATGCCTCCACACAGATTCGAGGTTTGCAAACATTTCCTCGTGCGGAATTTTGTAACGCTTGGCGACTATAAGACCGGCATTTGTAAGCGCCTTGTTCCAACTTCCAAATCGTCGTTGGAATGTCGACCAATGATAATTACCGCCCCGCAATTCGTAGGTAGCGGCTGATATTGAATTCGTATCGATCTTTGATGCAACTCGACGCAAGTCCTCAAGCAACTCATCGTCTGTAACATTGCGGTGGTATTCGCCGAGTTCAAATTTGACCATGGAATCCCATTCTCAACTGTGGTCGATGCGTCATTTTTTCTCATGCAGCGCCAAATGCGCCTTGCGCACGTCTTTGGCGGTGAAGACGCTGATAAATGGCAGGTCTTCCTCCGATGGCACCTCGGCCAGCGCGCGTTCGATGATGAGCCGCCCGCCCTGCTCGCGGTCCACCAGGCAGAGCACTCCGGCGACGATCATTCCAGCCTCGCGCGCCGCCTCGATTGCCGTCACGGTAGAGCCGCCCGTGGTGCATACGTCGTCGAGGATGACCACCTCTGCGCCGGGCTGCAGGAAGCCTTCGATGCGACGCCCCGTGCCGTGCGTCTTCTCCGCCTTGCGCACCAGAAAGCCGTGGACTAGCGTGGGCGCGGGGCCTTGGTCCTGGTTGTCAAGCTCTAGCACGCTCGATAGTGCGAGCGTCTCGTTGTAGTCGGCCAATGCGTACGCGCTCGCGCTGGCGACGTTGGAGACCAGCGGATCGGCCCCCATGGTGAGCCCGCCCACCGCGACCGCCGCCGGCATATGCTCGCGTATCAATTCATACATCACAATCCCGGCAAGCCGCCCGCCCTGGGCATGCAGCGTGGTGGTGCGGCAGTCGATGTAGTAATCGGACTTCAGTCCGCTGGCCAGGGTAAAGTCGCCCAGCTTGAACGAGTGCGTGGCAATCAGTTGCAGCAGAGCGCTGCGGTGGTTGGTTGGCATGGCTCAGCAATTGTAGCGGAGAAAGACTGCAATCAACTTGAATTATTCATGGGGCGCCGCGATTACTGCGTCATGCGCTCCAGATGCCTGTAGCCGCCGGTCTGGACCATCACCATAAGGAACACAAAACCGTTGTAGGCCCCATGCACCAGTGCGGATGCAGCCACCGACTCGGTCTTCAGGCGCACCCATGTCAGCAGCAGCGAAATGGAGAAGAGCACCAGCAGCGCGGTCCACAGATGCGCCACCTGAGTTGCGTGCAGCAGCGCGAAGATCAAACTGGTCAACACCGCCGAAAAGATCAACGCTGCCGGGGTCAGAGTAGTCGTCGTCTGCCAGCGCATGCGTGCCTGTTCGGTGCGCGGCAGGCTCAGCCAGTCGTATGCAATCGCGCACGCGGGCACCAGAAAGCCGCGAAAGCAGACCTCCTCAAACAGCGGCGCCAGGATGGTGCCGAATAGCGTGATGAGCCACGCGTCCACCGGTGTCAGGAAAAACTCGTCGATGGGCAGCGTCTTGGGCGGAGGTATGAAGCGGGCCACCACCTGCATCATCATCCCAACCAGCAAGCCCAGCGCAAGCAGCTTGCCCGCCTGGGTGCGCGCGGTTGCCCAACGCCACTCGATCCCATCCAAAAAGCTGCGCTTCCACATCTGGGGAAAAAAGAGCCACGCCGCCAGCAGCGTAGTCAGATAGGTCGTCGCCAGCAGGGCGATCTGCAGCTTCGGACGCAGCAGCGTGGTCACGCCGCCATGCACACTCCCCGTCGCTCTGCCCAGCGCCGCAAGCACAAGCTCAAGAAGGACCAGCAACACGCCGGTGAAGCCGATAAACGCCAGCGCATGTCCCAGATGAGGAATGCGCCGCGGCGGAGCGACGGAATCCCGTGGCTCTACGTTCGCTGAGTCCTCTGCTCTCGGCGCGTCTTCAGGATCGTTCGCTGACAAATGGCTCATGCCAATTTCCCTCTTTTGATGGATGCGTTCTTCGACACAACCTTCGCCGGCGCGTTCTTAGTGGAACCCGATTTACCAGCCGTTTTTTCCTCCGGATTGGCAGGTCGCGCCTCCGGCACGCCGGTCTTTTTCTGCGGCGCAACAAACTTACCTCGTGCAGCCTTCACCCGGTCTGCCGCCGCAATCTCCAACGGCTGCGGCCCGGCGTGGCTCGCTCCGCCGCTTCCGTTCGACGAGGTCCGATTCGTCCAATTCGACCCTGCATGGTCCGCTCCGTAGTGGCGCGCCAGAAAGTTGCCGGTGTACGATCCGGCGACGGTGGCAATCTGCTCCGGTGTGCCATGCGCCACGATGCGTCCACCGCGTTCACCGCCCTCCGGCCCCATGTCCAGCACGTAGTCGGCGTTACGCACGATGTCCAGATTGTGTTCGATGATGATGACCGTGTTGCCCAGGTCGGTGAGCCGGTGCAACACCTCCAGCAGCTTGCGCACATCGTCGAAGTGCAGCCCCGTGGTCGGCTCGTCCAGCAGATACAGCGTGCGCCCCGTCTGCCGCTTGGAGAGTTCGCGCGCCAGCTTCATGCGCTGCGCCTCTCCACCAGAAAGCGTGGTCGCCGACTGACCAAGATGGATGTATCCCAGCCCCACATCCACCAGTGTCTCCAACTTCGCCGCCGCCGCCGGAATGTCCTTCAGCACCGGAAGCGCGTCAGCGATGGGCAGGTCCAGCAGGTCGGCGATGGAGTGGCCGTTGAAGCGCACCGCAAGCGTCTCCTGATTGTAGCGACGGCCGTTACATACATCGCATAGCACATAGACGTCGGGCAGAAAATTCATCTCGATGCGTCGTTGGCCCTCGCCCTGGCAGGCCTCGCAGCGCCCGCCCTGCACGTTGAAGCTGAAGCGTCCAGGCTTATATCCGCGCTCACGCGATTCAGGCAGCATGGCAAACAGGTCCCGGATAGCCGTAAACACGCCTGTGTACGTCGCCGGATTGGAGCGCGGCGTACGCCCTATGGGCGACTGGTCGATCTCGATCACCTTGTCGATCTGGTCGATGCCGGCGACGCGCCCATGCGCTCCCGGCTCCTCGCGCGATCCGTACAGCTCGCGGGCCAGCGCGCGGTACAGGATGTCCGTCACCAGCGTCGATTTGCCCGAGCCGGAGACGCCGGTCACCACTGTCATCGCGCCCAGCGGAAAGTGCGCGGTCAGATGTTGCAGGTTGTGCGCGGTCGCATCCTCCACCGTGATCCACTTGCCGGTCAGCGGCCTCGGTTCAGCGCGCGCCACAATTTCGATCTTTCCCGCCAGATACTGCCCGGTCAGCGACGCAGGATTGTCCATCACCTGCTGCGGCGTTCCCGCGGCGATCAGCAGGCCCCCGTTCTTGCCCGCACCGGGGCCGAGGTCGAGCACATAATCAGCCTTGCGGATCGTGTCCTCATCATGCTCGACCACCAGCACCGTGTTACCCAGATCGCGCAGGTTCGTGAGCGCCTGGATCAGCCGCTGATTGTCGCGCTGATGCAGCCCGATCGATGGTTCGTCGAGCACATACAGCACGCCGCGCAGGCGCGAGCCGATCTGGGTCGCCAGCCGGATACGCTGCCCCTCGCCGCCGGATAGCGTCGCCGCCGAGCGGTCCAGCGACAGATAACCCAGCCCAACCGCGTTCAGGAACTCCAGCCGCTCCACGATCTCGCGCTGCAGGCGGTCTGCCACGATGCGGTCGCGCCCTATAAAGTTCATGGCCCGCGCGCCCTCCAGCGCTCGCTCCAGCGAGAGCGCCGTGAATTCCGCGATCGACCGGTCCTCGCCGGCGATTTGGATGGTCACCGCCAATGACTCAGGACGCAGCCGGCGGCCCTTGCAGCGCGGGCACATCGTCGCAGACATGTACTGCATCATGTACTCGCGGTAGCCCTCCGATTTGGTGTCGTCGAGGTTGGCGCGCAGATACGCGAAGATGCCATGAAAGCCCGTCCGGCCCAGTTCGTTTTTGGGCGGACCATACAGCAACAGGTCCTGCTGCGGCTTGGTCAGTTCGGCAAAGGGCAGATTCAGGTTGATCTTGTACCGCTCCGCCGCCAACTTGATCAGACGCAGTAGATACGCCGATCCCGATCCTGGCCCCATCGCCCCATCCAGCAGCGGCTTCGACCAGTCCGTAATCGTCTTCGCCGGATCGAAGTCGTAGGTGCTGCCCAGCCCGTTGCACTGCGGGCAGGCGCCGTAGGCGGAGTTGAACGAGAAACTGCGCGGTTCCAGACGGGGTACATCGATGCCGCAATCCGGGCATGCCATCGACGACGAGTACAGCGTCTCATCTTGCGCGCGATTCGCGCCCTGAATAGCGATCAGCACCAACCCCTTGGCCATCTGCAGCGCCTTCGCCACCGATGTCTCCAGCCGCCGTGTGTCGAACTTGGCCTTTTGCGGCGCTTCGTCCCATGTCGCAGAATCGAGATGCTCACCCCTGCGAGCAAGCCCGCTGGGGACCCCGAGACGTGGGGCATCCGAATTTACGTTGGACGCCAGCGGCTTGAGAATAATGCGATCGACCACCGCCTCCACCGTATGGTTTTTGCGCTTGTCCAGGCGCATACCCTCGGTAAGCTCCGTCATCGCGCCGTCGATTCGCGCGCGAAATCCCTGCCGGTCCAGCGCCTCCAGCTCCTCGCGGAACTCGCCCTTGCGTCCGCGCACCAGCGGCGCATACACCGTGATGCGCTCGCCCGGCGCCTGAGCCACGATGCGATCGACGATCTGGTCCGCCGTCTGCCGCGTGATCGGCAGTCCGCACTTCGGGCAGTGCGGCTGGCCCACCGACGCGTACAGCAGGCGCAGGTAGTCGTAGATTTCCGTGATCGTCCCCACCGTCGAGCGCGGGCTGCGCGAGGTCGTCTTCTGCTCAATGGAGATTGCCGGCGAGAGCCCATCGATGGCGTCCACATCCGGCCGCTCCATCTGATCTAAAAATTGCCGCGCATAGGCTGAAAGCGTCTCCACATAGCGCCGCTGCCCTTCGGCGTAGATGGTGTCGAACGCAAGCGAGGACTTGCCCGACCCGGACAGACCCGTCACCACAGTCAGCGTGTTGCGTGGGATCGACACCGAGAGGTTGCGCAGGTTGTGCTGCCGCGCGCCGCGCACCGTGATGTGTGTGATTGCCATGCGGATCGGTTTGGCCACTCACCCCCACAGAGCTGTGCCGCAGGGAAATGGCCAAGTCTCTAGGATACGGCATCCCGCCGCCGTGGAAGCGTGGCCGTCAGTTTGCATTGGTTCCGCATAGGACAAGCTTTAGCCCGCCGGGTTCGTCTATATAGATAGGGGAACTTTAGTCCTCAGGGTTATGTGCCCACCGCAAACTGACCAACTACCGTTCCCCAGCCAACCCTCTGCGGTCCGCCCCTGCCACCAGAGCGTACCAGAATGAACAATAATCAATTCATCAAAGCTGCATTGCAACCGGTTCAATCTTTGTAACAATTAGCTTGGCCCGGTCGGGCCTGAACGCGCTTTGCATCAAACAAGTAGCAATCGAATTGTGAGGAATGTTTCTGTGAGTGATTCGCTGGTATTGTTGTGTGCGGTGTTTGCTTCGCTGGCCTCTGGCGTTCTGCTGGCGTACGCCGTCTGTCAGGCGGTCTTCGCCCTCTTCCGCATGCACGCTCGCCGCTCGCCCGCTCGCTCCCGTGCGCGCGTCACGGTCTCGGCCAGCATCGTCGAAGGATAACCGCCTTCCGTAAGTCGTCATTCTGACCTGAGCGTAGTCGAGGCCAGAATCTCAGTATTGGCTTTTCGTCGTTGTTTGTTCTTGCTATCGTCCCGCATAACCCCATCGGTGCGCCGGATCGGCGATAATCGCTTTCGTGACCCAACAAGCCGAATCCGCTTCTTGCAGCCCCGCCTCCAGCTCGAATCTTCGCCTAACTTTGGCCGTCACCGGCGCCAGCGGCTCCATCTTTGCCGCAGAGATGCTGCGCGCCCTCAACGCAGACCAGCGCGTCGTCCGCCTCGATTTCATCCCCAGCGAAGCCGCTCTGCGCGTCTTCGCCGAAGAGATGCACCTCAGTGGCCGCAACGGCCTGGTGGACAAACTGCTCGGTGCGCCTCCCACATCAAACAAAATCGCCCAGCACGCAGAGGCCGACATCGGGGCCAACGTCGCCAGCGGCAGCTCCCCCTCCGATGGAATGATCGTGCTGCCATGCTCCATGGGGACGCTGGCCGGCATCGCCAACGGGATGGCTTCGAACCTCATCGAGCGCGCCGCCGATGTCTGCCTCAAGGAGCGTCGCCGCCTCATCCTCTGCGTGCGCGAGACGCCCTTCAACCGCATCCATCTGCGCAACATGCGGCTCGCCGACGAGGCCGGGGCCACCATCTTCCCCGTCATGCCCACCCTCTACAACTTGCCGCGCAACACCACCGAGATGGCGCGCCAGTTCGTCCACCGTGTGCTCGACCACATCGGCCTGCCCCAGCCCGGAGCCTACGAATGGAAGCCTGATTAGGCCTTAACCCCTCACCCGCGCAGCCGCCACTCCACCTCGCGAACCGTCGCCGCAAGCAACGCCTTCGTTTTGCCGCCCAGATTATCCAACAAAGCTGGTGAGCGAAACGCCTTCAGCGCCGCTACGCGCGATGCCGTAAACTCCCCCTGTTTACGCAGCAGGTAGGCCATCGATTCATAACGTTTGCCCTTCTCGGCGCGGACCAGACGATGCCACTTGACAGGCAGAATGCTCTCAATCTGTTCATAAAGCTCCGCATCCATCCGAAGCCAGAACAAATCTCCTCGACTTGTCATGGAGCTTCCGGGAGTCAGCATGTAATCGGCCATCACGCGATCTAGAAGAACAATGTCCCCGGAACACGCCGCCAACACCCAGATCGGCCAGTCGGACAAGGACGCAAGATCGAAGTACCAGGGGGGCAAGCCGCGCTGAGTCCCATTACGGAAGACCACGGAAGGGGTGGGCAGGAAGTTATGCCGAAGCACCTCCTCCAGACCGTAGCGTCCGGGAGATAGAGAGGGATACTTTTCCCTCGTGACCTCTCCTTCTGCTGTGACCCAACGAACAAAATGGCCGCACATGCTGACCGTTGGGTCCGCTTCCAGCACCCGCACCTGGGACGCCAGCTTCTCCGGGTCTGTCCAGTAGTCGTCTGAATCCAGCCAGGCAATGTACTTTCCCCTGCACTCGTTAAGCGTCTCGCAGGTGTTGCGCTGAATGCCAAGGTTCCTGCTTCGCTCCAATACCCGAATGAGGCTTGGGTGCTGCTCACGATAGGAGCGCGCGATATGGAGGGTCGAATCCTGGGAACAGTCGTCGGCAATAACGATCTCTATGGGGAAATCGATTCGTTGGCGAAGAACACTACCCAGCGCCCTCGGCAGCCATTTTTCTGCATTGAATGCCGTAATGGAAACGCTGACAGTGGGCGTGGGGCCGGTCACGCAGTCCGAAGCCTCGCTCGACATAGCATCCATCTGCACGGGACCTCCGTATGGGCCGGTAAGCTAACGATATACGTAGTACAGGTCATCGGGATTGATGGCGTTGTCGAAGGCTGCAAGTAGATGTACCTTGAGTCCGTCTTCCTCTTCCAACGTAAGAGGTTTCTCCAGAATGAGAACGGGAGCTCCCCTGCCCCTGGAGGCTTCGTCCAGCTCTGCTCGGCTAGGAATATGTCGGTTGAGAAACTCATCCCGGTTGTAAAGGATAAAGGAAGCCACGCGGTGCTGTTCAATGTCGTATGCACCAGGAAGCTGTAGATAGGCAAGTATGGAGGAACCAATGTAATCCGGTTCAAAGACCAGGGGGGCCGAGTCAAGGTTGCGGCTGCGAAGAAACGCCACTACCTGGCGTGAAGATGAGAACGGATAGCGCAGGCTCACCGCGACCGCGAACAGGCCGCCGTAAACCTGGCACCCCAGCACCGCCGATAGCATCCACTTCTGCCACCGCGGTCTCGCGGTCTCACGCATGCTCCGGTCTGCATACTCTATCAGCAATGCCAGCACAAGGCATATAAACAACCAGCCCAGATGGCGCATGCCCACGCTGCCTGCTATCTTCAGATATAGCTGTAGGACTCCGCTCCCCACCAGATAAAAGTACCGCGCCAGAGGTCTCCTGAGATATACGGCGAGCCCGGCAAGCAGCGACCAACCCAAACAATCGAACACGGCTTCCAGACGGTGCGACGGCGGGTAGAAGATGTTCGAATTCCAGAACTGGTGTGCCAATACGGGGATCGGAATGTAGGCGTATGCAAGGTACTTGCCGCATCGCAGAAGGAGCGCACTCGGGCCTGTGGCATGACGCGTTGTCATCAGATAGAATCCGGTATCCGCGACAGGCCGAATCTGGACCAAGGAGATCAGGGAAGAAACTCCCACTAGCAACGTGCCCAGCAGCAGGTCCACTCTTAGGACTAGGCGAGATGTGGGCCCGCTGTGATGGCGCAGCTCAGCCAACTCGCGCCCAAGATAGACAACCAGAACTCCCATCGCAAGGATCAGAGCGGGCAGCGACGAAATGGCCGCCAGGGAGAGCAGGATGGGGACGGCCCAGGATTTCGACCGGCCGCTTCCGGTGGCCAGCAGAGTGGCCGCAACCAGCAGAACTACTCCCAACATATAGTATCGGTCGATTACACCGTACTCAAAAAGGAAGAGATAAGAAAAGCTAATACCAACCCGGGCAAACAGACTGAGGCGCTGGCAGAAGAGCATCAGACCGGCAGCAACCATAGCAAAAAGGAGATTCGGCAGCTTCATCCACTCGGGATTCCTGCTGAGCCGGGTGATGGCGTAGAGCACCAAATGCCACAGAGGAGGGTGGGGTTCGTAATGTAGATTGTGGATCAGGGCGGCTAGCGAGTGGCTATCTCGCGCTATGAGCCATGATTGCGTCTCATCCCTACAAAACGTATGTCGCAGTGTTGCAAGGCACAGAAGCACCGCGTCCAGTAAAAAGAGTCCACAGCAAACCATGGTCTCCTGGTTGAGACGCAGGGTTCGCCTCACGGACGCATGGCTCATCTGGTTCGTCTCCTTACACAGCGTTAGCCGGTGTGTAAGCTATGCCGGTAGGGCGCGGCTTATATGCCGACGCTACAGTCGGCGTCGGGCAGTTCGTCGCCGGAGTGGGCGTAGAGATCGTAGGGAGTGCGGCGGTTGAACTTGTATCGCTGCCGGATCTCGCGACCCACGATCAACCCGATGGCCAATGCGCCAAGCGCAGCCGAAATCCAACCGATAGTCTTCAGCAAGTGGGACTCAGCCGCCTGGGCTTGCTCGCTGCAGTCGAGTTGCCCGTCCTGCGGACCACTGGAGTCTGTATTCTCTCCAATCGCTTCACAAACGTGGGACGAACGCCTACAGCAGCCGAGTTTTGGCAGGAACCTCATGCCTGCATGATACCGCAAGAAAGGTGGGGGCCGGGTGTGAAATTCTCCGCAGGTGTACCGAAGTGGGAACCCGCACTGGTCCTCTCCATTATTTAATGTCGACCTGTTCGAAGCCGAGCGCATAGAGTTGCGCGGTCACCAGGTCGCGTGCGTTCTTGCTCGCGGCGTCCAGGATGCCATCCTTCAGCGCGGCCTGCTGCAACTGGTCCTGCGCCCTGGTGCGGGTGTCGGGCGCAAGCGACTGCTCCACCGGGACCAGCGTCCCTGCCGACTGCGAGTAGGCGCGCGTGCGCTGGTCGTTCAGCGCAGTCGAGAACAGTTGCGAGGCCGGCAGCGTCACGTGGATGCCATGCCCGCCTGCGTCGATGCGCACGTCCTCCGGCTTTAGCTGGGCCAGGTCGATGCCCGCGATCGACTCGCCGTGTACCACCAGCAGGATGGGCCCGCCGCGCCGCGCGTCGTACGGAGTGGCCATGGAGAAGTTGCCCTCGACGACCGCGTCCTGGGAGTAGACCGCGGTCTGTAGCCGGCCCAGGCGATGGAGTTTCTCCACCACCGCGGGCGCCGAGGTGTCCATGCCGGCGGCGCGCCCGGTGATCAGCGCGACAATGCGGCCCGGTGTGCCCGTGGTCGCGTGGCGGACGAAGACGGCAAACCCCGCCGCGCCCAGCGCCAGCGCCAGCAGAAAACTGAAGAACCTGCCGCCGTAGGTCGGCCCCGAATAGTATTGCGTCGTCATCGCCGCTCCAATCCCATTCATCATAGCCCGGTTGCCGCAATCCTGGAATAAGGGGCCCGGCCTGGGTTGTATTATTCTCTGCAAGTGGATGGAGGCCCCTGCATGGCCGGTCTGGCTCGCCGCAGATGGTCGGAACGGTCCGCAATCACGGCCGCGGTTGCCGCCTGCCTGGCCTTGGCAGCCGCAACGCCCGCGCAACAGGGCCCCGGCCAACCTCAATACACCATCCAGACGCGCGTGCCCATCACCATCGTCGATGTCACCGTCACCGACGCGAAGGGGAAGCCGGTGCATGGGCTACAGCAGACGGACTTCACCGTGCTCGAAGACGGCATGGAGATGCAGCCGAACAGCTTCGAGGAGCACAGCGCAGAGCAGGCCACGACCATAACGCCTGCGCTGGTCAAGCAGGAGCTGCCACCAAACACCTTCACCAACGTCACCCCCACTCCGCCCAAGGCTAGTCCGCTCAATATTCTCCTGCTCGACAACCTCAATACTCCATTGCAAGCCCAACAGCAGGTCACCCAGCGCATGATTGACTTCGTGAACAAAATGACGCCGGGAACGCAAGTAGCCGTCTTCAGGCTCACCACCCGCCTCGTAATTCTTCAGGGATTTACCTCGGACCCAGAGCTTTTGAAGGTTACCCTCACCAGCAAGAAGAATTACGCGCAGCCCTCGCCCATCGAAGACCCCGGCCAGGATGTGGCAGAGCCACCGGCTCCAGAGCCGCCAGACGTAGCCACAGAGAAGGAGGGCAACCACTCCGCTTTGCAAGGGCAGTACACCATCTCGGCCATGCGCCAAATTGCCCGATACCTCTCAGGCATGCCTGGGCGCAAGAACCTCATATGGTTCTCCGGCTCGTTTCCCCTTCAATTCCCGCCAGTCACAGATCCGAGTCTTCCAGCATTTCCCGGTACGACATTCCAAGGCAGTGTGTACGATCTTACCGATGACATGAAATCCGCCACGGATCTGTTGGCGCGTGCGCATGTTGCGCTCTATCCCGTCGACGGACGCGGCCTCCAAGTCATAGGCCTAGCGCACACACTCTCCGGCATGTCGAACAAGGGTGCCATGGTGTTCGGCGAGCACGGCACCATGCAGGACATCGCCGACCAGACTGGCGGCCACGCCTTCTACAACACCAACGGCTTCACCGAGGCAGCCGAACAGGCCATTGAGAACGGCTCCAACTACTACACGCTGACCTACACGCCGGTGAATCAGACGCTGGACACGCGCTTCCGCGCCATCACCGTCAAGGTCGACCAACCCGGACTGAACCTCACCTATCGCAACGGCTACTACGCTGTCGAGCCAGACACCGATTCGCGCGGTAAGAAGATCGAGAAGGTCAGCGCCATGCAGGCAGCCCTGATGCGCGGCGCATTGGATGCCACGCAGGTGCTCTTCAAGGTCAAAGTCGAGCAGGCTCCCGGAACCGAAGCCAAGCTGCCTGCCGACAACCAGCCGGACGCGAAGCAGATGAAGCCGCCCTACCGGCACTTCACCATCTCATACTCCATCGACGTGCATGGCATCTACTTTGCCACCTCGCCCGACGGCAACTATCGCGGCAACTTCGAGTACGGCGTGCGGGTCTATAACGCGGATGGGGACGAGATTGTCAATTCCGTCAGCACGACGATCAGTCCCGTTCTGCCACCCACCGTCTACCGCTCCATGCAGCGGACCGGAGCCAACGCGAGCCAGCAGATCGACGTTCCCGCCATGGGCGAGTACTTCCTGCGCATCGCGGTGCACGACCTGGCCAGCGACTGCGTGGGAGCTATCGAAGTCCCCACCGCGTCCATCGCGCCGCAGGTTATTCCGGTTGTGCTTAAGGGCACGGGTTCACCCGTGCCGTAAACAGCTCATCTGTAGCGGGGCTTTAGCCCCTGAGGGTTGTTTTGAAGGAGAAGGATTGATGCGGCCCAACAAGACGACACTCGCGGCACTCTGCATCACCGGGCTCCTTACATTCTTGCCTGCCCACGTCCTGGCGCAGACGGCGGACCAGCCCGGCGTGACAGTGGAAGGCTTTCCCGGCTTGCCCTCACAGAACACCAGCGTGCCGACGATCAAGGTAACAACACGCGAAACCATCCTCGACGTGCTCGTCACCGACGACAAGGGCCAGCCCGTCCGTGGCCTCAAGCAATCCGACTTCAACGTCTCTGAAGATGGCCATCCCCAGCCCATCCGCAGCTTCGCCGAATACGACAAGGAAACCCCGCCCGCCCCGCCTCGCACCCTCCCGCCTGGCACTTATACCAACGCCGCCGCCCTGCCCGCCACAGGCCCGGTTCAGATATTGTATTTCGATCTCCCGGCCGCGACCTTCTACCCGCCTAATACCAACCCCGCTGCCGACACATCTGTGGGCAATATCTTCATTCGCGCCAAAAAGTACATAGCGGAGTACCTGCGGACCATGCCCGCCGGCACCCAGGTCGCAGTCTTCGTGTACCGGCCCGATTACGGCCTCCGGCTGCTGCAGGGCTTTACCACAGACGGGCCGCGGGCCGCGACCGCCGTCGACAACCTGGTCGTCCTCTCCGTCGGCAAGGGCTCCCGCTTCGATCCCATTGCAGCCGCCAACCAGATCGCTGCCTACGTCGCCGGCATCCACGGCCGCAAGAACCTGATCTGGGTCGGCACACCCCTGGCCGTCATGCGTGACGGCGGCTTGTCCTGGCCCGCCAGAATCCCTCCGCCGCCCTTCGACTCACCTGACATAACCTTAGTCCATCGCCTCATGGACACCTACGATCTCTTCACCCGCGAGCAGATCGCCGTCTACCCCTTCGACCCGAATGGTGTCCAGCAAAATACTCTCGGCTTGGGCACCCTCCGCACCGAAGAGATCGCCACTGGCACCGGCGGCTCTGCCATCTATAACACCAACGACTTCAAAGGTGCTGTAGCCAAGATCGTCAACGACACCCTGCACTACTACACCCTCTCCTACGTCCCTACCCGCCCGGATAGTGACGGCCACTTCCACCCCATCAGCATTAAAGTCGACCGCCCCGGCCTCCACCTGGTCTACCGCGGCGGCTACAACGACGAGCAGCCCGCCCCGCCCGACGACATACTCAAAGTCCATATGACCCAGGAAACCATGGGACTCGGCGCCCTCCCTGCAACTCAACTCACCTTCGACGTTCAAGTCACTGCGAGCGCGCCCAATCCACCGGCATCCGGCTCCCGCCGCGCGCTCCCATTAGCCGGCAAGACGCCAGTCACCTACAACATCCTCTACAAGCTCGATCAATCTCAGATTGTCTTCGCCGCCACACCGGACGGTGAGTGGAACGCCTTTCTCGAGTTCGATGCCGCCGCCTACGACACCGACGGCAAGATGGTGACCAGCCTCAGCCAGACACAGAAGCTGCCGCTGACCAACGAGGAGTATGGGGAGTTCATCGCGACGCCGTTTCAGTTCTTCCAGCAGATCGACCTGCCGCCTGGCCAGTTCACCCTCCGCGTCGGCGTCTTCGACGGCGTCTCCAACAAGGTGGGCACACTGGAGATTCCCTTGCTCGTCGGTAAGAAGCCAGCTACGCCCGCTGCTGCGACCTCAAGCAAAAGTGGCAACTAAATCGGATACTTCCACTCTGTGATCTCGGGCCGGTCGATGCCGTTCTGGTGCGCGTAGTTCACGCTCTCCACAATCTGGTCCTTCAGCCACTCGCGGGTATGCGCGGCGGTGGCCTGTAGGCGCGGCACGCGGTCGATCACGTCCAGCGCCAGATTGAAGCGGTCGGTCTGGTTCAGGATCGCCAACTCCAGCGGCGTGTTGATGTTGCCCTTCTCCTTGTATCCGCGCACATGGATGTTCTCGTGGTTCTTGCGCCGGTAGGTCAGCTTGTGGATCAGGAACGCATACGCGTGGAAGTTGAAGATCACCGGTTTGTCCACCGTAAACAGCGCGTCGAACTCCTTATCGCTCATTCCGTGCGGATGCTCGTTCTCCGGCATCAACCGGAAGAGGTCCACCACATTGACGAAGCGAATCTTCAGGTCCGGGCAGCGTTCGCGCAGGATGGCCACAGCGGCCAGCGATTCCGAGGTAGGAATGTCGCCGGCGCAGGCCATCACCACGTCGGGCTCCGCGCCATCGTCGTTCGACGCGAAGTCCCAGATGCCAATCCCCTTGGTGCAGTGGTCGATCGCCTGGTCCATCGTCAGGTACTGTAGGTGCAGGGCCTTGTCGGCAACAATCACGTTGACGTAGTCCACCGAGCGCAGGCAGTGATCGCCGACCGAGAGCAGGCAATTCGCATCCGGCGGCAGATAAATGCGCGTGATCTCAGGACTCTTGTTCGTCACCACATCCAGAAATCCGGGGTCCTGATGGGTGAATCCGTTGTGGTCCTGCCGCCACACCAGCGACGTAATCAGCAGGTTCAGCGACGAGATCGGCTCCCTCCAGCGCAGCTCCAGCTTGCTCTTCTCCAGCCACTTCGCATGTTGGTTGAACATCGAGTCGATGATGTGGACGAAGGCCTCGTAACTGGAGAAGAACCCGTGCCGCCCGGTCAGCAGATAGCCCTCCAGCCAGCCCTCCAGCGTGTGCTCGCTCAGCATCTCCATCACGCGTCCTGTGGCCGAAAGAAATCCTCCGTCCTCGTCCTCCGGCTTGCGCTCCTCCATCCATGTCTTGGGGCTTGCCTGGTAGATCGCGTCCAGCTTGTTCGACGCCGTCTCATCCGGCCCGAAGACGCGGAAGTTCGTCATGTTCCGCCGCATTACGTCACGCAGCATCACGGCCAGCGTCGCGGTCGACGACACCTCGATCTGCCCCGGCTTCTCCACCTTTACCGCGTAGTCGCGGAAGTCGGGCATATCCAGCGGCTTGCGCAGCAGCCCTCCGTTGGCATGTGGATTCCCCGAGATGCGGCTCGTCCCGGTGGGTGCCATCTCCGCTATCTCCGGAATCAGCGTGCCCGCCTCGTCGAACAACTCCTCCGGTCGATAGCTCCGCATCCACTGCTCGACGAGTTTGAGGTGCGCGGGATTCGTCACCGGATCGGTGATCGGAATCTGGTGCGCCCGCCACGAACCTTCCAGCTTGTGCCCATCCAGCTCCTTCGGACACGTCCATCCCTTAGGCGTACGCAGGATGATCATCGGCCAGCTCGGCCGCGCAGGCGGCACATCTGGATTCGCCCGCGCCGCAGCCTGTATCGCGCGAATCTCCAGAACGCAATGCTCCATCACCGCGGCCATCTTCTGATGCATCGCCGCCGGATCGTCACCCTCCACCACATGCGGCGTATAGCCCAGCCCGCGGAAGAGCATCTCCAACTCTTCCGGCGGAATCCGCGCCAGAATCGTAGGATTCGCAATCTTGTATCCGTTCAAATGCAGGATCGGCAGCACCGCTCCATCGCGCACCGGGTTCAGAAATTTGTTGGAGTGCCAGCTCGTCGCCAGCGGCCCGGTCTCCGACTCGCCGTCGCCCACTACCACAGCAACAATCAGGTCGGGATTGTCGAATGCCGCGCCGAATCCGTGCGAGAGGCTGTAGCCCAGCTCGCCGCCCTCGTGGATGGAGCCGGGCGTCTCCGGCGTGCAGTGGCTGCCGATGCCGCCGGGAAAGGAGAACTGCTTGAAGAACCGCTGCATCCCCGCCACGTCCTGGCTCTTGTCCGGATACACCTCCGAATACACGCCCTCCAGATAGCTGTTCGAGAGCGTCGCCGGCGCGCCGTGGCCCGGCCCGGAGAGATAGATCAGGTCGAGCGCATATTTTTTGATCAGCCGGTTCAGATGCACCCAGGTAAAGTTCTGCCCGGGGTCCGATCCCCAGTGCCCCAGCAGCCGGTTCTTGATGTGCTCCGGCTTCAACGGCTCGCGCAGCAGCGGGTTCGCCTGCAGATACAGCATCCCCACGCAGCAGATAATTGCACGCGCGCCAGTACGCATCGATTCTGCGCAGTTCGTCCGCTGTAAGCGCTTCGCTGGTCAATGCCGTCGGTTCAATCTTCATCGGTTCAATCGGTAGTGTGGAGACTTGTCCCATGCTTCCCTCCCACTTCTGTTTGTCATTCCCGAAGGGAATCTGCTTTTGTCCTGTTGTTCACTCAGATGCCCGCTTCTCGCCACAAGCCGTACATCCGGCTTTAAGTTCGTCATTCTGACGCAAAGAGTCAGAATCTCCGTAGTTGCTTTTCGTCGGCCCGCCCCATCAATTTACGATCACCTAGCCTCGTTCTTCTGTGCCGCATGGCACATGCTCGCCACATGACGCGCAATCATCCGGTCTTCCTCGGCGGGAACACCATACACCGCAATCGGCGAATCCTCGTCGCTGATCTTGCGCACGCTCTGCCCCGCAGCCTTCTGCTCCATCTGGTTCGCCGCAGGGTCCAGCTCAACCCCCAGCCCGCTCAGCGCGCCGGCGATCTCTGCGCGCGAGACTGCGTCGCCCTCTCCGATTCCCCCGGTAAACACAATCGCATCCGCCCCATGCAGCGCGATGAATCCCGCAATCGCCTTCACCACGCTGCGGCAGAAGACGCGAATCGCCAGCCCCGCCCGCGCGTTCCCCTCCACCGCCCGCTTGCGCAGCTCGCGCATGTCGTTCACTCCGCCCAGTGCCTTCAGCCCCGCGTCGCCATCGATCATCCGCTCCACCGAATCCACCGTCGCGCCCGCCTGGCGCATCAGGAACAGCACCACACCGGGATCGAGGTCGCCGGTCCGCGTCCCCATCATCACGCCGCCCGTCGGCGTCATTCCCATGGTGTTGTCCACCGATTTACCGTCGACCACAGCCGTCACGCTGCATCCGCTGCCCAGGTGCGCGATCAACAAGCGCCGCGGAAACGTAAGCCCCTGCGCCTCCCTCATCTGCGCCACAATCGACTCGCACGAGAGCCCATGGAACCCGTACCGCCGCACGCCGTGCCTGCGCACTGCATACGGCAGCGCATACACCGTCGCCTCCTCCGGCATCGTCTCGTGGAACACCGTGTCGAAGCACGCAATGTGCGGCACATCCGCAAACCGTCGCATCGTCTCGCCAATCATCTGTCAGCGCCTCCGGATCGTGCAGCGGAGCGAACGGCACCGCCGCGCGCAACTCCGCCAGCACCTCCGGCGTCAGCCGCTGATGCCCGCGCAGATGCGCCCCCGGATGCACCACCCTGTACCCCACAGCGTCCGGCGGCGGCAACTCATCCAGCCCCACCGCGCGCTCCACTACCGCAATCGCTTCCTCCATCGAGCCGGGCTTCACCTGCGCCCAGCCTGCCGCTCAGGTCGTTCCCCGCCGCATCGCGGAACTCCAGCTTCTCCCGCCGTCCGCCGATCCCGCCCAGCTCGCCTGCATATAGCGATCTGTACTCCGCCGCGCCCACGCGCGCCTCACGCGCGCCCTCACACACCTCATGCATCGAGAACTTGATCGACGACGACCCGGGATTCAGTACCAGAATATGCATTCGTTTCAGGCCACTCCTCAGCCACCACCAAGCTATCACTCCCAGGATGGTTGCTCCGTCCTCAATCGCTCCCCCAAAACTCCCATCGTCTTCAATTCACAAAAACCCGCGCCCACCATCTACACTAATGCTATGTGCGGAATCGTCGGTTACATCGGCCCCAAGCCTCCCGTCCCCATCATCCTCGAGGGCCTGCGCCGCCTGGAGTACCGCGGCTATGACTCAGCCGGCATCGCCGTCGCCGGCGGCCCGCAGCGGCCTGGAACTGCGCCGCGCCCCCGGCAAGCTGCGCAACCTCGAAGCCGTCATCGCGGCCAGCCCCATCGACGGCACCTTCGGCATCGGCCACACCCGCTGGGCCACCCACGGCCGCCCCACGGAGGAGAACGCCCACCCGCACCGCGACGGCTCCGGCACGCTGGTCGTCGTGCACAACGGCATCGTCGAGAACTACCTCGCGCTCAAGTCCGAGCTCATCGCCAAGGGCCACAAGTTCGTCTCCGAGACCGACACCGAGATCATCGCCCACCTCATCGAGAGATGAGCTCAACCTCGCCGCCGCACATCGAATCCGGGTGCCCCATCCGCGCAGCGTCACGCGAAGGGTCGGCGTTCATGCCGCCGAGCACCGGACGCCAACACTGCGGAAGCCGTCCTCACCCTCCCCCGCCGCAAGCCCGCAATCCCGCTCGAAGAGGCCGTCCGCCGCGCCGTCAAGCGCCTCACCGGGGCCTTCGCCATCGGCGTCCTCTCCGCCAACGAGCCCGACAAGCTGGTCGCCGCGCGCTTTGGCCCGCCCGCCGTCCTCGGCCTCGGCGAAGGCGAATACTTCCTCGCCTCCGACGTCCCCGGCATCCTGCACCACACCCGCAACATCCACTTCCTCGCCGACGGCGAACTCGCCATCCTCACCCCCTCCGGCATCGCGCTCACCGACTTCGACGGCGCGCCCCATCCCGCTCAAAATCCAGCGCATCGCCTGGGACCCCATCCAGGCCGAGAAGGCCGGCTACAAGCACTTCATGCTCAAGGAGATCAACGAGCAGCCGCGCGCCATCCGCGACACCATCCTCGGCCGCGTCTCCGCCGACACCGGCCACGTCTTCCTCCCCGACATGGAGCATCTCCGACGCCGATCTGCGCGCCGCCACCCAGATCACCATCGCCGCCTGCGGCACCAGCTGGCACGCCGGCCTCGCCGGCAAGTTCATGATCGAGCGCCTCGCCCGCCTGCGCACCGAAGTCGACTACGCCAGCGAGTACCGCTACCGCTCGCCCCTCGCCGACCCCGCGTCCATCGGCCTGCTCATCACCCAGTCCGGCGAGACCGCCGACACCATCGCCGCCCAGCGCGAGCTCATCGCCCTCGGCTCCAAGACCCTCGCCATCTGCAACGTCGTCGGCGCCGCCGTCTCCCGCGAGGCCCAGGGCACCATCACCACCAACGCCGGCCCGGAGATCGGCGTCGCCAGCACCAAGGCCTTCACCGCGCAGCTCACCGCGCTCTTCCTCCTCGCGCTCCACCTCGGCCAGGTCCGCGGCACCGTCGTGCACGGACGAGGAGTCCAGCTCGTCAGCTCGCTCGCTCGAAGCTCAGCATCAGAGGATCCCCGGCAAGCCTCGACAGAGCGTCCGTGCGTCTCGCTCGACGACCAGTGCTGCGAGCTCGCCAAGCTCTTCTCCACCGCGCGCGACTTCCTCTTCCTCGGCCGCGGCATCCACTACCCCATCGCCCTCGAGGGCGCGCTCAAGCTCAAGGAGATCTCCTACATCCACGCCGAGGGCTACCCCGCCGGCGAGATGAAGCACGGCCCCAACGCCCTCATCGACGAGACCCTGCCCGTCGTCGTGCATCGCCACCAAGGACCCCGCCGACCCCACCTCCGTCCTCAAGTACGAGAAGACCCTCTCCAACATCCAGGAGGTCACCGCCCGCTCCGGCCGCGTCATCGCCATCGCCATCGAGGGCGACCAGCCAGATCGCGCAGCTCGTCGAGCACACCATCCACATCCCCGCCGCCCCCGAGCTGCTCCTCCCCATCCTCGAAGTCGTCCCCCTGCAACTCCTCGCCTACCACATCGCCGTCCGCCGCGGCTGCGACGTCGACCAGCCCCGCAACCTCGCCAAATCCGTCACCGTGGAATAACACACTGCAAGTTGGGCTATGATGACGATGATAGAAACAACACATCCATGATGAACGAAACCCTAAGCAATGTTGCCACCAGTTCTTGGAAAAGTATCGTTGTTCGAAGTCTGTCATGGGGCGCGGGATTCGGCGTCGTTATAGTGGTCGTAATCGGTGCATTGATTTATTTGTCAAATAGACCCAAGACTTGGCAGACCCGAACGCTTGAATTCAAAGCTGCGAAACTGGAGCAATTCGGTGTAAGCGCTGACGGCACGTCGAAATGGATTTGGCTTGTTGCTGACATACAGAATCGGTCAAGCGAAGACATAACTCTTCCCAAAGAAACCCGCATTATGGAAGCGAAACAAGGAACCGGCGTCCTCGACTCGTCGAGTTTCAAATTAACCAAGGATTATTTTTTACCAGCCCACGAAACATCATCAGTAACACTCGAGGATAGCGTTTATTGCGAAGCGGCCAAGACGACAAATCAGTGTTACCAAAGAGATTTCGGCGATGTAGGGCAGATTGTCCTGTTCGACGACGACCGGAAATACGAAGTACAGATTACGTTGCCGAAGCATGTCGAAGAGGAGTTTTAGGCGGGTAACCCACCCACAAAACCATCGTGGGTGCCCCCATTCATGCGCGTCGAATACCCTATTCCGCGAACTCTTCGATATATCCCCGTAACCGTTCAGGCGTATAGAAGTATTCTGGAGCCGAATCCCCGTACTCCCTGAAGGCCGGCCCGAAGTACCGTCGCGCTTCTTCGTAATAGGGGGTATGAAAGGCGTCGAACCAGTTCGACCCACTCACGCAGACTTTCAACTCGACATCCTGAGTATTGCTCCTCGTATTCCCGACCATAATCGAGCCAAGCAGTGAGATGGGCTAATCCGTTGGCCCCAAGGAAGGTCACAAGATCGAGATCGCCGCCACGCTCCGCGGCCTGATAGTAACAATCTCGACCCAACTTACGTCCAGGGGAATGCAAAGCGTGGTGAACTATACGGAAACCGTATTTCTTATGGCTCTTTGGGCGGTCGTCGCGCCACTCGAGGTACGCGTGCTCAGGTTTCTCGATCAACTCACCGCAGCTATCGCAATACCACTGTTTCAAAGGAATCAAGCTCGGGGTGGCCATGCCCGCAAGTTTACCACTGACGGATAGTCGGGCGGCGGTTGGCCCACCCACAAAACCATCTTGGGTGCCCCATTCATGCGCAGTCTCACCGCGCATGGGTGGGGTCGCTCCCGTTACGGCGCGTCCGAAAGTTGAGCCTTCAACAAATCGCTCAAGTACGCCGCAAGCTGGCTCACGTCGAAGTGGCCGTCGTCCCAGGCTCTGTCCGCTGCCCGCAGCGCCTCGTAATACGGCTGCCGGTTATCGCGGATGCGCTCCGGAACGATCTTGTGTCCTGGCAGCAGCCGTCCCTGCCGCATACACAGCAGGTAGTAGCACGCCGCGCGCGCCGTCCGGCCATTTCCCTCTACGAACGGGTGAATCCAGTTCATCCGCCACAGCACATACGCCGGAAGCCACGTCGGAGGTCGATGATCATCCAGTTCTCGTGGAACCATCGAGAAAAACCGATCCATCAACTCAGGCACTTTTTGGCAGTGCGGCGGAATGTGGTTGCCGACATAGATCGGCTCCTCGCGAAAGCGTCCACCAAACTGTGCGATGTTGGCCACCGCAGCCGCGTTCAACGCCCATAGCATGTACTTGTCGAACGACTCGATGCCCTTTTCCAGGCCAATCTCGACACAATTCAGCAGAAGATCGTACTGCCGCAGCAGGTTCTTCTCCTGCACGCTTTCAAACAGCTCCGGATTGTCGGCTTTGCGTACAGACATGAGAACGTTCGGCCTAGCCCGTAGGCGCATACTTTGCGATGCTCTCACCACACTGTCGCGAGTGATGTCAACCGAATGCGGCGCGTTGCCAAAGGCAAAGTTGATTTGCTGCTCGCGCAACTGATCGTCAGACACAATAAAGTCCCGCGTCTTCTCAAGGAGACGCACTAGTCCTCGTCCGCGGGTGCCACTCTTTAATTGCTTACGATCTGCCATATGTTTATTCCCCTCGCCAGAGTTCGCCTTTACCGAATGCTAACACTTTGTTAGTTGTGAATGACGTGGGAGAAACTCTCTCGCCATCCTGGGAGTGAGTTGGGCGGGTGGCCCACCCTTCACCAACCACAAAAGCTTGGGTGCCCCATCCTTCGCGCTTTTGCGAAGGGTGGGATGTAAGACGCTCGGATTATCCGTTCTTGCTCGCGCGCCCGCCCCACATCTCGCTTCTGAGATGTGGGATCGGGCCTCCGCGCAACCTCGGACCTGCGTCAACCGCCAACCCCCGGAAGGGCCCGCGTTCACGCGGGCCAATAAAATGCCGCGCCGAAGGCGCTTCCGCACTGCCGTAGGCCGGAGTGCAGCCCAACGGGCGAAACGACTGATCTGCCTTCCTTCAACTTGCCACGGATAGCACTGTACTCGCAAAAATCGCCTTCCCCCATCCGCCGCTAAATATCTACCCCAAAAAACACCAGCAAAATCGCATGTCAAGGCCCTCACCCTCCAAATATCCCGCTAACCCACACCATACCAACCACTTCCTCCCCGAAAATACTTGGCATACTAGTTTCCCTCAATCCCGTAAAATAGAAGTAGAAGTAAAAACAGGCCGCAATCCGTCCACCACACGGGGGATGGATCGTGCGGCCCATAGATCGACAACTTCGAAATCTATGTCTATGCGCCGGAAATGATTGCGATCGAAAAGATGCGAGCGATCTGTCAACAAATGCCACAATATGCTTTGAATCTAACTCCATGTGCGAGAGCTCGTGACTTTTACGATATTCACCTGATCATTTTGGAGACGGGTGTTGATCTTTCATCAGCTGAAAACAAGGACTTGCTCCGACACATTTTCGAAGCAAAGGAAGTTCCAATAAATTTGCTGCAATTGATTGCAGTGCAGCGAGAGTTTCATCGCCCCGATTGGGATAGTGTCCGCTTATCCATCGCACATGATGGCCTCGAAGAGTTCGATTTCTACTTCGATTTCGTTCTGGAGCAGGTCGCTCAATTAGAGCCCTTTGGGGACGTAAAGTCGCCAGTCTGAAATATACTGGGGGTCCCTCATTCCGTATGCGAGGTAGAAATCGAATTCTAGTCCGAGCGCCTTTAATCTCCGGTAGCTTGATTCTGGGTATTCAGCCCGTTCCATATAGAAGCCGATGACTTGATGGAAGGGGTAAATGTAGTCCAGTGTTTTTAGAGTCGCGAGAAGCGTTCCTACCGAGACGCGGTCTCGCGCCCCACGATATGCCGCAAGGACTTGTATGTATCCACCGGCATACGCTGGACGAACAGCAATATCGATGAGGGTTCGTTCGAGGCTTGTAACCTGCAGTTTAGCTCCGGCATACTCGAGGCTAACGACCTCCAAATTGCCCGTATTCTTGCCCGCTAATAGAACCACTTCCGAGTCGTTGAAGCGGAAGGAGAATTTCGATTCTCGCTGCTTGCCGGCAAAAGCTCGGTTAATGCTTGCCTGCGTTAGTCCTCCTGCGGAACGGGGCTTTGGACTCTGCTCTTTATTCAAATAGAAGCGCGCCGGTATCTGATCATTGAGACCGTGGATTGCAACGGCGGTGCCATGACAAAGGTACGCGTTGCGTTTGAGCGAAAGAGCAATTTCGAAAGCAGAGGCTTCTTTCCAGATAAAGCGCTGGGTGCCCCTGACCTGATAATGGATGGGCAGGAGTTCAATGAGCTTCAACTCACCTTTAGTCATCAGAAAATCAATGAATCGGCCTAAACTCATGCTGTTGCTTAGGCGCCAGAAGGCTCTATGTTCTTCAAGAATCTGAGACATGTCTTCAGCCCAGAAGACGCGCCTAGGCTCATCGTCAAAGACCTTAAAGATGTCAGCACGGGCAATTTGAAGCCGACCAATTTTCGCCATAGTGACCTCGATTGGTAGGTGAGTCCGGTTGGGTATATATACCCAACCGGATTCACTTGCGATACCACTATAACATAAATTAGATACCGTAGGTATATATACATACGGTATAATCTTATTTTTCAGGTGCTCGTATTGTATACAAGCACCTCATTATGAGTCTTCTGGGAGATTAGTCTGATAGCGATAAATGCTAGGTTGCGGTTGGTATATATACCAACCGCAACTAAGTATATTCCAGCCGCGTACCCCATATCTCGCTTCTGCTATGGGTGATCGGACCTCCGCGCAACCTCGGACACCTGCCTCAACCGCCAACCCCTGGAAGGCTCCGCGTTCACGCGGGCCAATATGACACCGCGCCGAAGGCGCTCCCGCACTGCCGTAGGCCGGAGTGTAGCCCAACGGGCGGAACGACTGATCTGTCTTCCTACCCTTCACCGCCAAATCCCCGCGTAGAATGTCACTGACGACCAGCGCATGACATTCCACCGCCTCAGCTTCGAGTTCGATCCAGCCAAAGCCGCCGCCAACCTCCGCAAGCATGGAATCGCCTTCCGTGAAGCCATGACCGTCTTCGACGATCCTCTCGCACAGACCTTCCCCGACGAACTCCACTCAGAAGACGAAGACCGCTCCATCACAATTGGCTTATCATCTAGAAATCGGCTCCTGTTCGTTTCACACCGGGAGACCGAAAACCACATCCGCCTTATCGGGGCACGGGATGCAACCGTAACCGAGAAAAAAGCCTATGAAGAACTCAAAAAACGCTCGTAATCACGCATCCCAGGCTGATCCGCTTGAGCCGCGGCATCTCGACCTCAGCAAAGCGGTGCGCGGCAAGTACTACGACCGGATGCAGGCCGGAACCAATATCGTCCTCATCGCACCCGACCTGCTCGACAGCTTCCCCGACTCCGAGTCCGTCAACGAGGCCCTGCGCGGCCTGAAGAAGATCGCCACCCGCTCCGTCCGCTCCGCGCCCCGCACCCGCAGGACTGCCTCCGCCACGCAATAATCCCCATTTACCTCGTGACTTGGCCGATCACATCGGTTCCGGCGGCCAGCGGCTTTTCCACCACATGCCACAGGTCGCCCGCCTCATCCGCGACCACCGCCAGCACGGGGACCTCGATGCGCGTTCCGCTGCGCGAGACGGCACGCAGCACGCCCACATCGCCCGCGGCAAATTCCGTGCGGTCCAGCGTCATCCGCCAGCGCACCGACGGGCCCTCGCGCGATTCCAGGCGAATGTCCGTCACCACCGCAGAGAATCTCGTTTGGACCGTTCATCCGGCCCGGCCATCCAGCAGCGCTTCCATCTCGCGCTTGCTGCCCACGATCAACGGCGTGCGCTGGTGGATTCCCTCGGGCTTGATGTCGAGGATGCGTCCCTTGCCATTCGACGCCATGCCGCCGGCCTGCTCCGCGATGAACGCCAGCGGATTTGCCTCGTACAGCAGCCGCAGCTTGCCGCCTGGCTGGTCCTGGGTCGGCGGATAGAGGAACACGCCGCCCTTCAGCAGCGTGCGATGGAAGTCCGCCACCAGGCTGCCGATGTAGCGCGAGCTGTACTGGCGGCCCAGCGCGCCCGTGCGCAACTTGTCGACATAGTCGCGGTACTCGTCCGGCCACGTCGCGGCGTTGGCCTCGTTGACGCTGTAGTAGCTTGCCCTGCTCGGGCATCTTCATGTTCTCGCTGGTCAGCACAAACGCCCCGATGGTGGGGTCCAGCGTGAACCCATGCACTCCGTGGCCGGTGGTATATACCAGCACCGTCGACGGCCCGTACACCACATATCCGGCCGCCACCTGCGTGTGTCCCGGCTGCAGCATGGAGGCCTGCAGGTCGCCGTCTGTGGTCAGCGGCAGCCGGCGCAGCACGCTGAAGATGGTGCCAACGTTCACGTTGACGTCGATGTTGGAGGAACCGTCCAGCGGATCGAAGACGATGATGTACTTGCCGGTCTCCACCGAGCGGTCGAAGGTCACCGGCTCCTCGTCCTCTTCGCTGACCAGCGCGGCGACGGAATCGCGCAGGCCCAGGCAGTGCAGCAGCGCCTGGTTGGCATACACGTCGAGCTTTTGCTGCTGCTCGCCCTGCACGTTGGTCTGCCCGATCGCGCCCAGAGCGTCGCTCAGTCCAGCCGTGCGAATCTTCGCCTCGACCATCTTGGTGGCCAGCGTAATGCCGCTCAGCAGCCAGCTAAACTCGCCCGCTCGCCTCGCTGATCTCCTGCTGCTGCTGCAGGATGTGCTGCTGCACCGTCGTAATCATTGCATCCACTCTCCCACGTCGCATCACCGTCGTGCCATTACCATCTCGATGTCTTACCGGCCTCAGCGATTCATCGGTGCAGTTATCGGCAAACGGTGTTAACCCTGTGGCCTGATTAGCCAGTCAGATCGTCCGTGTCGAAGGCGTGCACCTTGCGGCCCAGCGCGGAGGTCGCGCCGCCCGCCGACCAGCCCCTCGACGACGGCGTTCAGCTCCTCTTCCGACCAGCTTCGGCGGTCGCCACCATCTCGGCCAGCGCCTCGGGCGCGGGCAGGCTCTCCAGCAGCACGGTGCAGTGCGCCATGGCCACGTGGTCCAGCCCCAGGCCTTCGGGCGTCTTCGCCTTGATGCCCACTTCGCCGGGCTTGATCCCCAGCAGCTCGGCAACGCGCTCGCGCAGCTCTCCCGCAATGGGCGACGATCTTGGGCCGCGCCATGACCAGCACCGTATCGATGTTGACGATGCGGTAGCCTGCGGTAGCCACCTCCTCCAGCGCCGTCTGCAGGAAGACGCTGGAGGCCGCGCCCTTCCAGCGCGGATCGCTGGGCGGAAAGAAGGTGCCGATGTCGCCCGCCGAGACCGCGCCCAGCAGCGCGTCGGTGATCGCATGCAGCAGCACGTCGCCATCGGAGTGGCCGGCCAGCCCTTCGCTGTGCTCGATCGCGAGCCCGCCGATGACCAGCGGCACCCCGGCCTGGAACGCGTGCGAGTCAAACCCATAGCCGATCCGCATACTCATCGTTCGCCCCCTCCGATGACCCGCTCGTGGCTGTTCGCAGGTAGAACTCGGCCAGTTCCAGATCTCCCGGCTGGGTGATCTTGAAGTTCTTGGGCGAGCCCGGCACCACGGCCACCACGATTCCCGCGCGCTCCAGCAGGCTGGCCTCGTCGGTGCCGACGAACTCATCCGCTTCCGCCTCGGCGAAGCTCGCCGCAGCAGTCCGCAGCGCGCTCCCTGCGGCGTCTGCGCCTGCACAATCCTCTCCCGCGGAATGGTCGCCGTCACAATCGCGCCGTGCGCCGTCCGCTCCACCTGCTTGATGGTATCCACCGCCGGCAGAGCGACGATGGCCGCGCCATGCTCGGCGACCGCATCGATCGTGCGCTCGATGGTGCCCGCATCGATCAGAGGCCGCGCCGCATCGTGCACCAGCACCACATCGTCGTCGCTACAGCCGTTTTCGGCGACGAGCTGCGCCAGCGCGTTGCTCACTGACTGCTGACGCTGGTCGCCGCCTTCCACCACCTGCACCTTGTCGCCCAGTCCGAACTCGGCAATCTGCGCCCGCACGCGCTCCATCTCCGTGCCGCGCACCGCAACGTAGATGGCCTCGACGCGCTCCACCGCGAGGAACGCGCGCAGGCAATGCACCAGCACCGGCACCCCCGCAATCGAGAGAAACTGCTTTGGCGTGGATGCGCCGCCACTCGCACGCTGCCCACGGACATCCTCGTCCCAATACCCGCCGCCGGAAGAATCACAAATACACGCATAGCCAACGAAGTATACAAGATCACACGCGACTTGAGCCGCAAATATGCATTCAATCGCCCCTTAGCGGCGACGCGCAGTACCATTAGTCTCGATGGCAAACTCAGCGCCTACACTGGACCGCAGCCACATCCGCCCCGGAGACCGCATCTGCGCGGCCGTCTCCGGAGGAGCGGACTCGGTGGCGCTGCTGCTGCTGCTGCATGCCGCCAACGCCCTGCCGCGCAACGCTCTCGGCGTGGGTCTCTCCGCCGTCCATGTCCACCATGGCCTGCGCGGAGACGGAAGCGGACGGCGACCTCGCCTTTGTCGAGGCGCTCTGCCACCGGCTCGAAAGTTCCACTGCACATCCAGCGCGGCAACGTCCCCGTCCGTGTTGCCCGCGCCCGCGAGGCAGGCCAGCCTGAGACCATTGAGGAGGCCGCGCGCGCTGTACGTTACGCGTCTTCGCAGACCTCATCGCCGAGGGCATCGCCGACTCTGTGCTCACCGCGCACACCCTGGACGACCAGGCCGAGACTGTTCTGATGAAATTGCTGCGCGGAGCCTGGACCGAGGGGCTGAGCGGAATCTACCCGGTCGTCGCTGGTCTCCCAAATCCGCCGCAACCCACCACGCAGGCAATATTCTTCGCCCGCTTCTCGGCGTCCACCGCGCCGACCTTATTGCTTATCTCGAATTGCGCAACCAGGGCTGGCGCACAGACTCCACGAACGCCGATCAGGCCTTCACTCGGAACCGCGTCCGACACTCAGTCCTGCCGTTGCTGCGCGAGTTCAACCCGGCCATCGAACTGGCGCTGGCTAACCTGGCCGAGCTGGCTCGTGAGGATGAAGCGCGCTGGCAATCCGAACTCAGCCGTATTCTTCCTCAGTTGCTGCTGCCGGGCAGGCCGGTTCGCGGAGGGGGACGCGGGGTCAGCGCTACGTCCCGACGAATCCAACTCCGTCGCCCTTGAGATCGACCGCCTGCGCTCGCTCGATCCCGCTCTGCGCCGCCGCGTCGTGCGCGCTGCCGCACGTCAGCTCGGAGTGCGTCTCAGCTTCGACGAGACTGCCCGCCTGCTGGGGCTAGCCGGCCTCCTCACGAATGCAAACAACGGAGACCCCACCGTAGTCGCGCGCAGCGGCTCCTCTCTTCATCTTGCTGGTCAGTTGCGCGCCCAGCGCTCCCCGCGCGAGCTTCGCCTCTTCCGCGAGACGCCACTCAAGAAGCCAAAGAGCATCTGACCTCTCCGACGCAGGCACTGGCGAAGGTTTACGCGAAGCGTCGAGAAACCCACGAAGTGGTGCAGTGGTCAAATTGGTACATAGCTTAGGATGGTTCCCCCACTTCGTTCCTATTTACTGCGTCATTGCGCCCCCACTCAGAGTAGAATCCATATATCTGACTCGGAGCGCCGCCGGGCCGAGTTGCCGGCTTCTGACGAAGAACTGGAACCCTACTGTCTGTAGGCGCGTCTAATAGGCAGCAGGTTTCGACGCTCAGGTGTCTACCAGCCGGGTCGATGGCCGCACTGTAGCGCCGCTCCGACAGGGTGCTTCAGGCCGGAAGAATGAGGAAACGCGATTGAATTCGACCGTCAAGCAACTCGTTATATGGGTGTTCCTGATCACGGGAGTCATATGCCTGTGGCAGCTTTGTCGGTAAAAATATGGGCGCTGTGCATGAGACGCCTGTCAGCTTCACCGACCTGCTGGCCAAAGCCAACGAAGGCAGGGTGGCTGACGTCACGATCGACGGCACAACTCTGGTGGGCCATTACACCAATAAGGACCAATTCCACACCAACGTTCCGGCCAACTATCCCAACCTGTACGACGTGCTGAGCAGCCACGGCGTCAACATCACGATCAAAGACCAGAATTCCAGCGTCTGGGTTTCCGCGCTGATCAACCTCGCTCCCTTCGCGGTTCTCATCTTGATCTGGTTCTTCCTGCTGCGCCAGATGCAGTCCGGTGGCAATAAGGCCATGAGCTTCGGCAAATCCCGTGCCCGCCTGCTCTCCATGCAGCAGAAAAAGATCACCTTCAAGGATGTCGCCGGAGTCGATGAGGCCAAAGAAGAACTGAAAGAGATCATCGAGTTCCTGCGCGAGGCGCAGAAGTTCCAGCGTCTCGGCGGTCGCATCCCCAAGGGCGTTCTCCTCGTCGGCCCTCCCGGAACCGGCAAGACGTTGCTGGCCCGCGCCGTCGCAGGCGAGGCGAATGTCCCATTCTTCTCCATCTCCGGCTCGGACTTCGTCGAGATGTTCGTCGGCGTCGGCGCAAGCCGTGTACGCGACCTCTTCGAGCAGGGCAAGAAGAACGCTCCCTGCATCATCTTCATCGACGAGATTGACGCAGTCGGGCGGCATCGCGGCGCGGGCCTGGGCGGCGGACACGACGAGCGCGAGCAGACCCTGAACCAGTTGCTGGTGGAGATGGACGGATTTGAGTCCAACGACGGCGTCATCCTGATCGCAGCCACCAACCGGCCTGACGTACTCGATCCCGCGCTGCTTCGTCCCGGCCGCTTCGACCGCCGCGTTGTGGTTGATCGCCCAGACATTCGCGGCCGTGAAGAGGTTCTGCGCGTCCATTGCAAGAAGGTCCCCATGGCCGAGGATGTCAACCTGAATATCCTGGCGCGCGGGACTCCTGGATTTTCCGGGGCCGACCTGGCCAACATGGTCAACGAAGCCGCCCTCACCGCGGCGCGATACAACCGCAAGTCTGTGCATATGTTCGACTTCGAGGTGGCCAAGGACAAGGTGCTGATGGGGGCCGAGCGCAAGTCCATGCTGCTCTCCGACGACGACAAGAAAGATACGGCCTACCACGAGGCCGGGCACGTCCTGGTCGCGGCCAAGCGCCACCACTCCGACCCGCTGCATAAGGTCACCATCATACCGCGCGGTATGGCGTTGGGCGTTACCATGCACTTGCCCGAGGAGGACAAGCACACCGTAACCAAGGACTATCTGGACACGCAGCTCGCCATCCTCATGGGCGGGCGCTGCGCCGAAGAGATATTCATGCACCGCAAGACCACGGGTGCGGGCAACGACATCGTCCGCGCCACCGAGCTGGCCCGCAAGATGGTCTGCGAGTATGGCATGAGCGACCTCGGTCCGCTGACCTACGGCAAGAAGGAGCAGGAGGTCTTCCTGGGCCGCGATATCGCCCAGTCGCGCGACTACTCCGACGACACCGCCAAGCAGATCGACGTCGCGGTGCGCGCCTTCGTCGACGAGGGCTACCGCTCGGCCTATAAGATTCTCGAGGAGAACGCCGACATCATGCACCGCATGGCGGCTGCGCTGCTGGAACGCGAAACCCTCGACCGAGCCGAGATAGACCTCATCATCGAGGGTAAGGAACTGCCCCCCTTCAAGTCGCCCCTCGCCTACGCCGACCCCGGCCCAGGCGAAGGCCAGAAGGTCATCAAGCCCGAGGCAGGACGCAAGCCAGGCTTTGGGGAAGGCCGCCCCAGCCCCGCATAATCAACCCCATCCAGAAAAATTTGAGGCGGCCTTCGGGTCGCCTCGTCTATTTCGCCCGCAATCGCCTGCCAAGCATTGAATAAGTGGGCACTCTGCAAAGTCGTCCCGCTGAAACGCCTCCTTGCAGTGCGACAATAGAATTACCTCGAATGCGCATCCTGTCTCCCACCGCGGCGCGTCGTCTCTTCCGATTACTGCCACTCAGCTTTACGCTTCTGTTTGCCGGCTGCGGATACCACACAGCAGGATCAGCCACGCACATTCCAGCCAACGTCCGCAGCATCGCCGTACCCGTCTTCGCCACCCATTCCCAGGCCTACCACACTGAGATGGCGCTCACCCAGGCTGTCGTCCGCGAGCTGGATACACGCACCCGCTACCGCGTCCTCGCCAGCAGCGCCGCCGCCGCCGATGCCGTCCTCAGCGGCACCATCCTCTCCCAGACCTCGGTGCCACTCACCTATGACTCCACTAGCGGCGAGACCTCCAGCTACCTTGTCACCATCACGGTCAAAGTGGCGCTCACCGCGCGCGACGGTCGCGTCCTCTACCAGAACGACGCGCTCAGCTACCGCGAGCAGTACCAGTCCACGCAGGACCTCAGCGGCTTCCTGCGCGAGGACCCTGCCGCCGTCAACCGCCTCGCTCGCCGCTTTGCCCAGGCCATCGTCGAAGATATGCTGGAGTCCTTCTGATGCCCGCGCCCATTCCATCCCGCGCCACGCCGCTCAAGAGCTTCGCCTCCACGGACCGTTTCCTCGCAGAGATTGCCTTGCCCGCTTCCCTTCGTCCCGGCTACGTCCTGCTGGGCGACGAGGCCTTCCTCTATCAGCGTTGCCGCCAGGGAGTTCTCACCGCACTTGCGCCGCCCGAGGCGCGCGACTTCTCGCTGCACGACTTCGACCTTGCCGACACCGCCATCTTCGAGGTCCTCGACCGCGCGCAGACCCCGTCGCTCATGGCGCCCTTCCAGGTCCTCTTCGTGCGCAACCTCAAGCTGCTCTACGGCCGGGGCTCCAGGAAGGCGGAGTTTGCCGCCATCGACGCCTACTTTCGCTCGTCCAATCCGCAGGCCGTGCTGCTCTTCGTCGCCGACCACCTGCGCATCCCCACCGACCTCCGTCGCATGGATTATCAGGACAAAGAACGCTACGACCGGATCCGCGAGACGCTTGGAGACTGGTGCGGAATGGTCGAACTGGCGCGTGTAGCGGAGTCCGATGCAGTTCGCTGGGTTACGCAGGAGGCCGAATCGCGCGGCATCCGCTTCGACCCCGATGCGGCGCGCGAGCTGGTGGACGCGCTGGGCGCCGACATGATGCTGGTCGCCAGCGAGCTCGAAAAGCTCTGCCTCTATGTCGGCGGCAGCGGGAGTATAGAGGGCAAGAACCGCATCACCCTCGGCGATGTGGAGACCATGGTTCTGGCCGCCAAGCAACGCACCCTCTACGAACTGACAGACGCCATCAGCCAGCGCGACCGCACCCGCGCGCTGCTGCTGCTGCACGGCCTGCTCAACGCATCCGACGGTGGTGAGGACGCGGCCATCGGCCACCTCTACATGCTGGCCCGCACCTTCCGCCAGATGCTCATCATCCTGGAGAAGAACGTGCGCGACTCGCGCGACCTGTGGGCCGCCCTCTGGCAGGGCTTCCGCATGCCGCCCTTCGCCGCCGAAGACCTTATCCGCCAGGCACGGCGCTACAAATCCCGCCGCGAGCTCACACGCGCACTCCGCCTGGTCGCCAAGGCCGATCTGGAACTGCGCAGCTCCCCAGCCAACAAGCTTCTCGTCCTCGAACGTCTCATCCTCGCCCTGGCCACCGAACCGGCTGCACCGACCCACTCACCCACTCACCAGTTCGCGATGGAACTTTAACGACCAACGGGGCAACTCTCAGATGAGGTACGCCCCATTGGCTTGTGTCTGACGTACTTACTCAGCCCAGAAGTCGATAGCACTTCTAGCGCATTTTCACCAATGGTATAGAGTGTCGCCCTGCGAGCAAAATGCGGGGATTCTTCGCATCGCTCAGAATGACAATCCTTATTCCTCTATAGCAATAGTGAAAATGCTCTAGAACTTCAGCCGAGCCGCGAACTCCAGGAAGCGCGGATCGTATGCGCCGGTTACCTTTCCGTAGTTCGAACTGCTCAGAGTCGTATTCGGGTTTTGGGGATTGGTATGGTTGAAGGTATTGAACGCCTCGGCCCGGAACTCAAGATGCACCTTCTCCGTGATGCTGAACGTCTTGTATAGTGCGGTGTTGAACAGCTCCTGACCCGGCCCGCGAATGATGCCGGTCTGCGCCGTACCATAGAGTCCCCAGCTAGCTGCGGGGAAGGTACCGCAGTTGACCCCATTTGTAAGCCCTGGGCAGGAGAAGGCTGACGTGTTGAACCACTCCTGGGGTACGCCGGTGCTTGTCTTCCACGCCTTCGGTCCGTTGGTCGAGGTACCCGGCACCTGGTCCGGCCGCAACGCCAGGCCCTGGTCGGTTTCGCCCAGCCCCGGCGTCAGCGACGTTCCGCTACGGAAGGTCGCGATGTTGTCGATGCTCCATCCGCCCAGCGCCTCTTTCTCCAGCATATTGCCGCTGTGCTGGAAGAACGGCAGTTGATAGATCGCCGTAATCGCCAGCGACTGTGGATAGTTCATGCTCTCCGCGTTGCCGTGGTAGCGCTTGAGGTTGTAAGGGTCGATGGAGCCGAGATTGGTCGTATCGTGCGACCAGGTATAAGACCCCGTCACGTTCAGCGATTTGCCCATCGGATGCTTGACCTGCACCTCGAGCCCATTCCACTCGCCCCATAGGTCGGTGGAGACCGTGTTGATCGAGCCATAACCCTGATACGGCGCCCAATATGCCGAGCTGTCGGGCTTTCCTGCGTTCGCCGGATTCGAGTTCAGCAGCGGATTGAAGTCGTAGTTGACTCCGCCCACAGTGGTCGGCGGCGGCTGGTTGATGTTCCAGGTGGCCACAAGATGCTGGATGCGGCTCCCCGCTCCCACGATCGAAGCCACAAAGTTGGCCGGGAACTGATGCTGCACTCCCAACGACCAACTCGCCACCGGCGATGCCTGAATGTTCGGGTCCATTGCGGTGATCGTAGCGGCGCTCGTCGTGGTAGCGGCGGAACCGCCCGCTCCCGCGACGTTCCAGCTCGACGTGGAAGGCAGTACGAGGTTGGACAGCGCCTCGTTGGTAAAGACCGGAGGATTCGCATCGCAGTTGAAGGAGCAGTCCTGGTTGGTAAAGATGCGGGTGTAGCTCTCGCCATAGCCGCCACGCAGGCTGGTCTTGCCATCGCCGAACACGTCCCATGCGAAGCCCGCATCCGGCGCAAAGTACCAGATGTGGTTGTTGGAGAAGTTTACCGGCAGCCCGGCGCAGGGGGTGGCCGATGAAGGCGCTCCAGAGCAGCCTGCCCCGCCGTTGTTGAAAACCATGCCGTTGCTGTAGGTGGTGCCGGTCGGGATGTTGGTCGCGCCGGTGAACTCATTCACCGTCGGCGCCAGTGCCGGATTGAAGGCCGAGGGAGCAAAGTTGGTCTCCGAGTTCGGTACTCCGTAGGGTAGCGGCAGATGGTACATCCGTAGGCCAAGGGTGAGGGTCAGATTCTTGTTGAACTGGAACCGGTCCTCGGCATACGGCGACCAGGAAAAGTCGTGGATATCGCCGTGGGGCTCGAAGCTGGTCTGGCTATAGCTGGCGATATAGCCCAGCAGCATGTCCGCAACCCCGTCGTCCTGGGTGCATTGGGTAGCTACCGCGCCAGAGGCGCAGGTGCCCGTTGCGGTCTTCTGCGCGGCAGTCGGCGCTGTGGAGGTGCCGGAGAAGGTAAAACTCCCATTCGTCGCATTGATCGACTGCTGGCGCTTGGTGTTGAAGACGAAGGTGATGCCCGCCGTAATGTAGTGCTTGCCTTTGAGCCAACTCCAATTGTCGCCAACGGTATTGTCAAGATCGGAGGCATGGGGGATGGGCCGCCCGTTGATGCCCTGCCCCGCAAGCTGGGCTAAATTCACCACAGGCGTGCGGGTGGAAAAATTGGCGTTGGGATAGAAGAGGGTCTCGCTGAAATTCGGAATCTGGCTGATATCGGTCTTTCCCACCGTCGTCAGGTTCAGTAGGAAGATATTCATGGCCACGCTGGTGGTGTTGACCATATTCGGCGACAGGGTCTGGGTCAGAGTAACCGCGGCCAGCTTGTTGTGGGTAAAGTCCGTCTCCGAGCTAATCGGAGTCGTGCCATTGGACACAGTATTCTGCGCGTATTTCTGGTATTCCTGGAAGTACTCGCCCAGCAGGTGATACTTGGGGGTGAAGTAGTGATCGAGCTTGATCTGATCGTCCCGCTGATAGGTCGTCACCGGCTGGAGGTTGACGTAGTTGTAGGTGTTGGCGGTGGATGAGTAGTTGGGCGCCGGATACAACGTATTCAGATACGCCTGGGAGCTCGTGTTGATTCTCGCGGTCGGGATCTGGTAGAACGTGCCGGCCGTTCCGTTGCAGGTGGAGACGGTCGGGAAGAGCAAGCCGGTCACAGGGTCCTTGATCGGCGAGGTGAAGCAGCCGGCCATCTGATTGGCGATAGGAAGCTGGCTTAGGTTCTGGCTCGGAATATGCAGGACCACATACGACTCGTCCCAGAAGAAGAAGGTCTTCTGGCGATTGGTGTTGTAGTGATTTGGAATGAAGACCGGGCCGCCCACGTTGAAGCCGAAGATGTTCTGCTTGTACGGCGGGATGAGCGGGGGAGTGGTGGTGAAGTAGTTCTTTGCATTTAGATCGTCGTTGCGCACGAACTCCCACACAGTGCCATGAAGGTTTGCCGTGCCGCTCTTGGTCTGCACCAGGACCACGGAAGATCCCAGCAGCGAATACTGAGAGGAGAAGTTGTTCTGCAGGACACGCACCTCTTCCACTGAGTCCGGGTTCGGAATCACCGACTGCTGTGTCATGTTGCCGGTGTTCTCGTTCCATATGCCGTCCACCGCATAGAAGCTGCGGGAAGTCGCCATCCCGTTGATGGAGAGAGAATCGTTGGTCGAACGGCCGCCTGTGGTCAGCGCGGAGCCTTGCGATAGATTGTTCACGCCCGGCAGCAAGTCCCGCCACAGCCGAGTAGTTGCGCCCGTTCATGGGCAGGGAACTCACATCTTGCCCGGTGATATAGGCAGAATTCTCAGGTGTCGACAGCTCCACGTAGGTGGAGGTCGCCCCCACCGTAACGGTCTCGCTGGCAGCGCCAACCGTAAGTGTTCCGTTCACCTGGACAGTCTCTGTCGGGTGCAACTCAATGCCGGTCACCGTGTAGGCCTTGAAACCCGACTTGGCAATGGTTACGGAGTAGGTCGCCACATTCAGGTCAGGCGCCACGTAGCTGCCGCTGCCGTTTGACTGCGTCTTCACGGAGACCTTGGTCGAATCGTCCGTGATCGTCACGGACGCGTCCGGCACTACTGCACCGGAGGAATCCGTCACGGTCCCGGTGATGGTAGCTCTGGTGGAAAGCTGCGCTTGGAGTGCTGGGCTGGTGAACAGAACTGTCAACAGAATAAGGGTTACCGTCGAAACGAAGCGTCGTAATATGGACATTTTCTTGCCTTTCCTGTTAATAATGAAGACTTTCACAGCAACAAGAGGACGTCATTTGCCCTGCATCGGATGAGACTGTTTAAAGCTGCGCTGGCAGAGTTGGACAACTGGCTGCGTCAAAGCGGAAGAATGCGAGTGAATGGAAGGTAAGCTGGCCCCATGTTGCCGGTATAAATCTTCAGACTGTGCTCTTGGGTACAAATTCTTAGGAGACAGCAGCAGCATCGCAGTTCCTTCAAAGCAAGAATTTCCGAACGCATGGCGTATCCTTCGCACATGCCTGCTCCACAGGGATTACAGCTTGCACCGAGCAATTTATATTGCCGTCCAATCGGATGTCAACAAAAAAAGTAAACGATAAAGGTAAGGGAAAAGATACTATTGCGGAGATAACTGAATACGTGTTCGGATCGCCAGCTTGCAAGCAAAGTTCGGCCCTGCAAGGTGGGCTTCAATATTCATCGAACAAGAGCTGGGTTCCAAAGTGGCTTCGAGTGGTGAGATGCTGTGCCAGCAACTTAAACGGATCGTCGGCTTGGCCAAAGGTTCCAAAGCGGCAAAGTCTTCGGCGCTGTTGTCGTTGCTTTCCCTGCATAGTGCCGTATAAGATTCGGCGGTGTGGTTCAGGCCTGCGCGCGGAAGCCGAGCGGTGACGGGCGCTGAACCGGGCCGGATAACACCCTGAGGGCGAAACGTATGAAGAGCACTGGAAGAGGCCTGCTGCTGGCAGGCATGATTCTGTTTGCAGCCAGCCTGCTGCCGGTAGTAGCGCAGGCGCCGCCGCCCATCCGGGTCTCCGACAACCACCGGTTCCTGGTGACGCAGGACGGCAAGCCCTTCTTCTACCTGGCCGATACCGCTTGGGGGCTGTTCCATATGACCCGCGAGAATATCGATGTCTACATGAAAGACCGCGCGGCCAAGAAATTTACCGTCATTCAGGCCATCGTGGCCCACTACGGCGGTCTGGACCGGACCAACCCCTACGGCGCATCGGTATTTATCAAAGGCACCAAGTCGGAGCCGAATCCCGAGTACTTCAAGAACGTCGACTACGCCGTGGACAAGGCCAACTCCCTCGGGATGTATGTTGCCCTCGTCGCCATTTGGGGCAAGGAGTATGTCAACGAGAAGACTTCCGTGCTGGATACCACCAGCGCCTTCAGCTACGGCAAGTTTCTGGGCACGCGCTACCGCGACAAGCGGGTAATCTTTGTGCTGGGCGGCGACTGGTATCCCGTAGGAACGGAAGAAATCTGGCGGGCAATGGCGGCCGGAATCACCGCGGGCGATGGCGGCGCGCATCTCAAGACCTACCATCCGACCGGGATCCAAAGCTCCAGCCGATGGTTCCAGAACGATGCTTGGCTGGACTTCAACATGGTGCAGTCGCGCCATATCGTGCTGAACCGGTCGTACGAACTCGTCGCGCAGGACTGGGACAAGACCCCGATCAAACCAGTGGTCGAAGGCGAGTCAACCTATGAGGGCATCGTCGACGATCTAGTCACCTATAAACCCGGCGTGCCAATCATTCAGGCCCTGGATGTGCGCCGCGTGGCCTACTGCTCCGTCTTTGCCGGGGCTGCGGGATACGCCTACGGAAGCCAGGGGGTGTGGAATCATCAGGACCCATCGCCCGATACACCGGCACGCACCGGCTCAGCCTATGGCCTGCCTGAGGTCACCCTACAGGATGGATTGCAGCGGCCAGCAGGCTCCCAGATGCAATACCTGCGCGCCCTCATTGAGTCGCGCCCGATGCTGACCCGGATTCCCGATCAATGGCTCATCGTCAGCGATCCAGGCAGCACCACCGATAGAATCCAGGCTACACGCGCTTCGGATGGAAGCTACCTCTTCGTCTATACCTCCACCGGCAGGCCAGTCCGAGTCCGGCTACGCGACAAGATATTCGACACGATGTCCGGCAAGGCTTACAAAGCTTGGTGGTACGATCCGCGGACCGGCGCCGCGACCCTCATCGGACAGTTCCCGCGGACTGAGGCCGGCGACAGGGAATCGGACGTACACCGTGGCGACATCAGCCGCGAATTCACGCCGCCGACCAGCGGCCCTGGAAACGACTGGGTCCTGGTGTTGGACGACGCCGAGAAAAACTTTCCGCCGCCGGGCACGAAGCTCCTGCAATAGGCAGCCCATTCTCCAACCCACATTGTGCCGCATCAGGCGACCACGCAGTGCAGTCGGATCGCCTGCCTCCTGATACCATCGAAATCGGCACACAACCATGTCTGAGATCGATTCCCAGAAGCCTATTCGCGTCCGCATTGCACCTTCGCCCACCGGCGATCCGCATGTTGGTACGGCCTACATCGGCCTGCTCAACTTTCTCTACGCCCGCCAGCGCGGCGGCAAGTTCGTGCTACGCATCGAAGACACCGACCGCGCCCGCTTCGTCGCAGACTCTGAGCAGATGATCTTCGACTCCCTGCGCTGGCTCGGCCTGGCTTGGGACGAGGGTCCCGACGTTGGCGGCCCATTTGGCCCTTATCGCCAGTCCGAACGCACCGAGATCTACCGCAAGCATGTCGATCTGTTGCTCCAGTCCGGACACGCCTACCGCAGCTTCGAGACAGCCGAAGAGCTGGACGCAATGCGCAAGTCGCAGATTGCCGCCAAGCTGCCGCCGCGCTACAACGGGGCGCACCGCGAGCTGACCGCGGCGCAGATTGCTGCTTTTGAGGCGGAGGGTCGCCCGGCGGTCGTCCGCCTCAAGGTTCCGGTAGAGGGCGAGACCTCCTTCCGCGACGAGCTGCGCGGCGCCATCACCTTCTCTCACAACAACGTGGACGACCAGGTGCTGCTCAAATCTGACGGCTTCCCCACGTATCATCTGGCCAACGTCGTCGATGACCATCTGATGCAGATCAGCGACGTCATCCGCGCCGAGGAGTGGATCTCGTCCACGCCCAAGCACGTCCTCCTCTACAAGGCCTTCGGCTGGGATCTGCCGCGTTTCTGGCACATGCCGCTACTGCGGAATCTCGACAAGAGCAAGATATCCAAGCGCAAGAACCCCGTCTCGCTCATCTACTACCGCGAGAGCGGCTTCCTGCCCCAGGCCATGCTGAACTTCCTCGGCCTGATGGGCGGTGGCATGGCACAGCCCACCGAAGAGGAGATCGTATCCAAGGGAATCAACATCAAGCAGGGCGACATCTTCTCGCTTGCCGATATGCTGGAGAAGTTTGACTTCCAGCGCATCTCCCTGGGCGGGCCGGTCTTCGACCTCACCAAGCTGAAGTGGCTCAATGGCGAGTATCTGCGCGCGCTGACGCCGGAGGAGTTCTTTCAGGCGCTGCGCGCAACCATCTTCTCCGACGACTATCTGCGCCGCATTGCACCGCTGGTGCAGACGCGCATCGAGACCCTGGCCCAGTTTGGCGAGATGACCGACTTCTTCTTCAAGGACGATGTGATGCCCGCGCCCGAGCTCTTCGTCCTCAAGGCGCGCACCCTGGAAGAGACGCTGGCCTTCGCCGCAGAGCAACTCGCTGTGCTGGAAGCCACGCCCTTCACCCACGAAGAGTTGGAAGCCGCGCTGAAACAACTCGGCACCGACAAGCAGTGGCCGGTCAAGGACAACTTCATGCTTCTGCGTGCCATCCTTACCGGAAAGACAGCCAGTCCGCCGCTGCTGGAGAGCCTGATTGTCTTCGGGCGGGCGCGCGCGCTGGACCGCATGCGCCGCTTCATCGACACGCAGAAGCGTCTTGCCAACTCGAAAAAATAGCTCCGCAAGCCATCATTCTGGCGCAGCCAGAATCTCCGTCGTTGCCGGGTGCCCCATATCTCGATTTTGAGATGTGGGAGGTGTACATTTCAGCTATTGCCGCGGGGATGCGGGGGCTGAATCGGGATTCAGCTTCCCGGCCGCGGTCAAACCGGCCACGCCCTTGGGGTCTTTGTCCTTCAGGCTGGCGTATATCTTCCTGGCGTCGTCCGCCTTGCCCTCCGACTGGTAAAGGTCGGCAAGTTGAAGCTGCGCCAGGCCATAGGGAACCGTGCTTGTAGGCTTGGCGCTGAGCTGGTTGTAAAGATCGATGGCCAGGGGATCGCGACCTGTATTGTGATAAAGCTGTGCCAGCGCGAACTTGCCCAGAGCGGCCATGTTACTGTCCCAGCTTCCGGCCACCTTCTTCAGGGTGTCTTCCGCCTGCTGGTTCTGTCCTGCCTCGACGTAGGTGAGGCCGGCAAAGTAGAGAGCGTTCCGGCCATCGGGCGTCATGCCGTACTTGTCGGCAACGGCGAGGAAGAGCGCGTTGGCGGCCTTGGCCCGTTCGACGATGGAGGGATAGGTATTGACGCCGGGCGGTACGGCCTGGCCGGGCTGCGCTAGCGGCGTCTGGTAGTCCTGCATGGCCGCACCGAAGGCAACCGAGGCGGCCTCAGCACGGCTGTTGTAGAACAACACGCTTACGATGACGACGAGAACCACCGCAAGCAGAATTCCGCCATTGACGAGCACCGACTGGCGATTCTCGCGGGCCCATTCCAGGCCGTGGGTGGTGGTGCTGACAAACTTGTCTTTCTTGAGGGCTGCCCTGGTCTGCTGGTCCACTGTGTCTGGTCTTCCTTTGTGCCCGAGCTACTGCTTCTCTCGGGCTGAACTTGCTTCAAGCCTTGCGCCGGTCTCACTCGCGAGGTTTGCGACCTGTGAAGAGTGAGGGCGCGCCGGTCTGCGGCGCAACCAATCAAGTCTATCAGCCTACTCGCACAAGGTGCTAGACTGCGCGCAGGATCGTACCCTCGCACTCGATACCGCTGTCTCGCAAGTCCTGAAGGACATGGCTTCTGCCGTCCATGAAATCAGCAGTACTGGAAGGGTACGGCCTCAGCTGTCATGGAAATCAGCAAGCCCGGAAGGGCACGGCTTTAGCCGTGCCGAAAAGCGTCCTTTTATTTTCTTGTATTTCCTTGATTGCGTAGCAATCAAGGAAATACATCAAGACAGGAACTGGCATGAACAAGTTAAAATCAACGATTCGCCTAGTAGCGTTTGTCCTGACAATCGCTGCGTCATGCCTCTCCGTGGCCGCACAGACATCAGCTGACATTACCCCGAAGCCCAAGGCTGTCGCTTCGGCGCAACAACCTCTTGCGCAACAGATTGCTGTCCTCCTCTCCGATCCGGTAGTCGCGCGCGCGCACTGGGGCGTGATGGTGACCACGCTCGACGGCAAGCCAATCTACGCGCTGAATGAAGCCCAGCTCTTCCGACCCGACAGCAACGCCAAGCTGTTTACGACGGCAGCGGCAATGGCGCTGTTGGGAGCGGACATGCGATTCACCACAGTGGTGAGAGGCACACTCGATGCTGCAACCGGCAACGTCACCGGCGATCTCGTAATCGACGGTAACGGTGATGCGAATCTCTCTGGACTGCAGCTTCCGTATCTCTCTCCAGCATCGCAGCCCAAATCCTCCTCGCCAGAACCCAACCCGCTGCGTTATCTTGCCAGCCTTGCCGATCAGATCGCGGCAAAAGGTGTCAAGGTCATCACAGGCGACGTTGTTGGAGACGACACGCTATTCCCCTGGGAGCCATATCCCAACGGCTGGTCGATGGATGACGCAGTGTGGGGATACGGAGCCCCTGTCAGTGCTCTCTCCATCGATGACAATCAGCTTCCGCTCACCGTGACAGCCAGCGCCATCCCGGGCCAGTTGAACCACTACGCCACTGTCAGCTTGAACCAGAACGGCGTACCGTATTACACCGTTCAGTCGCAGGTAAATCTCGGACCTCCCAAGTCTCCCACCAACATACAGGTGGACCGCGTACCCGTGTCCCGGACACTTCGTGTCTACGGCCAGATTGCGGATGGCGCGGCACCGGATGTAGAGGAGATCGCGATCGCCGATCCGGCGGAGTATGCCGCGATGGCGTTCAAACAACTACTCGAGGCCCGCGGTATTACAGTGCGTGGGATCGCACGCGCACGGCACCAGCCACCCCAACAGTCCCCCGGATTTCTTGAGGTCATACATGGGCCAGCCACCTGCCTCGAGCTGCAAACATGCTACGAAAACTGCTACACAGCGCTTGGTCCGGGACCTATTCTCGCAAGCCATAGCTCTGTCCCCCTCGTAGAAGATGTGGTGTTCACCAATAAGGTCAGTCAAAATCTCCACGCCGAACTGTTACTGCACGATCTTGGCGCGACGTTCAACTGCCAACCCTCGTCCACTGCTGATGCAGCTCATGTCATCCACATGTTCCTCAGCGTTCGGGTCGGAATCGACCCAAACGACTTTATGTTCTACGACGGCTCTGGCCTCAGCAGCTATGACCTTGTGACCCCGCGCGCGATTGCGAAGCTGCTGTCGTTCGCGGCGCACGATCCGAAGACAGGAGCGCCGCAGCCGTGGTTCACGGAGTGGAAGGCGAGCCTGCCGGTCGGCGGTGTGGATGGGACGCTGGAAGATCGATTCACCCAACCGCTGCTGAAGGGCCATGTCTTCGCCAAGACGGGAACGCACAGCGAGGGGCGCGCGTTGAGCGGCTATCTGGAGTGCGCCAGTGGGCAGACGGTGATCTTCTCCATCCTGGATGAGAATCATCTGCCTGGGGACAGCGCGGACCGCGACGCGATGGACAAGATCGTGGCGGCGATTGCCGCAGCGGAATAGACAGAGGAAGTAGGCAGCAGCAGAGACTTAGTTCCGATCCGCGCGGATGAAGTCCTTGTACGGCATTAAGTTAAGCGGTAGAACTACCATCAGCAAGAGCCACCATTGACGAAACCAAGGAGCACACCGATGCTGGAAGTTCATCCGCCCAGACACGCGATCGAGGGAATGCGCGACTTCTTCTTTCACCTTCTCACCATCACGATTGGCTTGCTGATCGCGCTGGGACTTGAGGCCAGCGTGGAAGCTCTGGCCCACCGGCATCAGCGCATCGAGGCGGAGGCGACGATTCGCCACGAGTTGGAGGAGAACCGTCATAAGATCGACGATGCGGGACGGGGAATTGAGAGCGAGTTGAAGGGAATGATGGTAATCCTCAACTACCTCGAAGCTCGCCAGCAGGGCAAACCCGGAGACCTTACCGGGGCTACGATCAGCTTTTCTGAAGGGCCATTGCAGGATGCGGCCTGGCGAACAGCCGCGTCCACCGGCGTGCTGAGTTACATGGATTACTCGACGGCGGAAGAGTACGCGATGGCCTATAAAGAGCAGGACCTGTATGAGACGATGCAGCAGCAGACTCTCGACGGTTATCTTCAGTTGGGTTCGTTCATTCCGAAGGGCTTCGATCCAGCCAAGGATACAGTCACAAAAGAGCAGGCCGATGCCGCGTTGCCCATCGTTCGTCAGACGATAGCGCACTTGAAAGGCATGTTGGACGTGCGCCGTGGCGCGCTTTCGATATACCAGCAAGCCCTGAGATAGGCGCCGGCGGGAACCGCTGCCGGGCGATTGCGGCGGAGTAAGGCTAACGAGTGGATTGCAGCCCGTAGAAAGCCGCTTAGGGCCATCAAATTGCATAAATTTTCTCGCCGTTCCCGTAATTCTGAGTCATACTGCTGGGATAAGTCATCTTGGTTTGCTCGGGCCCCATTGAACGTGAAAAGGAGGCCCACGTGGCAACAGACGCGATGCGGCAACAGGCCATGCCCCGGATGCGAGTACGCCCTCTCGCAGACCGGGTTTTCTTTTCCACGATGATCGTATTGCTCTGGGCAACGGTCCTCTATGGATTTGCGCGAACGTACTATCTTGCCGGAATGGTTCGCGCACCGCTGCCCAACCGACTGATCCATATCCACGGCGCCATCATGACGCTGTGGATGGTTGTCCTGTTGGTGCAGGTTGCGCTGATCTCGGCGCGAAGAGTGAAGTGGCACATGACCTTCGGGCTCTTCGGCTTTGGGCTGGCAACCGCGATGGCCATCATCGGCCCAATCGCTGCAACCGATTCGCTGCGGCGCGGTACTGGCGTGCTTGGATTGGATCCAAAAACGTTCTACATCATCCCGCTGAGCGCCATCTTCATCTTCACCGTGCTGGCCTTCTTCGCGTATCGCTTGCGGCGCCAGCCCGCAGTCCACAAGCGGCTGATCCTGATTGCCACCATCGGCCTGATCGACGCGGCCGTCGGACGCTGGCCCATCGCTTTCTTTCAGCAGAACCCGAAGGCGCAGGACCTGATCCCGTTCGGATTTCTGCTTGCAGTGATGGTCTTCGACCTGGTGACGCAACGAAAAATCCTGAAGAGCACGCTGGTTGCCTCGCTGTTTCTCATCGTCATTCATCTCACGCGGGTCCCGATTGCGTTCACTCCGGCGTGGCAGGCGTTTGCGACACGCATGAGCGGCAAGGGATAAAGTTGCCCCAGTCCGTCCTCGGAATGCACAATGAGGAGTATGAGGCGCATTGAAACGATGAGACGGATTGCAACGGGACTGCTCTGCGTGGGCGTGGCGATGTTGATTGCGGCAGTGGCTGGATGCACCAAGCTGCCTCCGCCCACGCCGATCTCGGAGCTGAATCCACAGCAGACACACGGATATAACGTGTATCAGGCGCGTTGCGTGCAGTGTCACAACGACCGCACCAACGACCCGCTGAACGGACAGTCGCTGAGGGGAATCTTCAAGAAGCAGTATCTGGCCAGCGGCGCTCCGGCCAACGACGACCGCGTGATGGACGCGATCCTGTATGGGCGGTCCATGATGCCTGCACTGGGAGGCAGCATGACTCCGCAGGAGCGCGACGACCTGTTGGCGTATCTGCACACCCTGTAAAGAAGGTTGTATGTTGTACGTTTTACGTAAAACATAGAACGTACAACATATACGAAGGACGCCGAGAACAGAACTTGCCAGAAGAAACTCCAACTCCGAAGGGGCAGATGCTGCCGGGGATCGCCGGCATCTGCCTGTTCATGGTGTTCATGACCATGGCGAACGTGTATGCGGCGCTGCATGGCGCGTTCGGCGCGGGCGCGGCAGAAGCCGGCGTTCTGGCGCTGTGTACGCTGCTGGCGGCGGGAATCCTGGGGCTGATGCGGTTGCGCAAGTGGGGCTGGGCGCTGGTGACGGCGGGTTGCCTGCTGTTCGCGGCGGGCGATTTTTATTCCTTCTCCAAGACCCATCTGGCCTTCCTCCTGGTGCGCGGACTGTTCATGCTGGTGTTCTTTCTCTACCTGGTGCGGCAGGAGACGCGCGAACGGCTGAGTTGAGTGCGATGCGACTTTACAGCATCGCAAGGCGATACAATTTATGCGATGACGCCGCCGATTGCAGAAGTACTCGTCCAGATCGATCTTGTGCCGCGGCGCCCAGCGCGCAAGCCGGAGTGGCTGAAGGCACGTGCGCCCGGCGGCGAGACCTTCCACAACCTGAAGAAGCTGGCGCGCGAGCTGAAGTTGCATACGGTGTGCGAGAGCGCCAACTGCCCCAACCTGGGCGAGTGCTGGAACCAAAAATCAGCCACCTTCATGATGCTGGGCAACCTATGCACTCGGCGCTGCGGCTTCTGCGCGGTGCCCAAGGGCAGGCCGGAGCCGATCGACCTGGACGAGCCGAGGCGCGTTGCATACGCCGTGGCGCAGCTTGGACTGGCCCATGCGGTGGTGACCAGCGTCAATCGCGACGACGACAACCTGGGCTCGGCGCGCGCCTTTGCGGAGGTGGTGCGCGAGATTCGCTTGCAGGCGCCGGGCTGCCGCGTCGAGGTGCTGACGCCGGACTTTCAGGGCAACGACGAGTCGCTGCGCATTGTGGTGGCGGCGCGGCCGGAGATCCTGAACCACAACATCGAGACCGTTCCGCGGCTGTATGCGATTGCAAAGTCGGGCGGAAGATACACGCGCTCGCTGGAGTTTCTGCGGCGGGCCAAGGAGCTTGCGGCGGAGGCCGGCCACACGCAGGTGACCAAGACTGGCATCATCGTCGGCATGGGCGAGGAGATGCACGAGCTGCTGGCGGTCTTCCGCGACCTGGCCGAGCGGCGGGTGGACATCCTGACCATCGGGCAGTATCTGCGGCCCAGCGCGCGACCATCTGGTGATGCAGCGTTTCTATACGCCGGACGAGTTCGCGTTCCTGAAGCACGAGGCGCTGACGATGGGCTTTCGCCATGTGGAGAGCGGCCCGCTGGTGCGCTCCAGCTACCACGCGCAGGAGCAGGCGGAGAGCACCGGGCTGGCGTAGAGTTCAGAAATCCCACATCTCAAATTCGAGATGTGGCACCCGGCCTTAGTTCATTTACACTCTTCGCACGCGAGGTGTTGCTATGGGCGGCAAACCACTGGGCGATGGAGCGAGTGCGTTTAGCGTCGCGGGGCGCGGAGCGGCGTGGGCGCTGGCTCTGCTGCTTGCGGCCTGCGGAGTTGTGCGGGCGCAGGCGCAGACGGATAAGGCGCAGGAGCAGACGCAGGCGGGCGATCCGCTGCATACGGCTACGCGCCAGGAGCTGGATGTGGCCAAAGCGATCGTGGCGCAGGAAAATGCCTGGAACCGTGGCGACCTGGAAGGCTTCGTGAAGGGGTACAAGGACTCGCCGGAGACGGTCTTCATGGGCAAGCAGATCGTGGAGGGCTATGCGCAGATTCTGGCGCAGTTCAAACATGACTATCCGACAGCGGCGTCGATGGGGACGCTGGGGTTCTCCGAGCTGGAGGTGCATCGTGTGAGCGATAGCCTTGCCGTCTGCCTGGGCAAGTACCATCTGGAACGCGCCAAGAAGGAGGGTGGAGGGGCCGACGGGACCTTCTCGATGGTGCTGGAAAAGACCGGCGCTGGCTGGAAGATCGTGCTCGACCACACGACATAGTCGATTGCGCGTTGATTGGGACTGAGCTATAAGTGGGAACCCGTCGGGCGGCTCAGACGGTCATGATCTCTTTTTCCTTCGCTTTGAAGAACTCTTCGATGCGGCGGATCTCGGCGTCGGTGAGCTGCTGGACCTCTTCGCTGGCGCGTTTTTCGTCGTCGGCGGAGATGAGCTTGTCCTTGGCGGCCTTTTTGACGTGTTCGTTGCCGTCGCGGCGGATGTTGCGGATGGCGGTCTTGTGGTCCTCCAGCACACCAGCGAGGTGCTTGACGGTCTCGCGGCGGCGTTCCTCGGTCATGGGGGGAACGGGGACGCGGATGACCTTGCCGTCGTGCATGGGATTGAATCCGAGGTTGCTGGTGCGGATGGCTTTTTCGACGGCGGGGACGATGGCGATCTCCCATGGCGATACCAGGATCATCTGCGGCTCGGGGGTGGAGATTTGAGCGACCTGGGAGATGGGGGTGTCGGTGCCGTAGTAGTCCACCTTGACCTGGTCGAGCATATGGACGTTTGCGCGGCCGGTGCGGGTGGAGAGGAGGTTGGCGCGGAAGTCCTCGACCGTCTTCTCCATGCGCGCCTTTAGCTGCGCATGCACGCTCTTCAACGCCGGATTGCTTGCCATCGCGGATACCATAGAGTTGCCTGCCTTTCTTGAGCCGGTTCAAAGCCCGCTGTGAGGCGGGCGGATTCGACCTCGCTATTCTACAGAGGTTGGAGGCGATTGAGTTGGTCCGATCGGCCGATGCTGAGGATGCAGGTCAGGATGGGGGCAAGGCAATACGCCCCTCGGGGCCTGTTTTGGGGCGGTGGCGGGCGAAGTATAGCATCCTGCGATTGACAGGGACATCCCCCAAACGTGTAAGGTTGGCCATGTGCATCTTGACTTGAGCTTCGAGCAGCGCGCGCGGATCGAACTTCTTTCTTTGTATGCGGGCAAGCCGTCGTCGCAGCTTCTGCTGGAAGCGGCGATGCATCTGCTGGACCGCGATGCGGGATGCTGCGAACACTGCCGCCCTGCGGCCCCGCAGAACTTTCTTGGCGACGAGGAGTTGGACGCGAGGTTCGCACAGCTACTGCATCGCTGAGATGGAGCGGCAGGTGTGGGTCTGGTGGGGAAAGCCTGTATCGGATTGGCCGGCGGCGAATTTTCCGGTGAATTTTCCGGCGAAACAATCTCTACAGGCTGCTGTTTGTTGGATGTGCTGTTGACGGGGACGCCGCAACCGATTCGCATGGAGCGGCATTGCTCCCATATAATCGAGCTTTCCCCACGGGAGCCTGCGGGGCGCGATTTTGGCAGCAATGAGGGTGTGCGTATCTTTACCGTAAAGCGAGTGAACGGAAGTTTCCTGGGCATCAAGCTAACGTCTGTGCGTACGCGCTCCGGAGAGGTTCCGCACTCCCTGCGCGCCGGCGAAGCTGTCGCAATGCGAGCTAGTTCCATGAGAGACCGTGCAGGGGACCTTCGCTTTGGGCAATACTGCTTGTGGAACTGCTTGAGCCGATGCGGCATTGAGGCTGCCATGGCGGCGCTGTGGGTGCTGGCGGGGATGGTTTTTGTGTTAGCGTCGGCGGCGCGGGCGCAGCAGGGGGCAGCAGGCACGAGTGCGGCGGAAGCGACGGGTGGATCCCAGGTACTGTGCCAGCCGCAGGTGATCAACTGGCGCAGGGTCCCCAAGGAAACGGTTCTGGCGCGGATGTCCAGCCACCAGGGCGATCCATACGACGCGGCGACGGTGGAGCGCGACTTCAATTCGCTGTGGAACACGGGCTACTACACCAAGGTGCAGATTGAGCGTGAAGACACCCCTGCGTGTGTGCAACTGGTTGTGTATGTATGGGAAAAGCCCACCATCCGCTCCATCGATTATGCGGGCCTCAGCTCGGTGACCCAATCCGACGTGCAGGACCGGTATAAGAAGGCCAAGGTGGGAATATCGGTGGAGAGCCAGTACGATCCGACACGGGTGAAGCGGGCGGAGGACGTGCTAAAGGACCTGTTGAGCGAGCATGGGCACCAGTTTGCGACCATCCGGACGGAGGTGAAGACGATCCCTCCGGCATCGGTGGGGATCACGTTCCGGGTCAAGGAGGGACCGACGGTGAAGGTGGGCAAGATCGCCTTCGACGGCAACTATAACCTGAGCGAACGTGTGCTGCGTAGCGCCATGGTGAATACGCGGCCGCTTGGGATACCGCACTCGATCCTACTGGAGAACCTGTTAGCGCGGACCTTCGACGCCACCAAACTGGACGAGGACACCGAACGGGTGCGCCGCGCGTATCAGGACCATGGCTACTTCAGGGCGCAGACCAGCGATGCTCAGACCAAAGTGAGGGACGAGGGCGGGCTGAACTGGTTCACGCTGCGGCCATCGACGGGAAAGCGCATCGACATCCTGATGCCGGTGGAAGAGGGGGGACGTTACCGGCTGGGCGGGATCGACTTCACGGGAATCGATGCAAAGCAGTGGAACATCAAGGCCCTGCGGGCGCAGTTCGCGCAGAAGGACGGCGAGTGGTTCAACATGACGTTGTTCGAAAAGGGCATTAAGAACCTGCACGATGCGTTCACAAGCCAGGGCTACGTCAGAATGGTGCCGGACCCGAAGCCGCGGATCGACGATGTAAAGAAACAGGTCTACTGGGACATCGATATCGATCAGGACAAGCAGTTCTATGTTTCGAGGATCGAGTTTTCGGGCAACACGGTGACGCGCGACAAGGTGATCCGGCGTGAGTTGCTGCTGGAAGAGGGCCAGATATACAACAGCAAGCTCTGGGACCTGTCGATCCAGCGTCTGAACCAGCTGGGATACTTCGAGGTCCTGAAGTCGGAAGACGACACCGAGACGCGGCAGAATGCGGACGATGGGACGGTCGACCTGCTGCTGAAACTGAAGGAGAAAGGCAAGAACACAATCGGCTTGAACGGCGGCATCAGCGGACTGTCGGGGACGTTTATAGGTCTGAACTACGCGACCAACAACTTTCTGGGGTTGGGGGAGACGCTGTCCGCGACGGCGAACGTGGGCGACCTGACGCGCAATGTGAGCCTGGGATTCAATGAGCCGTATCTGCGCAACCGGCCGATCTCGGTGGGCGCGGAGTTGTTCTCACGGAAGTCGGATTACAACCCGGCCAAGGCGTACTCGATTGCCAACGGCGTGAGCGCGAATGTTTCGACCGCGCAGCAGTCTCTGCTGACCAACTACAACACCGCGACGGATGGGTTCACGGCATCGGTGAGCGAGCCGCTGAAGCATCTGTGGGCGGGACGCGGCGTGACGCGCGTGGGCGTGACGTATGCTCTGTCCCGCTCGGCTGTGACGACCTTCAACGACAATACACGCAACATCTTCCAGTCGCTGGCGTTCCGATCCGGCGTGGAGGGGCAGAACCAGCTGAACGGGATCGTGACCTCGACGATTCAGCCGAGTTTCTCCTACACCAGCCTGGACCGCTCCATCGGGTGGCACTCGGGCCGCGACTTCAACCTGTCGGTGCAGATTGCAGGCGCGGGCGGCAATGTGAAGTACATCTCCCCGGTGGCTAGCTTCCGGCAGTTCTACCCGATGAGGGGGCTGAAGATCGACCGGGAGGGGCACAACGTTCTTGGAATTCGGCTTCTGTTTGCGCATGTATCGGGGTTCGGCGGGGAGGTAGCTCCCCCGACTAACCGAATCTACGGCGGGGGCGAGTCGGATGTGCGCGGCTTCGACATTCGCGCCAACTCGCCGTACACATTTGTGCCGGTGAAGGTGCAGTTCAACCTGACCAATCCGGATGGCACCACGGTGCCACGCGATCCGTCCAATCCAGGCCTGGGCAATGAACAGATTCCGCTGCCGGTATACCGGTTGGCCTCGGTGGGCGGGGACACCCAAATCACGGCGAACCTGCAGTATCAAATCCCGATCGTGAGCCAGGTGAGCTTCAACTTCTTTACCGACCTGGGACTGACCGGCGACTTGCAGCCGGGACAACTGTTGCAGAGCGCGGCGGGGGTATCAGTGCTGGCGAGCCCGCTATACGGCTGCAATGGCAGCACTGGCAATTCCACGGGCTTCGACAACGGCGCCTGTGTCGGCGGCCAGGCGGTGGCTGCGCTGGCGGCGCGCCAATTGAATACGGTTCCGGGGACCAACTTTGTGCCTCGCATGTCGAGCGGTGCGGAGCTGCAGGTGATCCTGCCGATTGTGAATGCGCCGTTCCGGCTGTACTTTGCATACAACCCGATGCGGCTGTTCAAGAACCTGCCGCAGCAGTTGGCGATGCCCACGACCTGCACGGGACCGACCGGCGTTGCGGGTGAGTTCTGCTCGCTGTTCCCCATGCAAACGGCTGCGGGGCAGTTCAGCTATGCGCAGGCGCTACAGCTCTACGGGGCGGCCTACGAACTGCGCGAGCCAAGGAAGACGTTGCGACTGACCGTGAGTACGACGTTCTAAAGACAGGGAACAGCCAACAGGGAACAGCAGAGAGGGGTGCCGAAGAGGGCGGCCCTAATTTTGCTCAACTGTGCGAGAACCTCAATTACCGGATGCGCTCGCCTGTTGTTCCCTATTGGCTGTTCCCTGTTGGCTGTTCCCTGTTCCCTGCCTTAGTAGGTGCGCTGGTAGGTTCGGGTGAGGCGGTCGTGCCATGCGAGGCGGTCTTCGTCGAGCGTGGCCCACAGGAGGCCGAGGCCAAGCGGGCATACGGAGACGAGGACGGCGAGGATGCGGCGGCGCAGGGCGCGGCGGGTGGGGTTCTCGTCGTCGAAGGTGCAGAGGGCGATGCGGGCGCAGCGCATTCCCGGGGTGGATTCGGAGAAGGAGAAGAAGAGCGCCTGGTAGAGGAGATAGAAGAGGGCGAGGACGAGGGCGGTGGAGGCCAGGGCAAGGCTGGGTTGGAGTCCGGTGTGGGCTGCGAACTGGGCTGAGGATTGGGCTGCAATGCGAGCCAAGGCTGTGTGGCGATCCAGTGGCAGGGACGTGGCGGGGACGGCCGCGGCGGCGTGCCAGGAGAGGGAGCGGCCAGCAATGAGCAGGAAGGTGGCGGCGAAGGCAAGGAAGCTGGCGAGAAGGACCGAGATGTCGATGGCGGCAGCCTTGAGGCGGCGAGCGATGGAAGCGATCTGCGGCAGGGGGGCTGTATGGGCGGAGGGCCCTGCAAGGGAGCCAGCGGCGGGTTGAACCAGCTCGGAGGGAGTTTCGCCGTCGGAGTCAGAGGAGACGGGATCGGGTGCGTCGAGCCAGATCGAGGTCCACTGGGGCACGGAGGCTTCGGCGGGGACTGGAGTAGTGGATATCTGGGCTGGATCGACCTCGAAGATGCGGAGCTGACTCTGTCCAGGGGCTGGACCGGAGGCGCGCAGAGGCCCTTCGGCGTAGCGTGGGCGGGCCTTGCGGGGCGCTACCAATTGGCGGGGAAACTCGATCAGATTTGCGGGCAGCGGCATTGGCGGGCCGGCGGGCTCTTCAAAGACCGGAGACTTGCGGAAGGCGATCTCCTCATCGAGCAGACGGGCTTCGGCTTCATTGTGGTCCTCCTCCTGCCGGGTCAAGTGGCTGTTGCTGGAGGCGAACTGCGAGGAGAGGCGACGATACGCTGTGTTTAGCAAGGGCGATGCCGCGGCATCCCCGAAGAGGCGGACGGTGAGGCCGGGAAGCGCGGAGGCGAAGGGTTGAGTTCCGGAGTGTGTGTAGTGTGTGCGGGAGCGGCTGATGGCTGGCCGGGACGGTTCCGCGGAGCGGCTGCGCGCGGCTGCGGCTGCGCTGGGTTCGGCTTCAGGCCAGAGGGTGAGCTCTCGCGGGAGTTGGTCGGGGGGGTCGATCTGGGGCTGAAGGAGGGGGCCAGGGCCGGGGGTTTCGTGACCTGTGGCTTCCAGATTGAGGGAGTCCTGGTTGAGGGAACTTGTTGAGGGAATCAAGGAGCTGTTGTTGTGCCATGGCGACGGCCTGGGCGTTGAGCGCGGCGATCTGGGCTGCGGCCTGGGCCTGCTGGGTGGCGCGCTCGGCCTCCGCGGCAAGGTACGCGCGATAGCTGGGGGAGTGAGCGTATCGCTGGGCAACGGCGGCGGCGATACGGGCGGCGCGCGCAGGGACGGAGGGTGAGGGCGCGAGTGAGCCTGCGAGTGCAGGCTGGGCAGGAGGTCGACGGCTGCGATGTGCGGCGAGGCGTTCGGCGACCTGGCGGCGGAGGGCCTCGGTGGAGGCGCGAGACGCAGTGTCGCCATCCGTGGCGTGGGATCGAGTGGCCGCGGCGGGAGAATCGCTGGACACTTCGGCAAAGGCCGGGTCGAGCGGGGCGGTATCAAGCAGAGCGGAGCCCATTTTGCTCAAACTCACTTCCGTGCAATCGTTATAAGCAGCAATCGTTGGGTTCAATTGCCCTGGTTGGTGTGTTGCGGGTAACTCTTCCTTCCACCCCAACAACGTGGACCTGTCGCTGGGGACCCCGGTTTGGGAAAAGCCACTTCAGTTCAATCGACCCCGGATACAGCAACCCGAGATTGCGATACCCTCAAAGAGTGGTGCGTGCGCGACATGGTATCGACCGGTTCAGCCTTGTGAAGGCGCTGAGCAGTGCATGCTTCTTCATAAGTATCACGGGGAGCGTGGCAAGTTTTACGCATCTTGCTGCGCAGGAGGTGACGAGTGCGGCACCCCCGGCGGAAACGGACGCTGTGGTGTATCCGGTAGCGGAGCCGATAGCGGCGAAGGACGATCGAGCTCCGGTGCAGATGGAGTCGGACACGCAATCGCACAAGGGCAGCGTCTCCATTTTGGATGGCCATGTCGTGCTGACCTATGGCGACCGGTCGTTGCAGGCAGACCACATTGAATACGACAGCGCAACGGGCGAGGTGACGCTGACCGGGCATCTGCTGGTGATGGGCGGAGAGAACGACGAACGGATTCAGGCGAGCCATGGGGCGATCAATGTACAGACACAGGTGGGGCGGTTCTACGATGTGACGGGTTCGGTGGGATTGCGGCAGAGGACCGCGCTGGGCTCGGCGGTTGTGGGCCAGCGTTCGGTGTATACCAACGGCAACCCGTTTCTGTTCAGCGGCAGGCTGGTGGTGAAGAGCGGGCCGCGGGAGTACCAGATCTACGATGGAACAGTGACGTCGTGCCAGTTGCTGAAGCCGGATTGGCTGCTGTCTGCCTCCGAGTTCAGCCTGGATGGGGAGAAGGCGCGCGCGCGCGGCAGCGTCTTCCATGTGAGGAACATGCCGCTGCTGTGGCTGCCGTATGTGACCCATCCGGTGGATGCGGATGCGCGGCAGAGCGGGATTCTGATCCCGGAGATTGGGTTCAACTCGGCGAGCAAGGGAGAGACGATCGGGGAACAGGTGTACTGGGCGATCAACCGCAGCACGGAGTTGACGGTGGGGACGATCTTCTACTCGGCGCGGGGCTGGGAACAGACGGCGAGCTTTCAGTATCGCGGGCTGGGACAGGATTTCGCGAAGTCGCACTACAGCGGACTGCGGGACCGCGGATACTATCCGGGTGGCGGGACGGTTTATGTGAACCAGAGCGGCACAGACGTAGTGTTTTCAGCACGCCGCGATTTTCTTGTTGGAGACGACACGGCTGACATCGAAGCCTCGGCCAATGGAAGCGCCGATTCGCAGACGAGGGCGGTGGCGGACGTGGAGTACCTGAGTTCGTTTCCGTACCGCGAGGCGTTTTCGTCGAACTTCAACCAGGCAGTGTCGAGCGACGTGGTGTCTACGGTGTACGGCACGCATGAGTGGGACGGCATGGCTGTATCGGCGGAGGGAGACCGCTATCAGGGGGAGAAGCGGGTGGCTACGACGCAACTGCCGGAGCAGCAGTTGCACTTTTTCCATGCGCCGGCAGTGGAGTATACGACGACCGACCATGGGCTTGGGGCGACCGGGTTGGAGTGGAACGTGGACAGCTCGGTGGCGATGTTGAAGCGGATCCAGCCGAACTTTGTAACCGGCGGCATGACAGAGCGGCTCGATGTGCGTCCGGAACTGGCCTATCCATTCGGCGTGGGTGGATGGCGGATGCGGCCTTCGGTGGCGACGCGGGAGACGTTCTATAGTCGAAGCCGGTATCCGGCGGTTCCGGGCGTGGCGGAGGTGGAGAGCCTGGCCACGCTGAACCGGTCGGACCTGGAGGTTCAGCTAGACCTGCGACCGCCGGTGCTGGAACGGACGTTCGACTCTGGATTTGTGACGCGGCTGTTGCGCCACGATGTGAAGCACACCATTGAGCCGGAGTTGACGTACCGGTATGTGAGCGGGATCGACAACTTTGCGAATGTGTTGCGTTTCGACGCGGTGGATGTGGCGAGCAATACGAACGAGATTGAATATGGAGCGACGCAGCGGCTGTTTCTGCGGCGGACGGGGACGGGAGCAGCGCCGTGCCGCGCGGCTGGTGCGGCGGCGGACGCGACCGAGATCCTGGGGGCGGCTGGCGGAGATGCCGATGCCACGGCGGAGCCCGGTCAGGCCACGGGAAGGACGGACGATAGGGAGCCGGTGTGCGGGAACCGCGAGTGGATCAGTTGGCGGGTGGCGCAGAAGTATTTTTTTGATCCGAGCTTCGGTGGGGCGGTGGTGAATGGGCGGCGCAACATTCTGGCATCGACGCTGGATTTTTCCGGCATTGCGTTTTTGACCGAGCCGCGCAATATATCGCCGCTTACATCGCGGCTGCGGGTGCGGACGTCGGAGAAGACGGACGTGGAGTGGGACTTCGACTACGACACCGGCGCGAAGAAGTTCACTGCGGACAACATCTATGTGGATGTGCATCAGTGGGATGTTTTCGCCGGGGTGAGTTATGCGCGGCTGAACGCGCCGGGCCGTTCGTATTTGGCTGGGGTTGCGTCCAGCGTGGCGGACTTTGAACAGATGCGGACGACGCTGGGCTTCGGAAGACCGACCAAGCCTGGCCTGAGCGCGGCGGCGAGTGCGGGGATCGACCTGGATATGGGGACGGTGCAGTATGGCGCGGTGCAGACCTCGTATAACTGGAACTGCTGCGGGGTGAGCGTGGAGTATCGCAAGTATGAGCTGGGCACGGCGCGCAACGATGGCGGCTTCAAGTTCAATTTCACGCTGGCGAATATAGGCAGCGCGGGCAACATACGGCACTCGGAGCAGGTGTTCTGAAGTCAGGCAACAGGGATCGGGGAACAGAGATCGGGGAGAGCGGTGAGTCGGCGCTGCCCACAATTTACCTCCCGTAGGGGGCGTTGGAGAACAGGCTATATCGAAGGCGAGGCCGGTTGCGTGAGATAATCGGCATTGTGCTGAATGGTATCAGGTCGTTGCCCAGGCTCGCGTGGATGGGTTGGCTGGTGGCGCTGGGCTGCCAGGCCCAGGCAAGCGTCCAGACCGCCGTGCCGACGGCCCCCCAGACAGCCGGAGTTGCTGTGATCCAGCCGGGCGTGAAGTTGACGGCGGAGATGGCTCGGCGGGTCGAAGTGATGATCCGCAGCCGGGCGCAAGTGACTCCGGATTATGTGTTCACGATCGGTGATCCCACGCCGAGTGAGGTCCCAGGCTATAGCCAAATTCTGGTGACGCTGACTACCAATGGAAATAGCGGCAGATCTCTGCCGTTCCTGCTGTCCAGCGACGGCAAGACTCTGGGGCAGTTCAACAAGTTCGATTTAAGCCGGGACCCGAAGGACCTTGTGTCGGCGGTCGGCCGTCCGGCGCGCGGCGGGCCTGCGAACGCTCCGGTGATCATCGTGGGGTACGACGATCTGGAGTGCCCCTACTGCGCGAAGATGAATGCTGAGATCTTTCCTGCGCTGCTGGATCGCTACAAAGATCGGGTGCGCGTGGTGTATCGCGACTTTCCGCTCAGCGAGATCCATCCGTGGGCGATGCACGCGGCGGTGGATGCCAACTGCCTGGGCTCATCCAGCACGGCGGGGTACTGGAACTATATCGACTACGTGCATGCCCATGCCGATCAAATAGCGGGAACCGATCAGATGGCGGGCGCAGATCAGACCGTGGGCGCAGATCAGGTCGAGAGATACAAGCAGACCCTGGCCAAGGCCGATGCGAAGCTGGACGATCTGGTACTGCAGGAGGGTGCGCGGCAGAAGGTGGACGCGAAGGAGCTAGCGGCCTGCGTGCAAAAGCAGGACGCTACTGACGTCAATGCGTCCGTCCTTCAGGCGGAGGCCGATCCGCTGCGTGTCGCCGGGGTTCCGACGCTCTTCATCAACGGCGAAAAGGTTGACCAGCTCGTCCCGATCGAGACGATCTATCGGATGATCGACGGGGCCTTAATTGCGGCAGGTCAGACGCCTCCTCCACCACTTCCGGCGGCAGTTCCAGTAAGCACGCCGGCAGCAGGGCCGGCTTCCCAGCCCTTACCGGGCGCGGCCAAACCGGGGAGCTAGCAGAAAGATGCAAATGATGGAGAATATCAGAGGAAGAGTAAGTATTGAATGGGACGGATGTTAGATCGGGATGGAGCGATATGAGTCGTTTGTCAAGAATCGATGAGACGAAGCAGAGCGGGACAGATGGAATGGAGCGCGCGGTTCGCACAATAGCTGTGGGCCTGCTAGGGACAGCGCTTCTTGTGGTGGCCGGTTGCAACCGCACCCACGGTGAGGATGTGGTTGCCACGGTGAATGGTCACGCCATCATGCGCGCGGACCTGGACCGCATGTATGCAGAGCAACTGGGCCAGGCTCAGGACCAGCAGCCATCGCTGGAACAGGCCGATTCGCTTCGCCTGCAGGTGGTTCAACAGCTGATCAACGATGAGATCGTGGAGCAGCGGGCTGCCAAGATGAACCTGACCGCGACCGCCGAAGAGGTGGACGCAAAGCTGGCCGAGATGAAGGCGCCGTATACCGAAGAGCAGTTTGCCGAGCACTTGAAGGCGATCAACCTCACGCTGGACGATGCGAAGCACGACCTGCGCCGGTCGTTGACCATCGACAAGCTGCTGAACAAGGAGATCAACTCGAAGGTGACGGTGTCTGACACGGACATCACGAACTACTACAACCAGCACAAGGCGGAGTTCAACCTGATCGAGACGCAGTACCACCTGGCTGCGATCCGCGTGACCAGCGTGCCCTCGCCGCAACCGGGCAACCTGCAGGGAAGCAAGGCGACCACCGATGCCGAGGCCAAAAAGAAGATCGAGGCGTTGAAGAACAGGCTGGACAGCGGCGAGGACTTTGGCACCATTGCGATGAACTTCTCGGAAGACCCGAGTACCGCCTCGAGCGGTGGCGACATGGGCTTCGTTCCGGAGAGCCAGTTGCGGGGCGATCCCACGGTGGGGGCTGCAATCCTGAAGCTGAAGCCAGGGCAGATGACCGACATCTTCCCGCTGATCGACTCGCAGAGCAAGAAGGCGGTGGGCTATACCATCTACAAGCTGCTGGAGTTGGAGCCGGCTGGGCAGCGAGAGATCTCCGATCCTGTGGTGCAACAACACATCCGCCAACTGCTCCACGATGGGCGATCGCAACTGCTGAAGGCCGCATATTTTGAGTTTTTGCGCGACCAGGCCAAGGTGGAAAACTTCTTTGCCGAAGAGATCCTGAAGAAAGATGCGAAGTAGTGTTTTCCGCCGGAGCTAGCTAAAGCGGCGCAGCTTGAAAAGGAGTTGACGGAAGACGCCCATCCAAACGGCGGCGTCGTCATCGTTCATGGACATGCGTCGCAGCAGGCGGCGGAGTTGTTCTGGCTCGCTGTTGGCGGGGTGGCGGCGCATATAGCCGGATTTCTCGAGGGTCTCGTACAGCAGGGTGGTGAGGCGTTCCAGATCTGCGGCGGATGCAGGGGCTGGGGTATCGGTGGGGGATTGGGCGAGGACGGGACCGCGCACTAACTCATAGAGACAGACTGCGACAGCCTGGCCGAGGTTCATGGAAAGATGGCGCTCGCCTTCTCGCTGTTGCATGGGGATGGTGAGCAGCCAGTTGCAGTGGCTGAGTTCTTCATTGCTGAGGCCGGTCTTCTCAGAGCCGAACAGGAGGGCGATGCGGCCCGGAGCGCCAGTTGCGCGGCGAAGCTCTGCGAGGATGCGCGGTGCGGCTTCGGGTAGCGGGAGCAGGGGGTGTTGCAGATCGCGTTCGCCGACTGCGGTGGTCCCGACGACCAGGGTGCAGTCGGCGACGGCCTCGGCGAGAGTGGCGCAGGCGACCGCGTTGGCGAGGACCTCGGAGGCATCGATGGCGGAACGGGCGCTCTCGAAGGGTACGGGAAAGTCGTTGACCACGCGCAGATGGCGCAGGCCGAAGTCATGCATGGCGCGGGCGGCTGCGCCGATGTTGTTGGGGTTGCGCGCGCGGACCAGGACGATGTGGATGCAGTCAAGCTCTTCAGGGGTCGGCATCGAGTTCTATTGTAAGGTGGTGGCGGGTGCGGCGGTATAGTTGTGTTCCGTTGGCTTCACTTCCAATACACTCTTAGATTGCGGCGGTTATGGCGGATGACTTCGCACAACTCGTGAAGCAGCAGGCGGACATTGTGCGCATTGTGGGCGAGTACCTGAAGCTGCGCAAGACCGGCGCGCAGAACTACACGGGGCTGTGTCCGTTCCACAAGGAGAAGACCGGGTCGTTCAGCGTGAATGCGACGCATGGGTACTACTACTGCTTCGGGTGCCACGAGAAGGGCGACGTATTCAACTTCGTGATGAAGATGGAGGGGCTGAGCTTCCCAGAGGCGGTGCGCGCGGTGGCGACGAAGGCCGGGGTCGCGCTGCCCAAGCGCGAGTTCAACACGCCGGAAGAGGCGCGCCAATACGGGGAGCAGGCGGGGCTGCGGCGGCAACTGATTGACCTGCACGAGGCGGCGACGCAGTACTTCGAGGCGCAGTTGAAGGCCCCCGAAGCGGCGCGGGCGAGGGAGTATCTGACCGGACGGGGCGTATCGGCGGAGACGATCCAGACGTTTCGCATCGGCTACGCGCTGGTCGACTTCAATGCCATGCGCGACACCCTAAAGCCGCACTTTACTGAGGAGGTGCTGCGCGCCAGCGGGCTGTTCAGCTCGAAAGAGAGGAGCGACGACGGCCTGCCTACCGGTGATCTTTACGCGCGCTTTCGCAAACGGATTACATTTCCCATTGCCAACGAAGCGGGCAAGGTGATCGCGTTTACGGCGCGTGCGCTGGATGCGACGGACGAGAAGGGGCGCGAGGTGGCGAAGTATCTGAACTCGCCGGAGACCGCGCTATACACCAAGGGAAATGTGCTCTTCAACCTGGACAAGGCGAAGGGAGAGATGCGCAAGAGCGACTTCGCCGTTCTGGTGGAAGGGCAGATGGACTGCATCTCGCTATACATGGCGGGAATTCGCAATGTAGTTGCCACCTCGGGCACGGCGTTTACGGAGACGCAGGTACGGCTGCTGGGACGGTTCACCAAGCGAGTGATCGTGAACTTCGATCCCGACACGGCGGGGGCGACGGCGGCGGAGAAGTCGATCGCGCTGCTGACGGAGGAGGATTTCGATGTGAAGCTGGTGACGCTGGAGGGCGGACTCGATCCGGACCGGTTTGTGCGCGAGAAGGGGATCGAGGCATACGGGGCTGCGCTGCGTGGGGCCAAGCGGCATCCGGATTACCTGATCGATCGCGCGCGACAGTTATTTCCCGGACAGAGCGCGGAGGCCAAGGTAAGTGCGATGAACTTTTTGCTGCCGCATATCCGGCGCATGGCCCACCCCATCCGCAGGAACCAGTTTGCCGACGATGCGGCGAATAAGCTCGGTATCGATTCGGCACTGATGCGGCAGGAGCTGAAGCAGGCGGCGGCGCATCGTCTTGCCAGCGTTCCGGCGCAACGCAAGGAGACGCTGACGGAGACGGAGCGGATTCTGTTGCGCGCGCTGGTGCTGCCAGAGAGCGATCCGGCGCGTGCTATGGCGGCGCGTGGGCTGGCGGAAAACTCGGCGTGGATTGCGGACCTGGCTACGGCGGACCTGCTGGACTCGCTGGCCAATGCGCCGGTGCCGTCTAACCCGCTGGATGCCGCTTCGAGCGACCCGGCGCGCGCGCTGTTGGCTGAGGCGCTGGATTACTCGCCACAGCCCACCGATCAACCATTGCTGACGCAGGTGGAAGGCGCACTGCACAAGCTGGAAGGGCGTCGTCTGGAACGGCGGCAGCGTGAATTGCGCTCTCAGATTGCCGAGGCCGACCGGCGCGGGGACCAGGCGATGCTCACACAGCTCATTGCCGAAAAACTCGACGTAGACCGCAAGCTGCGCGACCGCTAGTGTGCGCCGGACGAATCGCTCGATGCTGCGTCCCCCCGATGGGGACTGGATATAATTGCCGGAATGACGAGCCGGTTCGAGTATCTTCTGTGGGCGTTCAGAAAATCGCTGCTCGGTGGCATGGACGCACAACGATGCCCAGCGTGCGGAGCATCCAATGCGATCCTGGTTCGGCGCAAATATGGTGTAACCGCACTGCGGCAGTGCCGAGAGTGCAGCCTGCGATTTCGTACACCGAAGGATGGCCCCGGAGCGGCGGAGAGCTTCTACGCCGATGAGGTATACAAGCAGGGCTTTACCACCGATCTGCCGAACGATGCGGAACTGCAGGCCATGATGGCCAACCGGTTTGCCGGGACGGAGAAGGATTTCTCCTATCGCATCGAGGCTCTGTTTGCGGCAGGGTTGAAGCCTGGCGCGCGGATTCTGGATTATGGCTGCTCCTGGGGTTACGGAAGCTGGCAGATGCGGCAGGCTGGATTTGAGGTGTACTCGTATGAGATTGGCCAGGAACGCGCGCGCTACGCACAAGATAAGCTACAGTGCCTGATGGTGAGCGATCTGCGTACGCTGGTTGGGACGATGGATTGCTTCTTTTCGTCGCACGTGATCGAGCACCTGGCAAACCCGAGGAGCCTGTTCGACGAGGCCGAGAAGGCGCTTCGTCCAGGCGGACTGTTTGTGTGCTACGCCCCCAACGGAGCGGTGGAGCGGGAGAAGAAGGATTTTGGCGCGTATCACCAGAATTGGGGAATGGTACATCCACTGATGCTGACGCCGGAGTTTATGAAGGGCGAGGCCTGCAGGCGCGGGTTTACCCAATGCGGTGTGTTTACCAGTCCCGTGCCAAACAGCGATATCGAAGCGCTGCGCGAGGGCTGCCAATATGGGGACGAACTGCTGATGATAGGACGACTGCTACAATGATCGCCTCGCGGAACAGGTTGACCCGCCATGGATAGGCCCACTCAGCGCCGCCTGCTGCTCGGCTTTGCCTCCAACTGGGTGGGCAAGCTGTCCACTACGATCATCCAACTGGTCCAGGTTCCCATCTTCTTCCACTACTGGGCGACCAACGTATACGGCGACTGGCTGATCCTCAACACGGTCCCCACCTACCTTGCATTCTCCAGTATTGGTTTTGGCAATGTGGCATCCAACGAGATGACCATGCTGAACTCTGCCGGCGACCGCGAGGGGGCGTTGCGGGTGTTTCAAAGCTGCTGGTGGTTGATCGCGTTGATCTGTACGGCAGTGGGGGCGCTACTGGCGCCGGTGCTGTATCTGGTACCCGCTGCGCGTCTGCTCAACATCCATGACGTGAGCTGGTCGGACACCAAGTGGATCATCCTGTTCCTCGGTCTTTCTGTCCTGCTGGGGCAACTGGAGCAACTGATGAGCGCGGCGTACACATGCGTGGCGCGCTACCCCTACGGCACATTCGTAAAAAACATGATTGTGCTGGCCGCCTTTGCAGCAATGATGGTTCCAGTGATTATGGGCTATGGTCCGCGCACAGCAGCATTGGTGTTCGCCGTCGCCAACGGAATCGGCACCGTCACTTTCGGCCTGTTCGTGCGCAAGGATATTCCCTGGCTGGAGTTCGGGTGGAAGCATGCGCGTTTCAGCGAGATACGGCGTCTGACGCCTCTGGCCATCGCATTCATGGGATTTCCCATCGGCCAGGCACTCAACCAAGGGGGAACGCTGATGGCTGTGGGCTACGCACTCGGATCGGTCGACGTGGCGATCTTCGCCAGTGCTCGCACCGTCTCCAGGGTTGCCCTACAGATGGTGGAGATGGTGAAGAATACTGTGTGGCCTGAGCTCTCGCTGGCCTACGGCGCAAAGAACATCGACCTGCTGCGCAGCCTGCATCGGCTGGCCTGCCAGACGGCCCTGATACTTTCCAGCTTCATTGTGCTGTGCATGATGACGTTCGGCCCATGGTTCCTGCACCACTGGACGGGAGGGAAGGTGCCGCCCAGCCGCGAGCTGTTGAGCATCCTTCTGGTGGTGGTGGTGGTCTACTCTTTTTGGTCGACCAGCTCCACGCTCTCCATGGCGACCAACCAGCACCAGCGGCTTGCCTCGTGGTATATCGTGGCCACCGGCGTGACGGTACTGTTCACCTACGTGCTGGCGGTCCGCTACGGGCTATACGGAGCCGCAGCCTCTCTGATGATCTCGGAAGTCATTATGAACCTGTACGTTCTGCCGGTGTCACTGCGCATCGCACACGACACATTTCCTGCGTTCATGGCGAGTATGCTGCACTATCCCCCATCGATGAAGCCAGGGGTACTGCTGGCACGGCTGCGGCGAGGGAAGGCGGGAGCCGAGTGGAATAAGGCTTGAACAGGATTCGACTAATTATTATAATTTGAAGCACGGAGACCACGATGCCCACCACCGCGAAGATTCTCACGATTGGAAGTTCTGTAGGCATAGTTCTCACCAAAGATGTTCTCGCTCGCCTCAAGGTTCAGAAGGGTGACAGCCTCTATATCTCCGACACGCGGGATGGAATTGAGCTCACCCCGTATGATCCAGACTTTGCGCAAGAGATGGAGGTGGGACGAAAAGTGATGAGAAAGCATCGCGACGTGTTGCGAAAGCTGGCGCGATAAGTGGATGAGCCGCGTTGGGTATCAAAGAGAGCTGTTTTGGCCCTGCACCATGAGCAACTTGCCGAACATGGTGGTTCAGACGGCATTCGCGACGAGTCACTGCTCGATTCCGCGTTAGCCAAGCCGCATAATGTTTTTGCCTACTCTGACGCTCCGGATGTATTTCGTCTAGCTGCCTCCTACGCCTTTGGAATTGCACGAAATCATGCCTTTATCGACGGCAATAAGCGTACTGCGCTCGTTGTATCCATACTCTTTCTCAACCGCAACGGCTGGGACATAACTGCTTTGAAAGCGGACGAATATGATACCTTTCTGCATCTTGCCGATGGCTCGCTCAGCGAAGAGGAGATGGCATCCTGGTTTGCCCGTAATGCGGTTCGGATGTGAGTCATTATTGGCGAAAGGTTCATCTAAAGTTGTGGTAGGCTAGTATCAACTGGGGATGTGCGCCTTTGAATGCCCTGATCTGCCCCGCGGCGATCGGGCTTGCCACCGCGGTCCATACCGCACCAACTCCCCAGCGACCACGAAACAACCAAGGGAAATGTCCGCCTGAAGCACTGACGGCCCCACAAATATTCCTCCGCAGGAGCGCGCACCGCCGTGGCTGAAGAAATCGACAAGATCGATAAGATCGACAAATTTGAAGATGAGTTGGCAAAACTCATCGACACCGGGAAAGAGAAGGGCTACCTGACCTTTGGCGAGGTCAACGACCTGCTGCCCGGCGACATCACCTCGCCCGACGAGTTGGACGACCTGATGACGACCATCAACACCCAGGGCATCGATGTGCTCTCGGGCGATGGCCGCATGGGCGCGGACCGCGACAAGTACGAGCCGGAGGCGGGCGAAGAGTCCGACGACGTGGAGCTGGACCTGTCTCCGGGAACGCTGGAGAAGACCAACGACCCGGTGCGCATGTACCTGCGCGAGATGGGGACGGTGCCGCTGCTGACGCGCGAGGGCGAGGTGGAGATTGCCAAGCGCATCGAGCGCGGGCAGAACCGGGTGATGAAGGCCATCTCGCGCTCGCCGATTGTGATCCACGAGATCGTGGGCCTAGGCGAGGACCTGCGCCGCGGTGTGCGCAACATCAAGGAAGTTGTCACCTTCGACGAAGAGGAGCTGACGGAAGAGATATTGCAGGCCCGTGTTCACTCCACCGTGAGCCGCATCGACGTAATCGTGAAGCACCAGAAGAAGGTGCTGACGCTCTCCGAGAAGGCGGCGGCCCACACTGGCAAGGAGACGAAAGCCAAGGCGCGCGAGCTGCGCAAGACGCGCTGGCTGCTGGGCCGCGAACACGTCTATATCAACCGCATCATTCGCGAGTTCAAGTATACCAACTCCGAGAAGAAGCGGCTGCTCGATAAGGTCAACAAGACGGTGGATGCGATGCGCACGCTGGAGCGGCAGATCAAGTCGCTGGAAGCCAAGCATGAGGCGTCGAAATCGGAAGAGCTGCGCAAGGAGTATCGGCGGCAGCAGAAGAACTGCCGCATCGACCTGGAGCGCATTGAGAAGGACGCAGGAACGTCCATCGCTGACCTGAAGCGCACCCAGCGCGAGATGATCCAGGGCGACATGGACGCGGAGCGGGCCAAGCGCGAGCTGATCGAGGCCAACCTGCGGCTGGTGGTGTCCATCGCCAAGAAGTACACCAACCGCGGCCTGCAGTTTCTCGACCTGATCCAGGAGGGCAACATCGGCCTGATGAAGGCGGTGGACAAGTTCGAGTACCGCCGCGGCTACAAGTTCTCCACCTACGCGACATGGTGGATCCGCCAGGCGATTACCCGCGCCATCGCCGACCAGGCGCGCACCATCCGCATTCCGGTACACATGATCGAGACCATCAACAAGTTGATCCGCACCAGCCGGCAACTGGTGCAGGAACTGGGACGCGAGGCCTCGTCGGAGGAAATCGCCAAGCGCATGGACATTCCGGTGGCCAAGGTGCGCAAGGTGCTGAAGATCGCGCAGGAGCCCATCTCGCTGGAGACGCCGATCGGCGAAGAGGAGGACTCGCATCTTGGCGACTTCATCGAAGATCGCATGGCGGTCTCGCCCGCGGATGCGGTGATTGCGGTGAACCTGAAGGAGTACACCAGCCAGGTGCTGCGCACGCTGACGCCGCGCGAAGAGCGCGTAATCAAGATGCGCTTCGGGCTGGAGGACGGATCGGAACACACGCTGGAGGAGGTTGGACAGAGCTTCCAGGTGACGCGTGAACGCATTCGGCAGATCGAAGCCAAGGCGTTGCGCAAGCTTCGCCACCCCAGCCGCAGCCGCAAACTGAAGGCGTTTGTGGACGGTGTGAAGGACGTCTAAACGCAATCTTGCATTGGACCAAGAGAACGGGCAGCCAATGAATCGACACTGGCTGCTCGTTTTTTGTTTTGGTGCAACATCATCCGGACGGCGCGGGCTTACTCCTTCTGCATGACGGCGAGCTCGTTTCCAGAGGGGTCGGTGAAGTGGAAACGGCGGCCGCCGGGGAAGGAGAAGATGGGCAGTGTGATGCGCCCTCCCGCAGCTACGATTCTCTTCTCCATTGCTTCGAGGTCTTCGCAGTCGATGACGGCCAGCGGGAATTTGGAGCGGCCTTCGGCAGGAGTGGCGCCATTGAAGCCACCGTCCAGGCCTGAGTTGGAAAAGGCTGCGTAGTCCGGGCCGTAGTCCTGAAAGCTCCACTCGAAGAGGGAGTGATAAAACTGCTTGCAGGTTGCGACGTTATTGGAAGGCAGTTCGAGATATACGATCGGGAATTTTGGCATGAGATCTCCTGATGAACTTGGTCGCTTGAACCCCCATCCGCGCCGCCGCGCCGGAGTTTGCGGAGCAGGTAGAGGCCAGCCGGTCCGGCCTCGCGAGGTACAGAGAAAACGTATCACAATCGATTCGCCTGACAGCAGTCCAGGGCATGCTCTGCGATAATCGAGGCAACGAAGGGGGGCTGAAGGTGAAGCCAGGCGAAGCGCAGGAAGATGCTCTCGATTCGACCCGCATGCACACCCTGCTTCGCCGGTTCTTCCCGTTCTACTGCGCGCTGGCTGCGCTGACCGCGTTTGGCTACGCGCTCTATGACAGTTACCAGATCGATGGCGACGCAGTTGCCTACATGGACCTTGGCGACAACCTGCGCGCGCACCACTGGGCGGGCATCGTCAATGGCTACTGGCACCCCATGTATCCGGCTTTCCTGGCGCTGGGGCACACGCTTTTCCATGCAACTCTGGCTACTGAGCTGCGGGCGTACTATTTCGTCAACTTCGGAGTTTTTCTGCTGGGGATGGTGGCCATCGTTTGCTTCACCGACTCGATTGTGCGGCTGCGGGAGACGCTAAACGAGCGGGTCGATTTCCACATCTCAGAATCGAGACGCTCACCCCAGCGAGTAAGCTCGCCGGGGACCCCGATATGTGGGGCACCCAGCTATCTGCTGGACCGCACGATGCTGCGCTACGTCGGACTTTCGCTGTTGGTGATTGCGAGCCAGCGCGAGCTTTCGCTGGGCAAGGTCCGCCCCGACGCGCTGCTGCAAGCATTCTTGCTGTTTGCAATGGCCGCACTGCTGAGGCATCTGGCCGGCAATCGCCTGCACTACGCAGCGTTGATGGGCGTGGCTCTGGGATGCGCGTATCTGACCAAGTCGATCGCGTTTGTGGTTGCGCTTCTCTGCGTACTGATGTTGGCGGCCTTCCGCTGGCTCTGGATGCGGCAGAGAGTCAGACAAATCGTTCCCGCGGTGCTGGTGGCCATCGTGTGCTTTGCCGTAGTTGCCGGGCCTTATGTTGCCGCACTCTCGATCCAGAGAGGCCGTTTCGACTTTGGTGACTCCGGCTCGCTGAACTATGCATGGTACGTGGGTGGCACGGAGAAGATGCACTTGCAGCCAACCCAGACCGGGCAGTTCGGCTCCTCCGAGGTCCATCTGAAGCATCCGGAGAAGGAGTTGCTGCACTCCCCGCTGATCCTCAGTTATGCCGAGATGCCCTACGGAACCTACCCTGACTGGTTCGACGCCACCTACTGGAACGAACAGATCAAGCCGCACTTCCGGCTGCGCGACGACTTTCCTCGCTTCGCGCGCAACATGGTCCTGGTGGTCCGTTACCTGTTCAACCACCCCGAGGGGTTGATCCTGCTGGCGCTGTCGCTTGTCTTCGGCGCGCGTGTCGCCTTGCGGTGGAGACCGGGCAGAACGGGGGAGAACGTTTTCTGGCTGCCGCCGCTGCTGCTGGGCGTCGCCGTCTGGGGCATCTATGGCCTAGTCAACACGGAAGAGCGCTACGTCACCGTCGCGTACTTGAGCATCGTTCTGACGCTGTTTGCGGCGCTGCGCCTGACCGATGCACAGAGCGAAAGGGACGCGGCTGCGGTACGCACCAAGTCTGGGACCCTTCGCTTCACCGCCTCGGCCCTGATAGTTCTGCTTGCTCTGCTGGCCACGGGCGAGAGCCTGCGCACCGTCTTTGAATACCGGCGCCAGCTCTCCATCCGCGGCTATCCGGGAGGCTGGTACTCGCCCACCATGGTGCATGTTGCGGACAGCCTGCAATCCCTCGGCGTGCATCCCGGAGACAGCGTTGCCTGCGTTGGAGCGATTGCCTGCCTCAACGACCCGTACTGGGCGCGGCTGGCCGGAGTGCGTATTCTTACCGAGATCTACGATCCGGAGATGCCTGTCTATCCCTTCCTTGCCGCGCTGCCGAACCGAGAGCAGGCGATCCACGTTGTGCGCGATCAGGGCGCCAAAGTCCTGGTCGCCGACTTCGGCAACTTTCGCGTCGGCGACTCCGACACCGCCTTCCGCGGCTGGCAACAGCTCGGCGGCACCACTTTTTATGCGTTGCCGCTCAACTGACATTTTTGCTGCCATCTGTTGCGTGACTGGCACGACCTAAGGCGATCTTCGCCAGCGTCTTTCTGAGTTAGCTGGGGTTGAACCGGCGGTGAGAAGATTCCGTTCCAGCACTAGCCGGCGCGGCGTTCTTCGAAGAGCTCGTCGAGCATTTCGCTGAGGGTTCCGGCGCGGGTGCGCATGTCGTCCTCGGAGCGGTCCATGCCGCCAGCCAGCGCATCGTAACGCGCGCGCAAGGAGAGTAACTCGTCGGCGATGTTGAGTGCTGCCAGCACCGCGACGCGCAGCGAATCGGCGGTACCGCCGTGGGCCGCTACAGCGCGCATCTTCGAGTCCACCAGAGTGGCAAGCTGCTGGATGTACTCGGAATCGGTGCCGCGCAGGTTGTATATCTGATCGTAGATGTCGACGCTCACCGCCTCGGGGATGGACGAGCTGCCGGGGCCGGCGGTGACTAAACCCGTCGAGGGTTGGCCGTCCAGGCCAGTTTCATTCTGCTTCTCCGTCACGCGCGTCTCCTCTCTCGATGGTGAACTGCTGCACTGGGAAAACTTTCACTCTCCAGCGGCGTAGACTACAACAACTCATCGATCTGGTGCATCATCTGCTCGACCCGCTGGCGCACGCCGTCGCGCTCTTCGTTGAGGGCGGCGACTTGGCTTTCGACAGCATCTTTTTCGCGTTGAGCGGATTCCATCTGGCTTATGGCAGCCTGGATATTGCTCTGGGCCGCTTCTGCCTGCGTAGCAAGCTGTTGGCGCAACGAGGCGACTTCGGCCTCGGCTGCAGCGCGTGCGTCTCGCTCGCGTTTTACAATCTCCACTGCCCGCAGCACTTTCTGCTCGAGCGCCTGAAACTCATCCACACTGACACCGGAACTCATATCCGCAAGTATAGTGCGAAGCAAGAGCTGTTCGGCCTCGCAGCGACTGTGCAAAACGAGGCTTCAATTGAATGAAGATGCGCGGGAGTGGATGGCGAGAGCAGACTGGCTGAAGCAGTATCGCAGGGCTGAAAGGCAAACACGGAGATTCTGGCTGGGCCAGAATGACGGACTGTGGGGCTTGGCTAGGTTCGGATGGCTCCGCCCAGCGCGGTGAGAGTTGCGATGAGCCTGGTAGACCACTCGGACAACTCGTCCTCCCGCAGAGTGCGCTGGTTGGACTGGAAGACACAGCGCAGCAGGAGGGCATACTTCCCCGCCGAAGCAGAGCCAGCCTTTGCATCGCGGAAGATTTCGACCGGGGTGAGGCGCGTAAGTTCGGGGAGGTCGAGGGAGTGGATGGCCTCAGCGATGGTGCGCCACGGGACGGCGTCGGCGAAGGTGAAGGAGAAGTCGCGTTCGACCGCCTGGAAGCGTGAGAGTTCGTGCGCGGTGGCGCGTCGCAGCGGCAGGCGGTAGAGAACGTCGAGATTGAGCACGGCGAGGAAGACAGGCTGACGCAGCTTGCGGGCTTCGCGCTGGGAGGCGGCCAGCTCGCCGAAGCAGGCGATGGGAACGCCGTGCAGCAGAGCAATGGCGCTGCGGCCCGGCTCAAGCCACGCGGGCGCGTCGGTTATGAAAGTGAGCGCAGAGGCGGCGCTGGTGGAGAGTGTGTCCGGCGATGCGGCAAAGAGCGAAAGCAGCGATTCGACTACGCCCTTGAGCTCGAAGACGGCCGCATCTTTAACGCTGTGCAGGCTGGTCGGTAAGAGCGTGCCGGTGAGTCCCAGAGAGAGACTAGGTGACTCGACGACCTGCTCCGCTGAGCCGGTGAAGATTGATCCCTGCTCGAATAGACGCACGTCGCGCACGTCGCGGTTGAGGTTGTGGGCGAGCATGGTGAGCATTCCCGGCGCCAGTGATGGGCGCAGCAGACGGGCCTCGTCGGAGAGCGGGTTCTCCAACGCGATGACTCCACCCAGGATTTGTTGATTCGCTGCAAGGAAGGTAGCGCCGTCGGCCTCCGACGCGAAGGAACTTGAGATGGCCTCGGAGTACCCGAGCGCCAGCAGGCGCGTGCGGACAGCGGCTTCAGCGGCGGCTGTCGGATGCGCGATGACGGGCAGCGCGGTGGGCAACGTGTTGGCGAAGCGGTTGTATCCGTAGACGCGCGCAACCTCTTCGACCAGGTCGATCTCACGTTCGAGGTCGAGCCGCCAAGAGGGAAGCTGGACGGAGAAGGTTGCAGGTTGACGACCGCCGGGTGGTGCTTCGGTGAGTGTGCAGCCGAGGGCGGTGAGGACCTGGCGGACGAGATCGGCAGTGAGAGCGGATTGGTTGGGCTGGTCGTCCAGCGTGGCACCGAGATGACGCCATATCTGCGTCAACGAGAGAGAGATGGGCGCGCGATTGGCGGTGCGCGCGGCGACCGAGGGTACGACGACATCGACCAGTTCGCCCTCGGGCGTGCCCCCGGATTGCAGGATGAGCTTTGCGACCAGCGCGTTGGCCGTGGCGCAGGCGTTGAGGTCCGCGCCGCGCTCGAAGCGATGCGAGGCGTCGGTGTGCAGTCCGTGGCGACGGGCGCTGCGGCGGACGCTGGCGGGGTCGAACCAGGCGGCTTCGACCAAAATGTTTTTGGTTTCGGCGGTAATCATCGAGTCCCAGCCGCCCATCACTCCGGCCAGGCCCTGCGCGCATGGAGTGGTCCGCAACGACCAGGTCGTCGATTCGAGCGTATGCTCCGATCCATCGAGGAGCTTGACCCGCTCACCCTTGCGCGCGAGGCGGACGATGATCCCGCCGTTCAGCTTGTCCAGGTCGTAGGCGTGGTTGGGATGGCCCATGCCCTGCAGGACGAAGTTGGTTGCATCCACCGCGTTGGAGATTGGCTTGAGACCGAGCAGCGCGAAGAACTCGGCGACCTGGCCGGTGGAGGGCGCGATGGTGATGTTACGCAGGACCTGCGCGGTGAAGCGACCGCAGAGGTTCTGGGCCTCGGGTGCGATCTGCACGGAGAAGGGCTTCGCGGTTGGCTGCGCGGTGGGAAGCGCGGTGTCGAGCGGCGCGAGCGGGAGGTTGTAGATGGCGGCGGCCTCGCGCGCGATTCCGTAGTGGTTCATGGCGTCGACGCGGTTGGTGGTGATGTCCATCTCGAAGATGTGGCCGTAATCTTCTACTGCTGCGTCCGATTTCTCATCGGAATCAAAGTCTCTAAGGAATATCCCTTCGACGGCAATGCCGCGCAAAGTGAGATCTTCGGCTAATTGGTCGTCGTCTACGGGAATCTCGGGCAGGTAATCGCGCAGCCATTTGGTGAGAATATCTCATGCGAACTGCTCCAGGAAGCGCATGTCGCCGGAGTAGAAGTGGCCGATGTCGGAGATGCCGTGCTGCACCATGGCGATGCGCTCGACACCCATGCCGAAGGCGAAGCCGGAGATATTATCGGGGTTATAGGCATCGTCGGCGGGATCGAGCTTGCGGCGCGCTTCGGTAACGCTGGCGAAGACGGTGGGATCGACCATGCCGCAGCCGAGGAGTTCGATCCAGCCGGAGTGCTTGCAGCGGCGGCAACCGGCGCCGGAGCAGAAGATGCAACTGATCTGCACGTCGGCACTGGGTTCGGTGAAGGGAAAGAAGCTGGGGAAGAAACGCGTCTTGACGCTGGAGCCGAAGAGCGCCTTCATGGCGTGGTCGAGCGTTCCCTTCAGGTCGGAGAAGGTGATGTTGGAATCGACGCAGAGGCCTTCGACCTGGTGGAAGATGGGCGAGTGAGTAGCGTCGGCGGCGTCGTTGCGATGCACCTTGCCGGGGACCACGATGCGGATGGGCGGGGCCTGCGCGATCATGCTGCGAATCTGCACCGGCGAGGTGTGGGTGCGCATCAGCAGTCGGTCGCGCGAGGGTTTGGACTGCTGATCGGCGAGAACGAGCGTGTCCTGGGTGTCGCGCGCGGGATGATTGGGCGGGAAGTTGAGCGCCTCGAAGTTGTAGAAGTCGGTTTCGACCTGTGGGCCGAGCGCGGTGGAGTAGCCAAGATGATGGAAGACGGCGACGATCTCGTTCATCGTCTTAAGTAGCGGGTGCGGAATGCCGGGGGCACGGACGAGCCAGGTAGGGTGATGTCGAGCGACTGGATGAACGGATGTACCAGGCGTTTTTAGGCCCTCTCTGATTCCCTTTAGTTCGGCCTGCCTGCCCGCGAGAGCTGCTAATCTGCTGCTTGAGTTGGTTGAAGCGAATGCCGAGAGTCTTGCGCGCGTCGGAGGGAGCGGTCTTGAGCCATGCATCGCTTATTAGCTTGAGGCGGCCTTGTTTGCGACCAAGCCAGCGCAGACGGAAGGCCTCAGCATCGCGCTGAGAGGCCGTCTCGATGCGAACCTCTTCAGCCAGTGTGGCGAAGGCAGCGTCGAGGCGAGGGTTCGTCGTAGCTGAGGAGTTGGGGGATGGCTTCGTTCATGTAGATATCAGGCAGAGTGCTATCGCACTCCAGTGTATCGCGGCGCTAACGCAAGAGCGCAGAGAGGACGATGGCAACGACGACCACTCCAAGCTGGAGGCTGCGCCGGTCTGTGATGGCGTAGACGACGGGGTCCTCTTGCAATTCGCCTCGGGAGGCCTTGAGCCACAGCCGGCTGAGCCAGAGTAGAAGTACGGGGACCAGAAGCCAGAGGCGTGAGTGGTGCGGATAGAGGTTATGCGCCACCTCGTTGCCGATGTACAACGCGAAGACCACGACCGATGCATATCCACTGGCCGTGCCGAAGCTGCGCAACTGTTCCAGGTCGGAGATGCGATAGCCGCGGCCCTTGACCGTGAGCATCTCCGGGGACTCGCCGCGCAGACTCACGCTCTCCAGTTCGGAGAACCGCTTGACGAAGGCCAGCGACAGGAAGAAGAAGATGCTGAAGGCGGCCAGCCAGGGCGAAACCATTACTCCGGCGGCGGCCGAGCCGGCGAGAATGCGAATGGTATAGAGGCACGCGAGCACCATCACATCCACCAGCACCATCCGCTTCAGGCGCAGCGAGTAGACGGTGGTGGAGATGGCGTAGAGCACCAGCCACTCGATGAATATGCCCTGACCGTTCCAGAGGAACTGCGGAGACAACGCCACAAGAACGCGCGGCAGGAGCATCGCGATCGTCAGTGACGCCGCCAGAAAGAAGAGGATGGTGACAGCGCCCGCAATCGGAGAGAGGTCGCCGGCGGCGAAGGGGCGGCTGCGCTTGCGCGGGTGGTGGCGGTCGGCTTCGAGATCCAGCAGATCGTTGAATATGTAGGTTGCGGAGGCGGCCAGCCCGAAGCTGAGAAAGGCGAGAAGAGACACGACGACGGGGCCTGCGGCGCGTACATGGGCCAACAGAAGGGGCAGGAAGATCAGCGTGTTCTTGGCCCACTGGTGCAGCCGGATGGCACGCAGCCATGCCTTCATTGGCGGCGCTTTGTCGGTGAAAGCGCGGGTTGGCTGCACAGCCGCCGAATGCAGTCCCGCGCGCAGGGCACGGCTGGGATTGGCGACCATGGGATGGACGCTGTGAGTCAGCAGAGACAGGTCGGGCCTGGCGTTGCCGATGTAACTGAAGCCCCCCGGGAATCGCTGCTGGAAGGCAGCAAGTTTGTTGCCTCCGGTAAGGTTGACGCTGCCATCGGAGGCGAGGACGCCGGTGAAGAGGCCCAGATGCGCGGCCACGCGTTTGGCCAATTGCGAGTCTGCGCCGGTGGCGAGGTAGATCTCGCGCCCGGCGGCGTGCTGCTGGCGCAGATACTGTAGCAGCGGCTGATTGTAGGGCAGTTGGACGACATCCAGCGCCACCACGGAAGTGACATTGCGTTTGAATGCAGCCTTGCCCTGGAGAATCCAAAGGGGAAGTTGCAGCAGGGAGCGGGGACTCTGCCGCGCCAACACAATCACCGAATCCAACAGCGTGTCGCTCTTGACCAGCGTGCCATCCAGGTCGACGCAGAGCGGCTCGGACAGCGACGCCTTGTCCTCCGCGCCGTTCAAACTGGAGGTCGCCCCTTCCGCAACAACTGAACCGAATTGCGCTGGCGCGGATTCCAATGACAAGAGTCATCTCCTAAGTTGGACGCCGACAAGGTGTGCTCCACGTAGCCCCTATTATCCCTTATCTATCTCGGAGCTATCAGACTTATCTAGCCAGGGGGCCAGGTCATGTGCCGGCCTCCGAGCAGATGCAGGTGGAGGTGGTCGACGGTCTGACCGCCGTCCGCGCCGGTGTTGAGGACGACGCGATAGCCGCGATCGAGACCAGAGGCACGCGCAATTTCGGCGGACTTGGTAAGCAGGTGGCCCAGCAGCGACGACTGCGCAGGCTCGGCCTCCGCCAACGATGCGATGTGTTCCTTGGGAACGATCAGCAGATGGGTCGGCGCCTGGGGGCGAAGGTCGGCGAAACAGAGGCACATCTCGTCCTCGTAGACGCGCTTGGCCGGGATGCTGCCGGCGACGATCCTGCAGAAGAGACAATCGGAGCTCATACAGAAAACCTTAACACCGATGTACACCTACGACACCGATTTAAAATAGTGGGAAAACAAATTCACATCGAATTTTCATGCCGACAGATCGGTGCATCTTCCGTATCGATCGGTGTTAAGCCTTTCTATTGCCGCGCCGAAAAGTACTTCGGGTGCTGGCCCTCTGCCCATGGATCGTAGGCCTCGGCGAAGGCTGCACGAAAACGGAGCGGGGGATGGGTGCCGAACCAGAATTCGAAGAGGGGGTGCGGCGTGGGGTCGTCCAGGGATAGTTCGCCAAGCTTCTGGAAGGCCTGTCGGCCTGCCTGCCGCGGATCGGCGACGATGCCGTGAATGGCCTCCTGGCCGTATATGTCGGCGTTGTGCTCGATGGCCCGGCTGAAGGCGTTGGCAAACGGGTCTGATAGTGTGGACAGCACGCAGAGCACCAGGAGAAGGACGACCAGCGCACCCCAGTCCTGCTGCGAGGGGATGCGCCATGCACATCCGTAACGCAACAGCAGGAAGTGAACGCCATGGAAACCAAGCCAGAAGAGAGGGAGCAGCGCAAGGCAACTGAGCGCGAGGCCGGTAACAATGTGGTTGAGCGCGTAATGGCCCATCTCGTGGGCGAAGATGAAGCCGATCTGGCCGGGTGTGCAGCGTGCGATAGTCGTGTCCCAGACGACGACGCGCTTGGAGGCTCCGAAGCCGGTGACGTAGGCGTTGAGCCGGGTAGACTTGGCGCTGGCCTTCATCAGGAACATGCGCTCAGGCGGAATGGAGATACCTCCGCGCGCAACCACCTGCTCCAGTTGCTGGACCAGCGCCGGGTTGGATTGGGCCAGGGGCTCGAACTGGTTGAAGAGCGGATCGATGACATAGGGCGTGACGAAGACCCCTGCGATAAGACAGAGAACGGCTGGAATCCAGAACCAGAACCACCAGCGGGTTGGCGATCTGCGAATCACCCAGAAGATGAGCATGGTGAGCAGGCCTCCGAGAAACCACTCCAGGGCGAAGATTTTGGCGTTGTCGGTCAGCCAACTGCCCCACCCCTGGATCGAGAGGCCGTAGCTGAGCGCCACCCGATGCGCGTAGATGCCGAGTGGAAGATCGAGCAGGTGAGTGACGAGGAGCAACAAGAACACGAAGCTGAAGCCCTGCGCCCAGCGGTTTCTGAAGAGCCTGGCTGCAAAGCCTTGCATCCACGCAGCCACACCGAGGACAAGGACCAGAAGCAGTTGGGCCGGCATCCAGATAGCGTCTGCGACCTCGAGCGTCCTGCGCGTCCGGCCGAGGGTCACGGCCTTCTGAAGCAGCGCCGGCGGCAGCGTGTAGGCGGTAGAGTTATGGACGGCAATGTGCTCGGCCTGCGATTCGGTGGGTGTTTCACAGGCGATGCGGCCCATCGCGATCGCGAAAACGGCGGCCAGTGTGGCCAGAAGGAGCAAGGTGCTGCGAAGGCGCATGGTCTGGACTCCAGAGGCGTGTGCTCCAGTGTGCAGCATGAATGCGGCCAAACGCAAAACAATGCATCCAACCAATAAGATATGCGTCCATTCTGAAAGACAGCGACGCATCATCCGTGTAGCATTCCGTTAGACGAAACGTCGCATCCTATGCGACAAGACGAGGGACATGAGACAGATTACAACGAACCTGTGCGGGACCAGCCGTATAGTGATTTTGGCCACTGCATGCGCGGCAGCACTGCTGGCGGCAGGCGCGCCCGGTATACTGCAAGACGCACTGGCGGCGAGCGATGCTGCTGCGCCAAGCTCCGGCCCATCCAGTAAGACGGTTGCAGGCGATCCGGTCCTGGTAAACGCGCTGGATACGGAGCTGAAGCGGGCGATGTCTTCGCTGGGGGCCGATGGGGCCGCCGCCGCGCAACAGCCCAAGCCATACTTTCTTAGCTACGCGGTGGACGATGCGACGTCGGTGAACATCACGGCGGAGTATGGCGCGATCAGCAGTTCCAACCAGGGCCATGCGCGATCGGTGGATGTGCAGGTGCGGCTGGGCAGCCCCGCGGAAGACAACACCCACGGCGACCACCGCAACAGCGCTCTGACTACGTTGCCGCTTCCCCTGACCGACGACCGCGACGCCATTGCGCGTTCCTTGTGGTATGCGACCAACCGGGGATACGCGCGCGCGCTGGACGGCTACCTGAAGGTGAAGACGGAGCAGCAGGTGCGCGCCAAGGAGGAGGATTCTTCGGCGGACTTCAGCGTGGAGCAGCCGCAGACGGACCTGCTGCCACCCGCGCCAGCACTGGTTGTAGACCACGCGGCGTGGGAGCAGCGCCTGCGCGAGATATCCAAGCTGTTCACCCAATTCCCCGACATCTTTGCCGACCAGGTCCAGTTTGAGGCGACTAATGAGACCGACTACTTCGTCTCGTCGGAGGGAGCACGGGTGGACACTCCCAGCCAGACGGCTCGGCTTGTGATTGTGGCTCGAACACGCGCAGCCGACGGTATGGACCTCTTCCGCGCGGAGACCTTCGAGGCCAAATCCGCCGACCTCCTGCCCGACCAAAAGACGATTGCGGACAAGGCGATCGCGATGGCGAAGAACCTGGAGGAGTTGCGCGTGGCACCGGTGACACAACCGTTCAGCGGGCCGGCCATCCTGAGCGGACGCGCCTCGGCGGTCTTCTTCCACGAGGTCCTGGGGCACCGGCTGGAGGGTCAGCGGCAGCGCGGCGACCAGGAGGGACAGACCTTCACCAAGCTACTAGGCAAGCCGATTCTGCCTTCGTTCCTCAGCGTGGTCGACGATCCGACCGTAACCGCATTCCAGGGCACAACCCTGAGCGGTCACTACTACTTTGACGATGAGGGACAGGCCGCGCGGCGGGTCGAGCTGATCCGCGATGGCGTACTGGAGACCTTTCTCATGTCGCGTGAACCCATCGCCAGCGTCTCCCAAAGCAACGGTCACGGCCGCTCCGAATCGGGGCACATGCCAACCGGACGGCAGGGAAATCTGATCGTGACTTCATCGAAGTCGGTGCCGGAGAGCCAACTGCGACAGATGCTGATCGACGAGGCGAAGAAGCAAGGTAAGGCGTATGGACTCTACTTTGAAGACATCTCCTCCGGCTTCGCGGTGACCACGCGCAGCTCGCCGCAGGCCTTCCAGGTGATTCCGCTGGTGGTGTACCGGGTGTATGTGGATGGACGTCCCGACGAGCTGGTACGCGGGGTCAGCATTGTGGGTACCCCGCAGGCTGCCCTGAATAGCATTCTGGCGACTGGCGACAAGCAGGAGGTCTTCAACGGAATATGCGGTGCGGAGTCAGGCAGCATTCCGGTAAGCGCGGTCGCACCGGCAATGCTGGTAAGCCAGATTGAGACGCAACGCCAGGCGCAGGGCACCGCTCGCCCACCCATATTGTCGCCGCCGAACTCCGCATCAGGAGCATTAGGATCAGATAAAGGAGCAAATAAATGAAATCGCTCCTTTTCCAGTTACGAATTAAGCGGATCATAACAGGGATATCCGCGATTAGTATCCTGTTTGGTGCATATTTAGTTACATATACAGCGGCAGCGCAGGGTATACAGGCGGACGATCCGGTACTGCGCGCCATGCGGGCCGAACTGGACCGCGAGCAGGCCCAGTTGGTGCTTCCCGGAATGCAGCGGCCGTACTTCATCCAGTACCGCCTGGACGACCTCAGCACCTACGAAGTGGTGGCCAACTTTGGCGCATTGGTGCGAGAGGAGAGCGGTCACCAGCGGATTGTGCGGGTCACGGTGCGGATCGGCAGCTACACCACCGATTCGAGTGGCAGCCGGGGAGACGGCACCGCGGTACTGGGGCCGACGGACAACAATCCGGAGGCGATCCGCTATTGCCTGTGGACTGCGACCGACGAGGCGTACAAGGTTGCCTTGCGCGCGTACACGGCCAAGCAGGCCGCGTTGAAGCAATTCGAGTCATCGCCCACGGCGCCGGATTTTGCTCCGGCCAAGACGGTCACGCACATTGGCCCGCTGGTCCCGCTGGAGATCGACCGCGCGCAGTGGAAGCAGCGCATTGTGGATGCCAGCGGCCTTTACGCCAACGATCCCAAGGTCCGCGCCAATGCCGCGAATGTGCAATATTCGTCGGCAACTCTGCGCGCCATGGCGGTAAACCGCTACCTGGTCAATAGCGAAGGAACGGTTGTACGCGAGGGATACGCGGGCTATGCGCCAACATCAGCGTGGGCGGGCAGGCCCCCGATGGGATGCAACTGGAGCGCAGCAACGGCAGCACGGCGGCCAATGCCAGGGACCTGGAGACGTGGCCGGAGTTCCGCAAACGCGTGATCGACGACCTCCAGAGCCTGGAGGCGCTGCGCAATGCGCCTGTTGTGTCCGCCGAGGACTACCATGGGCCGGTTCTGTTCAGCGGAGACGCGGCCACGGACGTGATGGAGCGGCTGTTCATTCCCAATGTGGAGGCTAACCGGCCGGAGATGGGGACCACCGCGCGCACCCAGGGCATCTACACCTCAAGCTACCATGCGCGCGTTCTGCCCGATTTTCTGAACGCGACAGACGATCCGCTGATGACAAGCTTTGCGGGGCACGCGCTGCTGGGAGCGTACGCGGTGGACGATGAAGGCGTACCGGCACAGGCGGTCAAGCTCGCGGTGAACGGCAAGCTGGAAGACTATCTGATTGGGCGCACTCCGGTGCGGGACTTTCCTGTGTCGAACGGGCATGGCCGCGCCGCCGTGGGGCAGGCCCCGCACTCCAGCGAGGGCGTAATGCTGTTCAAGTCGAATGCGCCGTTGAGCGCGGCGGCCATGAATACGCGCCTGCTTGCGATGGCCAAGGACCAGGGCCGCGATGTGTACTCGGTAGAGACGCTGGGCGGAGAGCTGGCGCCGCGCCTGCTCTACCTGGTGCATCCCGACGGCAGCCGTCAACTGGTGCGGGGCGCTGTGTTCGACGAGCTGGACAACCGCAGCCTTCGCTCGGACATTGTGGCTGCGGGCGACGATGAGTACGTCTCCGATACGCTGGGCGCGGTGCCGGTGACCACCATTGCGCCAAGCCTCCTGTTCGACGACATTGGCGTGAAACGCGCCACCGAGGAGCAGCAGAAGCTGC